>DATMGK010000083.1:0-31909 GCA_035555595.1 Croceibacterium sp. | reverse complement strand
TTCTCGGCTATTTCCTTTTCAAGGTCGCGCGCGGTGGAAGAAACAACTCGCACATCCACCCTGATCTGGCGATTGCCCCCTGCCCGCACAAAGCTCTGATCGGTCAGCACGCGCAGTATCCGCGCCTGCGTGCTCAACGGCATGTCGGCGATCTCGTCGAGATACAGGGTGCCGCCATCGGCCATTTCCAACAGGCCCGCGCGCACCAGGTTGCCGTCCGCTTCCTCGCCGAAAAGCTCCTGCTCGAACCGTTCGGAGGTGATACGCGCCGAATTGACGGTGACGAAAGCCTTGTCGGCACGCGGGCTCCAGCTATGCAGCAGGCGCGCGGCCACTTCCTTGCCTGCCCCCGCCGGACCGGTAATCAACACGCGGCTGCCGGTGTTCGCCACGCGCTTCAATGTGGCGCGAACAGTGTTGATCGCGGCGGAATTGCCGGTGAATTCCTCCGCGGAACCAAACCCTTCGCGCAGGCGGGCGTTCTCACGACGCAGGCGCTCAGTTTCCGTTGAGCGGCCGACCAGCAGCAACAGCCTCTCCGCCTCGAACGGTTTCTCGATGAAATCCGCCGCACCGCGCCCGATTGCGGATACGGCCGTGTCGATATTGCCGTGGCCGGAAAAGATGATGACCGGCAACTGGGGCTCACGCTCCTTGATTGCGTCCAGCACTTCCAGGCCGTCCATCGGGCTGCCGTGCAGCCATACGTCCAGCAGCACCAGGCTGGGCCGGCGCTCGTCTATCATCCGCAGCGCGCTGGTGCTGTCGCCGGCGGTCCGGCATTCGTAGCCTTCATCGCTCAGCACACCGGCGACGAGTTCGCGAATGTCCTGCTCGTCATCGACGACGAGAATATCGAGGGCCATCAACTCAACTCCACTTGAAACACGATGCTATTGGTCGGGCGGATCATTCTGCGGCCTCGCTCCCTTCACCCGAAGCGAGCGGATCGCGGGCAAAGCGCAGGGTCGCGCGCGCGCCGCTGCCCGGCGCAGGGGTGAAACTGATTTCCCCTCCGTGCTCTTCCACGATCTTCTTCACGATCGCGAGGCCCAGGCCGGTGCCCTTTTCCCGCGTCGTCACATAGGGTTCGAGGATCGTTTCCCCACCTTGCGGCAGGCCGATGCCGTTATCGGTGACGGAGACTGTGAGGAAACGCTCATCAGCTTCGGCCGAAACCTCGATCCGTCCCCGGAAATCCGCTCCCGACTGCCGTGCGCGGGTTTCGATCGCTTCGGCCGCGTTCTTCAGTACGTTGGTCATCGCCTGACCGAACTGGTGACGGTCACAGGCGATGGGATCGATCGGCCCGCTTGAGCTGAAGGTGTAGACGATTTCGGGGTGCCCTACTTCCTGCAGGAACATCGCCTGGCGCACCAGATCGACGGCGTCCTCCTGCCGGAAAACCGGCTTGGGCAGGCGAGCGAAAGAGGAGAACTCATCTACCATCTTTCGCAGGTCGCCCACCTGCCGGATAATCGTCGCTGTCAGTTCCTCGAACAGTTCGCCATCCTGCTCGATCTGCTTGCGATAGCGACGTTTTATCCGTTCCGCGGCAAGCTGGATCGGAGTCAGCGGGTTCTTGATCTCGTGGGCGATGCGGCGTGCAACGTCGGACCATGCCGCCTGCCGTTGATCCAGCAGCTGCCGCGTAATGTCCTCGAATGTGATGACGTGCCCTTCGGTTACGGGCGCGACTTTTATCGCAAGGGTCAGCAATTCGCTGTCCTTGCTATATTGCACGATGCCGCTGCTCGCCCCGCTGCGAACAAGGGTGGCGATTTGCGGTGCGGCTCCCTCAAGCTCCAGCCCCAGCGGCGTCGGGCCTGTCTTGCCCAGCAGAAGCTGCTGTGCCGAGGTGTTCATCAGTACGATCTGGCCTTCCGGATTGACCGAAATAATACCGGCGGTGATCGACTGCAGCACCGTTTCGATGAAAGCGCGGCGTTCCGCCAACTGGCGGTTGGCGCCGATCAGCGCATCCGTCTGCCGCTCGATCTGCGCGGTCATGCGGTTGAACGCCCGGTTCAGCAGCCCGATCTCGTCCGTTCCGGTACGACCGGCGACGCGTAGCGCGTAGTTACCGCTGCCCACCTCGCGCGCCGCCGTGACCAGATCTGCCAGCGGCTTGACCTGACGGTCGGCGAAACGCAGCGCGAACCATACGGCTAGTCCCACCAGCGCCAGAGAAACGCCGAACAGCATCAGGTTGAAATTGAGCTGCAGCTTGCGCGCACGCTCGGCCAGCCCCTCGTAATCCTTCAGCACCGTTCCCGCGCTGCGATAGAGCGACAGCGCCTGTGGATCAGCTTCGCGCGCATTGTAGAGGTAGAGGCGGGATGCCGGATCGATCGCGGTGATCGCTTCGATACGTTGCAGGCTGCCGGTGATTACCACCTTTTCGCCTTCTTGCAGGCGATCGAGAGTGTCCTGCGTTATGCGTTCCCGCGTTCCGTCTTCCGCCGGGTCGACGATCGCGACGATGTGCATGCTGCCATCGTCGGTCTGCTGCAGGATCGCGCTCTCGCTCAGGTTTCGATAGACGGCCTGATAGCCGTAGTTGTCCGAGAAATCCGCGCTCGCCATGCTGCCTTGGCGCAGATAATCGCGGATGTCGTCGGCCATTGTCGCCGTTTCCAGCCGAACATCTTCCTGCGCCTGCTCGTAATACCCGCGCGCCAGCAGGTTGGCGTTTTCCAGAATGCCGCGCGAATTGGACCAGAAGCCAATTCCGGATTGGAACAGCACGCTGGCGAATACCGCGACCAGCAGCGTCGGAATCGCCGCCACCAGCGAGAAGAAGAACACCAGCTTCACATGCAGGCGGGCACCCGTCCCCCCTGCCCGGCGAATGGCAAGACGCCGCCCCGCCAACACGATCAGGCCCAGCGCCGGGATCAGAGTGCCCACCAGCATGGCGGCTGCCTGCGCGGAAGGAACAGGCTTGCTGGGCGCGGACGGATCGGGTGAACCGGCCAGCACGAGGTAGGAACTTGCCAGCATGACCACCAGCGCGGCCGCTGCCATGACTTCCAGAGCGCGGAAAAGATTCAGCCGACGGGATGCGACAAGCGCCCGCCGCCACCAGCGGGGAACACGGCGCGCAATCTGCGACCCTGGCTCAGGGGTAAAAGCCATCGTTGCAACATTACAACGGTGCTGTTGCAGCAATGCAAGAGGTTTTGGTTACTCGGTTACGAAAAGCGGGGGAGAATTACTCGGAAATCAATACAGGCCGCTTTGAACGAGGGCAGACTTGCGACCCTGCGGCGCGCTTTCGCTGGCCGTGGCGGGCGCGGTTTCTGCCGCAGCTTTCTGCACTGCGGCCGCTGCGGCTTCCGCATTCGATGCTGCGTTCAGTACGTCTTCTGACGCCAACGGTTCGATGGCGGCGACATCTTCCGGCATATCCCATCCGGAATCGACGGGGTCGGCATAGTCAAAAATCGCCATGATCTCGCCGGACGGATGTTCGCGCGTCACGGCTTCATCGGGCCAGACATTCGCCGCCAGTTCGGCATTCGCACGGTCCGGCGTTTTCGCGGCGATATCCGCAGGCCGCTTCATTTCCGAATCGACGATTGTTGAAATTACCAGACCCAGCCCCACGCCGCCCGCCACCACAATGGTGGCGAGCGCTGCTACGCCCGGAAAGGGTGTTCGCGTGCGTCTCCCCATATGCCCCAGCCTCACACTTGATTCCGCCGCTTGCGGGAACGTCCGAATACGGCGAAGGGTTGGTTTGCTATGACATCATGCCGATCGTTAACCATCGCCGCAATGCTCGTTTTGACCGGGTGCCATTCGGATTCCGGTGATGGAACGTCATCTGCCAATATTCCGGCAGGGGATTCACACCCTTATGCGGAAATTGCTGAAGCGGAGACGCTGCGCTTCATCGGTACGGAACCGTTCTGGGGCGGGCAGGTCGCCAACGGATCGCTGCTTTATACCACGCCAGAGGATGAGTCCGGCCAAACGATCAAGGTCGAACGATTCGCCGGGCGCGGCGGCCTTTCATTCAACGGCGAATTGAACGGCGCCAGTCTGGTGATGACGGCCACCCCTTCGCAATGCAGCGACGGTATGTCTGACCGGACATACCCCTTCGCCGTTGTTCTCAAGATCGGTGGCGAAACCCGCAACGGCTGCGCGTGGAGTGATATCCACCCGTTCGAAGGCCCGGAAGCGCCGTGACGGGCGACATCAGCCGTCAGCCAAGCGTATTTATTCCCCACGGCGGCGGGCCCTGTTTCTTCATGCCCGATCCTCAGGGAATGTGGACCCGGATGGAAACATTCCTGCGGGAATTTCCCTCTACCCTGTCCCAGCGCCCCACAGCCATTCTGGTGATTTCAGGGCATTGGGAGGAACAGGCTTTCACGTTCGGGGCGGCGGAACGGCCGGGCCTGATCTACGATTATTACGGCTTCCCGCCGGAAACTTACCAGATAACCTGGCCCGCACCGGGCGCACCCTGGCTTGCGGAGCGTGGCGCGGAACTGATCCGTTCAGCAGGCTTGCCGGCCGCTACAGATGCCACGCGCGGCTATGACCACGGGGTGTTTGTTCCGCTGAAGGTGGCGTTTCCCGATGCCGATATTCCCGTGGTGCAGATGTCTCTCCATCATTCGCTGAACCCGGCGGCGCACCTCGCGGCAGGCGCAGCGCTCGCGCCTTTGCGCGATGAAGGGGTTGTGGTGATCGGCTCTGGCATGAGCTTCCATAATCTGCGGGCCATGGGCGATCCCCGCGTGGAACAACCGTCGAGAGAGTTCGATAACTGGCTGACAGAAGCCGTTGAAAGCGATGCTGCCGAACGGCGTGAACGCCTTTCACGATGGGAAGCCGCCCCTTTCGCCCGCCTGTGCCATCCGCGTGAAGAGCATCTGATACCCCTCATGGTCGCGGCAGGCGCTTCGCCAGCACGCGGCACACGCACCTACAACGAAGTAGTTCTTGGCGGCGCGGTCTCGGCTTTCCGTTTCGACTGAAACCACAGCGCCTTCAGAAAGCGCCCGGCAATTCGTGCTGAGGGGCGCTTCTCGGCATGTCGCGGGTCAACGGCACACGCGCCGCCTGTGATCTGACCGTCCCTACCGATGCCGTCGCGCTGGCCGTCAGGATCGGCGAGCAGCTCCGCCCGCCCAGATAATCGAGCGCGGCCCGCACCATGCCTTCCTCCGGGTCGCCGAGCTGATAGGTGATGTCATCACTGGCGCGGCAAGTCGTCGGAACCGTGGTGGCAAGGCCGCTGTAATATTCGCCCTGCTGATCGGCATTTTCCACCTTCAAAGCGACTATTCGCAGACGATCGTCACAGGCTTCCCGGTCGAACGCCATCTGGCCCACCGGCTTGCCGTAAGTATTGCCTCCGATCAGCGCCATGTTCGTGCCCAGGTAAGGCACCATGCCGTTAATCACCAATTCGCTGGCCGACGCCGTGGATCCGGTGGCGATGAAGGCGACTTTCGTGGGTGTGATCGATTCCGACGTGGGCTCGAACAGATAGGCGGAATTGAGGTTGGCCTTGCTTTCGCGCAGCGTGATCTGGCTGAACACCTGCCCGCCGCGCCCTTCGCCCATCAGATCGCCCATCAGCGCCGCGATGGAGATCAGCCCGCCACCGTTATAGCGCAAGTCGATGATCAGCTCCGTCACGCCTTGCGCTTTGAAGGCGGCGAAGGCGGCGCGCAGATCAGGCGCTGCCGTGTCGATGAAGGTCCGAAGGTTGATGTAACCGACCTGCTTGTCGCCATCCGTGATGATCTTCGCACCATATATGTCGGATACGGGATCCAGCTTGTAGTCGGCCTTCGCCAGATTGACGGTGCGCTCCTCGCCCGCGCTGGTGCGGAATTTTACAACGCGGGTAGTGCCAGCCGTATCCGGCCCCAGAGCATTTACCAGAGCCGGGGTTCCGCCGCTGATCAGGATATCCCTGACGTTCCGCGCACTCCCCCCGGGTATGGTGATCTGCAGGATTTCGCTGCCCCGGTCGATCCCGGCGGCTAGCGCCGGGGTGCCTTCAAAGACCTCGCTGGCATAAAGGCGATACTGCGAAGGATCGAGTTCGAAGCGAATGCCGAAACCGGCGGTTTCCCCCTCGCCGTAATAGGCATCCTCTTCCTTTATCGATGTCAGGTAAGTGAAGTACCGATCGCGGTATTGCGCCCGCGCCGGGGCGACCAGCGCGTCGATGTAATCGTCTATCGTGGAATAAGCCGCGGCATTGGCTGATGAGTTGAGCAGGTCGGGGAACAGATACCATTCCTGCAACTGCGATAGCGCCCAGCTCTTCCGCGCGGTCAGAGCGCAGGCTGATGTGGGAGCCGGCGTGGGCGTCGGCGTGACCGTGCCGGATGACGAGGCACTTCCCCCGCCCCCTCCACATGCAGCCAGCAATGCCGCGCATCCCGCGCTCAGTGCCAGATTCCGCGCCCGCGCTGAAAAACCGAGATATGCCAAAACCCTGCCCTCCCCACCTGTTGGAAGGCTATTTCGCAGGTTCCCCGTATGCAAGGCCGAGATGCCTCGCTTGGCACATCACTGTGGATGTTAACGCGTTAACCGTAATCCTTCGACAGAAAGGACGCTTCCCTCCCTTGCCATTCGCTCGGGCGGTTGGCACACGCGCGCTCTCGTTAAAGCGTAAATTACTTCGAAGGCCGCCATGCTCGACAGTGTTCCCGATTGGCTCGTCAAAGCTCTGGGTCACGCAAGGGAAGGCCATGCCCGGCTTGCGGTCGCCCGTCTTGGCTCAGGTGACTTGCTCGGCCGCGATGGTTTCTCGATCCGCTCGGCCGCCTTTGCCGACAACGAAGAACTCGACCCCAGCTTTACCGCTGACGAGGAAGATGCCGTCGCGCCCCCGCTGGAATGGAGCGCACCGCCAACGGGTGCGGCTGAACTCGTCCTCATCGTGGAAGATCCCGATGCGCCGGGAGCGGAACCGTTCTGCCACTGGCTTGTCTGGGGCCTTGCCCCGCAGCGCGGCCAGTTGCTCGAAGGTGAAACGCCGCCGCGCGTGGGCAAGAATTCTTTCGGCAACTCTGAATGGTTGCTGCCGGCGCCTCCTATTGGGGACGAACCGCACGATTATGCATTTCAGCTCTTCGCCCTCGACATTTCCTTGGATTTGATGCCAGGTGCCACTCGCGGCGACCTGATCGAGGCGATGGAGGGGCATGTCCTGTCTGCCGCTGTGCTTACAGGTACTTATGCCCGGAGTGAGGGTGACGATCTCGATTGGGAAGACGACGACGGAATTTAACCCGGCGTCGCCGTTTTTTGAAAAGGGAGAATACAAATGGCCGCTAAGAACAACGCGCTGAACAAGCCCGTTACTTTGTCGGGAGATCTTGAGAACCTGATCGGTAAGGGTCCGATGACCCGCGCCCAGGTGACTTCGAAGGTGTGGGAATACATCAAGGCGAATGACCTTCAGGACCAGAAGGACAAGCGTCAGATCAACCCTGATGGGAAGCTCGGCGCGGTGATCGGCAAGGATCAGATCTCCATGTTCGCGATGACGGCGGCGGTGTCCAAGCACCTCAGCTGACCCTCGCCCGCAGCTTCACGCTGCGACGAATGGGGTATCAGGCGGGCGAAGCGGCTATGGCGCTTCGCCCGCCTTTTCATATCTGCGCCGCATATTTTTTCGGATATGCGATAATTTCGCAGATACGGATGATTTGACTTGTCGCAAGGCGGGGCCGCATGGCATCAGCGACAGGTAAGATACCGCGCGCACTGGCGCGCTCATTGAGAGGACAGGCCTGATATGGCTACCATCGTTGGCGGCATCGCCACTTCGCACACGCCCACTATCGCGTTCGCCAAGGATGCGCACAAGATGGACGATCCCGTCTGGAAACCCATCTTCGAAGGGTACGAACCCGTGCAGGAATGGCTGCGCGAGAAGAAGCCCGATGTGCTGGTCTATATCTACAACGATCACATGACCGCGTTCTTCGATCACTACAGCCACTTCGCGCTGGGTGTGGGCGAAAGCTATGGCCCGGCTGACGAAGGCGGCGGCCCGCGCGATCTGCCGCGCATTCAGGGCGATCCCAAGCTGGCCCAGCATATCGCGAAGGCAATGGTCGCTGACGAATTCGACCTCAGCTATTTCCAGGGCAAGGATCTGGATCACGGCGCCTTCTCGCCGCTTTCCGTCCTTCTCGATCATGATGCTGATGGCTGGGCCGCGCGGCTCATCCCGGTGGCTTGCGGCGTTCTCACCGTTCCGCTGCCCTCTGCCCGGCGTTTCTGGAAGTTCGGCCGCTCACTGCGCCGCGCGATCCAGTCCTATCCTGAAGATATCAAGGTGGCGATCGTCGGCACCGGCGGCCTCAGCCATCAGGTTCATGGCGAACGCAACGGGTTCAACAATACCGACTGGGACATGGAATTCATGGACCGGCTGGAAAAGGATCCCGAAGGTCTGCTCGATTATCCGATTTCCAAGCTCGCCGAACTGGGCGGCTGGGAAGGTGCGGAAGTCGTCATGTGGATGCTGATGCGCGGTGCGCTGGCGACAGAGGTCAAGGTCACGCACAAGACCTATTTCCTCCCATCGATGACGCCCATCGCCAGCATGATCTTCGAAGAAGTGAACGATCAGGCCCCGGCCGAAAGCGACGAGGCTCTGCGCGCCCGCATGGAACGCGACTGGGCAGGCGTGGATGCGCTGGAAGGCACCTATCCTTTCACCATCGAACGTTCGGTGAAGGGCTATCGCATCAATCACTTCCTGCACTCGCTGATCGACCCAGAGGTTCGCAAGGCTTTCCGCGAGGACGAGGAAGGCACGCTGGCCAAGGCTGATCTGAGCGATGAGGAACGCAACCTGATCCGCAGCCGCGACTGGATCGGCATGATCCGTTACGGCGTGATCTTCTTCATGCTGGAAAAGCTCGGGGCCGTTACCGGCGTGGGCAACATCCACATCTATGCCGCGATGAAGGGCATGAGCGTGGAAGACTTCCAGAAAACCCGCAACGCCGCGATCACTTACGGCGTCGGCGGCAAGGAAAAGTGATCAGGGCCTGATCGCTTTGATTTGATCGCCATTGCTTCCCCACGGATCAGCCGGGGGAAGCAGTGGCGATCACACCCGCCGGGTAAAAACTTCCGGATCGATCTGCAGATCATCCAACCGCTTGCGCAATGTGTTGCGGTTGATGCCCAGCAATTGCGCCGCGCGCAGTTGATTGCCCGCGGTTTCGCGCAAGGCATGTTCGAACAGCGGCCGTTCGAACGCCGCCAGCGCCTCGTGATAAAGCGTACCTGCTGCCGGGTTCGCACCAGTCAGCCAACCGGCCAACGCTTCACGAAATCCTCCGGTTGCGGGAACCCCTTCTGCATCCGGCCGATCCGTCAGCAATTGCCGAACCAGCGGCGCATCGATCTCCTCTTCGCGGGATAGCAGCGCGGCGCGGAACACGAAGTTGCGCAGTTCACGCACATTGCCGCGCCACGGCTGCGCTTCCAGCAAGGCCCCCGCTTCACGCGACAGCGCCCTCAGCGGCAGCCCTTCCTTCGCCGCCAGCCGCAGGAAATGGCGCGCCAGCGGTTCCACGTCGCCCTTCCGCTCCCGCAGCGGCGGCAACTGGATCGGCACGACATTCAGCCGGTAATAGAGGTCCTCGCGAAACTTTCCGGCGGCGATCATCGGCGCCAGATCGCGATTGGTCGCCGCCACGATACGCACGTCGATGGCAATTTCCTCGCGCCCGCCCACGCGCCGGATCCGGCCGGATTGCAGCGCCCGCAGCAGGCGCGTCTGCGCTTCCGGCGGCATGTCGCCGATTTCGTCAAGGAACAACGTGCCGCCGTGCGCCTGTTCGAACTTGCCGATCGTGCGGCCCACCGCGCCGGTGAAAGAACCCTTCTCGTGCCCGAACAGTTCGCTTTCGATCAGCTCGCGCGGGATCGCGGCGGTATTGACCGGAACGAACGGTCCGTTTTTGCGCGCGCCCAGTTGATGGATGGCTTCCGCTACCAGTTCCTTGCCGGTGCCGGATTCGCCCAGGATCAGAACCGTCAGATCGTTGCGCAGCACGCGCGTGATCATGCGATAGACGTCCTGCATCGCCTGGCTGCGTCCGATCAGCGGCAGCCCGTCCCCTGCCTCCGTCTCGTCGGTGCTCGCGCCACCTCTTGATGCGGCGGCCTGACATGCGGCGCGGACCAGATCGTCCAGATCGAACGGCTTGGGAAAGTATTCGAACGCCCCCGTATCCGTCGCCCGCACGGCGGTATCGAGCGTGTTCTGTGCCGAAAGGATGATAACCGGCATGTCCGGATAGGCGCGATGGACTTCGACGAGAGACGCGATGCCGTCACCATCGGTCAGCACCACGTCGGTCAACATCACGTCATAGGTGCCTTGCGACAGCAGCTTGTCGCGCCCCTCTATGCTGTCGCACCGGCTGACGGTGAAGGCCTCATCCTCCAGCGCGGCGGTGATGACCATCGCGATGGACGGATCGTCTTCCACCAGCAGAGCACGCCTTCCCATGTATTCCCTTCCTACTTCGCCATCGGCAGATGCACGCGGAAATGCGTCCATCCGCCCGCTTCGTCGCGCTCGTGGCTGATCCGCCCGTCCATGTCGCGCACCAGCTTGTTCACCAGCGCCAGGCCCAGCCCCTGTCCGTTCTTCTTGCTCGACACGAAGGGCTCGAAAATATGGTCGCGTAGCGCCGGATCGATGCCGGGGCCATTGTCGCTTACCTGCACCTCGATCGGCAGTTTGACCGGGCGGCCAAGGCGGATCACGTTCATCACCAGCCCGCTGACAAACCGCGTCCGCACCACGATCTGTGGCGATGGCGCACCCTCACAGGCATCGCGCGCGTTGGAAATCAGGTTGATCAAAACCTGCACCAGCGCCCCTTCGTTGCCCAGAACCGGGGGCAGGGACGGATCGAACTCCTCGCGCAGGCCGAGCGGGCGGGAAGATGCCGCCGTCACCGTCTCGCAAGCGCGCCGGATCGCGGCGTGGAGGTTCAGCGGCGCCACCGGATCGGGCTGCTCGCGCCCCAGCCGCTGCATACGGTCGATCAGTTGCGCGATCCGGCCCACCTCGTCGGCGATAAGATCGGTCAGGGAACGGTCGCCCTCATCCAGCTTGCGGGCAACGAGCTGTGCCGCGCCGCGAATGGCCGCCAGCGGGTTCTTGATCTCGTGCGCCAGCACGGCAGGCCCACGCAACGCGCCCGCGCGATCCTCATCACCAAAACGCTCGCCCTGCCGCGCGTCGGAAAGAGTCACGACCCGCCAGCCATGATGCGCGACCAGCGAAGACACGGTCAGGTTCACCAGTTGGGTCTTGCCCTCCACCTGGATCGTCAGCCCGCGCGCCACCAGCTGCGCTTCCTCACCCATCAGCCGGTCCAGCATGGCGTTGTCGTCAAAGGTCACGACATCTAGGAACCGGCGCCCGATCAGCCGCCGGGCGGAACGTCCGATCAGGCTTTCAGCCGCCGGGTTCACCTGTGCGATGGTCAGGTCGGGCGCTATCAGGACAAGGGCAAAGGTCAGCCCGGCAATCTGCTCGCGCGCTTCCGGGCCTGCGGCGAGCATTTCCATCATGCGGCCTGACGTCGCAACAGCAGGGGTGCGTAGAAACGCTCCAGTTCTCCAAGCACCTCGGTCGGATCGCTGATGAAATTGACGTAGTTTCTGAACTCGGCGGAACCGGGCAGGCCCTTGGTGTACCAGCCCAGATGCTTGCGGGCGATCCTTACACCTACATCCTCACCGTAGAGGTCCAGCATTGCGCGGTAGTGCGCGATCAATACGTCGTATTGCTGCTCTATTCCCGGATCGGCCAGCCGCTCGCCATGGCGCCACCAATGCATGACCTGCCCCAGCAGCCACGGCTTGCCATAGGCGCCCCGGCCGATCATCACACCGTCTGCGCCTGACTGCTCCAGCGCGCTCGCCGCATCCTCGATCCCGCAGATGTCGCCATTGACGATGACCGGGATGGAAACCGCCTGCTTCACCTTGCGGACAAAGGCCCAGTCGGCCTCACCCTTGTACATCTGGTTGCGGGTGCGCCCGTGGACCGTCACCAGCTTAACGCCCAGATCTTCTGCGATATGCGCCAGTTCCGGTGCGTTGAGGCAGTCGAGATCCCAGCCCATCCGCATCTTGACGGTGACGGGTACGGACACCGCTTTCACCGTCGCTTCCATCAGCTTCGTGGCCAGCGGCACTTCGCGCATCAGGGCGGACCCGGCAAAGCCATTCGTCACCTTGCGAACCGGGCAACCAAAATTGATATCGATGATCGCCGCGCCGCGGTCTTCGCTGAGACGTGCCGCCTCTGCCATCGACTCCGGATCGCAGCCGACAAGCTGCATCGAAACCGGCTCTTCCACCGGGTCCCACTCCGCCTTTTGCAGGCTCTGGCGTGTCTCGCGGATCATCGCCGGGCTGGCGATCATCTCGGTAACGTTCAGGCCCGATCCGAAACGGCGCACCAGCGCGCGGAAAGGCCTGTCGGTGACGCCCGTCATCGGGGCCAGGATCACCGGGCATTCGATCCGCTCAGGGCCGATCTGGATCGGCTTTAGCGGCGGGGGCGGCGGAAGCGTGTTCACAGTGTTTTCAATGTGCCTAAAAATTGGGCAGGCCCATAGTGGATTGCGAGTGTCGCCGCAAGGCGCTAGCGCCCCTCCCCGCCATGGCGCTTTCCCCTCAAAATCGGTTCGCGGCGGTGATTGTGGCCGCTGGCAAGGGTCTGCGCGCCGACCAGCCTCTGCCAAAACAGTTCGCCTGCTGGCGCGGCAAGCCCTTGGTCCGCCATGCAGTTGAAGGACTGATCGCGGCAGGCGGCGGGCCGATAGTGGTGGCCGTTCCCGAAGGCGCGCAGAGTATCGCCGCAGACGCACTGTCTGGTCTGCCAGACATCCGCTTCGTCACCGGGGGTGACACGAGGCAGGCGTCAGTTCGCGCCGCGCTTGAGTCTCTCTCCGAAGATGCGCCGTCTCTTGTGCTGATCCACGATGCCGCGCGGCCTTATTGTCCGGCGGAAGTGATCGATCGCTTGCTTCTCGCCCTTCAGGATCATGCTGGCGCCATTCCAGTGCTGCCCGTGGTGGACAGTCTGGCAGTTGCGGAAAACGGCCTCATGGCCGGAAGTGCGGATCGGGACGTACTTCGCCGCGTGCAGACGCCGCAGGCTTTCCGTTATGACTCCATTCTTGCGGCCCATCGGACCTGGCAAAGCGATCCAACGGCCGGGGATGACGCGCAGGTTGCGCGTGCCGCCGCGCTGGAAGTCGCGCTCGTCGATGGTGATGAACGACTGCGGAAACTCACTTTTGCGGAGGATTTCATGAGCCCCGCCCCTGTCCCTGCCCCACGTATCGGCACAGGTTTCGACGTCCACCGCCTCGCGGATGGAGAAGAACTGTGGCTTTGCGGGGTCCGCATAGAACATCATCGCGGCCTTTCCGGCCATAGTGATGCCGATGTGGGCCTGCACGCGGTGGTAGATGCCATTCTCGGCGCGGCGGCAGCGGGCGACATCGGCCAGCACTTTCCACCCAGTGATCCCCAGTGGCGCGGCGCGCCCTCGGGCCGCTTCGTCGCACATGCCGTCGCACTGGCGGCGGAGGCCGGCTATTCAGTCGGTAACGTGGACGTCACCCTGATTTGCGAAGCACCGCGCATCGGCCCTCATCGTGATGCCATGCGGGCCAGCCTCGCTGATTTGCTGGGGGTCGAAACAAGGGCGGTAAGCGTTAAGGCGACTACTACCGAACGGCTTGGTTTTACCGGCCGGGGCGAAGGCATAGCAGCGCAGGCTGTCGCCACGCTGCTGCCTGTCGAAAGGACATGAGTTGAGCGTTTCCCTGCTTCCCGATGAGGTCTTCGCCCTCGCAAAGCGTGTGGTGGAAACCAATCTCGCCATCGGACGCAAGGTCGCCGTGGCGGAAAGCTGCACCGGCGGCCTCGTTGCCGCCGCACTGACGGAGATTCCCGGATCGTCCGCTGTGCTCGACCGTGGTTTCGTGACTTATTCGAACGAGGCAAAAACGGAATGCCTTGGCGTCGCAGGTGACATCATCGATGCGTTCGGCGCTGTCTCGATCGCCTGCGTCTATGCCATGGCGCAGGGCGCGCTGGCTCGTAGCCAGGCAGACGTTGCGGTGGCGATCAGCGGCGTGGCCGGCCCCGATGGCGGCACTCAGGCCAAGCCGGTCGGCACAGTGGTCTTCGCCCGTGCGATCCGCGACAAGGAAGAACCCGAGGCGGAACTGAAGCTTTTCGACGCGCCAGATCGCGCTGGTGTGCGCCTTCAGGCGACGTTGTGTGCGCTTGAACTGCTGTTGCCATAGAGCTGGTCCGCCCGTTCCTCGAACGCGGCGACCATCTTGCGGAAGGCGCGGTCGAAGTATTGCCCGGCCAGCATTTCGAACATCTTGTTCCGAAACGAGAAATTCACGCTGAAATCAATCTCGCAGCCGCCGTCGTCCAACTGGCGGAACAGCCAGACGTTATCCAGATCGCGCATCGGCCCGTCGATATAGATCACTTCCAGCCTGCCCGGCCGGTCCTTGATCACTTTCGATGTGAACTTTTCGCGCAGCGCCTTGAACCCCACCAGCATGTCCGCGACCATTTCGTGCCCGTCATCTGAACGGACGCGAGTGGCCACGACCCACGGCAGAAACTCCCCATAGCGGCTCACATCGGCCACGAGGTCGAACATCTGCTCTGCCGAATAGGGCAGACGGCGTGTTTCATTGACGCCGGGCATCAGGGGTTTTGCCGGGCCTGCAACTTGGCCAGCTTCGCCTCCCGCGCGGCCTTCATCTCCGCGAAATCGGCGCCCGCGTGATAGCTGGACCGGGTCAGGGGGCTGGAAGCGACCTGAAGGAAACCCTTGGCCCGCGCGATCGCGCCATAAGCACCGAAAGCCTGCGGGGTCACGAATTCCGCCACCTTGGCATGCTTGGATGTGGGCTGGAGGTACTGCCCCATCGTCAGGAAATCGACGTCCGCGCTGCGCATGTCGTCCATTACCTGATGAACTTCCAGCCGTTCTTCGCCCAGCCCCAGCATGATGCCGGACTTGGTGAAGATCGCTGGATCGTGCGCCTTCACTTCCTCAAGCAGACGCAGGGATGCGTAATAGCGCGCGCCGGGCCTGATGGTCGGATAGAGCCGCGGCACGGTCTCCAGATTGTGATTGTAGACATCGGGCCCCGCCGCGCAGATCGCCTCAACCGCCGGGCGCATCTTGCCCCGGAAATCCGGCGTCAGGATCTCGATCGTCGTATTCGGCGTTTCCCGGCGGATCGCCGCGATCACTTTCACGAACTGCCCCGCGCCGCCATCGGGCAGGTCATCGCGATCTACTGAGGTGATCACGATATGCTCCAGCCCCAGCCGCGCAGCGGCTGCAGCCACATGCTCCGGCTCCAGCGGATCGACCTTGCGCGGCATCCCGGTCTTGACGTTGCAGAAGGCGCAGGCGCGGGTGCACACGTCGCCCAGGATCATCACTGTCGCGTGCTTCTTGGTCCAGCATTCCCCGATGTTCGGGCAGGCCGCTTCCTCGCACACGGTGTTCAGCTTCAGCTCGCGCATCAGCGCGCGGGTTTCATTGTATCCCTTGCTGACAGGCGCCTTGACGCGGATCCAGTCCGGCTTGCGCTCGCGCGGGATGCGCGGGGACGCTGATAGGTCGTTCATGTAGCTGCACTTAGGGAACGCGCTTGTCACTGGCAATGGTGGCGGGCATGGACGACTCATGATCCCACCCAGCAAGGAACTCGCCGAGCTTATCGCCGGATACAATCGCTTCCGCGAAAGCCGCTGGCAGCCTGAACGTGAACGTTGGGCCGAACTGCGCGAAGGGCAGCAGCCGCGCGTCCTGATCATCGCCTGTTCGGATAGCCGGGTCGATCCCGCGCAGATCTTCGACGTTCATCCCGGTGAGATATTCGTGGTGCGGAACGTTGCCGCGCTGGTGCCTCCATTTGAAACCACGCCCGGCCTCCACGGGGTATCCGCAGCGCTGGAATTCGCGGTGCAGGTGCTCAAGGTGCGCGAGATTCTGGTTATGGGTCACGGCATGTGCGGCGGCTGCAATGCAGCGCTGACGCAGGAATTGCGCGGCGCGGAGCCGGGAAAAGGCGGTTTCATTGCCGATTGGATCACGATGCTGGACGAAGCGCGTGAACCCATCGCGCGTGAATTGGGCACCGAAGGCCGCGACGCGCAAAGGGCCATGGAACATGCCGCCGTTCAGGTCAGCCTGAAGAACCTGCGTACCTTCCCCTGCGTCCGCCAGAAAGAGGAACGGGGCGATCTCGTCCTGCGCGGCGCGTTCTTCGCCATCTCGGACGGTGTGCTCTACCTGCTGAATGAAAACACCGGGCGCTTCGTTACTGCCTGACTTGCGCCGTTAACCGAGCGCGGGCATCAAGCGGGCCATGGCCGAAGACCCGCTCAAGAACATCGCCCTGCTGATCGATGCCGACAACGCCAGCCCCGCCGGAATAGACCCGGTGCTGACTGTGCTGGCGGAACTGGGCCAGGTGAATATCCGCCGCGCCTATGCCAACTGGGCCAAGCCGGCGCTTAGCAAGTGGAGCGACATCACCCATCGTTTCGGTCTGCAACCGATGCAGCAGTTCGATCTGACCAAGGGCAAGAACGCCACCGACATGGCGATGACCATCGACGCAGTGGACCTGCTCTATCGCGGCAAGGTGGACGGCTTCGGCATCATGAGTTCCGACAGCGACTTCACACCGCTTGTCACCCGGCTGCGGCAGGATGGCCTGATCGTCTATGGCTTCGGATCGAATAAAGCGCCCCGCGCCTTCCAGACCGCCTGCACGCGCTTCATCGACGTGGACACCCTGATAAAGACTGCCGCCGCCGAGGAAGAGGAGGCCGCCCCGGCCCCGGCAAGCGACAGCAAGGATGGCTATGCCGAATTGATCGACCTGCTCGGCGCGGCATGGAAAGCCGCCAAACGGGACGAGAACGGGTTCGCTCTGCTGAGCGAAGTGGGCAATCTGGCGGGTAACCGCTCCAGCTTCGATGTCCGCAACTTCGGGTTCAAGCGGCTGTCCGATCTGCTCGACGCGGACGATCACTTCCGCATCGAGAAGCGAGAAGGCCGGGCCTACGTCAAACGCGTCCGCTAGTCTCTAAATACGCTTGCACTGGGCAAGCCCGGTGCCTTCATAGACCACGCGGCCATATTTATCGAAAAGCTGGACGGTGCCTTCGAAGTTGCCATCTTGCGCCTCACCCTCGCTCTCAGCGTCGGGTCCGGCATCGAGCCTGAGGCGCAGGGCGTAGTTCCTGCTGTTATAAAGCGATCGCGTGCGCATCGGCAGTTCGCGCGATCCGGGGTCGGCTGCAAAGCGTTCGATTTCCCCGCCGATCTTCACGAAAGCATC
This sequence comes from Croceibacterium sp., assembly GCA_035555595.1. GTDB lineage: Bacteria > Pseudomonadota > Alphaproteobacteria > Sphingomonadales > Sphingomonadaceae > Croceibacterium_A. Next base: position 14,465 of record DATMGK010000083.1, on the reverse strand, counting down.
CGCCTCCCGCGCGAATACCCGGGTGCCCAGGCTGGTGCCCGGCGCATAGCTGCACGATTCGCCGTAGAGATCATGCCGCTCGATATCCGGATAGAGCAGCGGCTCCGGCGTTACCTCGCGCATCGGCGCGGACCCTTCATTGGCCTTTTCGACCATGGCGATGTCGCGCTCGTCCAACCGCGCCTGCTCTTCCGGCGTCAGGGCTTCGCCGCAACCGGCCAGCAGGCATCCGCCAAACCCAAGTACAAGGATTCGCCGCATCAATGCCTCCCGAACAGCTTTTCTACATCGGTCATGGATAGTTTCACCCAGGTCGGGCGGCCATGATTGCACTGGCCGGAACGGGGTGTGCGCTCCATCTCGCGCAACAGCGCATTCATTTCCGCAACTGACAGCACCCGCCCTGCCCTCACCGACCCGTGGCAGGCCATGGTGGCCAAAACATGCTCGATCTTCTCGCCCAGCAACAGGCTTTCCCCATGCCGGGCCAGATCGTCGGCCAGATCGCGCATCAGCGCCGTTGGGTCAGCATCGGCCAGAGCACCCGGCATGGCGCGCACCAGCATGGCGCTGGGGCCAAAGCGTTCCACCAGCAGGCCAAATTCAGCGAAGCGAGCCTGCTGTTCTTCCAAACGGTCGCAATCCGTCTCGTCCAGTTCGATAACTTCCGGGATCAGCAGGGCCTGACTGGCCGCAGCCCCCACCGCTTCGCGCGCGGCGCGCAGGCGTTCCAGAACGAGCCGTTCATGCGCGGCGTGCTGATCGACAATCACCAGCCCATCCGCCGCTTCGGCAACGATATAAGTCTGCGCAACCTGCCCGCGAGCTACGCCTAGCGGATATTCCTCCGCTTCCGGCGCTCCCCGTTCGGCATGATCCGCCACTTCCGCTCTGCCCTGCGGCAGATCGAGTATTTCCGGCTCATCCGCGTGCCAGCTCCGCGCGGGCTCACGAACGGAGCCACCGGATGGCGTACTCCAGTCGCGGCCCGTGAAGATTGAGCGCAGGGCCGCAGCCGGTTCTTCACGTTTGGGCTCCACCTGCCAGCGAGCCATCGCACCGGCGTCGGGCGCCTGCGCGCTCCGCTTGTCGCCCGTGGCCAGCGCATCGCGCAGCCCTGATACGATAAAACCGCGAACCGCCGTCGCATCGCGGAAACGCACCTCGCTCTTGGCCGGGTGGACGTTCACATCCACATCCTCGGCCGGCAGGTCGAGGAAAAGCGCCAGCACCGCGTGCCGATCGCGCGCCAACATACCGGCATAGGCGCCTCGCACCGCACCGGTCAGCAGGCGATCCTTCACGGGTCTGCCATTGACGAACAGATACTGGTGATCGCCCACACCGCGATTGAACGTCGGCAGCCCCGCCACGCCGCTCAGCCGCATCGCACCCCGTTCCAGATCGACGGTAACCCCATTACCCGCCAATTCGCGATCGATGATGCGGGCCACGCGGGCCCCTAAGTCTTCACCGCCCTGGAGGCCCAGGATGCGCCGTCCGTTGTGCTCGAAATCGAAACCGATGTCCGGCCGCGCCATGGCCAGTCGGCGGACAACGTCCAGACAGGCGGCGTATTCGCTGCGTTCGCTGCGCAGGAACTTCCGCCGCGCGGGAATGCGCGCGAACAGTTGTTCCACCCGCACACGCGTGCCCGGCGGAAGCGCCGCTGGCCCTTCACTCGCCACCGTGCCGTGATCGACAACCCTGCTCCACCCTTCCGTCGCATCGCGGGTACGGCTTTCCAGCGTAAGCCGCGCAACGCTGGCGATGGAGGGCAGAGCCTCGCCCCGGAAGCCCAGCGTGGCCACCTGTTCGATCGCTTCATCGGGCAGCTTCGATGTCGCGTGCCGTTCCAGCGCCAGTGTCATGTCAGCGGGGCTCATCCCGCAGCCGTCATCGGTCACTTCCAAGCGGGACAGCCCGCCTTCCGCGACGCTGACGGCGATACGGGTCGCACCCGCGTCTATGGCGTTCTCCAGCAATTCCTTCAGCGCGGACGCCGGCCGTTCCACCACTTCGCCTGCGGCGATGCGGTTGATAAGCGTTTCTGGCAGGCGACGAATGACCGGCATGAAAGGGTTCGTAACGCCCAACTGCGGGCATTTCGAGCCAAGTGGTGCAAAACCCGATGCCTATCGACACAAATTTTTGGCCATTCGGTGAAGATTTGGTTAGGGCCTCCCCCAATCCCGGCTGGCGCCACCGCCCGCCCGCCGGCCTTTCCTCCGCCGCGGTTAGAGACGGATTAATCGATGAGTTCCTTCTTCTCGAAGATCTTCAAGTTTGGCTCCCAGAATATGGCCATCGATTTGGGCACGGCGAATACGCTGGTATATGTGCAGGATCGCGGCATCGTTCTGAACGAACCGTCGGTCGTGGCGATCGAAACGCTGAACGGCATAAAGCGTGTGAAGGCGGTCGGCGACGACGCAAAGCTGATGATGGGCAAGACGCCCGACAACATCGAAGCGATTCGCCCGCTGCGCGATGGCGTCATCGCGGACATCGAAATCGCGGAAGAAATGATCAAGCATTTCATCCGCAAGGTAACCGGCAAGCGGACCAGCATGCTCAGCCCGCCGGAAATCGTGATCTGCGTTCCTTCGGGCTCCACATCGGTCGAACGGCGCGCCATTCGCGACGCGGCCAGCAATGCGGGCGCACGGGAAGTCTTCCTAATTCTGGAACCGATGGCAGCCGCGATCGGCGCTGACATGCCTGTTACGGAACCGGTTGGCTCCATGGTCGTGGACATCGGCGGTGGCACCACGGAAGTCGCGGTGCTTTCGCTGCGCGGCCTCGCCTACACTACTTCCGTGCGTACCGGGGGTGACAAGATGGACGAAGCGATCGTTTCCTACGTTCGCCGCCATCACAACCTGCTGATCGGTGATGCCACGGCAGAACGGATTAAGAAGGACTATGGTATCGCTACCGTGCCGGAAGACGGCGTGGGCGAACAGATCACCATCAAGGGGCGCGATCTGGTAAACGGCGTGCCCAAGGAAATCACGATCAATCAGGCCAACATTGCAGAGGCGCTTAGCGAACCGATCGGCGCGATTGTGGAAGGCGTGCGTATCGCGCTGGAAAACACCGCGCCGGAACTCGCAGCCGATATCGTCGATCAGGGCATTGTGCTCACCGGCGGCGGCGCGCTGATCCGCGGGCTGGACGATCATCTCAAGGAAGAAACCGGCCTTCCGGTCAGCGTCGCGGAAGATCCGCTCTCCTGCGTCGCGCTGGGAACGGGCCGGGCAATGGAAGATCCGATCTATCGCGGCGTGTTGATGACGGCGTGATCAAGGCAATCCGGTAAAGGGGACAGGGCGGTATGGCGTCGCCCGCAAACCGTCGTGCAGGCAGCAACAAGAAGGCGCAGCTCAGCGTCTTCGCTGGCTTTGTCGTGGCCGGCGCAGGCGCGCTGCTGGGCGCGGCCCTGCTCGCCATTTCCTTGTTTCGTCCCGGAACGTTTCAGGGCCTGCGAACCGTTGCCGCCGATGCCGCGGCTCCCGTTGGTGAAGCGGGTGCTGCGGGGCGCACGGGCAGCCACAACATCATTGATGCCGTTTCCGGCTATTACCGCGCGGGCAGTCGCAATGCCGCGCTGGAAGAAGAACTGAAGGTCGCGCGGGTCCGCCTGGTTGAGGCAGAAGCCATGCGGCGGGAAAACGCCCGCCTGAAAGCGGTTCTCGGCCTCACGGAAGGGGAAATGAAACCTGTCGCCGTCGCCCGGCTGATCGGTTCCACGTCGTCCAGCGCGCGCCGTATCGGCTATCTGTCCGTGGGGCGCGCCGATGGTGTGCGGCCCGGCATGCCCGTCAGTTCGCCGATGGGGCTGATCGGCCGCATTTTCGAAGCAGGCCAGCACAGTTCGCGTGTGCTGCTGCTGACAGATAGCGAGAGCATGATCCCGGTGCGTCGGGCGACCGACAACGTGGTCGCCTTTGCCGAGGGGCGCTCCGACGGTTCTCTCCGTCTGCGACTCGTCAATCTGGGCATCAATCCGATCAAAAAGGATGACGTGTTCGTTACTTCCGGTTCGGGCGGTCTGTTCCGCCCAGGTATCGCCGTGGCTATCGCAACAGAAATTACCCGCGACGGCGCGATCGCCCAGTTGCTCAGCAATCCCGCCGCGACCGATGTGGTGGTGGTAGAACCTGTCTGGCAGCCTGAAGCCGCCGCAGCGGTTGGCGGTGCCCCTCCTCCGCCCCCGGCTGAAACAGACGGCTGATGGAACGGCTCAATCCTCAATCACGTCGTGACCCTTTCGGCAGCCGGATAAATCGCACCCAGTCGACTCTGCTTGCCTATGGCGTGCCCTGGCTGACCATCATGCTTGGCTCGCTCGCCCCCTGGCTGCCAGTGATTGCATCCGCGCCGATCATCCCGCCGCTCGGTTACATGCTGCTGCTCGCATGGCGACTGCTGCGGCCCGGCCTGTTGCCGCTGTGGGCCGGCCTGCCCCTCGGCCTGTTTGACGATCTCTATTCCGGCCAACCCTTCGGCAGCGCCATCCTGTTGTTCTCGCTGACGCTGGTGGCGATAGAACTGATCGAAATACGGTTTCCATGGCGCACGTTCGTGCTGGATTGGCTGACAGCCTCTGCGCTGATCGGGGTGTACCTGATTCTGGCGGCATTGTTTTCAGGCGCGGCACTTACTGCAATGCAGTTCGCGCTAATGGTGCCGCAGCTCTTGCTCTCGCTCGTGCTGTTTCCCATCATCGCGCGCATGGTTTCCGTTCTCGACAGGCTTCGTCTGATGCGCGTGCGGCGCATAAGCTGAACCGATGCAGAAGTTCACCGCAGGCTCCCTCGCCCAGAGTTTTGACCGCCGCAGCTTTGTTGTCGGGGCGATTCAGGGCGGCGTGGGTCTGCTGCTGGCCGCGCGCATCGGCTACATCGCCGTGGCGGAGAACGAAAAGTACGAGATGGAGGCGGAGAGCAACCGCGTAAATCTCAGCCTCATCCCCCCGCGCAGGGGCTGGATTCTGGATCGTAACGGATCGCCCCTTGCCTCCAACCGCGCGGATTTTCGGGTCGATATCATTCCCGACCGTTTGCAGGATGCGGACAGGGAAATCACCGCGCTGGGCGCGCTGCTTAAATTCACGCCCGTGGAACTTCAGGATCTGCGCGACAAGATCGAAAAGGCGGAAGGGTTCCAGCCGGTCCCTGTGGCTGACGGGCTCAGCTACGATACCTTTGCCGCCGTCAGCGTCCGCCTGCCGGAACTGCCGGGCGTCGTGCCCCAGCGCGGCTTTTCACGCTATTACCCCACCGGCCCTGCCGTGGGGCATCTCATCGGTTATGTCGGCGCTGCCTCCAAAGAGGAGTATGAGAAGGAGCGCATCCCCCTCCTCGTCACGCCGGGCTTCAAGCTGGGTAAGGACGGACTGGAGAAGCAGTTCGAACAGGTGTTGCGTGGCACCCCCGGTGCCCGGCGGGTAGAAGTAACCGCCACCGGGCGCATCGTTCGCGATCTCGAAACGCGTGAGGATATTCAGGGCAAGCCGATCCAGCTTACCATTGATGGCCCGCTGCAGGATTACGCCGCCCGGCGCATCGGGCTGGAAAGCGGCTCGGTAGTGGTGATCGATTGCCTGACCGGCGACCTGTTGTGCATGGCGTCGATGCCCAGCTTTGATCCCAACAGCTTTTCTGACGGTATCGGCCGCGTCGAGTACCAGATGCTCAGCGAGAATGAGCGCGTGCCGCTACGCAACAAGGTGCTGAAGGGCCTTTATCCGCCCGGATCCACCGTAAAGCCGATGGTGGCGATGAGCTTCCTCGAAGCCGGTCTCGACCCCCATGAAACGACCCATTGCGGCGGCGGACTGCGGGTCGGCAACCGCGTGTTCCACTGCTGGAACAGGCGTGGCCATGGTCAGGTGGACATGGCCAAGGGCATCTATCAGTCGTGCGACGTCTATTTCTACCACTTCGCGCAGCGGCTGGGCATGGACATCATTGCATTGATGGCCAAACGCTGCGGCATGGGGCAGGAATTCCCGCTGCCTGTCGCCAGCCAGTTCTACGGCACTGTGCCCGATCCGGCGTGGAAGATGCAGAAATATGGTCGGCCGTGGCAGAACTTTGACACCGTCAACGCCACCATCGGGCAAGGCTACATGCTGGCCAATCCACTGCAACTCGCAGTCATGTCTGCGCGCCTTGCCACCGGCAACAAGATCATGCCGCGCCTGATCCTGAACAAGCAGGCGCCGCGTTTTGAGACGATGGATTTTCACGGCGATCACGTTCAGGTCATCCAGAACGCTATGAGCGACGTGATCAACGGCCCCGGCACGGCAGGCCGCGCGCGCCTCCCCATCCCGAACCTGCTGATGGCCGGCAAGACCGGCACCGCACAGGTCGTCAGCCTGAATATCAGCAGCGGCAAGACCGGCCCGTGGAAGTATCGCGACCACGGCCTGTTCATCTCCTTCGCCCCGTTCGACAACCCGCGCTATGCCTGCGCAGTGGTGATCGAGCACGGCGGCGGATCGGGCGCGGCTTATCCGATCGCCCGTGATGTCATGACTTTCCTGTTTGACCCGGCGAAGGCGCTCGAGGCCCTCCATGGCTTTGAAAAGCAATGGGGCGGAACCGCGCAGCAGCGGCTGAATGCCGATTACGCCCGGTACGCTGCGGCTGCGGGTATCGATGTTCCGCCAGTCCCCGCCGATTTTGCCGCTCTGGCGCGAGAGGTAGATGCGGAAGCCCGTGCTGCCGCGGAACCGGCCACTGCCGCCACTGACGCTATCGCACCCGGTGCGGAGCCTGTCTCCGGCCCGATGGCCGCCACCGGGGATCAGGAATGAAAGTCGCTGTGCTCCCCGCTCCGCTGGCCGGTATCCCCTGGCGTGTCATCATTCCGCTCACGCTGCTGGTCTGCTTTGGCGCCACGGTGCTCCATTCGGCCGCCGGTGGCTCTATGCAGCCCTACGCGCTTTCCCACCTGATCCGCTTCGGCGTGTTTCTGGTGATGGCGCTGGTGATCTCGTTCTTTCCATCCAATATCGTGCGAATGGCCGCGTATCCGGCCTACGGCGCCGTTCTGGCCCTGCTGCTGGCGGTGGAACTGATCGGCGCGATCGGTGGCGGCAGTCAACGCTGGCTGAATATTGGCCCCCTCGTTCTGCAACCGTCCGAACTGATGAAGCCCACTATCGTGCTGGCGCTCGCCACCTTCTACCATTCGTTGCCCCCGGGAATGGTCGGTTCATGGCGCGCGCTCATTCCGGCAGGTGCCTTGATCGGCGTCCCAATGGCACTGGTGCTGCTGCAACCTGATCTCGGCACTGCGCTGGCGATCGGCTTCGGTGGCGCTGTGGTGATGTTCCTTTCAGGCCTCCCCGCAAAATGGTTCATCGGCGGCGGACTGGCGGCGGTGATCGCGGCTCCCCTAGCCTACTTTTTCGGCCTTCATGATTATCAGCGGAGGCGCGTCACAACCTTCCTCGATCCCGAGAGCGACCCGCTGGGCGCCGGCTATCACATCACCCAATCGAAGATCGCGATCGGCTCCGGCGGCGTGTTCGGCAAGGGTTTCGGCGAAGGCTCGCAAAGCCACCTCAATTATCTGCCTGAACCCCACACCGACTTCGTCTTCGCTACTATGGCAGAGGAATGGGGGCTGATTGGCGCGATTTTCGTGCTGCTAGTCTTCGGCATCGTGCTGCGCTGGGGCTGGACAGTGGCCCGCAACGCGCCGGATCGCTTCTCATGCCTTCTGGCAGGCGGGATGACGGCCACGATTTTCTTCTACGTTGCGATCAACCTGATGATGGTGAACGGCATGGCCCCGGTCGTGGGAATTCCCCTGCCTTTCATGAGCCACGGCGGCTCATCGATGATGACCAACATGATCTGCATCGGCACGCTGATGATGATCGAAAGGTGGAGCAGGAAGGCCGGCCGCAGCGGCCTGCAAATATGATCTTTCTTCCCCCTTTTCTCCCGCGAAACAATCGCTATACGGGCCCCTCCCCTGATTCGCGGGCTTCGCGAAATGGCCGGGAATGGACGCATAGCTCAGTTGGTAGAGCAGCTGACTCTTAATCAGCGGGTCCTAGGTTCGAGCCCTAGTGCGTCCACCATTTTTTCAAGCACTTAGCGAAAATCCTTCCTTGGGCCAAAGGCCCGTGTCCGTCCCATGTCCGGCAGAGCGCCCTTTGGGAACCGTTTGCGTCCGAACAGCGCGAGCGTGGTCTCCCGGCTGTCGGCGAGCTTCTTCATAGCCTCGTGATACCAGTCTCCCGCGTAGGCATTGCGGGAACTCTTAGCCTTGCCTTCTGGCGTCTTCGGGCCGGTCGATGACTTCCACGGCTGTGTGGCTCGGATAATCTCCGCCTGCCGCGCTCTGCGTTCTCGCGTCCATGCCGACTTGGTGCCCATGATGCTCATCCTGTCTAGTTCGTTTCGCAAGTTATCCCTTCCTCGCATCATGCTCAACCGGGTCGGTGGGCACGGTCAGGAAGTCGAAAGTCATGTCGGAGACTGGCGGCTTCCAAGGCAGACCGGAGGGATAGGTGACATCGTATGGCTGCCACTGCGATGCCGGATCGAGCGAGAGGAGCGTAAACCACTCCCCGGCCCTGCTATGCCGCATCATCAGGTCATGCCAGCGATCTGGATCGCGGAACCTCGCGTGAAGCGCAGCGTGGCAACGCTTACAGCAACCGTAGACCTTCAGCGGCTCGCGATAGTCTTCCAGATGAAGAAACCGATAGTCGCGAGCCTGCGGGCGTTCGCTCCGGTCATCTAGGCATACCGTGCAAGTCGTTGGCCGTATCAGACGACCGGCGCGGATGGCAGCGTTCTGAAGGGGCGTGACGGCACATCGCTGCGTCCATGAAAATCCGTTGTAAGCAATCTCCCAAGGTCTTGGGCGGCGATCAATCATGGCTGTCCCCAAGCCTGCGCTTGATCGTGGCAAGAGATGTATCGAGCGAAGCAATGCCCATGCGCAGTTGGCAGGCCAGAACTCGCTGCATGTCCGGGGCATTGTCGCGCCTCTGCCCTTCGACGGCGATCATGTGCATGTCTTCGAGCTTGGCAGTGATGTCGGCGAAGTGCCGGGGGATTGTGTCCCTCATGCCGCCACAGGCTCCGAGAGGATGCGATAGACCGAACTGCGGCTCATCCCCAGCTTGGCGGCGATGTCACCCGCTTGAAGCCCTGTAGAGCGAAGTTCATACACCTGCGGGGCAAGACGGCGGGCCGTTGGAGCCCGGCCCCGGTATCTTCCGTCCGCCTTGGCTTTGGCGATCCCGATTTTCTGGCGCGACCTCATCGTTGCCAACTCCCATTCGGCGACGGCGGCGAACATGGTCAGCAGCATCCGGCCTGTTGGAGATTTTGTGTCAACTTCACTGCCTCCGAAGTCGAGGATGCGAAGAGCAACGGACTTCGCCTCCAACTTGGCGACGATACCGAGCAAATCTGTCGTCGAACGGGCGAGTCTGTCGATCTTGCAGACCACCAGCGTATCGCCTTCGCGCACGAACTGTAGGGCTGCCTCAAGTTGATCGCGCTGCGCGACCGATGAAGTCATCTCGCCAAAGAGGCGTGTGCACCCCGTTGCAAGCAACATCGCTTCCTGCGCTTCATACCCCGCGACCTGTTCGCTGGTGGATGAACGCCTATACCCTATAAGCATCTGATAATCCCTGATTTTCCTTAGAAAATGCTGCCATCAAGTGATGCCTAAGTCACGGATTTATTGACATAAAATCTCGGCTATCTGCCATTCGACGGTGATGTGCTGCGGAGAATGGATTGGTCATTCACCGCATACAGTGCGGAGATAATCCTTGCTTCTTGCGGAGAATAGTGCCATCAAACTCCGCGAAGGATGCGGTGATTATGACCTATATCCACAAACGTGACGAGTGGCCGACCTTCCGGTGGAGCGATGAACAGATCGCCCAGCCCCTCGCCGCTGTACGTCATCGGCAAGGACGGCTTATCGGGCGCATGGAGGCGCTGGGCTTCCCCTTGCAGGAAGAGGCCGTGCTTCATGCCCTCACCGAAGATGTGCTGAAGTCGAGCGAGATCGAAGGCGAGATACTGGACAAGGATCAGGTTCGTTCCTCCATCGCCCGCCGCCTCGGCATGGACATCGCCGGACTGGTTCCAGCGGATCGCAATGTCGAAGGTGTCGTCGAGATGATGCTCGATGCGACACAGAACTATACCAAGCCGCTGACTGCCAAACGCCTCTTCGATTGGCACGCTGCCCTGTTCCCAACCGGACGCAGCGGGATGACCCGCATTATCGTGGGAGCTTGGCGAAACGACGCCGATGGCCCCATGCAGGTCGTGTCAGGGCCATACGGACGCGAGCATGTTCATTACGAAGCACCGGCAGCCGACCGGCTGGATGCAGAGATGGCCAAGTTCCTCGACTGGTTCGAGACTGCAAATCCTGATCCGGTGCTCAAGGCCGCAATCGCACATCTCTGGTTCGTGACCATCCATCCCTTCGATGACGGCAACGGGCGCATAGCCCGCGCCATTGCCGATCTGGCGCTTGCGAGGGCCGAAGGAACAGCGCAGCGGTTCTACAGCATGTCTGCCCAGATCAGGGTCGAACGGAAAGCCTACTACGACACGCTCGAAGCAACCCAGCGCGGCGATCAGGACATCACGCGATGGCTGCTCTGGTTCATCGGCTGCCTCGACCGCGCCTTTGGCGGTTCCGATGCAACCCTTGCGAGCGTGATGCACAAGGCGCGTGTCTGGGAAAAACTGGCCACTCAACCCTTGAACGAACGCCAGCACATGATGCTCAACCGACTGCTTGACGGGTTCGACGGCAAGCTCACAAGTTCCAAGTGGGCGAAGATCGCCAAGACCTCGCCGGACACGGCGCTGCGCGACATCAACGATCTGGTCGAACGGGGCATCCTAATGAAAGACCCGGCAGGAGGGCGCAGCACCAGCTATTCCATCGCACCGGAGGATTGATCGCACTGCAACCCGTTGCAGCGTTCCACACGGGTCTATGACCCTGCGGGACAATCGTCCCAAAAGCCGAAACCGACTTCAGTGGGACATATCCGGGAACTTCCGGTCAGTCCCACATAGGCAGGGCCATGTGGAACCAGACCTGCCGCTGCGATTATCGGGGCTCGGCCATTGGGTGCTCCTCGGAGGCTTGTTCAAATGTGGAGAACAAGGCATCGCACCTGTCAGTCAGTGTGATCCCGCCGGTGGTTTTCCGATCCGTCCAATAGTCCCCTTCGAGCCGGATGGGCAAAGCGGTGTCGGCGATCAGGAGCATTGCCCCGTAGTGCACCTCACTTCGGTGCCGATATTCGGCTTTCGGCTTGTTCCGATAGGCACAGTTGATCTCAAATGTGCCGTCTGTGCAAATCTCAATCGCCGCCGATATGGTTTCAGATCGGCTCTCGCCGGTCATTAAGCGCAGACTTAGGGACGAATAGGTTTGTCTCACCACCATGAACGCGACGATTGGCGGTATCCCTTCGTTGGTTTCCGGGTTTACCCAACTACTCCTCAACTCCGTTCGCCACGTTCCTCGAATATACGGTCGCCGGACCAGCCACCCTCTAAATACCGGCCAGTGCCAAATCCACTTATCAAAGACCAGCAGGGCCGCCGAGACCGCACCAACGACGCTTCCGAATGGCACCAACATGTCGAGGGTGACTGGCACCCCCCTCAACAGCAACATGGCTATCCAGAATGTCAGAGAAAGCGCAAGAAACGCGGTTACCTGTATCCGTGTCATCATGGCTCAAAACCCACGTAGTCCCAGCAATCCGAGATGAAACGATGAGTGCTTTCACGGTTCCACGGTTGAGCAGCACCGAATAGGTATTTGAGTTCGCTAACTTCTCCCCACTCTCCACAGTCGTCTAGTGAGCGGGTGTTGTTATACAGGTGCGCCAAGCAATGACGTAAGTCGGACGCCCAAGTCTCGTTTCCGAACTCACCGTCCGGCACATTCCAGATCAGGCACTCCATCAGGAAGCTCGTGGCATCTCGTGCCGACTGATGGCCATCGGCTACCATCGCGTATCTGATCGCCTTCAGGATGCGAACACACCCCTTGTAGTTTCTATTGGTTCGCGTGTTCTTCGCTACGCCGTTATCATAATGCTGATCCGGCCAGTTGATTACTCGATTGCCGGAGCGGGAGCGCATCTCCACACCGCTGATAAAATGACCGGCAGCGTCGAAACGACGATGTTCAAAGAAAGGCGCGACATCTGCATCCACGCGATAGGTGTTCGCTTTGATGTCAAACGCCTTGTCGCCCGGCGACACGACGCCCACCCCAAAGTAGCTCACCAGCGCCTCGCCAAGTTCGCGCCTGAAGTCCGCGAAATGATACGTGGCGTCGGAATATCCGAGCGAAGCCAACGTCTGACCGGGCTGCCCCTCCCAAAAGAATGTGTTACTACAGACCACGGCTACATCGACATCGCTATCTTGCCGCACATTGACGCGGTTTCGATATGATCCTTGCGCGAAAACACGAATGTCGCGTGCACGGAGCTTGTCACTTGCCGCGATGGCATTGCGGATAGCGCGCTCTGCGTTGTCCATGCGATCACGCTCGCTTTGCGAGGGCGATGCCGCCCATCTAGCAAGCTGATCTTCAGTAAATCTCATGGTCTATTCGCTCGCGGTGTGAAGGAAATCAGCCGACAGTTCTCTTTGGTGTCGATCTAACCATAGTCGAGACTGTTCGTAGTCAGTAAGTAGCGCGGCCAATAATCCCCAGAACTCCGGCCCGTGCGACCGCACGCGCAGGTGCGCCAGTTCGTGCACCACGACATACTCCAGCACCTTTCGCGGTGCGAATATGAGGTGCCAGTTGATGAGCACGTTGCCTTCCGGGCCACATGATCCCCAGCCATTTGCGAAGTCAGCCACACGGATCGACCGGGGGACAAGGCCAAACCGCCAGCCGTAATCGGCAACGATCTCCTGCACATCGCGCCGGGCGCGTTGCTTCATCCATGTGGGTGAACGCGGGCTGCGTCCGGGCGGCATCGGCATAGATCGCGCCGATTGCGATGGCTGCGTCATGCAAGGTGCCGTGATCGGTATCGGGCACAATGGCTTCGATGATGCGCAGGATGGAGAAGGCGTGCTCATCCATCCCAAGTTCGGCGTGCGCGCCTTGCTCGGCCTGTATGTCGCCGGTCAGCCCCTCGAAGTCCCGCAATCCATCGGCGGCGGCAAGCTGGCCCTCCTCGAAGCGGCGGATGATCTCCAGCACCCGTTCGGAGAACCGGCCATATTGCGCCGGGTTCTTGTCCACCAGTTCGCGCGTGACGCGGCGAAGCTCGGCGGACTTGCGCACGAAGGCTTCCTGAAGCTCGGCCTCTGACTTTTCTTCGGTGTCGAAGTCGTCGGCGAACTCGGGATCGGTGATGCTCCGCAGGCGGATGGTGGTGGAAGGTTGTGCTCCTTCAGCGGCTTGTCGAGATACATCACGTGCTCGATGGGCGCGTCGAACCCGGTCAGCAGCTTGTCGCACACGATCAGGAAGCTGGGCTGCGCCCCGCGAACCTTGAACCGCTTCTTCGCATCCTTCTCGGCCTCATCATCGAGATAGAACGCCTCCAGCCCGGCGCGCAGCGCGGCGACATCCGCGTTCTCGCTCGGCTTGTTGTCCTCTTGGCTCTTGGAATAGACGCAAGCGATCATGGCGTCGGCCTGCGCCCGTGCTTCCCCAGCCTCCATGCCGCCGCGCTCCAGATCGGCGGCGATCACGGTGGAGAGCGCGGCGCGGTAGAGGATCACTGCCTCGCGATCCACGGCCACGATCTGCGCCTTGTAGCCGTCCGGCTGGCATACGGCCTTAAAGTGTTCCCAGATGTCGAGCGCGATCAGGCGCACGCGCTCCGGGTGCTTGGCGATGGTGGCAAGCGTCAGCCCTTTGCGCTTCAGTTCTTCGCGCTTGTCGTCGGGCAGGTCCACGAACCAGCGGTCGAACAGGATGTCGATCTCGGCCTCGTTGATCGCCCAATCGGTCTTGCGGCCCTCGTAAAGGATCGGGACGGTCGCCCCGTCGCGCACGGCATCGTCGATGCCGTATTTGTCGAGGTAGCCTTCCCCGGCGATGCTGAAACGGGCGTAGGTGTCCTTGTCGGTCGATTTGATCGGGGTGCCGGTGAAGCCATAGAAATGGGCATCGGGCAGTGTGGCTTGCAGGAAAGCGCCCAAGTCCTTTTCCTGCGTGCGGTGGCACTCATCCACCAGCACGATCCAGTTGGCGGAGTTGGGGATCGCCTCTTTCGACCCGGCGAACTTGAAGATCGTGGACAGCAGGATTTGCCCGTTGCCGCCCCGGTTTACCGCCTCGCGCAGCGCCGCCACCGATCCGCACTGAACCGGGTTAGGCAAGCCGCAGGCTACGAAGGTGCGGCTAATCTGGTCGTCAAGGTCGATCCGGTCGGTCAGGACGAGGATGTT
>DATMGK010000082.1:0-15532 GCA_035555595.1 Croceibacterium sp. | reverse complement strand
GTCGCCGATGTGCTGAACCCGGCCGCGCCGCTGGCCGCTCGCGCGGCGGCGGCAGACCGTATCGCGGCAAGCGGTATCCTCTCGTCTGCCGCGCTGGTCGATCTCTATTCTCAGCTCTGGTCGGAAGGCGCGGTCGAGGGTGAGGAGAGGCAGCGTGCAGGCACCCTGCGCGATGCCTATGTCGCCGCCGATCCGGCGGCCCGCATAGCGGCGATGCGCACCCTGTGGGGCCGCGAAGCGGGTTACGGACGACAGGTTTTGACGGCCTACGCCGCCGCGCGCCTTCCGGCGGGCAGCGAGATGGCTGACGATGCGCCCGCGATTATCGCATCGATGCTGTCGGCGGGGCTGGATCGCAATGCGCTGCGCTGGGGTTCCGTGGTGCCGGAAGGCGGCCTGGGCTGGGCGCTGCTGGCGCTGGCCCGGCCGGATGCGAATACGCGCATCGGCAGTGGCCCGATCGACCGGTTCATTGGCGATGACGAAAGCACCGCGCAGCGCAAATCGCGCTTTCTGGTCGCCGGACTCGCAGGGCTCGACCGGATCGATAACGGATCGGCCAACGATCTTTCGCGCCAACTGGGGATAAATCTGGGTCGCGAAAGCGATTGGAGCCGCAAGATAGACCGTGCGGCGGAGCTGGGCAATCCGGTCCTCGTCGCACTGCTCGCGGGGCTCGGGATGCAGGGCGATGGGTGGGACAAGATGACCGCACGGCACTTGTTCCACATCGTGCGGGCGCTCGATCGCGTGGGCCTGAATGCTGAGGCGCGGATGATCGCTGCCGAGGCCGTGACGCGGGGATAACGCCATCGCTGGCGAGATAGATGCCTTCCTTGCGATGCTCGCGGCCGAACGCGGAGCCGCGGCAAACACCTTGGCCGCGTACAAGACCGATCTGGAAAGCGCAGAGGCCCGGATCGGTTCGCTGGCTCGGGCGGACAGGGCCGCTCTTGGGGCGCTGGCCGGGGCATGGGCCATGCTCGCCCCTTCCACGGTGGCGCGCAAGTCTTCCGCGCTCAGGCAGTTCTACGCATTTCTCACGGATGAGGGGCTGCGCGATGATGATCCGTCGTCAGCATTGCCGCGCCCCGTGGCGCGTCGCCCGCTGCCGAAGATTCTCTCTCACGATGAAGTAGAACGCTTTTTTGCACAGGCGGAAATGGAGGCGAATGCTGATCGTCCCGGCGCGGTCCGCATGCTGGCGTTGATAGAATTGCTCTATGGTTCGGGCTTGCGTGCTACGGAACTCGTGGCCCTGCCAGTCAATGCCGTGCCGCGCGACGCTCCTTTTTTGACGGTGACTGGGAAGGGGTCGCAGCAGCGCATGGTGCCCGTATCCGCACGTGCACGTCAGGCGCTTTCACGATGGTTGGAGATATGGCCATCTGGTTCACGTTACCTCTTTCCTTCGCCCGGTAAACATTTGACAAGAATACGTTTATATCAGCTTGTGAAGGAACTGGCGCTGCGCGCTGGTCTCGACCCGGCGAAAGTCAGCCCGCATGTCCTGCGCCATGCGTTCGCCACTCATCTGCTGGAAGGCGGGGCAGACCTGCGAGTGCTGCAAACCCTGCTTGGGCACGCGGATATCGCCACCACTCAGATATACACCCATGTTGATGCCGCCCGCCTGGTGGCGCTGGTCAACGAACGGCATCCTCTTGCGGGCGGCGAGCGGCGGCCCTAACGCCCTTGCGATGATTTCCTATCTCGAATTCGAGAAGCCGGTCGCGGAGCTTGAGGCCCGCATCGCTGAACTGCGTGAAGCCTCTGCGGGCGATGACGTGGATATCTCGTCAGAGCTCGCCCGGCTTGAAGCCAAAAGCGCCGACCTGCTTAGCAGCACTTATGCCTCGCTAACCCCGTGGCAGAAGACCCAGGTGGCCCGGCATCCGGCGCGCCCGCATTTCCGCGATTATGTGGAAACCGCGTTCGAGGATTTCGTGCCGCTCGGCGGTGACCGCCACTATGGTGACGATCTGGCGATAATGGGTGGCCTTGCCACGCTGGGCGGCCGCAGGATCATGTTGATCGGGCACGAGAAGGGTAACGATACCCAGAGCCGGCTTGCCCACAATTTCGGCATGGGCAAGCCAGAGGGCTATCGCAAGGCCATTCGCCTGATGGAAATGGCCGGTCGCTTTGGCCTGCCGGTGGTAACGCTTGTCGATACTTCTGGGGCGTTTCCCGGCGTAGAGGCAGAGGAACGTGGGCAGGCCGAAGCTATCGCCCGTTCAACCGAGGCTTGCCTTGCGCTGCCCGTCCCGATGGTTGCGGTGATCGTGGGCGAGGGCGGATCGGGCGGCGCCGTGGCATTGGCGAGCGCCGAACGAGTACTGATGTTTGAACATGCAGTCTATTCGGTCATCTCGCCTGAGGGATGTGCATCCATCCTCTGGCGAACCGCTGAAAAGGCGCCTCTGGCGGCGGAAGCCATGAAAATGACCGCGCAGGATCTGGTTCAGCTTGGCGTGGTCGACCGTATCGTGCCGGAGCCTGCCGGTGGCGCCCAGCGCGATCCGCTCGCGGCGATTGACACACTCGCACAGACTATTGGCGAGGAACTCGATGCGCTTTCAGGCAAGTCGGCGAAGCAGTTGCGCCGCCTGCGTGAGGATCGGTTCCTTGCCATGGGTGATGCGGTCAAAGGCAGGCGTCGTTAAACCGGCGGGGAACGCCCCGCATTGAAACTGGGTTGTCCGGGGGAATGTCCAGCAACGCACAGGCTTCGCAAGAAGGCCTCAGCAAGGAGCTAGAGATGCCCAAATCCGTACAGCGCCGCATGAAAGGGGCTGCAGCCGTTGGCGTTGCCACTTTCGCGCTGATCGCATGCGCCACCGCGCCTCAGCAGGCGCAGGCTCAACGATCAGGTGGAGCGATTACCGCTGCGGAGGCTCAGCAGGGGGCGGAGTATCATCCCCAGTTCCTGCGCGAATTCGGCGGCGCAATGACGGGGCCGCAGGCGAGCTATGTGGAACAGATCGGCAAGAATATCGCCGTTCATTCCGGGCTGGCCAATTCCCAGTCTGCCTTCACCGTGACGCTGCTCAACAGCTCGGTCGATAACGCTTTTGCGATCCCTGGCGGCTATGTTTACATCACTCGCCAGCTCGTATCCCTGATGAATAACGAGGCGGAGCTGGCCGGCGTTCTGGGGCACGAGGTGGGCCACGTTGCCGCCCGGCATTCCGCGCAGCGTCAGCAGAGGGCGCAGCGCAACAGCCTGCTTGGTGCGCTGGGCACGATCCTTTCAGGTGTCCTTCTGGGGAACAGCCAGTTGGGCCAGTTGGGCCAGCAGATCGCTTCCACCGTTCCTCAACTCGCCACGTTGAAATACTCTCGTGGGCAGGAGACCGAGGCTGACAATCTCGGTATCCAGTATCTTAATGGCGCTGGTTATGATCCACGCGCCATGGCCACCTTGCTGCAAAGTTTGGCGGCGCAGAATTCGCTCGACGCCCAGTTGCAAGGGCGGGACAATGCGAACATCCCGGCCTGGGCGTCTACTCACCCCGATCCGGCGAGCCGCGTGCGGGCGGCGCTGACGCGTGCGGGCAATGGGACAGGCATCACCAATCGGGACACCTTCCTGACCCGTATCGATGGTTTGATGTACGGTGATGATCCGAAACAAGGTGTGATTGAGGGTAATGCCTTCATTCATCCCGAGATGAGGCTGACCTTCAGTGTTCCAAGCGGCTATTACATGGTCAATGGAACCGATGCCGTTTCGATCAGCGGGCAGGGCGGGCAGGCGCAACTTTCCACCGCAGCCTACAACGGTAATCTGGAAACCTATGTGCGGCAGGTTTTCCAGTCGATCGCAGGACAGAACGCGCAGTTGACGCCGCAATCGCTCCAGCGTTCGACCATAAATGGGCTGCCGGTGCTGTATGGCACTGCGCGCGCTAATACCGGGCAGAGTACGGTGGATGTGACCGTGATCGCCTATGAATTCGGTCGCAATCAGGCGTTTCACTTCGCCGCGATAACCCCAGCCGGCCGGGCTTCGGTATTCAATTCGATGTTCAATTCGATGCGCCGGATAAGCCAGGCAGAGGCGGCGCAAGTGGTGCCGCGACAGCTCGACGTTGTCACCGCGGCGCGCGGAGATACGGTGCAGACGCTGGCGCGGCGCATGGCCTATACCGATGCGCAGGAAGCGCGCTTCCGTGTGCTGAACGGATTGGCGTCGAATGCCCAAGTCGTGCCCGGGCAGCGATACAAGATCGTGGTGCGCGGCCGCTGACGGCACGCAAAGAAAAAGGGCGGCGAGTTTCCTCGCCGCCCTTTGTTTCTAGCTTTAGGCTTTAGGCGTTTTCCATGCCCGTAGCAACTTCGGTGAACGTCGACGACAGCTGGTCGCCAAGGGCGCCCATCGCGGTGATCGCGGCAACGGCGATAAGGGCGGCAATCAGGCCGTATTCGATGGCGGTGGCGCCGGCTTCGTCGCGCAGCAGCTTGTTGATGAACTTCATGGTTGGTCTCCTGGTTCTTCGATACCCGGCTTGACCCCCTGCATTCGGATCAAGCGTTCTCACTTTAATCTGGCATTGGTTTAGAAAGGGCTAAGACATGGCTTGCGTGGCTTGATCCGCCACGTCACCCCACAGCCCGTTGCTCCCTGTGCCCAAGCCTTCAAAGGCGACCAGAGCCCCCAGAGCGATCAATGCCACTATCAGACCGTACTCGATGGCGGTCGCCCCGCGGTCATCCCGCAGCAGTCTTTTGACGGTATGGCTTCCACTCATCGGTTTCCCCCCGGAAATGTGCGGTCCGATGGCCAGCTTTTCGCATTGTGCTGCTAACGAAAGCTTGATGCGGTCGGTTAACGTGGAAAATTCTCCGACATTTCTGCTGGTGGTGGCTGCCGCCGTAATGGACGCTGACGGGCGTCTGCTCCTGCAACAGGCGCTGCCTGGCAAGCGTCATTCCGGGCAGTGGGAGTTTCCCGGCGGCAAAGTGGAATCCCTTGAATCTCCAAGACTTGCACTCTGCCGTGAGGTTCGGGAGGAGCTCGGACTGGAACTGGAAGAAATGGGTCTTCAACCGGCAAGTTTTGCGGAGGAAGCGCCGCAACCGGGCCGTCCCGGCATTGTCCTGATGCTTTACAGATCTGCCACCTGGTCAGGTAATCCCGAATCCCGCGAAGGTCAGCAATGGGCTTGGTTCACTGCTGAGGAGGCTGCTTCCCTGCCATTGGCAGCCATGGATCGGGTGCTCTTGCAAAAGCTGTTGAATCAGGGAGCGGAAGGCTATTGCCAAGCCTGACATCCCTGCCTATGTGCCGCCCTCCAATGCGCGCCCGTAGCTCAGCTGGATAGAGCACCAGACTACGAATCTGGGGGTCAGAGGTTCGAATCCTTTCGGGCGCGCCATTCTCTAACAAAAGAGAAAAACTGCTGGCGTGGCTTTGGACACGCCCGTCGCTGTGCTTAGAGGCAGCACGCGGCCAATGCCGTATTCCAGCCTATCAAGCTTACTGGCGAACGATCGCGGATCGATCTGACCACTTTTTTGAGCCGAAGATTTGAGGCGCCGCATACCGGTCGAGCTTGACACATATGTTCCCTATATCTGATATGGAACATATGGTGAACAAATCCACAGGCGAATCGGTGGATGTACTATGCGCTTTGCGAAGGAAGGCCGCTCGGATCGAGAAGCAAGGGGCCGTGCGTGCTCCGGCGCCTCTTGGCCATACCCAGCTCGATACAGCAATCGACGGCGGGCTGGCTCGCGGACGATTGCACGAGTTGTTTGCGATAGACCCCGGGGACAACAGCAGCGCGACGGGTTTCACGGCGATGTTGGCATGTCTTCTCAGCCAAGGAGAAGACCCTTTGTTCTGGCTGCGCGAGGAAGGGGCGGAGCGACAGGCCAGTCTCTATCCGCCGGGATTAGCGGAGATCGGGATCGATCCGAGAGGAATGGTGCTGGTCGCTTTGCCCGATCCGGTGACGCTGCTGCGGGCGGCGGTCGATGTGGTTCGTTGCTCTTCGGTGGGCGTAGCAGTGATCGAGTTATGGCGCAGTCCGCGTGCGCTCGACCTTACCGCAAGCCGGCGGTTGGCACTGGCGGCAGAAGCGTCAGGCGTCACTATCCTGCTTCTGCGTTTGGAGGCGGAACCCAGTCCGAGCGCCGCACAGACGCGTTGGAGCGTTCACACTGCGCCTTCTACGGCATTGGATGCCGAAGCGCCCGGCCGCCCTTCTTTCATGGTCGAATTGCTGCGTCAGCGCGGTCGTCCGGATGGCGGCACCTGGTATCTGGAATGGGATCGTGACCGAAACAGGTTCAGCGATACGACGCTATCTGGCACTATGGTTTCCGCTTCTCTCGGCAGATCGCTGGCGCGGAACACACGGTCCCGCGGCGAATAATTCTCCGCTCTCCTTCGTCGAAAAGCAGCGTGGCGCGATACGTATCGTGGCGCTTGATTCTCATGCGCTTCGTCTCGGCCTCACTACTGGTCTGACATTGGCGGATGCGCGTGCGCGCGTTCCGGAACTCGGCGCGATCGAGCAGGATAGTCATGCCGACCGACTCTGGCTGGAGCGTATCGCCGATAGCTGCGACCGTTGGACGCCGATGGTCGCGCTCGACCCACCCGATGGTGTGACGCTCGACATTACAGGATGTGCGCATCTGTCGGGTGGGGAAGCGGCGCTTGCGGCGGAGGTCGAGCGGCGCTTGGGTGGAGCCGGGCTGACCCTGAGACATGCCTTCGCCGGAACGGCCGAGGCAGCGCAGGCGCTGGCCCGTTTCCAGACAGTGCCTGCAGCCAACGAACATCAGGCCCTCCGCGGCCTTTCCATTGCCGCATTGCGTCTTTCGGATGAAGCCGAAACGGCGCTCCGCCGCGCCGGTCTCAAGACAATTGGCGATCTCGTTGCTCGCCCAATGGCTCCGCTTGCCGCACGGTTCGGTGCGGAGATGGTGGCGACGCTCGATCGTCTACTGGGCCATGCCGACAGTCGCATCTCTCCTCGCCGGGTACTCCCCGCGTTGATTTTTGAGCGGCGTTTTGCCGAACCCATTGCCCGCACAGAAGATGTCCTGATGGCAGTGGACGATCTCGTCCGCGAAGCTGCCAGGGTGTTGGAAGAACGACGTGAGGGCGGACGGAGTTTCGTCGCTCGGCTCTATCGCAGCGATGGAGCCATGCGTGAGATTGCGATCCAGACCGGATTACCCACTCGCGATCCTGCCGTTACCTTGCGTCTGCTTCGTGAGCGGATCGATACGCTTGCCGATCCGATCGATCCCGGCTTCGGATTCGATCTGATTCGATTGGCGGTCCCGACAGTCGAACCATTCGGACCTTCCCAGCTAGCGCTGGAAGGTGGCAACCTGAGCGACGAAGCGATGGCTGCTCTGATCGACCGGTTGAGCGCAAGGTTGGGGCGGGACCGCGTTCGACGTTTTGTCCGGCGAGATACGCATATTCCCGAGCAACAGGTGTTGTCGCTGCCCGCTATCGAAGCAGGCGATCCCACCCCCTGGCCAATATCGCCTGTCGGTGAGCCTCCGCTACGTCCGCTTCACCTGTTCGATCCACCTCAACCTGTCGAGGTTCTGGCAGAGGTGCCTGACGGGCCGCCTAGGCGATTCCGCTGGCGTCGCGCCATGCATGAAGTCACGCGCTTCGAGGGTCCTGAGCGCATCGCTGGCGAATGGTGGCGAGTGCCGGTGGAACGCTTGCCCGATCCCGAGTCCTCCACCGTGCGAAAATCGCGGGATGATGAGGATGTGGCGGCGGATGCGGATCAAGCCGCTCACTTACGCCTCAGCCGAACGCTTCTCACTCGTGACTATTTCCGGGTAGAGGATACGCGCGGCCGTCGCTTCTGGCTGTTCCGGCACGGCCTTTACGAACGTGAGACGAGCGGCCCTGCCTGGTACATCCACGGCCTGTTCGCATGAGCGGAGCCATATTCTCCGCCCCCAGCCCGCCTTTTGCGGAGTTGGTCGCGGCGACCAGCTATTCCTTCCTGCGCGGTACATCGCATCCTGCCGATATGGTGATGAAGGCGGTGGCTCTCGGTCACAAAGGCATCGGGATCGCGGATTGTAATACCGTGGCCGGCGTGGTGCGAGCTTATGCCGCGCTGAAGGATTTTCGCGCCAAGATCGACAGGGAGGGTCTTCCTGCCCTTGATTTCCAACTTGTCGTCGGCGCACGGCTGGTTTTTGCGGACGGCACGCCGGATATTGTCGCCTATCCGGCGGATCGGGCAGGGTGGGGGCGCCTTACCCGTCTGCTTACCCTGGGCAATCGCCGTGCGAAGAAGGGGGGCTGCACTCTCTATCTTGCCGATCTCATCGAACATGCCGAAGGCCTGCTGCTGATTGCGATTGCCGATGAAACCCACGAGTTTATTTTGCGC
This sequence comes from Croceibacterium sp., assembly GCA_035555595.1. Taxonomy (GTDB): domain Bacteria; phylum Pseudomonadota; class Alphaproteobacteria; order Sphingomonadales; family Sphingomonadaceae; genus Croceibacterium_A. The sequence continues at coordinate 7,139 of DATMGK010000082.1, read as the reverse complement.
CGTCTGGCTCAGCACGCGCCTTTATGGATTGCGGCTATCATGGCGCGGCGGGGCGACGATCAGCGACGCCTGACGCGGCTATTGGCGCTGTCGAAACGTACGAGTATCCCGCTGCTTGCCAGTTGCGATGCGCTCTATGCGACACCTGAACAACGCCCTCTCCATGATGTCGTCACTTGCATTCGCGAAGGTATCACGCTGGCTGAGGCGGGTTCTCGCCTGCTCGCTAATGCCGAGCGGCATCTCAAGCCTGCGACTGAAATGGCACTCCTGTTCCATTCAGCCCCTCAGGCATTGGCGGCATCCATGGATATCCTGTCGTCCATCAATTTCACGCTCGATGACCTGAGATATGAATATCCGCACGAGCCCGTGCCGGAAGGTTGGGAGCCGCAGGCCTGGCTGGAGCATGAGACGTGGCGTCTGGCCGAACAAAAATATCCAGATGGCATACCGGAAAAGGTAAAGCGCCTGCTGCAGGAGGAATTCCGCATCATCGCCGATCGGCGATACGCTTATTATTTTCTAACCGTTTATGACGTCGTGAAGTTTGCCCGTTCGCTCGATCCGCCGATCCTGTGCCAGGGGCGTGGATCGGCGGCGAATTCGGCGGTCTGCTATTGCCTGGGGATTACCTCGGTCGATCCGAGCAAGTTCAACTTGCTGTTTTCGCGCTTTGTCTCAGCCGAACGCAACGAGCCGCCGGACATTGATGTCGATTTCGAGCATGAGCGGCGTGAGGAGGTGATCCAGTATATCTATGGACGATACGGCCGCAGCCGTGCGGGGATAGCCGCCACCGTCATTCATTATCGCCCGAAGAGGACTGTGCGAGAGGTGGGCAAGGTGCTCGGACTGTCCGAAGACATGACCGCACGGCTGACCAGCACCATCTGGGGAAGCTTTGCCGGCACCATGGAGGCGGATCGCATCGCCAATGCCGGCTTTGATCCGGATGCGCCCGAACTTGCGAGGCTGCGATGGATCGTTGGGCAATTGCTTGGCACCCCCCGCCATCTCTCCCAGCATGTAGGTGGCTTCGTGCTGACTCAGGGGCGGCTCGACGAACTTGTGCCGATCCACAATGCCGCGATGGATGGCCGGACCTTCATCGAATGGGACAAGGACGATATTGATGCACTGGGCCTGATGAAGGTCGATGTGCTGGCGCTGGGCATGCTGAGCTGCATCCGCAAGGCGTTCGAGACGATGCGCGCCCATGGGCTCGGCGATCTCACCCTTGCTACCGTGCCACAGGAAGACCCGGCGGTTTATGATATGCTCTGCCAGGGCGACAGCATCGGCGTTTTCCAGGTGGAAAGCCGTGCCCAGATCAACATGCTGCCGCGTCTCAAGCCACGCAAATTCTACGACCTTGCCGTTCAGGTGGCGATTGTGCGTCCCGGCCCGATCGAGGGGGATATGGTGCACCCCTATCTCAAGCGGCGGTCAGGGAAGGAAGCCGTGGAATTTCCATCCCCTGCTTCCCCGCATGACCCCGGCGAGTTGCATGAAGTTCTGGGCGACACCTATGGTGTGCCGCTCTTTCAGGAGCAGGCGATGAAGCTTGCCATCACAGCGGCGGGTTTCACACCTGATGAAGCAAATCAGCTTCGACGTGCGATGGCGACCTTTCGCAATGTTGGCACGATCCGTAATTTCGAAGTCAAAATGATCGAGGGGATGGTCGCGCGTGGCTATCAGCGGGATTTCGCGCAGCGTTGCTATAACCAGATCAAGGGTTTCGGCAGCTATGGCTTTCCTGAAAGTCACGCCATTTCCTTTGCGCTGCTGGTCTATGTCTCCTCATGGATCAAATGCGCCCATCCGGGGGTGTTCGCTGCCGCGCTGCTCAATTCCCAGCCGATGGGTTTCTATGCCCCTGCTCAGATCGTGCGGGATGCGCGCGAGCACGGGGTCGAAGTGCGTGCCGTTGATATCAACCATAGCGACTGGGATAACAGCCTCGAAACCGGGGCAACCGATGGTGCGGTGCATGAACGCTGGGGCTGGAAAGTCGCCGCGCATCGGTTGGACAAGGGCCATGCGCTCCGCCTCGGTTTCCGCCAGATTGACGGGTTTCGTGAGGATTGGGGCCATGCGATCGTTGCCGCACGGCATGCGGGTGGTCCCTTCGTCAGCATGGAGGAACTGGGCCAAAGGGTACGCATGCGGGGGGACGATAATGGGCTAGGCGCAGCGCGGGCGGTCCCGCTTCCGCCGCGCGCGTTGCGCCTGCTGGCTGACGCTGACGCCTGTGGGTCAATCGGGCTGGGGCGGCGAACGGCGGCCTGGGAAGTGCGACGTATACCCAGTGGTAGCGAACTTCCTCTTTTCGCCGCCGCACGCGCTCGCGAACTCGCCGTCGAGCCGGACTCTCTGCTACCTACCATGCCGCTATCGGAGGAGGTGGTAGCCGATTATCAGAACACCCGCCTGTCTCTGAAACAGCATCCGCTACATTTCCTGCGTGAAACGCTGCATGCCGAGGGCATCTTGTCCGGCGCTGACCTGCTCGCCGTACCAGATGGCCGCCAGGCGAAGGTGGCGGGCATAGTGCTGGTTCGACAAAGGCCGGGCAAGGGTAGCGCTATTTTCGTTACGCTGGAGGACGAGACGGGGATTGTGAATATCCTGCTCTGGGCAAGCCTGTTCGAAAGCTACCGGCGTCCGCTGATGGCCTCGCGCCTGATGGAAGTGCATGGCAAGGTTCAGAAGAGCGCGGAGGGCGTCCTTCATCTTATGGCCGATCGCATCGTCGATCGCACAATCCTGCTCGACCGGATGCATGAGGAGAGCATCTTGCCGATGGACACTTCTTCTAACGCGCATCTGCCACGTGCGCGGCATCCTCGTCAGATGCGCATCATCCCGAAATCACGCGATTTCCATTAATTTTGGACGACCATCGGCCGGCGGGGGGTATCGGCTTGCCAAGTGTTCTTCCCCACGCCTGAAAAGGAGCGGGGAAGAACGGAGTTGGTGGGATCGGCTACACGTTGCGCCGATCCCCTTGCACTTGTCTTAGAAGACGAAACCGAACGTTCCGAACACCTGACGGGGCGCGGAGGAGTGGAACACCTGAATGGTGCCATTCGCATCGTCCGGGGCGAATACGCTGTTGTCGAAGTTGGACGCGTAGCGCTTGTTCGTCAGGTTGGTGACGTTCAGCGAGATCTTTGCGCCCTTCAGCAGACCGGACCCTTCGATCTCGTAGCCAAGCCCGAGATCGAACGTGGCGTAGCCGCCAAAGCTCTGGTCATTGGTATAGGTGTAATACCGCCGACCGGTGTACTTGCCTTGAACCGAGGCGAAGAAGCCGCCCTGATTCACGGACAATACGCTGGCGAACATCTCCTTGGGCGTATCAACCTGCTGCTTGCCCGCAGTGGCCTTCACCACGCAGGTTTCTCCCGAGCACCAGTCCAGATCCTCGTCATAGGTGGAGTCGTTGTACGAGGCTGAGTTGTACCAGCTAAGCCACGGCACGGGGCGCCACAGGATCGCCAGTTCCGCACCCCTGCTGGTGACGCTGCCGGCATTGTGGAACGAATTGCCGCAACCCGGTTCCTGCTGCCGTGCTGTGGGGCAGGGATTGTATTGCAGCAGGCGGTTGTTGAAATCGACCTCATAGGCGGACAGCGAGATCTGCAGTGGGCCACTGATATAGCGATAGCCGCCTTCGAAGCTGCGCGAAGTTTCCGGCTTCAGAGTTGCACCCTGCGCATCCCACACTGCCTGCGATACGGACTGCGGGCCGAGTTTGAAGCCGCCCTGGAACATGGCCATATTCTCCGCATAGCTTGCGAAGAATTCGTGCCCCGGTGCAGCTTCCCAGCGCACGCCTGCTTCCGGCAGGAAGTAATCCTTGGCTGTCAGCGAACCAGTCGCGAACTGCTGGGTCATCGGCGGTGCCTTGGCAATACCGTCGATCGCGATGGCGTCAGATCGGGCGTAGGTGCCCTTGAACCCGAAATCGAAGCTGAGCGTGTCATCCAGCAGCGAAATCGTGTCCTGGATATAGAACTGCCGCGTCTTCCAGTCAGTTTCCTGAGCCCAGGTGGTCGAATCCGGCTGGCCCTGCAGATACTGCGCCAAGCTGAAAGGCTCAGTCACGTTCTGCCAGATATAGCGAACGGCGCTGCTGGTATTTTCCTCCAGCCAGAAGCCCGCCTGAAAGCGGTTGAAGCCTACTTCCCATGTCAGGCTGGCGAGAGCTCCGCTGCGATCGATGGTGTATCGCGTATCGCGGATACGCACCGGCACGTCATCGGCTGTGTCCGCCGTGCCCTGCTTGGACCATCCGACGATCCAGTTGTTGCCTGCGCCTTTGTTCTTGTGATGATAGGCCTGTACGTGCGCGTTGAGCGAGCTGGTGAGATCGAAATCGCCGGTCAGATAATAAAGCTCGTCGTTACGCAGGATCTGGCCATTGGTGTAGGTAACGTCGGAGTTCTTGACCGGTGAAGTCGCAGGGACGCACAGGTCAGGAGCGGTCGGTCCGGTGACGGAGCAGTAGGCGCGGTCAAGATAGGACTGCCAGTCGGGTGAATAACCCGCCCAGTCCCAGCCGAGGCGCGACTGCATTTCCTTGGACAGATAGACGTCATCAGCCTGGTTGGTGCGCGACACGTTGACGAACGCGGTCAGGGAGCCTCCGTCGAACTGATATTTCAGCTTGCCGTTGAACTGCTTGCCGGTCGATTTGTTGTCGGCGCCCTGATCCACGAACAGGTCCTGTTCGCTGTAATGGCCGGACAGATAGGCGGAGAAGCCGCCGTGTTCGCCGGTGTCGAGCCGCACGAAGGTCCGCAGAGTGCTTTCGCTGCCGAGAGTCTGGCTGATGCGAGCGCCCGGTTCTTTGTTCGGATCGCTGCTGACATAGGCCAACGCCCCGCCCAGATTGCTGGTTGAAGCGATGCTGAGACCAGCGATGCCGGTGGCGAGATCGGCGCGGCCCAGATTTTCGGACAGCAGGGCACGGCTGATGGTCAGGCCGTTATAGTTGTTGTAGGCGCCATCACCGAGCGGGATGCCGTCCAGCGTATAGCCCAGGTGGGTGGTGCTGAAGCCGCGCACCTGAAGCGACAGCGACTGTTCGTTGACGCCCAATGCGTCGATCGACTGCGCGCTCACGCCCGGCAGGAAGTTCAGGGCCTTCTGCACACTGGTGCCCGGGGGCAGTACATCGAGGTTTGACGGCAGCAGAGTGGAAACCGAGCGGGTTTCGCCGCGGCCGATGACCACGATTTCGCCGAATTCGCCGCTGTCTGAACCAGCCGACGAGGCTTCTTCCGCGTTGGCCGGGGCAGCGAGCATAATGCACGCGGCAGCCGAAGCCATGAAAGCGGATCTTCTCAACATTATATGCCCCTCTATGGAAACGGCAGCGCGGGAAGACGGGTGTCTGCGATGCCGGGTATTCACCGGGGCGGGCCTATTTCAGCGGTTGATGACGCTTTGGCTACAGCAATACGGGCCGTTCAATCGGAGTGCTGCACTGTGTATTTTCTGCATCAGTGAGCGTTGCCATCGTCACCGTGGCATTTTGCTTCGCCGCGTCCTATGGGCGCGATTGATGGCCCGATGGAACAGGAACGGCATCCCGGAATGAGCAGTCTAGATGGTCCTGATGAAGACAATCCGCGCGGCAAGCCCGCGGTGCCGGAACATGTGCAGGACGCGATCCGCACGCTGATCCGCTGGGCGGGTGACGACCCAGAGCGTGAGGGGCTGCTTGATACCCCCCAGCGCGTAGCCCGCGCGTGGAAGGAATACTGCGTCGGCTATACGGAAGATCCGGCCGCACATCTCAGCCGCACGTTCGAGGAAGTGGGCGGCTATGACGAGATCGTGCTGCTGAAGGACATTCCGTTTCAGAGCCATTGCGAACACCATATGGCGCCGATCATTGGCAGGGCGGCGATCGCCTATCTGCCGACGGACCGGGTAGTGGGCATCTCGAAACTGGCGCGGGTGCTGCACGGTTTCGCGCGCCGGTTGCAGATCCAGGAACGCCTGACGGCTGAAGTCGCCCAGTGCATCTGGGACGAGCTTCAGCCGAAGGGCGTGGCCGTGGTGATAGAGGCCAGCCATGCCTGCATGACCGCGCGGGGCGTTCGCACGCCGGGCGTCACCATGGTGACAAGCCGGGTCATGGGTATCTTCCGCCGCGATGATAAGAGCCGGCAGGAAGTCCTCAAGCTGATGGGACACTGATTTGACTTCTCTGCTCGTCAGGGGCGGTAAGCCTCTCACCGGTCGCATCGAACCTTCGGCCAACAAGAACGCGGTGCTGCCGGTTCTCTGCGCCACCTTGCTCACCGACGCGCCTGTTACCCTTCGCAATGTGCCGGAGATCACGGACGTCAGCCGCATCGTCGATTTCTTCGGCGAGCTTGGCTCTACGGTGAAGTGGGACAAGCAGGCGAAGCTGCTGGAGATCGACCATTCCACGGTCACGCCCGGCGCATCGGCCACGCTGCCACAGGCGATGCGGGCGTCGATCATGATGATTCCCGGCCTGCTGGTTCGCCTGGGCGAAGCGCGGCTGGAGCATGAGGTGAAGGGGTGCACACTCGGCGCGCGCGAGATCGATCCCCACGTCGCGGTGTTCCGTGCATTTGGTGCGGATGTAAGCCAGTCCGGGCACGAGATCGTGTTCCGTGCAACAGGCACCGGGCAGGCGGCGCGGATGTGGCTGGAATACGCCTCCGTCACCACAACCGAGAACTTCATCCTCAGCGCGCTGACGGTGAAGGGCACATCGCAGATCGTGAATGCCGCCTGTGAGCCGCATGTGCAGGAGATGTGCAATTTCCTGGAACTGCTTGGCGCCACGATTGTGGGCAAGGGCACCTCTACCGTTTCGGTGGAAGGCGGCGCGAAGCTGGGCGGGGCGGACTACACTTTCGCTGACGACTTCCACGAGATCGCGACCTTTCTGGCGCTGGCGGCGGTTACGGGTGGCGATATCTCCGTGCGTAACGACCATCCGCAGCATTTCGACCTGATCGATCGCACGTTCGAGAAGTTCGGGGCCGAGGTGCGGCACGAGAACGGCTGGTCGCGGTTGGCCGCGCCGGCGCGCCTGAAGGTGGAGGAGAACTTCACCTCTCATCTCATCACCAAGGTTGAGG
>DATMGK010000081.1:0-78403 GCA_035555595.1 Croceibacterium sp. | reverse complement strand
CCATCATTGAACAGCCCGGCGCCAATTCCCTCGATGCCGCGGCTCTGGTCGAGCAGGAACTTGAGTCCATGTCGGCGGAATTCCCCGCCGGTCTGACTTACGCGACGCCATACAACCCGACAGAGTTCGTCAAAGCCTCGGTAGAGGCGGTGCAGGAAACGCTGCTGGAAGCGGTCGTGCTGGTCGTTCTGGTCATCATGGTGTTCCTGCAGACATGGCGCGCGGCGATCATTCCGATCATCGCCATCCCGATCGCGCTGGTCGGCACGTTCGCCGTGCAGCTCGCGCTCGGCTTCTCGATCAATTCGCTTTCGCTGTTCGCGCTGGTGCTGGCCGTGGGCATCGTCGTCGATGACGCAATCGTGGTGGTCGAGGCGGTAGAGAAGCACGTTCGACAGGGCGTTTCGCCGCGCGAGGCCGCCTATCTGACGATGCAGGAAGTTTCCGGCGCGCTGATCGCCATCGGGCTTGTGCTGGTTTCCGTGTTCATCCCGACAGCCCTGACGCCCGGTATCCCCGGCATCTTCTATCGCCAGTTCGCGGTGACGATCGCGGCCGCCGCCACGATCTCTCTAATCGTGTCGCTGACCCTTTCCCCCGCCCTGGCCGCGCTGCTGCTGAAGCCGCACGAGCATAACGATGTCGATCACGGGCCGCGCTGGTCGCGCCCGCTGCGCGTGGGCATGGAGAAGTTCAATCAGGGCTTCGACTGGCTTTCCGACCGCTATGGCAGGCTGACCGCGCGCACCGTGCGGATGGCCTCCATCATGCTGATTATCTATGCCGGGCTGCTGGCGCTGACCGGCTGGCGCCTGTCAGACACCCCCACCGGCTTCATCCCCGAACAGGATCAGGGCATCCTGATCGGCGTCGTCCAGATGCCGCCGGGCGCCTCGCTCGACCGCACGAACGAAGTGCTGGATCAGGCATACGAGACCGCCATGGCGCAGGATGGCGTGGAAGGCGTGATCTATCTGGCCGGGCTGGACGGGACAACGCAGGCCACATCATCAAACGCCGGCACGATCTTCATGCGCCTGAAGGACTGGTCAGATCGTGGCAGCGACCAGAGCGCGGAGGCGCTGGCGGGTGCACTGACCGGCAAGTTCGCCGCACTGACGGATCAGGCGCAGATCTTCATGGTCTCTCCGCCCACCGTGCGCGGTCTGGGCAACGGCAGCGGCTTCGTGATGATGGTGCAGGATCGTTCGGGCGCAGGGTATCGCGCGCTGGAGGAAACGGCGGGGCCGCTGATGGGCGCCGCTGCCCAGCAGCCGGACATGCTCAATCAGGTCTATACGACCTATAACACTGGCACGCCGCGCATCCGCGCCGACATCGATCGTGACCGCGCTCAATTGCTGGGCGTGCAGCCGGGACAGATCTACGACGCGCTGGGCACCTATGTCGGTTCCACCTACGTCAACGACTTCAACCTCATGGGCCGGACCTATCGCGTTACCGCGCAGGCGGAGCCCTATGCGCGTGACGACGCGACCGACATCGGGCGTCTGCAAGTGCGATCGTCCAGCGGCGGGATGGTCCCCCTGTCGTCGGTCGCGACGCTGGAGGATGATTCCGGGCCTTCGCGCGTGATCCGTTACAACCTGTTCCCCGCCTATGAGTTGCAGGGGCAGGCCGCGCCGGGCGTTTCGTCCGGGCAGGCGATCGAGGCGATTGAAGGTATCGCGGCCCAAGCGCTGCCCGACGGTTTCGGATATGAATGGACCGGCCTCGCTTATCAGGAAAAGGCCGCAGGAAGCAGTTCCGCACTGGTCTTCGGCATGGCGGTGGTGTTCGTGTTCCTCGTCCTTGCGGCGCAGTACGAATCCCTTACCCTGCCGCTGGCGGTGATCCTGATCGTTCCGATGTGCATCCTTGCCGCCATGATCGGGGTGAACATCCGGGGCATGGACAACAACATCCTGACGCAGGTCGGCCTTGTCGTGCTGATCGCATTGGCGGCGAAGAACGCGATCCTGATCGTCGAATTCGCCAAGCAAGGTCAGGAAACCGGCATGAACCGCATTCAGGCAGCAGTCGCCGCTGCCCGCGCCCGCCTGCGGCCGATCCTGATGACCAGTTTCGCCTTCATCTTCGGCGTGATGCCGCTGGCTATCGCCAGCGGACCGGGCGCGGAAATGAGGCAGTCGTTGGGCACCGCCGTGGTGTTCGGCATGCTGGGCGTCACGGTGTTCGGCCTGATCTTCACGCCGGTGTTCTACGTCGTGACCCGGTCGTTCAGCCGCGCGGCGCGTTATCGCCGGCTCATGGCAGAGCGAGCAACGCGAAAAGACCCATCGGCACCGGCAGAAGGAGCCATGGCATGAAGCGCCTTCTTCTCATACTGGCCGGATCGTCGGCGCTGAGCGCCTGCGCCACCGTAGGGCCGGATTACCAAGACGCCTTGCCCGAAGTCGCAGCTTCGCAGAGCGCGCTTCACTCCGCCGCCGATCCGGCCTTCACGCCGGATACGCCGCCGGGCGAATGGTGGCGGCTGTATAACGATCCGCAGCTAGATGGCTTCGTCGCGCAAGCACTGGAGGCCAATACGGACCTGCGGGTCGCCGCCGCCAACCTCGATCAGGCGCGCGCTGTCTTGCGGGAATCCCGCACGGCGGGTCTGCCCAGCACTACCGTGTCCGCTAGTGGCAGCTATGGTCGGCAGTCTGGCGCAGCGCAGGGTCTGAACAGCCGGCTGCCGGATGGCGAGATGTACGATGCCGGGCTGGACGTAGGCTACCAGATCGACCTGTTCGGCAAAGTGCGGCGAGCGGTGGAGGCAAGCCGGGCCGATGTGGACGCAGTGCAGGCCGCCTATGACCTGACCCGCGTGACCGTGGTGGCCGAAACGGTGCGGGCCTATGCCGATGCGCGGAACACTGCCTGCCGGATCGCGGTCGCCCGCCGCAGCGTTGACGTGCAGGAACAGACTTTCGATCTGACACGCCGCCTGCTGGAAGGAGGCCGGGTCACGGCAATGGAAACCAGCCAGGCCGGGGCGCTGCTGGAACAGACGAGGGCGGAGATACCTTCGCTGGAAGCGTTGCAGCAAACCGCGCTTTATCGCCTTGCGGTGATGACCGGACGCCCGCCGGCCGACTTCCCGCGAGACGTGGCATCCTGTGCTCCGCTGACGTTGGACCGTGCGATTCCGGTGGGCGACGCGGCAGCATTGCTCGCCCGCAGGCCCGATGTGCGCGCGGCCGAACGCCACCTGGCCGCTGCGACCGCGCGGATCGGCGTAGCCACGGCAGATCTCTATCCCAGCATTTCGATCGGCGGATCAGCCGGGAGCAGCGCCACTTCGCTGAGCGACATGACATCCGGGTCCGCATTCCGGTACAGCATCGGGCCGCTGATCTCATGGAGCTTCCCCAATATCGCCGTTGCTCGTGCGCGGATCGCGCAGGCTGAAGCGGGGCAGCAGGCGGCGCTGGCGCAGTTCGACGGCACATGGCTGACCGCCCTGCAGGAAACCGAAAGCGCGCTGACCACCTACGCGCGCGGGCTGGACCGGACCGCCGCCCTGCGGCGTGGCACGGAGCAGGCGCGCGAGGCAGCACGGATCGCCCGCCTGCGTTACGAGGCAGGTCGCGAGAACTTCCAGATCGTTCTGGATGCTGAACGCCAGTTGGCAACGGCGGAAGCGGCGCTGGCACAGGCCGATGCCCAGCTTTCAACCGATCTGATCGCCCTGTTCCTTTCCCTGGGCGGAGGTTGGGAGTAGGCGAGCGGCACGAAGACACGCAGCTTGCAAAAGCCATTGGTTCGTGGAATCGTTCGCAATAGAATAGACACAACTTTTGCTCTGGAGATAGTCCGCTGGATTGGGGCCTTCTGTCTGGTTCGGTCGGACCGCGAACCCGGTTGCTTCGCAATTTCCTGCAGGTGCGTTCTATAACGACGTCTGAGCCTTTCGGACTGCCAACGGGTTCGTTGACGGTGATGTCGTTGATCGCCGCAAATCCCGGGTCCTCGCAGAAGGAACTGGCCGACTGGGCGGGCATTGCCGGTCCGGCGCTGGTCGGCATCGTGGACGAGCTGGAAAAGCGGGAACTGGTGAAGCGCGAACGTTCACCGGAAGACCGGCGGCGCAACATGCTGATGCTCACGACCAAGGGCGATCGGACGATGGACGTGATGTTCAGCGCCGTGACGCAAATCGAAGAGCCGATCCGGCAAGCACTGGGCGACGAAGATATGCGACAGTTCATCGAGCTGATCGACAGAGCCGTCGCCGCACTCAAAAAGAACTCGGAATAGGACGGTTTCCTGCGGAAGGCGCAGGCGCCAATCGGCGCCCGCATTCGTGCGCGCGCAGCATTTCATGAGAACCGATATAATTTGATTAAATAATCATTGCTATGCTAAGGAATTGCCACCCGTTGGGGCCGTGGTGATTCCGGGCGCCCCGCCGGGCAGGAGAGGGGATTGCCGTGCGTAGAGTGATGTTGATGGCGGGCGCCGCCGCCCTGCTGGTTTCAGGTCAGGCTTTTGCCGATCCCAGCGATACCGCACCGCAGGACTGGCCAAGCTATGCCCGGGATGCCTGGGGCACGCGCTATTCCCCGCTCGACGAGATAAAACCCGCCAACGTCGACAAGCTGGAGCAGGCATGGACTTTCCCCCTGCGCCCCGAAGGCGGTGGCAGCCTGCTGGGCGGGACAACGCCCATCGTCGTCGAAGGCGTGATGTATGTGCCGACCGGCAATGCCGTGGTCGCGCTGGAGGCCGATACCGGGCGCGAGATCTGGCGCCATCAGCCGCAGGGGGCGATGATCCGCCGCGCGGTTTCGTGGTGGCCCGGCGATGGCGCGCACGGGCCGCGCATCTTCTATTCGTTCGGCAGCGGGCTGAGAGCGCTGGATGCGCGCACAGGCGAAGTCGACACCTCGTTCGGTGACAAGGGCTCCGTGGAATTCGGCGGCACGCCCTATTCCTATCCGCCCAGCATCTTCGGCAATGTCATGGTAATCGGTGCGAATACCGCCGAAATGTCCAAGGGGCCGAGCGGCAATACCCGCGCCTATGACGCGCGCACCGGGGCGAAGCTGTGGGAATTCAACACGGTGCCCCAGCCCGGCGAGGTCGGCCACGAAACGTGGCTGGACGAAGGATGGCGGGACAGGTCCGGCACCAACATGTGGATCTGGTACACCACGGCCGATCCGGCGACGAACACCGTTTACATGACGATCGGCAGCCCCAGCCCCAACTATTACGGGGGCGACCGGCCCGGAAACAACCTGTTCGGCAATTCGCTGGTTGCGGTCGACATGCAGACCGGCAAGTACAAGTGGCACTTCCAGACCATCCATCACGATTTGTGGGATTGGGATCTGCCCGCCCCGCCCGTGCTGTTCGACGTGACGATCGACGGCAAGACCGTGCCCGCGCTGGCGGAAACCGGCAAGCCGGGCCTGATGTACATCCTGAACCGCGAGACGGGTGAGCCGATTCACGGCGTGAACGAAATGCGGGTGGCCGCCGCCGATGTGCCCGGCGAATGGTATTCGCCCACCCAGCCCATTCCCGTGCGCCCTGCCCCGCTTTCGCGCATGTGGTGGAACATCAATGACGTGGTGACTGAAGAGGATACGACGCCGGAACACGTCGCCGCCTGCCGCAAGCTGCTGGCCGACTATGGCGGCACGTTCTTCAATTCAGGGCCGTTCACCCCGTTCTTCCTGCACAAGAAAGGTGATGAACCGCGCGCATCGATCAACCTGCCGCACAACGGCGGTTCCAACTGGGGCGGCAGCGCAGCCGACCCGGCACGGGGGATCGTCTATATCAACACCAGCGAAAGCGGATCGATCGGCTGGATCGAGGAACGCGACCCGGAAGGGGACTATGGCCGGGGCACCAATGCTTCGAACCAGCAGTATGATCGGGGCAGCCTGACCGGCCCCGGCGCCTATTCCAGCTTTTCGGCCAGTTTCACCTCCGCAGACGGTGGAAAGGTAACACTGCCCTGCATCCGCCCGCCGTGGGGCCGGCTTCATGCGGTAGACGCCAATACCGGCGAAATCCTGTGGTCATCCAATCTGGGCACCACCCCGCAGCTTCCCCAGGGCAAGCAGGATACCGGCGCAAACAACACGTTCGGCGGGCCGATCGCGACCGCTGGTGGCGTGCTGTTCATCGGCGCCACGTCTGACGCCTATTTCCGCGCTTTCGACGCCGCCAATGGCCATGAACTGTGGAGCGAGAAGCTACCCTATGCGCCGCTGACCGTGCCGATGACCTATCGCGGCAAGGACGGCAGGCAATACGTATCCGTCGTGGCCGCCGGCGCGCCCACGGGTGGTCCGCCGCGTGGTGAGAACGGCCGCCCGCTGAATGGCGAATCCGTCATCACCTTCGCCCTGCCGAAATAGCCCCCGCTGAAATGCCTATGCCCGGCCGCTTCCGCCAGATGGAGATAACGATGCCCCGCAAAACCGGCCTGATGCTCGCCGCGACCTTGCTCGCCTCTGCCGCCTATGCCCAGAACGCCCCCCGCAGCGCGGAAGCGTCACGGGAAGGATCCCTGATGGCCGCGGCGGAAGACCTTGCCTATCCGCCCGGTGCGTTGAGCGCGCAGCAACTCGAAAGCTCCACCCGCGATCTTTTCGCGCAGGATTCGATGAACGTTTTCCGTCGCTTCCCCCGCGACAAGACGGAAGCGATGGTCAAGTTCTACACCGGAGCACTGGCGCTGCGGTCGCTGAACCCGATCCAGCTCAGCAGCACCCAGCAGATGATCCTGACGGGCGTGGGCAGCGGGCAGATAAAGCTGTCCGCAGGCCAGCAGGGCGGCCAGTCATACGATCTTTCCGGCGGACCGAAAGGCGGCACGGGTATCCGCTTCTTCGCCCTGACCTATCCCAGCAAGGCGGCTGTCGAGGCGCGCTTCCGCGAAGCCGGATTCACGGTGCCGACGTTCTCCGACATCGGCGGCGGGCGGCAGGCGGCCATGGTGACCGATCCCGGCGGGTTTTCCGTGCAAGTCGTGATTGATCCGCAGGCGGCCGACAATTCCAACGATGGTGTCGGCGTGGGTATCGGCGTTTCCGATCTGGAAAAAAGCCGCGCCTTCTATCGTGAGTTCGTAGGTCTGGACGAATTGCCGCCGGTGGAAGATCCGCTGCTGGGCGTCACCAAGTATCCTTATCGCCATAAGGAAACCACGCTGTACCTTTATGACGTGGGCAAGGGTCACCCGGCCGACACTGGCAATGCGGGCATTCAGTATGTCGTCAGCGACGCCCCGATGGTGGAGGCTAAGCGCGCCCATCGCGGGATAGCGGTACAGACGCCGCTCAACCGCCTGCGCGGGTTCGACCTTGTTACCGTGTGGCTGCATGATCCGGACAAGGTGACCAACTATTTCGCGCAGGTCGGCCCGGGCAGCCGCACGGCGCAGGAACGCGGCTCTGCGGCGGGGGCAGGCCAGAGCGCGGCTGTCGATCCCTTGACTGTTCTTCCACCCATTCCGAACGATTATCAGCCGGGCCGCACGGCATGGGGCGACCCCGATTTTCGCGGCACATGGCCTATCGATCACCTGAACGGGCTGCCGCTGCAACGATCCGTCGAACAGGGTAACCGGCACTTTCTGACGGAGGAGGAATTCACCACCCGACAGGCGCGGATCGATCAGCTCGCCTCTCGTTACGAAGCGGAAGAATCGAGCGATTCCATTGGCCAGGGGCACTGGGTAGAAATGGGCGTCGGCAGCCGCCGCACATCCCTGCTGGTCGTTCCGCAGAACGGGCGGCTTCCCGAGATGACGGAGGAAGGCAAGCGCCGATCGGCCAAGATGCGATCGAGCTGGGCGCAGGGCCAGGACTTCGACTGGGTGACGGATTTCGACAATTGGGACCGCTGCATCACGCGCGCCCTGCCCGCGTCGATGATGCCGATGATGTACAACAACGGCCTGCGCATCTTCCAGTCGCCGGGCCTGGTGGTGATCCAGATGGAGATGATCCACGAAGCGCGGATCATCCCTGTCGATGGCAGGCCACCCATCCCCCGCCAGATCGGCAACTGGCTGGGCGAAAGCCGCGGACATTGGGAAGACGCCAATACGCTGGTGATCGAAACGACCAACTTCAGAACCGAAACATCGGCCACCAGCATCGTCACATCCGGTTCGCCCCCGGCCAACAACACGCCGATGAGCACGGAGGCGAAACTGGTGGAGCGGCTGACGATGACCGGGCCGGATTCCATCGTTTATGAAACGACCTACACCGATCCGGTGATCTTCACCGCCCCATGGGGCACGCGCCTCGATTGGCAGCGCGACGACGACTACCAGTTCTTCGAATACGCCTGCCACGAAGGCAACGTGCAGCTTCGCAACTACATCACCGCGTCCCGCGCAGAACGGGCGGCGAAGGCCGAAGATACGCCTTAGGATTTCACGAGACGTCGTAGCCGACGGTCGGGCCGGTTCGAATTGCGGGCCGGCCCGCTTTTTGATGGAATTGAGCTGTGAGGCGTTTAGCGGCCTCGCTGCCGAAGGCCGCTAGCGGATGCGCTGAACCCGGATTCCTCGCTGACCGTCGAAATGCATTTGCACGCTACCTAATGCACCCCGCTGCAGCTTCACCGTGTCGCCAGCGCGCGGCACTTCATAGGAAAAGGTCGCAGCATCGGTAAAGCGCCATTCGGCCCCGTCCGATAGAGTAAGGACGTGGATGCCCGGCTGTTCCTCCCTCGACGAGGTGACGCGCAGTTCCGCTTCCTGAGTTTGGCTCGCGCGGCGCTCCTCACGCTCGGTTCGCAGCAGATCAGCGCCGAATCCCGTTGCCGGTGGACTATCGTCAACCCGGCGCGCGGGTTGCACCGGGTTGACGACGCCCGCCGTCTGACCGCTGGGCGGGCTTATATTGTTATCGTAACAGGCGACCCTCGCAGAAACGTCAGTGATCGTCGCACAGGCTCGCATGGTGATGACAATGCGGCGATAATCCTCGTCTTTTTCCTGCGCGTGTGCGGGAACAATCAGACCCAGGCAGGCTGCCCCAGCGCCGCCCAGCATCAACATGCGACCGGTCATGCCTTCACTCCCTTCAGCATCTCATTTCGTCCAGGCATTCACGGCGAATGTTGGCGGCGGACTGTGAATTGGGAGCATCCGGCCCGCCGCCAACCGAAGAGGACCGGGCTCTCAGCCCAGTCCTCGACATCAGAAGCTCACCGTCGCACCCATGTAGTAACGGCGTCCGATGGTGTTGTGATAGAAGCTGAATGAACCACCCGGCAGGGTACGATCCCCCAGCACGTCATTCAGCCGATACGATGCCAGCGGCGGCGCCTGATTGAACAGGTTGTCCACCCCGAACCGGAAATTCACATTCTCCGAAGCGGTATAGCGCCCGTTGAGGTTGAACAGGTTGTAGGCGGGCGTACCTGAAACGGTCGGTTCGCCGGTGCTCGAAAGCGTGGTCGAGTGAACCAATGACGGGTAATGCTGCCACTGGACACCGATCGTAGCCGGGCCGACCGAATAGCTGACCCGCGCGAGCAGGCGGTATTCGAACGGGCTGGACTGCGTGCCCACATCGCCGCCCCCGGTGGAACCGACATAGTCGATCGCCGGGATAACGAACTGGTCAGGCGTCGTCTTGAACTTGAGCACGTAAGTGGCGTTCAGGTTGACGTTCAGACGGCCAGGGATCGGAATGTCCACGTCGCTGAAATTCAGGCCCCAGGTCAGGTTCGCGTCGATGCCTGACGTTTCGACCCGGCCGAGATTGGCGTAGTTCACTTCGATCAGTTCGATATTGCCGTTCTGCTCGTCACGACGGATGCGCTGGCAGGCATCGTTGATCTGGTACGTAGGGTTGAATATCGCAGAGAAGCACTGACGCAGCACCGAGTCCGGCCCCTGAAGGTCGATGCCATCCTCAATCGTCACGTTGTAGTAGTCGATTGCAAGGTTGAGCCTGCTGACCCACGGATTACGCGATGGAGAGCGGATGACGGCACCAATGGTATAGGTGGTGGCCGTTTCTTCCTTAAGTTCGCGCGCACCCGTTTCCAGTGCGGGAACGCTGAAGCCGAGTTCAGGGAAAACACGGTCGGGATCGTTGTAATATGCCTGGATCGCTTCCGGCGTCATCATGGATTCACACAGCGCGCGTACTTGCGCTGCGTCCGCGTTCAGATCCGGATTGGCGGAATAGTTGCCATAACCTACCGGCTGCGTGCGCAGCGCGATGGAACAGGCATCCCCGTCAGCCGTGCTCTTCAAGGTTTGAGTGCGCGCGGTGAAAAGTTCGCCAAGGTTCGGCGCGCGGCTGGCCACCTGATAGCCGCCGCGGAAGCGCAGCCAGTCGAACGGCGCGTATTCGCCGTTGATCTTATAGGTATGCACCGTGCCGACCGATTTGTAATCCGACAGACGGTAACCAAGCTCCAGATTCAGAGAATCCGCGAAGCGCACGTTATTGAGGACCGGGACGAGCAGTTCGCCATAGACCTCCTTGACGCTCGTTTTACCCTTGGTGCTAGCCTGCGGGAATGTGCCCGCCACCGTTTCGTAGAACGTCGCGCCTTCTACCGATGAAGCATCGGCGTGGAAGTCGATGGCGTTTTCGCGATAGTGACCACCAAGGGCGAAGCGGAGCTGACCGTACGGCAGTTCCCATAGGCCACCCTGAATGTTCGCCTCGACGTAGTCCTGCGTAACCCGGTTTTCGAGCTGCAGATCGACACTGGTGGCAAGCTGGCAATCGTCGGAATAGGCATCGGGATTGACGAGCGGGCTCAGGCCGGTGGTGCAGGTCGCGGTAGCGCCATACACGTTGTTGGCGGTCACCTCGAAATTCTTGCCGAAGTTCGGCGCCAGCATGATCGTGGTCCAGCGTTCCACGGAAACATAGCCGTACTGATTGGTCTTGGCTGTGGTTTCACCGTGAGAGGCCACGACATCCCAGGTAAGATCGGTGCCAGGAATACTGCCTTCGAAACCTGCCATGATATTGAAGGTCTGATTGCGGTTTTCCGTGCGACGACGGCCGAAGGCAGTCGGTATGACGTTGACCCTGTAGTTCGCCGTATTCGGACTGCGGCTATCTAGCAGCGTAACCAGATCGGGTGTGAGAGGATACACCTGTTTGTTAGTGCATCCACCTGTTGCAGGGCAGTTCAGCCCATAGAGGCCGCCCGCCAGAAAGCGCGGATCGGTACTGCCGTCTCCAAGTACTGAAGATGGGATGCCAAACTTGTCATTGCCCGTATAGATTTCGTTATTGTACGGAATCTCCACGCCAACGCTTCCAGACATCGAATTATAAAAGCTGACCGATTTCGTTTCTGTCCGCGCATAATAAGCCTGGCTTACGAAACGGATATTGTCGGTAAGTTCGTATTCACCTTTAGTGAAAAAGGCCCAGCGATTCTGAGGGCTGGAGAGAAGCTGGTCGGTGAAGTTCTCATAAAGACGTCCGTCATCGGACACCTTGCGGAACAGGCCATCAAGTTCGTCATTGTAATTTACAACTACGAAGCGGTCTGATGGCGCGTCATAACCGTTTAGCCAGAGCGAATTGTCATCGTTGAGATAAAGCGAACTGGAACGCGGTACGTTCGCCAGCCCTTCCGGAATTCCATAAACCGCGTTGTAAGCTGCCTGACTGGGCAGGCGCGAATTGGGAAAATCGATAAAGTTCTGGGAAATGCGCGTATCGGTGCCCCCCGTCAGCGGGCTCGTCGCGAGATCGCGGAACCACGATCGGGACAGGCGATCAACGGACTGGCGCCTGTAATGCTCCAGCCCGATCAGCACGTTACCCCGGCCGTCAGAGGTCGAGGCCCCGACAAGCGAAGAGAGGGTGTATTCGAAACCATCACCTTCTTCGGTGATCGATCCCTGCCCATCAAATTCCACGCCTTCAAAATCGTCGCGCAGGATGAAGTTCACTACGCCGCCGACCGCGTCAGCGCCATAAGTGGAAGATGCGCCGCCTGAGATGACTTCCACACGACGAACCGCTGCGGACGGGATGGAGTTGATATCGATCACGCCGGAACCGTTGATCGGCGTACCCCGGCGACCATCGATCAGCACGAGGTTGCGGTTGGACCCCAGCGAACGCAGGCTGACTGTCGAAATGCCGACCGTATTGTTCGCGTTGGCCTGAATTTCCTGGGCATTGAACTGGGTAAGCGCAGGAGTGAACTGCGGCAGCTTGTTAAGGTTTGCCTCAAGATTGACGGCCGCCGTTTCCTCCAGAAGGTCGGAATCAACGGTTACAATCGGGCTGGTTGCCGAGAAATCCCGCCGCGCGATGCGCGATCCCGTGACGATGATCCGGTTTTCGCCCGCCGCAGCACCGGCCGTGGCCGGAGTGCCTTCGTCATCATCCGAAGCTGTTTCATTAGTCGCCTGGACTGCCTGATCCTGAGCCAGAGTAGGAGAGCCCATTAATGCCAGACCGGCAGCCCCCAGCAGCAGAAAGCACTTCAACGCCCGCGTTTCCGAATTCCTCATTTCCTCTCCCCTCGTTGGCCGCCGATCTCGAGTCGGCGATCACTGGTTTTTTTGGAGCCGTCCGAGCCCGACGCATCGGATCGACAGACAGTCTGGTGTGCCCCTCACTCGATTGCAGGCCTTGGCCCACATACCGTTAGTGTTGAAATGATATTTTGATATATGAGTTACGTCAATTCATGATTAGATCATAAATCATAAATATCTAACTGGTTAATCTACTAAGTATATTTTTGGCGCAAAATCAGATAGATGATTTGAAATTTGTGGGTGGTATAGCGGATTTTCTCGGCACCTAAGTGCGGTCTGGCAAACGCGGATGCGCCAAATAATCGGATATTTGCTATATTTTATAACGAATTTTATCTTGCGAGCCGCTGCATCCGCTGACATCCTTGCGAATTGCAGGCCTTAGGGGCTTCTCGACCGCCTGGTTTCCTTGCATCCGCAGCACTGCCAAAACGTCAGCCGGATTTGTCCGGATTCGTTTTCGCCAGCCTAAGGATTCTCCGTGCCCTACCCCTCAACGCGCAATGCCTTCGACCTGTACAAGGAAGGCAAAACCACCCGCGAAATCAGGATGCTCGTCCAGATGGTCCTGCTGGTGCGTGGGTTTCGCAACAAGATGGACGAGGAACTGCGCCGAATCGATCAGACGGCGTCAAGAATGGAGACCCTGGGCGCAATTCTGAACATGGAGGGCAATCCATCGCAGAGCGACGTAGCCCGGCGCCTTCAACTGGAAGGTGCGACGATCACGCGCATGGTCGATATCCTGAGCAAGGAAGGGCTTGTGGAGCGCCTGCCCGACCCTGGCGACCGGCGGGTCAATCTTCTATCCATCACCCCCAAGGGCGAAGAAGAAACTCGGAAGATCTTCGCCATCTACGACATGATGCGCGATCACATTCTGGAAGGTATATCCCCGGAGGAGATCGACGAGATGCAGCGTCTGATCGACAAGATGCTGAAAAGGCTGGGCGAGCCGGTAAATCGCAAGATGCGGATCGACGATCTTCCATCGCGCGACCGGACGCGCGACTGAACCGCTGCATATTGCTTTCGAAGAAGCGACCCCACCAATCGCGTCACTCGCCTTCGCCGGTTTCCGTAAGATCCGGCTCCGCAATTCCTGTCCCGTCCTGCTCCATTCGCCGCAGTTGCCGGTTCAGCCCTAGTGTGCGCGTGGTCGCGGGCATGTTCGGAATGCCATCATAAAGGCTTCGCAAATAGGCGAGGTCGAAATCGGTCAGCGACTGCGGCGCACTCGCCCCCGGCTCGAACAGCGTAAGGATCGTATCCATCGCCAGCACATCCTCTGGCGGATGTCGGGTTTCGGCAAAGCTGCGCATGGCGACATAGTCCGCCAGTTGCACCACTGACATGCCACCGGCGGCGCGTGCCTCGATAAGGAGGATAACGCTTTCGATATCCTCGCGCGTGGTGAGGAATATGCGGGAAAAGGCCAGCGGCACCGATACCACTGGCGGACTGCCAGAGCCTGTGCGCGGCGGGACGTCGAAACCATCGCGCGTCCGCTCCACGCTTGCGGTCACGACCCGCACCGCGCCAGTATCTTCCCGTAGCCTCTCTCGCTCTTGCAACGACATGCGCCGGAACATGTCAGGGAATACCTTTTCCACCTGAGCTAGCCCATCGCGCGCGCTGGGAACAAAGACCACCAGCACATTGGGGTCGCAGGCGTTCTCTGGCGCCACATCCATACCGACAAGGCCAGCGACATGACGGACGCGACCAACAAGATGTTCAGCCCATGCCTCTGGCATTCCAATCACGCCGGGACAAACAGGCTTTTCAAACCGAGCTAGCGGATTGCGGCGCGGATTGCCGTTTCGCGGCGTGATCTGGTCTGCCTGCCTGGATACTTCCGATCGTGTTGCCGGACGACGGCCGGTAACGGTTATGCTGTCATCTTCCGTTTCCACAGAAGATGTGCCGGAGGCAGACTGCCCGAAAGCTGGAATTGAAAGAAGCAGGCCGAAAGCTGCCACCGCGCCAGCCGCATTGCGCAGAAGGATGACCATGCCAGCGAGTTCCGTTCAGATCGATATAACAAGCGCCACTTGTTGCCCGACTATATTTAATTAATCCACATAATTATTAGCGTTCAATCAAATTTGCTGTCGTTTCTCCAGTCCTTCGGACGTGACCACCACCTGTCATCGGTGTGTCATCAATCTGCCTTCGACATGTCATTCCCCACTTTTAACGGCCCCCTCGAACGACGGCGATTTGGACCGTCAGCCACAAGGGATCAGCCATGTCGCACATCGCACGCGCTCGCCGCGGCCGTTTTCTCGCCGCGCTTCTTTCACTCACGGCGTTTTCCGCACCTGCAATGGCCGGCACGCTTTCCGGCAGCGTGGTGGACGAAGGCGGCGTTCGTGGCTTGCAAGGGGCGCAAGTTGAGATCGTTGAGCTGGGACGGGTTGTCGTCGCCGGTCAGGACGGGGTCTATCGCTTCACCGATGTGCCCGCCGGCACCTATACCCTGCGCATCAGCTATGCGGGCGCCGAAGAAAGCACCCAGTCGATCAGCGTGACCGAAACGGGCGTGACCCGTTCCAACATCGCGCTGGGCACGGGTGGCGCGGATAATTCCATCCTGGTCATCGGCCAGTTCGCCAATCTTGGCAGTTCCATCTCGCGCCAGCGCTCGGCAGATGGCGTCTCCACCGTGCTGACCCGCGACGCGGTTGGCCAGTTTCCCGATCAGAACGTGGCCGAAGCGCTGCGCCGCGCCCCCGGTATCACCGTGCTCGACGA
Source organism: Croceibacterium sp. (assembly GCA_035555595.1). GTDB lineage: Bacteria > Pseudomonadota > Alphaproteobacteria > Sphingomonadales > Sphingomonadaceae > Croceibacterium_A. The sequence goes on along the minus strand of DATMGK010000081.1, from coordinate 63,123 downwards.
TCAGGGCGAAGGCCGCTTCGTTTCAGTTCGCGGCCTCGGGCCCAATCTCAATTCCACCTCGATCAACGGCAATCGCGTGCTGGCTACGGGCGGTGACGAGCGCGCCGCCGCGCTGGACGTGATCCCTTCGGAACTGGTCGAATCGATCGAGATCAAGAAGACGCTGACGCCGGACATGGACGCCGACACCATCGGCGGTTCGGTGGAAATCAACACCACCAGCGCGTTTGACCGCAAGACAGGCTTCGTGTCGGTGAAGGCCGAAGGTTCGTACAACGAGATCCGCGATCTCGTCAGCCCGAAGTTTGGCCTCGATTTCTCGACCCGCATCGGTGAGAACTTCGGCATTTCCGGCGGTGTGAACTATCACAAGCGCAAGCTGGGCGCCGACAACGTCGAGATGGCCGACTGGACCACGAGCGACGACGGCGTGACCTATGCGGAAACGCTGGAATACCGCGACTATGACGTGGACCGCGAGCGTATCGGCGGCAGCCTGTCGTTCGACGTGCGCGTCGATGATACCACTGAAATCTATCTGCGCGGGCTCTACAGCCGCTTCGACGATGAGGAATCGCGCCGCCGGCTGGTGTTCAAGTTCGACGCCCCGCCGCTTTCAGGCACCGATACCACCGCCTATTTCGAACCGACCGAAGACGACCGCATTGAAGTGCGCCGCGACCTGAAGGATCGGCAGGAAATCCAGACGATCAAGACCGTCTCGTTCGGCGGCAAGACCGAGGCCGGTCCGTGGCGCCTGACCTATGACGCAGCGTGGTCCGAAGCGCGGCAGTTCGAAGACGGCTCGGTCGATCCGATCCGTTTCCGTCAGCGTTTCAACGATCCGGGTTCGCTCGGGGTCGAAGTGGACATGACGGATATCGGCCGCCCCACTTATACGATCAGCGAGGGTGCGGACGATTTCTACGACGCCAGCCGCTATCGGCCCACTCTGCTGGAACGAACCACGGAAGAAGACGCGCGCGACCGGGAATATTCCGTGCGGGCCGATGTGGCGCGTTCGTTCGCGCTGGCCAGCGGCACTTTCGAGATTCAGACCGGCGTGAAGGCCCGCTTCCGCGACAAGAGCCTGAACATGACCATCGATATCTTCGATGACATCGATGGCTTCACCCTGGCGGATGTGCTGGGTAAGCAGACCTATGGCCTTGCCGATGTCAGCCCGACCGCTGGCCTCAAGGAATGGCGGGAATACTATGCCGCCAACGGTACGGACGGCATGGAAATCAATCCGTTCGATACCCTTCTGGCCTCAGCCGCGGAAGACTACACCGCCGGAGAAGACATCGTTGCGGGCTATCTGATGGGCCGCTTCGACAGCAGCGACCTGCGGATCATCGGCGGCGTGCGTGTCGAGCAGACCACGAACGACTTCCTGGGCAACCGGCTGGAAGTGAACGAGGACGACGAGACGGTCACCGTCACGCCGCTGACGTTCAGCCGCAAGTATACCGACTGGCTGCCCAGCCTGACCCTTCGCTACGAGCCGGCCCGCAACGTCGTGCTGCGCGGCGGTGCATTCCGCAGCGTGATGCGGCCGAAGCTGTCGGACATCGCGCCGCGCTTCGTGATCGAAGAGAACGACGAGGGCGAGCGTAAGGGCAGCTTCGGCAATCCGGACCTGAACCCTTATCGCGCCTGGAACTTCGACCTGTCGGCAGAATACTACTTCGCCCGCAACGCCGTGATCCAGGGCGGCCTGTTCTACAAGCAGATCGACGACTTCATCGTCGAAGCCAAGTTTGAAGAGGACGATGCGCCTTACAATGGCGTCTATAATGGCGTGCCTTTTACCGAAGCGAACATTCCGCTGAATGGCGACAAGGCGACCGTCAAGGGCTTCGAATTCGCCTATAGCCAGGCGCTGGATTTCCTGCCCGGCGCGCTGGATGGCCTGCTGGTGAACTTCAACTACACCTACACCGATGCGGAAGGACAGCTTGCCGACGGCACCTCTCTGGAAGGGCGCCGCATTCCGCTAGCTCAGTCTGCCAAGCACACGTTCAACGCAGTGCTCGGTTATGAAAAGGGGCCGATCAGCCTGCGTGCTGCCGGCGCCTATCGCAGCAAGTATCTGGATGAGATCGGCGGCGACGCGGACGAAGACCGCTACGTCGATCAGCATTTCCAGATCGATCTGACGGCGAAGTACAACGTGACGAAGAACTTCCAGCTCATCGCCGAGGTGGTCAACGTTCTGGACGAGCCGTTCCTGGCCTATCAGGATTACGAAGGCCGCCATCGCCTGCTCCAGTATGACGAACTGGGCCGAACCGTGAAGTTCGGCGTGAAGGCGACCTTCTGATGAAGCACCTCGCAATGCTGGCGCTGCCGCTCTTCGCGGTGGCGGCGCCAGCATCCGCGGGCGTGGATGCGATGGCGATCATCGAGATCCCGGCCGGTGGCGATATAAAGTACGAACGTGACGCCGAAGGCCGGATCTTCGTGGATCGGTTTCTGCCCCTGCCGGTGGTTTATCCGGTCAACTATGGGGGGATCCCCGTCACGCGAGCGGGCGATGGCGACGAGTTGGACATTCTGGTCCACACGCGTGCCCCGATAATGCCCGGTGCGCGCATTCAGGTTCGTGTGATCGGCGTGTTGAGAATGACTGATGCGGGAGAGGCCGATGACAAGATCATCGCAGTGCCCGCATCTTCCGTCGATCCCACCTACGATTCTGTCCGCTCTATCACCGACCTGCCTGAGACGGAGCGCGCGCGGATCACCAATTTCTTCAGGCTTTACAAACAGGCGCCCGACGGCCGCTCGCCAGTAGTCCTTTCGGGCTTCGGCGACGCCGACGAAGCCGCCGCGATCGTCAACGAAGCGATCGCAAGCGCCAGATAAAGGAGTTTCCCATGCGGATCAGAAAGCTGACTTTCGCCGCGCTGCTCGCCACTGCCGCAGCGGCCATACCATCCCTCGCGCAGGTTCCCACCGATCTGCCCCGCTCCGCCGGCCTGCCCTACGCCCCGAAGAACCTGCCCGATCGCATCGTGCTGACACCGGGGGCAGACCCTTCGCACGAGATGGCTGTGGCGTTCCGCACCGATGCGGCGCAAGCCGTGGCGGAGGCCGAGATCGCCCCGGCGATCGACGGCCCCAAACTCTCCGCTCGCGCCGTAAAAATAACCGGCGCCAGCACGGCAATCGACAACGAGAACGGCAGGGCCTTCTATCATCAGGTCCGCTTCACCGGGCTGGAACCGGGCCGCGCCTATGTCTATCGCCTGAAAGGCAGCGCGGGATGGAGCGAGTGGCTGCCCTTCCGCACGGCACAGGCAGAACTGCAACCGTTCCGGTTCCTCTATTTCGGCGACACGCAAAACGACATCCTCAGCCTGGCGTCGCGCGTAATCCGGCAGGCCTTCCACGCGACCGCAGCCCCCGCGCTGGTCGTCCATGCCGGCGATCTGGTCGCCCAGCGTGACGAACTGGCCCATGACGACGAATGGGGCGAATGGACGCAGGCGGGCGGCTATAACTACGCCATGGTCCCGCAGCTGCCCGCGCCAGGCAACCACGAATACGCGGAAACCACCCTGCCCGATGGAGCCGAAGCCAAGGAACTGGGCCCGCACTGGTCGTTGCAGTTCGCCCTGCCCGGCAATGGTGCGGAAGCGGCAAAAGCCTCCAGCTACTTCGTCGATTATCAGGGGGTCCGCTTCATCATCCTCGACGGTACGGCCGCGCTGGATCTGGGCGGGCTGGACAGCCAGACCCGCTGGCTGGACGAAACCCTTGCCACCAGCAAGGCGCGCTGGAACGTGGTGCTGTTCCACCAGCCGATCTTCACCTGCGCCCGCCCCAACGACACCGAAGTGCTGAAGGCTGCCTGGAAGCCGATTTTCGAGGCGCGCGGGGTCGATCTGGTGCTGCAGGGGCATGACCATTGTTACAGCCGGCTGACGGCGGAAGGCGGCAAGACCGCCTCTGCCGCCGCGCGGGCTGACGGCCGGGTTCAGGGGCCGGTCTATCTGGTCTCCGTCACCGGATCGAAGATGTACGGTCTCAACGATCGTGCAAATACCCAGCCTGACCGCGTGGCGGAGGATACCGAACTTTATCAGGTGGTGGAGGTGACGCAGGACCGCCTGCAAATGCGGACCTTCACCGCGACCGGGCGGCTCTACGATGGGTTCGATCTCGTGCGGTCGACGGACGGCAACAGGCTGATCGAAGTAGCGGCGCCAACTGCCGAGCGACGCTGCGTGGGTGAAATGGGGCCTGATGGTGTCCCCTGCACGGCAAGGCTGAAGGATTGATCTCATGAAGAAGCTGCTCTGCGCCTCTCCCCTCGCCCTCCTCGCGGCCTGCGCCGGCGCGCCTGAGCGCCCGCAAGGCATCGCCGCGACCGGCGACCCGGCGCGGCCCGTTCCGGCGGCGGTGGAAACTTTGGTGACAACCGACCCGGCGGTGGACGCCGACGATCCCGCACTGTGGGCCAATCCGCGCGACCCGTCCCGCGCCGTGATGTTCGCGACCGACAAGTCCGACGGGCTCTACGTCCACGATCTCGACGGCAAGGTGCGCCAGTTCCTGCCCGACGGCCCGCTCAACAACGTGGATGTACGCGATGGCTTCATGGTCGATGGCAAGCCCTATGTCCTCGTCGCGGCGACGGAGCGCCAGCGTTTCGGCATCGTCGTCTACCTGTTCGATCCTGACAGCTTCGCCATCCGGCAGCACGGCTTCATCGAACTGGGTGCCGATTTCGGCGAGCCCTATGGCTTCTGCATGGGTAAACAGGGGGATGACTTCCTGCTGATCCCCAACAACAAGCTGGGCGAAGCGCGCATCTATCATCTGGCCAACGGTCAGCCGACTTCTGCCGTGAAGCTGGCGCGCACCGTGAAGGTCGGCAGCCAGACGGAAGGCTGCGTCGTGGACGATGCCCGACAGCAGCTTTACCTGGGCGAGGAAGACGTGGCGATCTGGCGGTTCGATCTGGCCAGCGGCGCGAGTGACACGCCCGTTCAGGTCGCCGCGATAGACGATCACCGGCTGACTGCCGATGTGGAAGGGCTGACGATCATGCGCGATCGCGGCACGAATTACCTCATCGCATCCAGCCAGGGCGATTCCACTTATCCGGTCTGGCGGATTACCGGCGATAGTTATGCTTATGTCGGTCGCTTTGCCGTTCACGGTGGCGAGATCGACGATGTGACCGCCACTGACGGGCTCGACGCGTGGAGCGGCCCCATCGGCCCCTTCCCCGAAGGCGCGATAGCCATGCATGATGACAGCGACGGCAACGGACAGCAGAACTTCAAGATCGTCGACTGGCGCGAAGTGCGCCGCGCGCTGGCGCTGCCCTGAAGTCCTTTGATTGAGACGCTGCCAGGTCGGGCATCCTCCATCTGGGGGATGTTCCGCACCGCTTACGCCCCTAGGGATTCCGGTGCGACCCGACTGGGTGGTGGACTGGTTTCCACCACCACCTTTTTCTGAACGGCCGCGAGATACCGAGAGACTTCTTGGTGTTACGCCCGCCCGATCATGCGGGACAGCGTATCATCCCGCCAGACGAAACGGTGGACGATCACCATCGCCACGTGCCCCACGATCAAAGCCAGCAGCACCCACGCCAGAATACCGTGAACGAGATTGGCTGGCGCAGTCATCCACGGCACTTCCGCCCCGCCGCCCGGGCTCAGCATCACGCCGAATAGCGAAACGGGCCGGACGTCTCCCAGCATCCTGAGCAGCCCCAGAGTGGGCACCACGATCATCAGCACATACATTGCGAGATGCCCGGCCTTGGCCAGATTACCAACAATCCCTTCGCCATAGGACGGCCGCTGACGCTTCTGCCCGAGAGCCCAGCCGACGCGGATCAAGATCAACAGAAACAGCAGAGTGCCCACAGAAGGATGCGTGCCCACCCAGAATGCCATCAGGGGCACCCGCCCCAGCACATATTTCAGGACCATGCCGGTGAATTGCCATGCGAACAGCGCCGCCATCGTCCAATGAAGCGTGCGGGTGATGAGGCCATAGCGCTGTGCGCTGTCTGACAGCATTGATGCGGTCCTTCTCTAAAACTGCGTGGAAATCAGGCCAGACTGGTGAATCTGAGGATACGCGGAATAGCGGTTGAGATGATTGAGGCATGATCCTCTTCTGGCAATATCGAAAAATCGACAGAGCCAGGCCCGAGAGAGGTTTCCAGCGACTGCGCGACCTGGGCAGCGCCTTCGACCATCCGGCGTGCGGCGCGGCGGGCGATGACCGTGTCGCTGCCGGGCGAGGCGAGTTGCCACGGCGGCAAGGCATCTTCCCACTCACCCACCGTCATGAATACGCGGTTCGAACGGGGCGAAAGGCGTGCCAAACCATCCATCAGGGCCGTCTTGTCCCACCAGATCGAGGGACTGATCGCCGCATAATTCCGGAACGCGGCAGGTCGCGCAGTGAGCGCCCACAGGGTGAAAAAGCCCGCCAGCGAATGCCCGCACAGGGTCTGGCGGCTTGTATCGAGCGGGAGCCGTCCAGCCACCTCTGGCCTTACCTCGTTCTCGATGAAATCAAGGAAGATCGCCGCTCCGCCATTCGCCCCCGGCTCCACTTCGCGGTCTGTGGGGATCGTGGTGTAGTCCCGCTGGCGGCGGGCCGTATCATAACCGTTGCTCGCCGATATGCCAGCGACCGCCATCGGCCTGACACCCGTTGCGTCAGGCCTTCGGCCCATGCGCCGCAACGCCTCTACACAGGTGCCGAACGACCCGGTGGAATCGAGCAGATAGAGCACGGGCCAACCCTCTGCCGGAGGCTCCCCTTCAGGCAAGGCAAGGTCCAGCCGATAGTCATCGCCGGTGGCATGGCCGCGCATGGTAAAGCTCTCCGTGCGGTCGAGCACGAAGCGGTTTTCCTGAGGCGCGCCACCGCCAGATCCGCTCATCGCATCATATCCATCAAAATATTGCCTTATGGGGCCGTTATTGCACTTTACAATCAATAGCGAAACGGGAAGAGCCGCTTCAGGATTCGAGTATCCCGAATTTGAGGAGCAGAGCCATAGCAGACGCACGACCCGGCGCGGGTGTTAACGGCATTCGCCGCTTTCTCCCAGTCATCCTGATCGTCGCGCTGCTGGCGATTGCGGGGGCGTTGTGGCTTTCGCGCAATGGCGGTTCCACCACTTCGGCCGGGGTCGAAAACGCTGCGCCGTTGACCGATGTGCGGGGGCGTCCTCTTAATATAGAAGGCCACGCCAGCCGCATCGCCATTGATGACAGCCGCTATCTCGTCGCGCTGGGCCTGATCCATCCCGATCCCGTCTCGCTTCTTTCCGCCTGGCCGCAGGATATCAACCGGCTGGGAGAGGAAACCTATCAGCAGTTCCTGAGCAAATCTCCGGCGCTGGCAGACCTGCCGAAAATCTCCAGCTCCGCTGCTGATTTCAATGTGGAGGCGCTGCTGGCCGCCGCGCCCGATGTAGCCCTGCTCTCGCTGGAAAGCGGCGTGACGGACGCGCAGGTGCAGCAGCTGGAAAACGCCGGGATCCGCGTGGTCTTCGTCGATTTCTTCGTTAAGCCGTTCGAAAATCTGGAGCCGAGCCTGCGAATACTGGGTGCGCTGACCGGCCGCCAGCAGCAGGCTGAAGATTTCATCGCCTTCCGCGCCGAACACATGAAGCGGATCGCGGATGGCGTGGCGGCGCTGGCTGCCGACGATCGCCCCAACGTCTTCCTTGAAGCCCACGCCGGGATGAGCCCTGATTGCTGCAATTCCCCCGGCAAGGGCAACATCGGCGACTACATCGATTTCGTCGGCGGACATAACATCGGCGCCGATGCGATCAGCCAGTCATTCGGCAAGCTCAATCTGGAATATGTGATCTCGCGCGATCCGGCGGTCTATATCGCCACGGGCGGGCCGCATCTGGCGAAGGCTGGCGGGCTGGTGCTGGGGCCGGGCTATGACGTCGCAACCGCGCAAGCATCGCTGGCGAAAGTCGCAGCGCGGCGCGGGATCGCAGGCCTGACCGCCGTGAAGGATCGCCACACTCACGGCTTCTCGCATCAGTTGATCAATTCCCCCCTCGACATCGTGGCGATCGAAGCTTTCGCGAAATGGATCCACCCGGATGCCTTCGCAGAAGTCGATCCGGCCGCTACGCTGGCAGAAATCAACAAACGGTTCCTCGCTGTACCATACGAAGGAACTTATTGGGTGGACTTGCCCTGAAATCGCTCTTCCGTTTCCTATTCACACAAAAGATGATCGCAGGAGAAACATGATGACCGCTCCCACCAGCCGGCTCCGCAGGGCCAGCTTTGCCCTGCTCACCGCAGGTACACTGCTGCTCGCGGGCACGGCTCCGGCCATCGCCCAGACGCCGTTCGGCCAGATCGACAAGACGTCGACCGCGCGTGTTTCTTTCGCTTCGGCGGAAAGCGGCAAGCCGATTGAAGCGGGCAGTCAGGTCAATGTAAACGGACAAGGCTTCAAGCCGGGCCAGCGGGTTACACTGTTCTATGGCTCCGCCGCGCTGAATTCCGCACCGCTCGTTGCCGACGCAGAGGGCAAGGTCACGACAACCATCGCGATCCCGGCTGCCGCCGTTTCAGGCACGCACCCGATCGTCGTGGTGGCCGATGCCCCCTATGCCGCTATTGTCGCGGAACTGAAGGTTTCCCCCACGGTCCCGCTGTCGGGGCAGCAGAACTTCACCATCACTCAGGCCGAAGAAACGCGCGGGCTGTACCAGTCGGCTTATAGCGCGAAGAACAACGTGCTGTTCACCGCGTCGGCCGTGGGCCGCCCGCCGATCAGCCAGTCTGAAGTGCTGAAGCTGGATGCCGACAAGCTGAATGTCATCGCCCGCGCTACGCCGCCGGAAGCTCCGGCCCCGCAGCGCCCCGCTGGCCCGCCCCCCGGCGGTCAGGGTGGTCCTGGCGGCAATCAGCCGCAGGGTCCGGGTGTATTCGCCGTCTATGGCATCGGCGTGGACGATACCAAGGGCACCGTGTGGGCGACCAATACCCGCCAGAACACCATCGCGGTTTACAACCAGTCGGACCTTTCGCTGGTGAAGCAGTTCCCGGTTGGCACCGTACCGCATTCGCGTGACGTCGTGATCGATGAAACGCTGGGTAAGGCTTATGCCAGCGCCACCGGCACGCCTGACGTGGTGGTGATCGACACCGGATCGCTGGACGTGGCGAAGACCATTTCCATCCAGACGCCGCAGCGCGGGGCAGCGTTCTCGGCCCTCAGCCTCTCACTCGATCGGGCGGCGCACAAGCTCTACACCGTCAGCATGACGACCAACGAAGTAGCGGTCATCAATACGCAGACGGACACCGTTGAAAAGATAATCCCTGTGCCGGGGGCGATCAGCGCAATCGGCGTTTCGCATGATCCGCAGACCGGTCGCATCTTCGTGGCATCGCAGGGTAGCGACAACCTGATCGTGCTGGACGGCAATACCGGCGCGGTGATCGCCGATACGCCTGTGGGCGCCGGCGCGCTGAACGTGGTGTTCGATCCGGTGAAGCGCCTGGCCTATGTCGCCAACCGCAATGCGGGCACGATCACCGTGGTTGATCCGAATGGTAAGATCGTGGCGAACCTTGGGCCGGCGCCGCTGGCGAACCACGTTTCCCTGGGCAGCAACGGCGTGATTTACGCTGTCGACAAGTCCGCCGGGCAGCGTGATGCGGAAGCTGACGTGATCATGCGTATCCAGCCGAAGTAACGGCGGGAAACCGAATACGAAAGAGGGGCCGGAACGTCGCAACGTTCCGGCCCCTTTCTTTTTGACAATTCTACAGCGTGTCGTCGATTTCTATATGCAGGCCGGTTTCCTGAGGCGTGACGCGGGCCGTTACGCGGTACACATCGGCCAGAACCGCCGGCGTTATTGCCACAGAAGGCGTACCATCTGCCGCCACAATACCGTTAGACAGCACCACAATCCGGTCAGACCAGCGCGCAGCAATGGCCAGATCGTGCAGCACCATGATCACGATCATGCCCCTTTCCCGCGAAAGGGCGTGAACCAGCTTCATAACCTTGAGCTGATAGTGCAGATCCAGCGCGCTGATCGGCTCGTCCAGCAGCAACACTCGAGGCGTGCGGACCAGCGCCTGAGCCAGAGAGGCGAGCTGGCGCTGACCGCCGGAAAGATGATCCAGCCCCGACATCGCAAGATGGCCGATGCCGACGCGGTCGATAACGTCCATCGCGCGATCGACTATGGCGTGACGATCCGCCTCCGTGCGGTCGACGGCAGAGGCGCGCTCCGCCCCGATCACCGCCTCCAGCACCGTGAGCGCCACGCGCTGGGGCAGGCTTTGCGGCATGTAGGTGACCAGACGGGCGCGGCTTTCCAGCGCCATGCCCATCAACTCGCGGTCGCCCAGCGTTACCGAGCCATCGGCCGCATGAAGCCCGGCCAGCGCGCGCAGCAGCGTGGTCTTGCCCGCGGCGTTAGGGCCGATCAGCGACACCACCGTGCCCGGTTCGATCGGCGAAAGGTTCAGGCCATCGATGATGCGCCGGTCGCGATAGCCGGATGACAGGCCCGCTATGGCGAGGCTTTCGGAATAGCGTTCCATCACACCCGTTCCGGCTTGCGCATGATGAGGAACAGGAACACCGGCACCCCGATCATCGAAGTGACGATGCCGACCGGCAGCAGCGCGCCGGGCACCAGCACCTTGCTGACCACAGAGGCGAGCGACATCACCAGCGCGCCGGTGAGCATGGAGGCAGGCAGGAGGAAGCGGTGATCCTCCCCCAGCATCAGCCGGGCGATGTGCGGGCCGACAAGGCCGATGAAACCGATGGTGCCGACGAAGGCCACCGCCGTCGCCGCCAGCGCGCTGATCCGCAGCAGCGAAAGCAGGCGCAGGCGGGCAATGTCGATGCCGAAACTACGCGCCCTGTCCTCCCCCAGCCGCAGCGCTGTCATCGCATGAGCGGAGCGCAGGGAGAACGGCACGACGAGCGCCAGCACCACCGCCAGCACCGTCAGGTTGCTCCAGGTCGCGCGACCGAGCGATCCCATGCCCCAGAACACCAGTTGCGACAGCGCCTCTTGCGAAGCGACGAACTGCAACAATGCCACCAGTGCGTTGAAGGTGAAGACCAGCGCGATGCCGAACAGCACGACGCCCTCCACCCCCGCCGCGCGGCTGCGGGCCAATGCCTCCAACAACAACACGGATGCGAACGCGGCGATGAAGGCGTTGAGCGGCACCATCCAGTCCGCCGGGATAAACGGCAGGCTGAGCCCCAGCACGATCGCCAGAGCCGCGCCGAACGATGCCGCGCTGGAAACGCCCAGCGTGAACGGGCTGGCCAGCGGGTTGTTGAGGATGGTCTGCATTTCCGCCCCGGCCAGCGAAAGCGCCGCGCCGACGAGGATCGCCATCAGCGCATAGGGCAGCCGCACGTCACGGATGATCGTGAGTTGCGGTGCGGTGAGCGCATCGGGATTAAACAGCCCCGCCCAGACATCGCGCAACGGCAGCGATGACGGGCCGGTGGAGATATCGAGCGCGAAGGCCAGCAGGCAACACACGCCAAGACCGATGACGATGATCGTCCTGCGGCGCATGGCCCGGCCATAAGCCGCAACCGTGGCCTGACGCGCCGCCCCCGTGGTGGCCGGATCGTTCACGCTGCGATGATCCTCCCTGCTTGGACTGAAACCCCGCTTGCCCTATGGCCGCGCGATGCCGAATACCATCCCCGAAATCGACGCCCTGCACGCTGAAATGACCGAGTGGAGGCATGATTTCCACCGCCATCCCGAACTGTCGTTCGAAGAAACGCGCACAGCCGCGCTGGTGGCGGAGCGCCTGCGCGAATTCGGGCTGGACCCGGTAGAGGGTATCGGCGGCACCGGCGTGGTCGCCGTGATCGACAGCGGCAAGCCCGGCCCGTCCATCGCCCTGCGCGCCGACATGGACGCGCTGCCGATGGATGATGAAGGCGGCAAGCAGTGGCATTCGCACAGCGCAGGCGTGGCCCATGCCTGCGGGCACGACGGGCATACCGCATCGCTGCTGGGCGTGGCGCGCCATCTGGCCGACCGCCCACCGGCCAGCGGGCGCGTGGTGCTGATCTTCCAACCGGCAGAGGAAAACGGCCTGGGCGCGCGGGCCATGATCGCGGACGGGTTGCTGGACCGCTTTGCGTTCGACGAGGTCTATGCATTCCACAACATGCCGCTGCTGGAACCGGGGCAGGCCGGCGTTCGCACCGGGCCGACGCTGAACGGCTATATCGTGTGGGAGGTGACGGTGGAGGGCGTCGGCGGCCACGGCGCGGCATTTTTCAAGGCGACCGATCCGCTGCAAGCCGCCGCGCGACTGGCGACGGAGATTTCATCCATCGTCGGGCGCTATCTGGACCCGGCGGAAGCCGGGTTGATAACCGTGTGTTCGCTGCAAGCGGGCACATCGCACAACATCATCCCCGCCCACGCCACGCTGAGCGGCACGCTGCGCGCGCTGAAGCCGGAGGTGGTGGACCTGCTCTATCGGCGGCTGGAGGTAGCCTGCGAAGGTGTTGCGGCGCTGACCGGCTGCACGGTGACGTGCAAGCGGCTGGCCGAAGTGCCCCCATGCGTGAATGCCCCGGAAGGTGCCGACCGGGCCGCCGCCGCCTGCGCCGTGGTGCTGGGCGAAGCAGGCGTGATCCGCGACCACGCGCCCTTCCCCTTCACCGACGACATGGCCCTGTTCCTGCAAGCCGCACCGGGCGCCTACCTGTTCCTGGGGCAGGACAGCGCCATGTGCCACAACCCGGCCTATGACTTCGACGATGCGCTACTGCCCGTGGCGGCGAGTGTGTTCGTGACGCTGGTGCGGCAGCGGTTGGGTTAGGCCCCACCAGTGGAACTGGGGATTGAACTGATAGCCCTGCTGATGACCGCCGCGTTTGTGGCGGGGGCGATTGATGCTGTTGCCGGTGGCGGGGGCCTGATTACCATTCCCGCGCTGATGGCGGCAGGTGTGCCGCCGGTTCAGGCACTGGCGACGAACAAGCTGCAATCGACGTTCGGCACAGCGGGGGCCGTGTTCGCCTATGCACGCAAAGGCCATATCGATTTCAGGCGCTTTGCCGTGCCTGCATCGGCGGCATTTCTGGGTTCGGCGCTGGGGGCATATATCCTGACGCAGATAGCGCCGGACTTTCTGGCGGGGTTCCTGCCGTTTCTGCTGATAGGCATGGCCATCTACTTCGCGCTTTCAAAACGCATGAGCGATGAGGATCGGCATAGCCGCGCCGCGCCGGTGCTGCTGATCGCGGTTACCGCGCTGATCGGCTGTTATGATGGTTTCTTCGGGCCGGGCACAGGGTCATTCTTCACCACCGCGCTGGTCGCGATATTCGGGCTGGGGCTGCTGCGCGCCATCGCGCATACGAAGCTGCTGAACCTTGCCAGCAATGTCGCGGCGCTGATCGTGCTGATCATTGGCGGCCATGTGCTGTGGATCACCGGGCTGGCGATGGGGCTTGCCAGCGTGATCGGCGGACAGGTCGGCGCTTACAGCGCAATGCGGTTCGGGACCGGAGTTGCCCGGCCGCTGCTGATCGTCGTGTCTCTGGGCCTGACGATCAGGCTGCTTGTCGATCCCGAAAACCCGCTGACGGCGACGGTAATTCAATGGCTGGGGTGATGCCCTGCCGTGCGCCGTATCAAGCCTTCAAGGTCGCCCCACCATCGACGTAGATATCCGCCATGGTGATGTGGCCCGCACGATCGGACAGCAGGAACGCGACCGTTTCCGCAATGTCTTCCGGCGTGGCCAGCTTGCCGAGCGGGATGCCTGACTTGAACGCCTGAGGCTGACCGGCGATCACGCTGGCCGCGCCGCTTTCGTCCGCCCACATGCCGGTCTGCATCGGGGTCAGTGTCGATCCGGGGGCGACGATGTTGCAGCGGATGCCCAGCGGCGCGAGTTCAAGGCCGAGGCAGCGGGTGAACATATGCGCCGCCGCCTTGGACGCGGCATAGGCGGCCATCGCGTGTCGCGGCACGCCTGCCGCGTTGGAGCCCACGGTTACGAAGCTGCCGCGTCGCCGCTGTGACATGTGCCGGGCCAGCGCGCGGCCTAGATGAAACACGCCATCGGTGTTCACGGCGAAAATCCGCCGCCATTCCGCATCGCTGGTTTCAATCACGGTATCGGTGCCGAGCACGCCCGCCACGCTGACGCCGAAATCGATCGGGCCCCAGTCGCGTTCGATCAGATCGACCAGCGCATCGACTGCTGCGCCATCGCTGACGTCGAGCGATTCCGCCCACACGTCATCCCCCGAAAGCATCGGGGCCTGAAGGTCCGTCGCCACCACCCGCGCGCCTTCTTCGCGCAGAAGGTTGACCACGGCGCTGCCGATGCCGCCGCCCGCGCCGGTGACAAAGGCGATGCGCCCGGCGAGGCCGCTGGCGCGGCTCATGCCTGCACCAGCCGCTGCGCGGTCATGCGTTCGGAAAGCAGGGGGGCGATCATGGCACTGGCCTCCGGTCCGGTAAGCTGGGGGTGCAGGAACGGCACCGATACGCAATCGAGCGACACTGCGTAAGGCGCCCACAGATCAGGCTGCAACTGCGGCTTGTCGATGTGATCGTTACCCGCACGGATATGGGTCAGCACGCCGTCATAACGGCGATGATGGTGCCCGCGGATCAGGCGATTGGTATCCATCACCGTTCTGACCACGCCATCAAGCGCCTGCCCCGGCAACATGCCAAGGGCGCTGTCACCTTCACGCAGGAAGGCCGTGACCTGATCGCGCGTTTCAAGCTGAGGATAGGCTTCCGGATCATAGCCCGCGATGGCCAGCAGCGCGCGCAGGGCCTGACTTTCCGTCGGTTCCGGCTCTCCGCGCCAGCATTCGGCCGGATAGCTGTCGAGCAGGGCGACAAGCCCGACCTCTCTGCCAGCGTCCTTCAGTTCCACCGCCACAGCCTGCGCGATGATGCCACCGACCGACCAGCCCGCGACATGGCACGGCCCATCCGGCCACAGTTCCATGATGCGGCGGGCGTATTCGGCCGCCAGCGTGTCTATGCTTTCTGGAGCGAGCGCGGAGGGATCGATCTCCGGCGATTGCAGGCCGTGCACCGTCCGTTTGGGATCGAGCGCCTGCGCCAGTGTGCGATAGCCCCAGCACAGGCCGCCAGCGGGATGGATCAGGAACAGCGGCGGCTGGTCCGCATCCCCGCGCGCGAGCGTTATCAGCAGGCCCAGTCCATCGGCCGCAGTGCCGTCTGCCGATGCATCGATGCGCGCGGCGAGGCTGGCGAGATCGGGATATTCGAACAGGGCGGCAAGCCCGGGATCGCGGCCCCACTGCTCGCGGATGCGGATCATGAGTTGCACGGCGAGCAGCGAATCCCCGCCGAGGGAGAAGAAATCATCTTCCCGCCCGACCTGCGCCACGCCCAGCAGTTCAGCATAGAGCGCGGCCAGTTGGCGTTCCGTATCCGTGGAAGGGGCGCTGCCGCCGCTGCTGGCGAATACGGGTTCGGGCAGAGCCTTGTGGTCCAGCTTGCCATTGGCGGTGACGGGCAGTTCTTCCAGTTCAACCACGGCGCCGGGGACCATGTAATCCGGCATGACCTTTACCAGCGCGGCGCGCAGGGCATCGGCGGAATAGCCGCGATCCGGCACGACATAGGCGACCAGCCTGCCATCTTTTGCGAGGACGATATTGCTGCGGACGAGGCCGCTGGCGGCGATCGCCGCCTCTATCTCGCCCAGTTCGATCCGCAGGCCGCGGATCTTCACCTGATGATCCGCCCGGCCCAGAAACACCACCGCGCCATCGGCGCGCCTGCGGGCAAGGTCCCCGGTCATGTAAAGGCGTTCACCGGGATGGAACGGATCGGCGATGAATCGCTCAGCCGTGAGATCGGGCCGCCCGACATAGCCGCGCGCCAGCTGCACGCCGCCCAGATAGAGATGGCCGACCATGCCCTGTGGCACGGGGCGGCCGCGATCATCCAGAATGACCAGCCGGGTATTCCAGACCGCATAGCCGATCGGCACCGGGCGCGAGGCGTCATCGGCGCTGGCGGGCCAGTAGCTGACGTCGACGGCGGCTTCGGTGGGGCCGTAGAGATTGTGCAGTTCCGCCCGCACGCGGCGGTGGAAGCGATCGCGAAGGTCGGCGGGCAGTTCCTCGCCGCTGCAAAACACGCGCGTGGTTTCGATCCCGGCGGATTCCGGGGAATCGAGGAAGGCCGACAGCATCGATGGCACGAAATGCAGGGTGGTGATCCGCTCGCGCCGGATCAGCCCGGCAATGGCGGCGGGATCACGATGCGCGCCGGGTGATGCAACGACCAGCGTGGCGCCGTAAATGAGCGGCAGGAAGAACTCCCACACGGAAACGTCGAACGTCGCCGGGGTCTTTTGCAGGATGCGGTCATCCGGGCCGATGGCGTAGTGCTCACCCATCCACAGCAGGCGGTTGACGATGGCCCGGTGGGTGACGAGCACGCCCTTCGGCTCCCCGGTCGAACCGCTGGTATAGATGACATAGGCGGCATCATCGAGCTGCGGCAGCGGCAGATCGTTGCTGAGCGGGACCATCGGCCAGTCAGCGGGCGCGAGAAGGCGTGCGCCGTAAAGTCCGTGCGGATCGTCATGGGCCAGCACCAGTGCCGGGGCGGCGTTGCGCAGGATCGTTTCGATGCGCGCTGGCGGATGATCCAGATCGAGCGGCAGGTAAGCGCCCCCCGCCCGCAGCACCGCCACCAGCGCGACGACCAGTTCCAGCGAACGCGGCAAGGCCACGGCGATGAGGCTTTCCGCCCCCACGCCGCGCGCGCGCAGTTCCCCGGCGAGCCCCTGCGTGCGGCGGTCCAGTTCGGCGTAAGTCAGGCTTTCGCCTCCGAAGCGCAGGGCCTCCGCATCGGGCGTGGCGACCATCGCCCGTTCGATCAGTTCGGCGAGCGTAGAATCCGGCAGCGGATGCGTGGTGGCGTTGAAAGCTTCCAGTTCCGCCTGCGCCTCATCAGGCGTGGCGGTGGGCACTTCGGAGAGGCGTTCCGCCATCAGCGCGTGGGCTATGAAGATCGCCAGCCGGTGGCCGTGCGCGGCCACTTCATCCGCGCTGTAGAGGTTGGGATTGGCGTCCACTTCTACCGAAAGGGCGTTCAGCGCGTCGCCCCGGAAGGTGAAGTTGATATCCTCCACCGGGCCTGTGCCGGTGACGTGCAGGTCCACCTCCAGCCCGGCGATGCGCGGCGGGCGGTCATAGGGCTGGACATTGACCAGCGGACCATAGAGCCGGCGGTTGCCCCCGATCAGGCCAAGGTCGCGGCGCAATTGTTCGCTGCGATAGCGGCCGTGGCGGCGCGCTTCGGCGGTATCGGCGGCCACTTGTGTCAGGAAATTGCCCAGCGGTGCGTCTTCATCGGGCGAGACGCGCAGAGGCAGCACGTTCATCACCATCGCAGGCACGCGGGCAGAGGCGCTGCCCATGCGGCCCATGTGCGGCACGCCGACGATCACCTCCCCAGTGCCGGTAAAGCGGCGGATATAGGCAGATACCAGCGCGGTCAGCACATCGGGCCAACCGAGCCCGGTGCCCTTGGCCCGCTTCAGCAACAGTTCGCGCGTTTCGGCGGGCAGAGCCTGTTCGAAGCGATGGAAGGAGAAGGCGGACACGGCCTTGCCCGGCGCCATGCCGACGATTTCGTCCGCACCAGCCATTGCGGTGCGCCACCATGCGGCATCGGCTTCGCGATCAGGCGAGGCGCGATAGGCGGCGTCTTCGCCCCACACACCCGCCAGCGGCGACAGTTGCCGCCCGCTGCCCGGCTTTCCGGCCAGCAGCAGGCCATAGAGTTCCGCGATGCGCGCCGTCAGCAGCACCATGCCATAGCCATCGATGGCGAAGTGGTGGACATGTTGCGCCCAGAAGTGCCGATCTTCCGCCAGCCGATAGAGCACCTGCCGCGCCATCGGCCCGTTTTCCGGCACCACGGGTGTCG
Source organism: Croceibacterium sp. (assembly GCA_035555595.1). Taxonomy (GTDB): domain Bacteria; phylum Pseudomonadota; class Alphaproteobacteria; order Sphingomonadales; family Sphingomonadaceae; genus Croceibacterium_A. Next base: position 45,128 of record DATMGK010000081.1, on the reverse strand, counting down.
CCATGTCGCGGCGGATCGCCGCCAGCGCCGCGCCCTGCGGATCGGCATCATGCGAAAGGTCGATCACTTCGAGCCGGGGCCGCAGCACACTGTCGACGACCTGAAGCGGCCCTTCCGGCGCATCGATGAAGCGCAGCGACAGCGCCTCTGCCTCTTGCCCCGCGTGATCCACCGCGGCGCCAAGCGCGGCGGCATCCAGCGGACCGCGCAGGTCGAGATACTGGCCGGTATTAAAAATAGGGTTCGCCGGATCGAGCCGCTGGGCATACCACAGCCCCGACTGCGCCTCGGTCAGCGGCACGGCCTTGTGCATCGCGTCAGCCCCGCATCAGTTCTGGCGCTGTTCCAGAATCGCCCACAGGCCCGCCAGCGTGGGAGCCTCCGCCAGATCGGCGAAATCCAGCGGCACGCCCTGTTCATCCCACTGCATCACGAGGTTCATCGCGCGCATGGAATCCAGCCCCAGATCCATCAGGTTGTCGTTGTCACCGACGACCGAGGCATCTTCTTCTATCATCGCGGCGATGTCTTCGCGCAGCCGTTGCAGGGTCAGGGTCATGTCAGGGCCTCGATAATCTGGCGGGTGGAACGGACGACTGCCAAGCAATCGGCCGCCTGGGCAAGCGCCGCATCGTGCCATTCGCGCGAAAAATCCGCGAGCGCATCGGCGGCGAGAAACGGCTGTATGTCGAGCTGGAACGCCTCGGCAGCGGTCAGCATGCAGCCGATATGGGCATATACGCCGCAGACGACCAGTTGATCGCGGCCCCGCGCCCGCATCAGGGTTTCCAGATTGCTGCGCTGGAACGCGCTGTAGCGATGCTTGGTCAGCACGATGTCCCCGGCGGCGGGCGCCAGCGGGGCGACGATCGGCTGATGTTCGGGCACGTGGCGCATACCCGGCCCCCACAGGTCTGCCTGAAGGCCCCGGTCGCGCCGGTCCTGATCGCCGTTCTGCGCGGTGTAGAACACCGGCACGCCCCGCGCTCTGGCAGCAGAGAGCAACGCCGCAATGTGGCCGATGGCCGGTTCTATCGGTGCGACGCCGGGCACGAAAGCATCGACGAAATAGGCCTGCATGTCGTGGACGAGCAGCGCCGCCCGGTCCGCGTCCAGCACCCAATCGGGGCGCGAGGGGGGCAGTTCATCCTCGCCGGGCAATTCATAGCCCGCGATCGATGGCAGGCGGCGGGGCGCGGTCATGCCTTTTCCTGTTCCAGCAATTGCGCGCGCAACGCCGCGCGAAGTTCCTTGCGGCTGATCTTGCCGACCGCCGTGGTGGCGAAATCGGCGACGAATACGATCTGGTCGGGAATCTTGAACGCCGCGATGTCGCGATTACGCATCCATGCCTTGATGTCCGCGGGTTTCGGCGCCTCACCATCGGCGATGATGAAGGCGCAGGTCCGTTCGCCCAGAAATCTGTCAGGCACGGAAACGACCGCCGCATCGAACACTTGCGGATGGGCGAGCAGGTGATCCTCCACCTCCTCGGCCGAAATCTTCTCTCCGGCGCGGTTGATGTGGTCCGTCGCGCGGCCCATCACCTCCAGATAGCCGCCCGGCAACCGGCGCACGACGTCGCCGGTGCGGTAATAGCCGTCTTCTGTGAAGGACCGACCATTCGCGGCCGGATCGTCATGATAGCCACGGATCGTATAGGGGCCGCGCGTCAGCAGGTTGCCGGGTTCCCCCTCGGGCACCGGCTTGCCCTGATCGTCAAGGATCAGCACCTCGTCATCCGGCGAGATCGCACGCCCCTGCGTCTGGGTGACGATATCGTCCGGGTCGCCGATGCGGGTATAGTTCACCAGCCCTTCGGCCATACCGAACACCTGTTGCAGCTTACAGTGCAGCACCGCGCCGACGCGCCGCGCGGGTTCGGGCATGAACTTGGCGCCGCCCACCTGAAGCACTTCCAGACTGGAAAGGTCGTGATCCGTCTTCGGCGCGGCCTGCAACCACAGCAGCGCCAGCGGCGGCACCAGCCCGGTGATCGTCACCTTCTCCTGCTCTATCAGCGGGAAGGCGGTGGCCGGGTCCGGCGCGGGGCACATGACCACGCGCGCACCCGCGTAAAGCGCGCCGAACACGCCGGGGCTGCTCATCGGGAAATTGTGAGATACCGGCAGGGAGGACATGTAAACGCTGTCCGGCCCGATCCAGCAAATCTCGTTACTGGCGCGGATGCTGTAAAGATAATCGTCGTGCGTGCGCGGGATCAGCTTGGACAGCCCGGTGCTGCCGCCCGAAATCTGCACCAGCGCCACGTCTGACGGGGATGCGTCCTCTTCCGGCAGAAGCGACGGATCGGCCGCGAAAGCGCCAAAGGCCGCGTGCCGCCCGGCATCGCCCACCACGATGGTGTGCCGGACATGCGGGACTTCCGCCATGACGGCATCGGCCAACCCGCGATAATCGAAGTTATCGTGCCTTTCGGCCACGACATAACCGGCAGCCTCTGCCTTGCGGGCAAAGTGGGCGATTTCGGTCAGCCGGTGCGCGGGCAGCGCGAAGACGGGGATCATCCGCGCGCGGAACAAGCCGAACACAACCGCGAAGAATTCCGGAATGTTCGGAAGCTGGACGACAACCCGGTCCCCCGGTTGCAGCCCCAGCGCCAGAAAACCGGCCGCGGCAGTTTCCGCCCGCTGCAACAGTTCGGCATAAGTCCACCGCTGGTCGCCGCCGACCACGGCAATCGCATCGCCGCGATCCTTCGCCCGCGCTTCCAGCAATTGACGGAAGGTTTCGCCGCGCCAGTAGCCTTCGGCGCGATAGCGTTCGGCAAATTCCTGCGGCCAGACCTGCTGCAACGGCACCATTACCCAACTCTCTCCACTCAATTGCCCGCGCGGGGCGATCCATTGGGGACTGTGCCGGAATCCGGCGCGGCGCAAGTCCCGCCGCTGCTGGAATGTCCCTGTTCGTCCACGCCCAACGCGCGCAGCATGGCCTGCAACTTGCCCGAAGTCTCCTCCGCTTCTTCCGCCGGCACAGATCCTTCCACTATGCCCGCGCCCGCGTAGATCCTCACCTGCCTGCCGCTGACTTCGGCACAGCGCAGCGAAACGTACCATTCGCCGTCGCCCGCCCGATCGGTCCAGCCCACGGCCCCGGCATAGAAGCCACGGTCATAGCCTTCGAGCCGGGGGATCAGGTCCAGAGCCCGCGCGCGGGGTGTGCCGCCGACCGCGGGCGTGGGATGCAGCGCCGCGGCGAGTTCCGCCGCCGATACGTCGCCCGGCGATTTCAGCCGCCCTTCGATGCGGGTGCCGAGGTGCCACATGGTCTGCGTGGAAACGAGCGCGGGCCCATCGGGCGCGACCAGTTCACGGCAATAGGGGGCCAGCCCGTCAAGAATGGCGTCCACTACCCAGCGATGTTCGCGCCGGTCCTTCTCCGACCCCATCAGCCATTCGGCAGCCGCGCGATCCGCCGTGCCATCCTCGCTGCGCCGGGCGGAACCCGCCAGCGGGTGCGAGACGACGGCATCGCCGGTCTTGGCGATCAGCAGTTCCGGCGTCGCCCCGATCAGATGCCGCGACACGCCATTCGCGCCCTGCCCCAGCGGCGTCAGGAACCGCACCGCCGCCGGATCGCCCAGCAGGCGGCTCGACAAGGCCAGCAGATCGATCGGTGGTTCAGCCTCCAGCAGTACGCTGCGCGACAGGACGATCTTTTCGAGCGGGTCCGCACCGCCCTGCTCCGCCGCGATAAGGTCCAGCGCGCGGGCCACGGCCTGCTCATAGTCCGCGCGGCTCGGCTGCGGTGTGACCTGCCATCGCCGGTCAGGACGGGGGCCGGTGGCCGGGGGCGTCAGCGGAAGATCGGTGACGGATTGGGGTTCGAACAGGAAATCGTCCGCCGCCCGGTCAAACGGCAGCGCGCCGACCAGCAGGGCCGCGTCATCGTGATCGGCGAAGAAGCCGCGCACCCGATCCGCCAGCGTTTCCGCCGGGCCGGGCAGCAGCGATCGCCGCGATCCGTGGGCGATCACGGGCCGTTGCGGGGCGGCCAGCATGAACGTGCAGGATGTCGCGTGCGTATCGCCAGCGCCCGACATTTCCGGCATGAGCTTCGCCAAGCTTAAGTCCTTCCTGCACGGGCCGCCTTGCATTGTGCGGCGCCCTTACTATCGGTTGATAGTAGTTCTCAATTTCAGATTTGGCGCCTAGCCGGGAAAACATTCGCGCAAGATGACGAAAACATTAAATCGGGCCGCAAGGAACGGTATGGAAGCGGCACAATGAAAGTTCTCGTCGTGGAGGATGATCCCCGCACGCGCGATTTCGTGGCTGGCGGCCTGCGTCAGGCTGGGCATACCGTGGACGAGGCGGAAAGCGGTTCAGCCGGGCTCGACCTAGCGCTGGTCGAGAAATACGACGCGCTGATCGTGGACCGGATGCTGCCGGGCTGTCCGGGGCTGGACCTGATCCGCACGGTGCGTGCGCAAGGCATCGAAACGCCGTGCCTGATGCTGACGGCGGTGGGCGCGGTGGAAGATCGGGTGGAAGGGCTGAACGCCGGGGCAGACGACTATCTCGTCAAACCCTTCGCCTTCAGCGAGTTGCTGGCGCGGCTTCAGGCGCTCGGCCGCCGCCCGCCGCTGGCGCAGCAGCCCGATTGCCTGAGGGTCGGCGACCTTGAGATGGACCCGGCGGCCCACAGTGTGAGCCGTGGAGGCAAACCGATAGACCTGACTTCGCATGAATTCAGGCTGCTGGAATACCTCGTCCGCCGCGCGGGGCAGGTGGTGACGCGGACCATGCTGCTGGAGGCGCTGTGGGGATTCCACTTCGATCCGCGCACCAATATCGTCGATGCCCACATCAGCCGCCTGCGCGCCAAGATCGACCGGGGTTTCGATGTGGAACTGATCCGCACCGTCCGGGGGGTCGGTTATGCCATCCGCGCGCCTCAATAACGCCCGCCTGCCCCGCCTGCTTTCGACCGCCAGCCTGCGTCTGGCGCTGACCTTCTCGTTGATCTTCGGCGTGGGGGCGGCCCTGCTGGTCGCGGGTATCGATTACGGGCTGTTCCGCTTTGCAGAGGCGGAAACGCGCGAAGACCTGACGCACCAGATGAACATCATGGAGGGGGATGCCGCACGGCTGGGCGGTGGCGGCCTGATCGCGATGCTGGAAGCGCAATCGCGCAACCACGAGGCGCGCCGATACCTCTTTCTTGTCATCACGACCGATGGACAGACGTTCTCCAACGGGCTGGCGCGCAATGCGGTGAATGACGAGGGGTTTCGCCACAACCTGCCCAACAAGCCCCGCCCGCCCCGCTGGCCGGACCAGACGCCCGACCTGCTGGTGCTGAGCCACACGATGCCCGACGGCACGCTGCTGGCCATCGGGCGCGACGCGAAGCATCTGGACGAGCTACGCGGGGGCATACGCACGTTCGCGCTGTGGAGCGGACTGGGCGTGATCGCGCTGGCGATGCTCGCCGGGCTGGCGCTCGGCTATCAATTCCTGCGTCGGCTGGGCGGGATGAACCGTTCGGTCGACCGGATCATTTCCGGCAATACGTCTGAACGCCTGCCCGCCGTTGGGCTGGGGCGCGAATTTGATGAGCTGGCCGCCAACCTCAACCGCATGCTCGACCGGCAGGAAGCGACGATGGAGGCGCTCAAGAGCGTTTCAGAAGGTATCGCGCACGATCTGCGCACCCCGCTGGGCCGGTTACGCAACCGGCTGGAGGAACTCGAGGCGGATGCTGGCGATCCGGCGCGGCGGCAGACGGGGATCGATCTGGCGATGCAGGAGATCGGGCAGATCACCGCGCTGTTCGATTCGCTTCTGGCGCTGTCGCGGCTGGAAAGCGGGCAGAACCCGCAAGGCGCGCCGATCGATGCCCGCGGCCTGATCGAACGCGTGGGCGAGATATATGGGCCGACCGTCGAGGATGCAGGCGGAACGCTGCGAATGCATGCGCCAGACGCGGCCCTGCCCATCACGGTGCGCGGAGACGAACATCTGTTGATGCAGGCGCTGTCCAATCTGGTGGAGAACGCCATCGTCCACGGCGGCGACGGGCCCGAAATCACGCTCGATGCCAGGCAAGAGGGCAATTACGCCGTGTTCGTGGTCGCCGACCGCGGCCCCGGCGTGCCACCCGACGAACGCGAGAAAGTGCTTCGGCGCTTCTATCGCATGGACAGCAGCCGTTCCCGCCCCGGTTCCGGGCTGGGGCTGGCGATGTGCGCGGCTGTCGCGAACCGCCATGGGGGCACGCTCACGCTTTCGGACAACGAGCCGGGGCTGAAAGTGGAATTGAAGATCCCGACCACACACGCCGATTGATACCTGCCTGCCGAGAAGTTCGGCTTGGGGCACATATCTGAATTATACTATTGCGACGCAATTGCATTAGATTGCGTGACCCGCTACGCCCGCCTTCGCCATGTACAGCTTCATCGACGTATCACCCGATCGCGTTGCGGGCGGCAGCCGCTTTCTCTTCTGGGCCATGCGCGGCTGGTCCAGCGCGCTGGCGCGGGACATCTGCCCTGCGGCGAGCCTTGCACAGGCGTTCGTCCGCAAGGGCATGGCCCCGGTGCTGGCCGACTTTCACAAGCTTATGTTCGTCCTCAACCACCGCGAATACCGGCTGATTCCCTTCACCGAACGCGGGATCGCCCGCGTGACTGAGTTTGAGGCGATCATGCTTTCGCTATGGTCCGATATCGCGGAAGGGGAACACGGCAGAGCGCGGGCGACGCTGGGCGCATTCCTGGACGAAAACTGGATCGAGGACGTCGTAACCGGAATGTCCGACGTCGTCGGACACATGGCTGATATCGGCCTGACACCCAGCCGCAGTCTCGATCTCATTTCATGAAAATCCCCCGCCTGGCAGGTGCCTTCGGCGCCGCCAGCGGCCCATACGGAAAGAAAGACAGTCACAACCATGAATGAACTGGTCCACGCGGGTTTCGAGATGGAAGAGACCAAGGCGCTGAGCGTCGAGCAGGTCCGCTGGGTGCGGCACTGGAACGACGGCCTGTTCAGCTTCGCCATGACCCGGCCGGCCAGCTTCCGCTTCCGTTCGGGCGAGTTCGTGATGTTGGGCCTGCCCGATGGTGACCGGCCCCTGCTGCGTGCCTATTCCATCGCCAGCGCGTCCTACGCCGACGAGCTGGAGTTTCTGTCGATCAAGGTGCCGGACGGGCCGCTGACATCGCGCCTGTGCCATGTGCGCGAGGGGGACCGGATCTATCTGGGCCGCAAGCCCACCGGCACACTCGTCACCGATGCGCTGAGCCCCGGCAAGCGGCTGTTCCTGCTTTCCACCGGCACCGGCCTGGCCCCGTTCATGAGCCTGGTGCGCGATCCCGACATCTACGACATGTACGATCAGATCGTGCTGGTTCATTCCGTTCGTAACGTTGCGGACCTTGCCTATCGCGAGGATCTGGAAAGCCACCTCGCGGGCGATCCACTGGTTCAGGATCAGGCGCTGACGCAGTTCCATTATGTGCCCACGGTCACGCGCGAAAGCTTCCGCACCACTGGCAGGATCGACGCCCTGATGGAAAACGGCGCCCTGTTTGCCGGCATTCCGGGCGAGGCCAAATTCGACCCTGCAACCGACCGCGTGATGCTGTGCGGATCGATGGAGATGATCCGCACCCTTGCCGCCAGTCTGGAGGGACAGGGGTTTCGCGAAGGCGCCAACAACAACCCCGGCGACTTCGTGATCGAACGCGCTTTCGTGGACTGAAGCACCCCCGTTTACGCATCCGGCCCCACTTTATTGCGAGTGGCGACAGTTCCTGTCGACCGGGGATTGCCGCCGCCGCCATGCTTCTTTACGACTATCAAACCGAACCGAACTCGCCCCGCGGGTGATCCGATAAGATAGCGAGGCTGGCGCACGGGCGAATGCTGATAATTTTGCTCGTCTCGCTGATCGGCAGTTGCCTTTTTCCGATAGCATCGCGCTGGCTGGGCCGTGGCGCCGGGTTCCTGATGGCGTTGCTGCCTTTCGGCCTGCTCGCCGCCTTCGTGGCGAGCGCGCCGGTGGTGGAACGGGGCTGGGTTCAGGGTGAAGGCATCGTCTGGGCGCCCTCGCTCGGCTTCGACATCACTGTCCGGCTGGACGGATTCTCTTTCCTGTTCTGCCTGCTGATCACCGGCATCGGTGGCCTCGTCACCATCTATGCGGGCGGTTATCTGACCAACAAGTCGAAGGCGGATCGGGCCCGCTTTTTCACGCTGATCCTGCTGTTCATGACGGCGATGCTGGGCACGGTGCTGGCCGACAATCTGCTGCTGATGATCCTGTTCTGGGAAGCGACCAGCATCCTTTCGTTCATGCTGATCGGCTTCGATCACAAGAGCTTCCGCGCGCGGCGGGCGGCCAATCTGGCATTGCAGGTAACGGCCGCAGGCGGGCTGGCGCTGGTGCTGGCGGTGCTGATGATCGGGCATGTCATCGGCACTTATTCGATGGCGGAGGCGACCACGCGCGGGGCGGAGATCGTCGCGCACCCGCTGGGCACGCCCATCCTGTTGCTCATCATGCTGGCCGCTTTCACCAAGTCGGCGCAGTTCCCGTTCCACTTCTGGCTGCCGAACGCGATGCAAGCCCCCACCCCGGCCTCCGCCTATCTCCATTCGGCGACGATGGTGAAGCTGGGCATCTATCTTCTGGCGCGCTTCGAACCCGTGATCGCGCAGACGGAATGGGGGCGTCCGCTGCTGGTTGGCGTGGCCTGTGTGACCATGGTGGTTGCCGCAGTGCAGGCGTTGCGAGCGGAAAGCTTCAAGGCGGCGCTGGCCTATTCCACGATCGCGTCCCTCGGCATTCTGGTGCTGCTGGTCGGGCTGGACGGGCCTCGCGCGTCGGTGGCGATGATCGGGTTCCTGTTCGCCCATGCGCTTTACAAGGCGGCGCTGTTCTTCTGCGCTGGTTCCGTGCTCCACGCGACGGGCAAGGGCGTGCTGCGTTCGCTGGGCGGCCTGCGCAAGACGCTGCCCCTCACCGCCATCGCCTGCGCCGGAGCCAGCCTGTCGATGGCCGGAATACCGCCGTTCCTGGGCTTCGTGTCCAAGGAATTCCTGTTCGAGGCGCAACTAGCGAGCAGTTGGGAACTGGTCCCGCTTGCCATCGCCGTGCTCGTCAACGCGGTAATGGTCGGCGTTGCCGGGGTCGTCACCCTGCGCCCGTTCTTCATGAAGCCCGCCAAGCCGATCGAGATGCTGCACGGCGAAAGCTTCTCTCTGGTCACGCCGCCGCTGGTGCTGGCCATGATGGGCCTCACCATCAGCCTCGATCCGGAATGGATCACCCGTGTGGCGATCCGCCCCGCCGTGATCGCGGTCTATGGCCAGCCGGTGGAAGTCACCCTGTCGGCGTGGCACGGGTTGACGCCGATGCTGGGGCTGAGCGCCGTGGTCGTGACCATCGGCGTGCTGATCATCCGCTATTGGAAACGCATCCACCTGATGCTGCGATCGCGTGAACGGATCGAGCGGTATTCGGTGGAAAGCGCGTGGGAACGGGCCCTGTTCCGCCTTGTCCACGGCGCGGCACGGCTTACCCGCGTGATCGAACATGGCGATATGCGCGGCTATACCGGCATGGCGGTCATCACATTCACGGCCGTTGCGGCATTTTCCATGCTGGCGTCGGGCGCCGGCCTGCGTGTTCCCGCGATAGAGGGGCCAACCCGCGTTGCCGAAATCCTGATCGGGCTGGTGGCCGTTGGCGGTGCGATTGTCGCCGCGCGCAGCCGCAACCTGCTGTCCGCCCTCGTCGGCGCGGGCATCACCGGCTTCGCCATCGCCATCACTTTCCTGTTCAATGGCGCGCCCGATCTGGCGCTGACCCAGTTCACGGTGGAGGCGCTGATCGTCGTGCTGCTGACGGCGCTGTTGCTGGCCCTGCCCCTGCGCAGCGCCGACACCCGCAGCGGGCGCGAACACAGTGTGGATTTCCTGATCGCCGCCGCCTTCGGGCTGGTCATGTTCGTGGCCCTGGTGGACATGGCCGCCGGGCACGCATCGTCGGATGCGTCGGACTGGTTTGGGCGGATGAGCTATGTCGCCGGTTTCGGCAGCAACGTCGTCAACGTGATCCTGGTCGATTTCCGCGCATTCGACACCATGGGCGAAACGGCGGTGATCGCGATGGCGGCGGTGCTGGCCGGATCGCTGCTGGCCCGTCGACGCGGCGCCGCGCGGGACGAGGCCAAGGCGCGCACCGTCCATTACAGCCTTTCCACCGCCAGCCGCCTGCTGTTCTGGCTGCTGATGCTTTCTTCGGTCATCATCCTGCTGCGCGGACATAACGAGCCGGGTGGCGGTTTCGTGGGCGGGCTGGCCGCCTCGCTCGCCTTTGCCGTCCTGTCGCTGGCCCACGGGGCGCGGAGCGCGGAACGGGTTCTGCGCTTCCAGCCGCTGTCGCTGGTCGGCTTCGGGCTGGCGCTGTGCATCACCAGCGGCATTCCCGGAATGTTGAAGCCGGGCGGTGCACCGTTCCTGACGCATCTGTGGTGGGAACCGGGCGGCATCCTGCCCAAGCTGGGCACCACGATGCTGTTCGACATCGGCGTTTATCTGGTCGTGCTGGGGGCGGTCCTTTCCTTCCTGTTCGGCTTGCAGAAGGAGGCGGCACGATGACCGTGTTCTATGCCTTCTGCGCGGCGGCGATCATGGCCTGTGCCGTCCACATGGTGCTGTCGCGCAACCTGATGCGTAGCCTGCTGGGCCTTGCCCTGCTGTCCACGGGCGTAAACCTGGCCCTGTTCACGGCAGGGGGTTTCTCGTCAGACCAGCCGCCGATCATAGCTGCGGGGGCCAAGGCGCTGGGCGTATCGGCCGATCCGCTCGCCCAGGCGCTTATCCTTACCGCCATCGTGATCGGCTTTGCGCTGACGGTGGTGCTCGCCGCGATCGTGATGCGCGCGTGGCGTGCCACCCGATCGGTCGACGCGCGGGATATCGACGCGCTGGACCAGCCTGAACCGGCCGCGGCAGAGGCGGAGCCGCCCCATGGCTGACGCGGTGCTGCTCATCATTCCGGTGCTGGCGCCCCTGCTCGCCGCTGCGGGCGCGATCCTGTTGCGCCGCCGTCCGCGAGCGAGCGAGGCGCTGACACTCGGCGCTTTCGTCCTGACCCTGTTGTTCAGCGTAGCCCTGCTTATCCGCGCGAGCGGCGGCGGCCCGCTTGCCGTTACCGTGTTCGGCGGGTGGCCGGTGGGGATAGGCGTATCGTTCACGGCGCGAATGCCGGGCGTGGCGCTGGTAGTGGTCACATCGCTGATCGCGCTGGCAGTGGCGATCTACAGCCATGCGGCGATAGGCGGCAGGCGACGGTTTGCGGGGCATGACGCGCTGATTCTGGCGATGGTCGGCGCGGTGAACGGCGCTTTCCTGACCGGCGATCTGTTCAACCTCTACGTCTGGTTTGAACTGGCGCTGCTTTCCGCACTGGGCCTGATCAGCATCGACCGGCGGCAGATGCAGATCGGCGCGGCGATGCGATACGCGACGTTCGGCATCGTGGGGGCGAGCGCCATCCTGGCCGGGATCGGCATTCTGTATGGCATCACGGGAACGCTCGATCTGTCCGTGCTCGCCGCGCGGCTGGCCCCCAGCGCGCCCAGCGTCGCGACCGCTGCGGCGGCGGCGTTGCTGCTCGGCGGATTCGCCCTGAAATCGGGGCTGGTGCCGGTGCACGTCTATCTGCCGTCATCCTATGGCCCCGCACCGATATCGGTCACGGCGATTTTCGCCGGGCTGCTGACCAAGATGGGTTTCTATGCCCTGCTGCTGGTCTTTGCCGGGCTGTTTGCGATCGGTTCTGGCGGAATGGGCGCGGCGCAGTTGAAGCCCCTGTTCGGCTGGATCGCGGGCGCGACTATGCTGCTCTGCTCGCTCGCCGCGCTGGCGCAGAACGATATGCGGCGACTGCTGGCCTATCATGTCATCGCGCAGGTCGGTTACATGATGGCCGCCCTTGCGGTCGGAACGCGGGCCGGGGTCGAAGCGGCGGTATTCTACATGATCCATTCGATGATCGTGCAGACCAACCTGTTCCTGGGCGCGGGCGCGATCCAGCGTGCGACCGGATCGTGGCAGCTTTCCACCACCGGCGGCGTACTGCGCGCGAACCCGTGGTTTGGTGTGGTTTTCGCCGTGCCCATTCTGTCGCTGGCGGGCATCCCGCCCCTCTCCGGCTTCTGGGCCAAGCTGCTGGTCTTCCGCGCCGCGATCGACGCCGGGGATTTCGTGCTGCTGGGTGCAGGCGTGATCGCGGCGATCCTGACGATCTTTTCCGCCGCGCTGTTCTGGTCTGCCGCATGTTGGAAGGAATTGCCCAACCGCCCGGCCAAGCGGCTGCCGCCATCAATGCTGGTGGGCATGGGCGTGCTTTCCGCCGCCACGGTCGCAATCGGACTGGCGCCGGGCATGGTTCATGCCGCTGCCCAGCTTTCCGCCGGGGCGCTGGCCAACATGGGGCTGCTGGGATGAGGGTTCTGGCAAAAGCGCGCGCCGTGCTGCAATTGCTCGTCGGCTTCATACGCGATTTGATCGGATCGACCTGGGCGGTGGCGCGCATCGTGCTGGCGCCGGACATCCCTTCCCGCCCTGCGATCGTCGTCATGCCGGTGCAGGTGAAGCGGCCATGGGCGGTGGCGATGCTGGCCTATTTCACGTCGCTGACCCCCGGCTCTACCTGCCTCCATGTCTCCGCCGATCGCACGAGGCTTTACCTGCACCTGCTCGATGCCAGCGATCCTGATGCCTCGATCGCGCGGTTCCATCGCCTCTACGAACGCCCGATCATGGAGCTTGAGGGATGATCGACCTGCCCCTCCTGGCTGATATCCTCGCCGTCGCCCTCTGCATCGCGCTGGCGCTGGCCGGATGGCGACTGGTCAAAGGGCCCAGCTTCGCCGACCGCTTCGTCGCCTTCGACATGCTGACCGCGCTCGGCATTGGTTTCGCCGGGCTCACTTCCGTGGCGACGGGGCGTGGGGCGTTCCTGGATATTGCGCTGGCGCTGGCGCTGATCAATTTTGTCGGAACGGTGGCTTTTGCCCTGTTTCTGGAGAGAAAGGCACGCGACTGATGGACATCCTCGCCGCCATCCTCCTCGTCTTGGGCACCCTGCTGATGCTGATCGCCGCCGTTGGCATACTGCGGCTGCGCGATCCTCTGCAACGAATGCACAGCGCCACCAAGGCCGGGACGCTGGGCACCGTGCTGCTGGTGATCGGCGTGCTGCTAAGCACCGACGATGCACCTGTTGCCACCGGCTTGCTCGCTATCCTGTTCCTGATGTTCACCCTGCCGCTGGCCGCGCAACTGCTGGGGCGAGCAACCTATCTTTCAGGCACTCCGCTGAAAGAAATCGAAGATTCCGCGATCCCGGAACTGGAGAGCGACAGGGCCAAGGCCCGGTCATCTCGTCACGACTGAGGGGGTAGTCCCCATTACCGGAACCATCGCATTGAACCCTGCGTTCGAGGGGCATCAATGCGGGCTCCGGTTGCCGATCATCTTCGAATAGGCCGGAGGCCCGCCAACCATCTTTCTGGAGGTGTCATGGCGACCCGAACGATCGATAAGAACAAGACACTGAGTGTCTCTCCCGCTGAGGCAAAGTCGGCTGCGATAGCCAAGGCGAAAGCTGTGGCGCCCGATCTGGCGGCCCGCATCGGCAGCACGCCGAAGACGCAGTTTCGGGGTGATCCCGATATCTTCGGACGGCTGGTGGAGGATCATGACCGGCACCGCGCTCTTCTGGCCATGATCGAGGAGACCGAAGGAAAATCGGCGGATCGCGTGGCCCTGTTTTCCGAACTGGTGAAGGAACTGAAGGCGCACGCGGCGGCGGAAGAACAAGCCCTGTGGTCGTCGGTCCTGCGCGATCCGGAAACTACCGACGACGCCCGCCATGCGATTTCCGAACACAAGGAGATCGACGAGATGCTGGACGATCTGGCCGCGCGCGACATGGCGTCATCGGGCTGGCTGCGCCGGTTCGCGGGGCTGAAGGACGAATACCTGCACCACATCCGCGAGGAGGAGCAGGAGCAGTTCGTCGCCGCCGAGGAGCACCTGAAGCCTGCCGACATCCGCCACATGCTGAGCGTGTTCAACCGCCGGAAGCGGGAAGAGAAGGCGGCTGCGAAAGTGGAAAAGAAGATCAGCCTGAAGGACTGACACGATCGGGAACGAACCGGGGCATCGCGGTGTTCTGAATATAACGCCTAGAGGAGAGAAATCATGAATAGCGACATGCTGAAAGGCAATTGGGAACAGGTCAAAGGCCACGTCCAGAAGAAATGGGGCGAGCTGACCAATGACGAGTTGGACCAGATCAATGGCAATCGGAAAATTCTGGCCGGGAAGGTTCAGGAGAAGTATGGTCGCGCGAAGGATCAGGTCGAACGCGAGATCGACGATTTTGAGAATAGTTACTAATCAATGATAATATCGAAAAAGCCCGTGCGGTCCGTCTGCGCGGGCTTTTTCGCGCCCGGCGCGCGGATATGGTGACAGACCCCGGCAGCGTGGAGGAAGGGGATTCCACGCAGACGGCCCCGCCATCCCATCGTCGCCTTGTCCTGTTATTGTCGCTGACTGCGGGCGTGATTGCCCTGGCGATATTGGCCATCGCCGCCTTTCCCGTCTCGTTTCTGCGCGAAACGGCGGAACGGGAACTGTCGGCGAGACTGGATGCGCCGGTAAAGATCGGCTCCCTCTCCCGCACGCAGTTGCTATCGTTCACCCCTGAAATCGTGGCCGGTGACGTGCAGATCGGGCAACCGGCATGGGCAGGCGAAGGCGACTTCCTGAAAGTCGAACGCACGAGTGCCCGCGTTTCCATCTTCTCCCTTATCAGCGGCGACCCCGATATAAGATCGCTGCACATCTCCGACCTCGATGTGGCGCTGGTCCGGGATGAAGAGGGTAAAAGCAACTGGGACGGCTTTGGCGGAAAGCAGGACGATGGCGGCGGGCGCCCACTGCAACTGGACCAGCTTACAATTGATCGCAGCCGCTTTTCGCTGAACGACGCAAAGCGAAAGCTGGAGCTGACGGGCAGTATCCGCGCGGATGCCCGTACTGGTCTGGTCGTGAATGCCACGGGGAAGTTCGACGGGTCGCCCGCAACTCTGGCCGTGACTGGTGGCGGCGCGCGGGAAAAGGCGACTGCGTCAGGCTGGCCATTCCAGGCCCATCTGTCAGCCGCTCCATTCGATCTTCGTGCGAGCGGCACCATGGCCGGCCCGCTGAACCTCAGCGACATGCGACTTACGATGCATGCCAAAGGCTCCAGCCTGAAGCAGCTCGACTACATTATCGAAGCGGGACTGTTCGGCACTCAGGACATCGATCTGACCGGCGATGTCCGGCATGAGGGGAAGGACTGGTTCATCGACCGGGTCGAGGGCACGATCGGTCGCTCCACTCTACGCGGCAAGGCCACGGTGCTGAAGCGCGATGGCCGAACGAAAATCGACGCTGAGATCGATGCGCCGCAATTCGATTTCGACGATCTGGCAGATGACGCCGGGCTGGCGTCGGCGCGCGCCAAGGAAGCGCGGATCGGCAAGCGGGTCATTCCCGACACGCGCATCAACCTGAGCAAGATGGGCCCGACCGACGGACGCATACGCTTTTCCGCGCAAAGGCTGCTTATCAAGGGCGGATCGGCCTTTCGCAGCCTGAAGGGCGACATCGTTCTGGATCACCGGGTGCTGCGGCTTGAAAACGTTGTCGCGGGCCTGGAATCCGGACGTATCACCGGATGGGTCGAGGTCGATTCAACCGCAGATGTTCCCGTGTTCAAGACGGAACTGCGCGTGGCCGGAACATCGCTGGACACGCTGATCGGCCAACCGGACATGATACGTGGCCCGTTACAGGGCGTGGTCCGCATCGAAGGCCGGGGTGACACCATTCGTCAGGCGTTCGAGCGCGGGAACGGCAAGATCGCATTCGTCGCCAGTCGCGGATCAATGAACCGCGCCGCCGCATTCGTTCTGGGTCAGAATCTGGGTGGGGCGATACGGCAGGAAATCCGCGACGATGAAGCCATGACGCCGATCCGCTGCGCTATTCTGGCTTTCAGCGTGAAGGGAGGAATCCTGACCCCCGCCCCGCTGACGATCGACACCGAAGTTTCAAGAGGCGCCGGCCGTGGGCAGATCAACCTGCGGGGCGAAACCATCGCGCTGACCATGAATGGCGCTGCGAAGGGAAATGCGCCGCTGAAGCTGGTGGATCCGCTGCGCGTGCAGGGCACGTTGTCGAGCCCGTCGATCACCTTCAACGATCCGGGCGAACGGTCCGGCGAGCCCAACATCGTGCGCGCCATAGGACGGTCGATAGGAAGCGCGCTGGGACTGCGGAAAGACAAGGACGGTAACAGCGCCGCCCCACCTTCCGCACCGGCGGACTGCGCGGCTCTTTCCCGCGCAGCCCTCCGATAACGGTTAGCGTGTGACTTACTTCTTGAGATGTCCATCGAAGAAATTGACCATGACATCATAGGCCTGCCGTGCCTCTGGCAGGTCAGAATTGTAGATGAACCCGTGGAACATCCCGTCCCATCCGTGGAAGCGGGATTCGACGCCGGCAGCAGCGAGGCTGTTGTGCGACGTAAGAGCGCTGGAAAATTCGAACGAGCGCGTTCCGGTGATGAACAGCGTCGGCGGGAAATGCGCGAGCAGTTCGGGCGAGCTTTCAGGAAAGGCCAGGGGATCTTCCGGACGGGCGGTGCTCAGATAGCTCGGGCCACCGGGAGGCAGCATGGCGGGCCGGCTTTCCGCGACCAGCGCGGGCAGATTGCCCAGCAGGCCACCCGAAAGCGCGACTGAATCCCCTTCGAAACGGCCATTCAGGCCAGCGCAGAATACGCCGATCGCCGCGGGATTGGGCAAATCGTTCGCCTGGAACCATGCGATGGACTGCGAGGTCAAGATGCCGCCAGCCGAGCATCCGTAGAGCCCGATGTGCGATGCATCGTAGGACTTAAGCAGTTCACGATAGACCGTTGCCACGTCCTCGCTACCGGCGGGGAACTGGTATTCCGGCCCCATGCGGTAGTCGATCGACACGACCTTGATCTTCATCAGCGCCGCCAGCGGAACCGATTCCACCAGCGAGGCGCTGCGCGCACCGGTGGTGAAACCCCCGCCATGAACGTTGATCAGCAGGCGATTGCGATTTTCGGGCGCGATTCCTTCTGCGGGGACCACGACGTCCACCACGATCCCGCCGATCTTCTCTTCCGTGATGTCGACCTTGTACCGGTCACGCATCGGGCGCAGGAATTCAAACATGATTCCATCCTGACGCGCGCGCTCCTCCTTGATGTCAGGAACGGGCGTGCCGAACGGCTTGTCGACGATCAGCTTGCGCAGATAGTCGCGCCCCCCCTGGCTTGCGGTAGCGGGCAAAGGCACACGAACGCCGTCCAGCGTAACCGTTCCATCCTGCGCGATACGCGGGTCGGAAGGGGCCTGCGCGATGCCCGGCGAAGCTGCCGCAGTCAGCGCCAGTGCGATCGAAACGCCAGCCGGAACCCTGGCGAACTTCATCAAAGAACCAATCATTGTTGCACCTCGCTGTTGCTGACCAGATCGAGCAATCCATCCACGATCGCCGTCTCCGCACATCCCGGCTTCAGGCGCGAGGACACCACTTCGAAAGTGTTGTAAGCGAAGGCTGCATCGTTCGGGATATAGCCGCTGTTGGCCATGCCGTTGGTCAACGTTGTCATCATGGTATGCTTGTAGGGCGATTCCTGCTTGAAACGCTGGGCGATGCCAGTGAACACCTCTGCATCGACGCCGCCGATAATGGTGTCGCCAACCCTCAGCATGCTGAGCGTTATGTTGACGGGATCACCGTCTTCGTACTGACCGGGGAAACCGGCCCGGCCCTGATCCAGCCGCTTGCGGCCGGGACAAGTCACAGTGTTCTGCGCGCCGGTGATGCGTGCCGTCGTTACAGGCCTTTCCAGCCCGTCGCGCGTGACATGCAGCACTTCCTCGCCCAGCATCTGACCCATTGAAAGGATCATCCGCTTCTGCTGCTCCATCAGCATCGCAACCCGGGGATTGTCGCGATCCATCCCCTCACCGCCGGGGGGCATCGCATTGCTGATGTCCTCACCGCGCTTCGCGTAATCCGCGATGCGGATGTCACGCAATTCGTACGTCTGGTTGAAGAAGATCGGGTTCTGATCGCCCGCAGCGCCGTTGGAATAGACGGCGACGGCGCCGTTCCCCAACGATTCCTCGATATAATTCGAGGCGGCGCCAGGGATATCGGCGCTGACGAGATCGAGCGTCCCGGTGATCACCGCGTGAACGCCGTAGTTGTAGTAAATCGCGATCGGTTCGCCGCTGAGGGATTCGAAACGGATCACGGCCACCGTCTTGTCGGAAGGTCCTTCATAATTGGGGCCCTCCCACCAGCGATGGGTTTCACGGTCGATAATGTTGCGATTTATGTTGATGTGCGAAACGCCTGTGCCCTGAGCCATCCGGGCGGGCTTCAACGAATCGGCCGCCTGGCGAATCGCAGCGAAGATATTGTCTTCATAGTTCGCGGGCGGCGTCCACGGCACGCTATGCGTATGAGTCGCGGTAATCAGAAACTGCGTCTTCGGGATTTTCAGTTCCCGCTCAGCCCGATCCCTCAGATTCTTCCATACGGGCGGCGGAATGACGCCCGCATCGACCGTCACCATGGCTGCCCTGGTCTTGCCGTTATCCAGCACGATCGCCCGGGCGTAGAGAGGATCGAGAATTCCGCGATAGTTCTGCGGCAGCGCGTCGGGTGCCGGTGTCACATCGACCTTCCCTGCCCCCGCTCTCAGGCCAGGATCCTGTGCCAGAGCCGTGTGCGGCACCATCGCCACTACGGTCATGGAAAGGGCCACAGGCCGAAGTGCCCTCAAAAGCTTCATCATGCTCTCCCTAAAAAAATACAATCGATTGCCCTCTTGGGTCACGCACTGCGTTAAACCCTCTTGGCAATTCCTTGGCATCATCTTATGCAATCGATTGAAAAAGGCAACCATGGGAGTAGGGGATGACAGTGCGCTTCATGCACTCCGCCGCCATTGCAGCAGTTATAGCAGGTCTCGTATCGGGCGCAGCGCATGCGCAGGATCAGGCGGATCAAGCGGACACGAATCAGTCGGACGATGCGATCATCGTTACCGCGCAGAAATCTGGCGCGCAGGCACTTCATCAGGTGCCGCTGGCGATTCAGGCCTTCAGTGGTGAAGAACTGAAAGAGCGTAACATCGGCTCGATCGGCGATCTCGTATCGACCGTTCCCGGCGCTTCGGAAGGATTCCGCCAGTCGAACAGCTCGCGCTTCTACAACCTGCGCGGCACCGTCACCCAGAATGGCGATTCCCCTATCGGGTATTACCTCGACGATACTCCGTTTATCGTCACCAACTTCGGCATCGCGCCCCCGGTTCGCTTCCTTGATATGGAGCGGGTCGAGGTACTGCGCGGCCCGCAGGGCACACTCTACGGGCAGGGCTCGTCGGGTGGTGTTTTCATTTTCCACACGCGTGATCCGAACTTGAACGAGATAGAATACGCGGGTGAAGTCGAGACTTCCCGGACGCGTGGCGCCGAAGGCTGGAACTACGGCGCTTCTGCGGCTCTTTCCGTGCCGATCATCCAGGACCGCCTCGGCATCCGGGTCAGCGGCGGGTTCTCGCGCGATGCAGGCTGGGCCGATGCTTATTTCGGCCCCTATGACGGCACGCCGGATCAGAAGGGCGTCAACTCCGCGAAGAACGACGACATCCGTGTGGTTGCGCTCATCCGTCCGTGGGACAATGTGAACATCCGCGCGCAGTACTGGAATTTCCGTCCGCGTCAGAACTTCACCGGCTTCACCGCCTCCGTCAAACCACCCTATTTCGAGAATACCGCCGGTCAGGACGGGTTCTCCAACGGCGATTTTACGCTGTTGAGCCTGACGGCAAGCGCCGATTTCGACGCCTTCACTGTAACCAGCGCTAGCAGCCATCTCGAAGGCAAGTTCGGGATCCATATCCCGCTGTCGCCGTCCGGCTCGTTCTCAAGCCAGTTCCTGCCGAAGATGTTTGCCCAGGAAGTTCGCGTGAACTCCAACGGCAACGGCCCCCTGCACTGGGTGGTCGGCGGTTCTTATCAGGACGGCAGTGGTCCTCAGGTTAACAATCTCGTGCTGCCGGTCGTCACCATAAACGCGAATAACGACACGATCACCAAGAACTGGGCGATCTTCGGCGAAGTCAGCTACGATCTGTTCGACGGCAAGCTGGTACCGCTGGTGGGCCTGAGAACCTATCACGATGACCGCTCATTCGCCGATGAAAACGGGACCGTGCCGACGAAGGAAAAGGTCGAAACCTGGCGCCTCAACCTTTCCTATCTGCCGACAGACAGCCTGACGATGTTCGTCTCGGCGGCCACCGGCTTCCGCCCAGGCATCGTCCAGTCCCGCGTCCAAGTGGAATCGCTGGAACTCGCCGGCGTTCCGGCATCCGTGGCGCTTAATCCGGAATCCACCCAGAACTACGAGTTTGGCGTGAAGTGGCGCAGTTCCGACCGTTCGTTGAACGTCGGCGTGAACCTCTATCAGCTCGAATACACCGACCTGCAAACGTCAGTCACCGGTGGCATCGACGGGGTCAATGGCTTTGCGAATTTTGGTGATGCGAAGACGAAGGGGGTAGACCTTGAAGTTCGCTGGCGCACGCCACTCGAAGGCCTGAACCTCGGCTTCGTCGGTAACTTCAACGACAGCGAGTATGGCGCGGTCAATGAAGTGATCGCCGCTGCCCTTCCCAATTTGCGTCCGGGCGGGCGGATGCTCAATACGTTGGCAACCAACTATCGCGTTGACGTGAACTACAACCGCGAAATCGCTTCCGGCTTCGAAGGCTTCGGCAACGTTTCCTTGAGCCACAGCGGCGATCGGTTGCAGGTCAGCAATAACGTGCTTGTTACGGCGCAGCCTTACGACCTCGTGAACCTGACCGCGGGTATCCGCCACGGTAAATGGGAACTTGCCCTCATCGCCAACAACCTGACCGACGAGCGCGGGCCGACCTTCCTCGGTTCCAACGGGCCATTCTCCGGGTCCGGTCCGACGCCGCGGACCGTGGGGCTTCGCCTCCGCGTCACTTCCTGGTGAGATAATATTCCGCACCGCGCCGGCTGGCGCGGTGCGGAACGCTTCCGTTGAACCGGAAAATGGCAAAGGTTAGGGGACTGGCCATGTCGCGAATGATCTCGATGATCGCAGGCGCAGCCCTGTTGATTGCCTCCACGTCAGCCACGGCTCAACGAAACCCTGAAGCGCACTGGATCGAAAGCTGGGGCACTGCGCAGACGCTGACGCCGCAAGGTCCGCCTCCTTTCGCCAGCGAGCCTCCGAAGGAGGGGGCTTCAGCCCGCCCCGCTCCCCCTCCTCCCAGTTCCCCTTCTCCGTTCGTTCCTTATCCAGAGGAACTCGCCGATCAGACCGTGCGCATGATTGTGCGCACATCGGCGGGCGGTGAGCAGTTCCGTCTCGAATTCAGCAATGCCCTTGGTGGCGGTCCGGTGACTTTCGGTTCGGTTCACGCCGCGCTGGCTGGTGAAGCGGGGGCCATCAACGCAGGGTCGGATCGCGAGGTCAGCTTTGGCGGAAAGAGTGGGCTGACCCTGTTTCCCGGCGCCAGAGTGGTCAGCGATCCGATCGATCTGGCGGTGGCGCCGCTTACCGAAGTCGCCGTCTCGATCTATCTTCCGAATCCTACCCCCACCAATACCGTTCATGCGCTCGGCCTCAGCCCGGCTTACATCGTACCGGGCAACGCGACGGCGGCACTGACGCTTTCGTCGCCGCAGGTGGCGCGGTCCTATTTCTGGCTCAACGGCCTCAGCGTTCCGGCGAAGGATACAGGCGCAGGCACAATCGTGGCGCTGGGGGATTCCATCACCGATGGTTATGCGACTACGCCCGGAATGCACGCCGCGTGGCCCAGCCTGTTGGCCGAGCGCCTGCAGGCCGATTCCGAACTGAGCGGATGGGGCGTCGTCAACGTGGGCATATCGGGCAACCGCATTCTGAACCCCGGTGCGGGCGATGCGGCCCTCGCCCGTTTTGACGAGGATGTTCTCGCCCGGCCGGGCGTCAAATGGGTGATCGTCCTGGAAGGCATAAACGACATCAACATGTCGATCATGCCGGGCATGCCTGAAAGCCAGCACGTAACCGCCGGACAGATCATTGATGGATTGAGCCAGCTTATCGATCGCGCGCACCTGCACGGCGTGAAGGTTGCTGGCGGCACGGTTCTGGGCACTTACGGCCTGCCTTTCTACAACGACGCAGGTCGCGCGATGTGGGAAGATGTGAACCAGTGGATCCGCACCAGCGGACGGTTTGACGCGGTGATAGATTTCGAAGCCGCCACGCGTGATTCCGACAACCCGCTGCGCATCAATCCGGAATTCGACCCCGGCGATCACGTACATCCGAACGATGCAGGCAACCGGGCAATGGCCGGAGCGATCGACCTCAACATCTTCCGATAGATGATAGTGAGATGTTGATTGGGCGCGCTGCGGAACAAGAAAGCCAGCGCGCTCAAACCTTGCAGGTTTGCCCAGCCGAGAACAAATCTCGCCGCACCAGCAACACCCCCATATTACCGGATTACCGGTTGTTCGGGCATGGTCAATCCCCCCCTTCCCAAAGCACACCTCATTCCCTAACCGCTAGGTAAGGGAGCAGCAGTTTTGGAGACTATTCTTAATGGCACGGAAGCTGCTGTTCCGGCTTTGCGCGCTGCCCGCAATCCTCGCGATTGCCGGCTGCTCCGCCAGCGATGGCCCGCCGCAGCGGCAACCCGCTGAAGTCGGCTTCGTTACCGTATCTTCTCAGGACGTACCGCTCTCCGCCAGCCTTTCGGGCCGCACCGTCGCCTTTGAAACCAGCGAAGTGCGCCCGCAGATCACGGGATATGTCCGCCAGCGCCTGTTCCAGGAAGGGCAGATGGTGCGCGCGGGGCAGGCGCTCTATCAGGTCGATGCCAGCCTCTATCGAGCCTCCGTCAATCAGGCGAGCGCCAACCTCGCCAGCGCGCGCGCCAGTGCCGAGGCAGCGCAGGCCAAGGCCGAACGATATCGCCCGCTGGCAGACATAGAAGCGATCTCGCAGCAGGAATATACCGACGCCGCGGCTCAGGCCCGCATGGCGGAGGCTGCGGTTGCGCAGAGCCAGGCCGCGCTGGAAACCGCCCGCATAAACTTGCGCTACACCACGATCCCCGCCCCGATCAGCGGCCGCATCGGGCGATCGCTGTCGACCGTCGGGGCGCTTGTCAGCACGAATCAGGCTGATCCTCTGGCCGTCATCCAGCGGATCGATCCGATCTATGTGGATATCCAGCAATCCAGCGCCGAACTGACGGCCCTGCGGCAATCCTTTGCCCGGGGCGACTTGCGGCAGGGCAGCACCAGCGTGCGGCTGGAGCTGGAGGATGGCAGCAGCTATTCCCACGCGGGCACCGTTCAGTTCTCGGAAGTGGTGGTCAATCCGGACACCGGCAGCGTCACAGTGCGTGCGCGTTTCCCCAACCCGGATGGGTTGTTGTTGCCCGGCATGTTCGTGCGGGCGGTCTTCGATCAGGCCATCCAGCCGGGGGCAATCCTCGTGCCGCAACCGGCATTGCTGCGTGATTTCGACGGCTCCCCCTATGTTTATGTGGTCGGCAAGGACAACAAGGCTGAAAGGCGCAAGGTCACTGCCACGCGCACTTCGGGCACGAACTGGGTCATCGCCTCGGGCCTGAAGGCTGGCGATCGCGTCATCACGCAGGGTCTCAATAATCTGAAGCACGGAGACGCCGTCAGGCCGGTTCAGGCATCCAGCCCGCAGCGGGTCGGTTCACCGCCTTCGGGTGAAAGGCCGCGGGGATAACCGGCCGTGTCGCGCATATTCATCGACCGGCCGATCTTCGCCTGGGTGCTGGCCATTCTGGTGATGCTGTTCGGCATCGGCGCGCTCACTCAATTGCCGATCGAACAATATCCGGACATCGCCCCGACGCAGGTGAACGTGCGCGCCAGCTATCCCGGCGCATCGGCTGAAACGGTCGAGAACAGCGTTACCCAGATACTGGAACAGCAGCTGACCGGTATCGACGGGCTGCTCTATTTCAGTTCGCAATCGAATTCGCGCGGTGGGGCCAGCATCTCGGTGACCTTCGCCAAGGGCACCGATCCCGACATCGCGCAGGTACAGGTGCAGAACCGTATCCAGCAGGCGCTTTCCCGCCTGCCGTCAGATGTTCAGCGGCAGGGCGTGCAGGTTTCAAAGTCCAATTCAGACAGCCTGCTGATGGTTGGCGTGTTCGACACCACCGACACCCGATCCCATCAGGACGTTGCGGACTATCTCACTTCCAACATTCAGGACACGCTTTCACGCATTGACGGCGTGGGCGACGTCAACGTGTTCGGTTCCGCCCATGCGATGCGGATCTGGCTGGACCCGCACAAGCTGGCTGCGTTCTCTCTGATACCCAGTGACGTCATCAACGCGATCAGCGCCCAGAACGCGGAAGTGGCTGCCGGTGAAGTGGGCGGGCAACCCGCGGCGGAAGACCAGTTGCTGAACGCCACGGTGAAGAGCCAGGGCCGGATGCAGACCGCCGAAGAGTTCCAGAACATCCTGCTGAAAATGCAGAGCGACGGTTCGGCCGTGCGGCTCAAGGACGTTGCCCGGGTGGAGATCGGCGCCCAGAACTATAACACGATCATGCAGATGAACCGGCACCCCAGCGCGGGGATGTCGATCTCTCTGACGCCGGGCGCTGACGCGCTGCGTACCGCCGAAGCGGTAAAGGCCAAGATGGCCGAACTGGGCCGCAACCTGCCCGAAGGGCTCGACTACGCCTACGCTAACGATTCGACCAATTTCATCCGCCTGTCGGTGAACCAGGTGGTGAAGGCGCTTCTCGAAGCCGTCGTTCTGGTCGTGATCGTCATGTTCGTCTTCCTGCAAAGCTGGCGGGCCACGCTGATCCCGGCGATCGCGGTGCCGATCGTGCTGCTGGGCACTTTCGCCGTGCTCTATTTCGCCGGGTTTTCGGTCAACACGCTCACATTGTTCGGGCTGGTGATCGCCATCGGCCTGCTGGTCGACGATGCGATCGTGGTGGTCGAGAACGTCGAGCGACTGATGCACGAAAATCCGGGCATGAGCGCGCGGGAAGCCACCATCAAGTCCATGGGCGAATTGCAGGTCGCGCTCGTCGCCATTGGACTGGTGCTTTCCGCCGTGTTCCTGCCGATGGCGTTTTTTGGCGGTTCCACCGGCGTGATCTACCGCCAGTTTTCCATCACGATCATCACCGCGATGATCCTGTCGGTGCTGGTCGCGCTGATCCTCAGCCCGGCCCTCACCGCGACCCTGCTGAAACCAAGAGCTTCGCATGATGCCGCGGAAGCCCGACCGCAGAGCGGTTTCTCGCGCGGAATGGAACGGGCCAGAAACTGGTTCAACAACGGCTTCGACGGACTGCTTGACCGCTATGTCGGCGCGGTGGCCAAAGTGGTGGACCGCAAGTGGCTGTTCATCGCCATTTACACGCTGGTGCTCGCGCTTCTGGCGCTGCTGTTCTTCCGCCTGCCCGGCGGCTTCATTCCGGGTGAGGATCAGGGGCGGGTGCAGATCCAGTTCCGTCTGCCAGCCGGTGCGACACAGACCCGGACCGTCGAGGTTCGCGACATGATCGCGGAATACCTGACCACACATGAGGCCGCGAACACGGACACCCTCTTCCTCGTCGCGGGCGGCGGCGGTGGCGGTGCATCGGGCCAGAACACCGGACAGGGTTTCATCAACCTGAAGCACTGGGACGAACGCAAGGGTCCGGAAAATACCGCAGGAGCCATCGCAGATCGTGCGCGGGCAGCATTCTCCGGCCTGCGCGATGCGCAAGTGTTCGCACTGGTTCCGGGCGCGGTTCGCGGCCTGGGCGACACATCGGGCTTTTCGATGCAGTTCCTCAACAGCACAGGCCTGTCGCGAGAAGAATTCGCCGCCGCCCGAGATGAGCTGCTGGAACTGGCAAGCAACGATCCGCAGCTCAGCAACGTCCGGCTCGGCGATCTGCCCGATCAGCCCACCCTGCGCATCGACACCGATTTCGATCGTCTTTCGAGCTATGGCCTTTCGATCGGCGACGTGAACGCCACGCTCTCAACGGCATGGGGCGGCCGTTACATCGGTGACTATATCGAGAATGGCCGCGTGAAGCGCGTCTATGTGCAGGGGGACGCCCCCTACCGCGCCCGCCCCGAAGACCTGGGCCAATGGTACGTTCGCACGTCGAGCGGAGAGATGGCGCCGTTCTCGTCATTCGCCCGCACTGCCTGGGAAACCGCGCCGACCACCGTATCCCGCTTTCTGGGGCTGCCCGCCTTCCAGATTTCCGGCCAGCCCGCGCCCGGCACCAGTTCGGGCGAGGCGATGAACCGGATTGAGGCGCTGGCCCAGCAAATCGAAGGAACCAGCGTGGCGTGGTCCGGCTCCTCGTTCGAAGAACGGCTTTCGTCCGGGCAGGCCCCGATGCTCTATGCCCTCTCGCTGCTGGTGGTTTTCCTCTGCCTCGCCGCACTTTATGAAAGCTGGTCGATCCCTGTGGCGGTGCTGCTGATCATCCCGCTTGGGCTGGTAGGCGCGGTGTTTGCCGTCACGCTCCGCGGGCTGGAAAACGACATCTACCTGCAGATCGGCCTGCTCACCACGATGGGTCTGGCGGCCAAGAACGCGATCCTGATGATCGAGTTCGCGGAGCAATCGGAGAAGCAGGGTAAGCGGATCATCGAGGCGGCGCTGGATGCAGCGCGCATCCGCCTGCGCCCGATTCTGATGACCAGCTTTGCCTTCATTTTCGGTGTGCTGCCTCTGGCACTGGCCACCGGCGCGGGCGCGAACAGCCAGATCGCCATCGGCACTTCGGTAATCGGCGGCATGCTGACCGCGACGCTGCTGGCGATCTTCTACATCCCGCTGTTCTTCGTAATGGTACGGCGGGGCGTGCGCGATGGGCTGGCCGCCGCGCAGAGGAAGCTCCACCATTCGGACGATGGCGAGGAAGCCACCGCATGATGCGCCGCTTCGCTTCTTTTCTCGCTCCTGCGTTATTGGCTGGTTGCTCGCTCGCCCCGCCCTACGTTCAGCCGGAGGCGCCCATTGCGGAATCCTGGCCGATCGGCGACGCATACCTGCTGCAAACGGAGCAGGCGCTGCCATCGGTCGATTACACCGATGTGTTCCGGGACGTGCGCTTCCTCTCGCTGGTCGATCAGGCGCTGGCCAATAACCGCGATCTGCGCATCGCTGCCGCCAACCTTCAGACCGCGCGCGCAAATGCCCGGCTCGCCCGATCCGCGCAGTTCCCGACGCTTGGGATAGGCGCAGGGGCGGATTACGCGACAGGTGGCAATGCGACGAGTAGTGAAAGCTACAGCGTATTGGGCGGCATCACCTCGTTCGAGATCGATCTGTTCGGCAGGCTGGCAAACGCTTCCGCCGCCGCGCGTGACCGTGCACTGGCGACAGAGGCTGCCAGCCGCACGGTGCGCATCGGGATCGTCGCCGATCTGGCCTCGGCATGGGCCGCTTATGCCGCCAATCGTGAACTGCTGGCGGTGGCGCAGGATACGGCGGCAAACGCCCGCCGCAGCCTCGAACTTACCCGGATGCGCCTTGATGGCGGGATAGCTCCGCGGACCGATGTCAGGCAGGCGGAGCAGCTTCTCGCCACGGCGGAGGCTGACCTTGCCTTGCAAACGACCGCGCTGGCGCAGAACGAAAACCTCGTTCGCCTGCTGGTCGGTGCGGAGTTCGATCGCACATTGCTTCCCGCCCAGTTGGAAGAGGCGTTTTCGGCGATCGAAACCCTGCCCGCAGGGACGAGTTCGACCGTCCTTCTCCGCCGGCCCGATGTGATCGAAGCGGAATATCGGCTGCGAGCAGCCAATGCGGATATCGGCACGGCACGCGCCCGTCTGTTCCCAACGCTTTCGCTGTCGGGCCTGCTGAACTTCGGCAGCGGTTCGCTTGGCTCTCTGTTCACGAACGATGCGTTTCGCGCCAGCGCGGGCGCCGATGCCAGCCAGACGGTGTTTGACGCTGGCGGTCGCGCGGCCACCGTTGAGGTGAGCGAGGCACAGCGCGACGCGGCGCTCGCCTCTTACGAACAAACCATCCAGATCGCATTCCGCGAAGTGGCCGACGCGCTGGCTGTGCAGGGAACGGTTGCAGAGCGGCTGCGCACCGCACAGGTCAACACGGACGCGACAGCGGATGCCGCCCGACTGACCGAAGCGCGCTATCGCGGGGGGATAGACAGCTTCCTCGCCAATCTTGACGCGCAGCGCAGCCTCTATTCCGCACGCCGCCAGAAGATCGCGACGGAACTGGCGGCGATAGAAAACAGGATCACCCTCTATCGCGTAACCGGCACGGTGCCGGAAAACCGGTAAGCTCTATCGGGGGCACCGCCCCTCCCCCGTGTGAAGACGCGGAGGGAACCGTCCCTGTTCGCGAGAATTGATCGGAGGGCGGGCTCGCCATCCGGCCGCTCAAACGGGGCAGCAAGAGCTGACCCGGCAGCCGAGGAGCGGTGCGATGCCGAAAACAACGACCCCGGAGCCAAGTGCTTAGCGAGCAGCATGATCTGCGCGGGGGCGAACCGGTTTGGCTGGAACGGGATTATCCGGTTCCACCATCCGATGCCCTGCCGGAAACATGCGGCATCGCCATTATCGGCGCCGGCATCATGGGCGCGATCGTGGGGCAGCGACTGGCGGAGGCCGGGCACGACCTGCTCTTTCTGGACCGTCGTCCACCCGCCCGGGGCAGTACCGCAGCATCCACCGCGGAAGTCATGTGGACAATGGACGTTCCTCTGCGCGATCTGTCTCGCCAAATCGGCGCTGACGAAGCGGCAAGGCGGTGGCGGCGCGTTTATTCCGCAGTGCGCGGACTGGCGAACCGGATCGAAGCGTTGGGGCTGACTTGTGAGTGCATCGACTGCCCCACTGTCTATCTGGCCGGCAATGTTCTTGATGAAGCGAGCCTGCGGGAAGAGTGCGAGTTCCACCGCAAAGCGGGCCTTCCAACCCAATTCCTGACGGCGGAAGAAACCGCGGAACGGTTCTGCATCGCGCCGCGCGCGAGCCTGGTATCGACAGGCGGCTTTGCTATCGATCCTGCCGCTCTTACGCTGGAAATGCTGGAGCGGGCCCGTGGGCATGGCGCCCACATCTGCTATCCCCGCGATGTTACCGGAGTTGCGCCGGATCATGGCGGTATTCTGCTGACTCTGGCCGACGGGTCACAGGTCCACGCGGGGCAGGCCATCTTCGCCGGAGGCTATGAACGGGCACGGCTGTTCCTGCCCGCTGCATTCAGCCTGCTTTCCACCTTTGTCATGGCGACACCACCGCTGGAGGAGCCGCCCTGGCGCGAGCGGGCGATGATCTGGGAGGCGTCGGATCCCTATCTCTATATCCGCACATGCGCGCAGGGTCGCGTTATCGCAGGCGGCGCGGACGAGCAGTTCCACGATGAGGGCCGGCGCAACGCGATGATCGAGAGCAAAGCCGGCACGATCTCAGCCCGGAGCGCGAAGCTGCTGGGTCTGGAAAGGCCGCTGCCGATAGATCGCCGATGGGCCGCGACATTCGGCAGTTCGCCAGACGGATTGCCCGCTATCGGCCCCGCCGCCAACATGCCCGCGATGTGGCTGGCCGCCGGCTTCGGCGGTAACGGCATCGCATTCGCGGCGCTGGCCGCCGAATTGCTTAGCAGCGCCATCGAAGGTCAGGCAGATCCGGACGCCGCGTGCTTCGATCCCTATCGGTTCAACGATAGGGAAAACGAAGGGTGATTGTGCGTGGGGCTTTTCTTGCCCTTGCGGCAATCGTGGTGGCGGGCTGCGACGCCCTGCCCCGCGATCCCGAACACACGCTGGCGAACATCGAGGCGCGTGGGACCATCCGTGTCGGGGCGCAAGATTTGCCGCCGGAAGCGATGAACCTGCTGCACGGTCTGGAAACCGCCACGGGTGCCAGCGTGGTGGTCAGCGATGGCGCAACCGAACCCATGCTGCGCCGGCTCGACGCGGGGGAGCTTGATCTGGTGATAGCGCCGTTCGTCAAAGACACGCCGTCGATGACGCTGGCGGCCCTTTCTCCTGCGATCCGCAGCGAAGGTAATCCTGACGATCCGATCGAATGGCGCGCCGCCATGCGCGGTGGGGAAAACCGCTGGATCATGCTGGTGGAACATCAGGCCCGGCAGGTCGCAAGCGAGGCGGGCACGCGATGACCGATCTGCCGATGACCCATGCCGAAAGCCTGCCGCCTGACTTGCGCGAGACCCTGCGGCGGGCCGAAAGGCTGGAATACTGGAACATCTTCTGGACGGTCACGATCATCGCCGTGATGGGCGTGGTCATGGGCCAGAGCCAGACGATGAAGACAGCCTGGATCGAAGACACGCTGGGGCTGGTGCCGCCGATTGCCTTCCTGGTCGCCGCACGCATGGAGCGCACCGGGCGGCGGTCGCGCAAATTCCCCTTCGGTTTCGAACGGGTGAACGGGCTGGGCTTCTTTCTCGCGGCCGTGGCTCTGGCGGCTACGGGCGCCTTATTGCTGATCGATTCAGCGATGACGCTGATCAGCGCGGAGCACGCCACGGTCGGCTCTGTACATCTGTTTGGACACGATATCTGGCTGGGCTGGCTGATGATCGGCGCGCAGGTCTATGCGATGATTCCGCCAATGATCATCGGCCGCAAGGAATTGCCGCTGGCGGAAGAACTGGCAGACAAGCTGCTGCACACCGACGCGCTGATGAACAAGGCGAACTGGATGACAGGCGCGGCAGGTATCGCGGGGATCATCGGACTGGGCCTGGGCTGGTGGTGGGCGGACTCACTGGCTGCGGCGTTCATCTCTTTCGATATCCTCAACGACGGGATCAAAGCTATTCGATCCTCCACCGCTGAATTGGTCGATGGTGCCCCGCGCGCACTTTCAGGCCCCGAGATAGCGCAGGACGCCAAGGCGCTACATAATTTGCTGGAACAGCGGTTTCCTGGCGCGACTATCCGGCTGCGCGAAACCGGCAGGCTCATCCGCGCGGAAATCCACGGCTGCCATCCACCTGAAGGGCCGATCGATCTGGCCGATCACTGGCCCGGTGAGGACCAGCGCCTGTGGCGGCTTGCCGAAATCAGCTTCGTGCCGTCGAAAGACGGCAGGCATCCGAGCGACGGTCACGACCACCGATCCTAACGGTTGGTCGCATCATATCTTGGAAGGGAGTGAAAAAGAACATATTAAGAACATATGACCACCCTAACCCTGACTGAACGGCTGGAGATTCTGGCGGATGCCGCGAAGTATGATGCCTCTTGCGCCTCGTCCGGAACGGCCAAACGGCATAGTCGTGACGGGAACGGCCTCGGTTCCACCGAAGGTATGGGCATCTGTCACGCCTATGCGCCTGACGGGCGGTGCATTTCCCTGCTCAAACTGCTGCTGACCAATCACTGCATTTTCGATTGCCACTATTGCATCAACCGCAAGAGTTCGAACGTGCGGCGGGCGCGGTTCTCGCCGCAAGAGGTCGTGGACCTGACGCTCAGCTTCTACCGGCGGAATTATATCGAGGGGCTGTTCCTTTCGTCAGGCATCGCCAAATCTTCCAGCCACACGATGGAACAGATGATCGAAGTGGCGCGGTGCCTGCGGAAGGAACACGGCTTTCGCGGCTACATCCATCTGAAAACGATACCGGAAGCGGACCCTGAACTGGTGGAGCGGGCGGGCCTTTGGGCGGACCGCGTGTCGATCAACGTGGAACTGCCCACCGATACGGGGCTGGCCCGCCTCGCCCCTGACAAGAACAGCAAGCAGATCGAAGACGCGATCGGGCGGATCGGCGAGGCCATCGCGGAAGCGAAAGATGCGCGCAAACGCTTTCGCCATGCGCCGCGTTTCGCGCCCGCGGGCCAGTCCACGCAGATGATCGTTGGCGCCGATGGTGCGAATGACAGCGAGATCATCGGCCGGGCCAGCGGCCTTTACGATCGCTTTGCCTTGCGGCGTGTCTATTACTCCGCCTTCAGCCCTATTCCTGACGCCAGCGCCGTGCTGCCGCTGAGGCGCCCTCCGCTGATCCGCGAACACCGTCTTTATCAGTCGGACTGGCTGGTGCGCTTCTATGGCTTTGCCGCGAGCGAGGTGCAGCAGGCCACGGACGCAAAGGGCATGTTGCCGCTCGACATCGATCCCAAGCTGGCATGGGCGCTTGCCCATCGGGAGAGTTTTCCAGTCGATATCAATCGCGCCCCGCGCGAAATGCTGTTGCGCGTGCCGGGGCTGGGTGTGGGCGCGGTCGATGCGATCCTGCGGGCCCGCCGATATCATCGGTTGCGGCTGGACGATCTGGCCCGGCTGACCCGGTCAATATCGAAAATGCGCCCTTTCATTGTGGCGGTGGATTGGCGGCCAACGCTGCTGATCGACCGGGCGGACCTGCGCGGCCGACTGGCTCCGGCCCGGCAGATGGAACTGTTCGCTTGAGCGCAGCGCCAGCCTTGCGAGCAGATTTCTATCATGTCGCGATCGGGCGCGCCGATGATTTCGATGACTGGCGGGACAAGGCGCGCGGGCTGGCAGCGGCCGGAATTCCGCCCGAACGTGTGATATGGTCATCCGCTGTGCGGGACGAGCGCGATCTGTTTGGGGACCAGATGGCACATGCCCTGCCCCTAACCTCGACTCAGCGTTCGATAACCGTAAATCGGGCTTTTCTGATGCTTGCGGAAAGCGTGGTGTTGCACAGGGACACGGAACGGCTGGCGCTGCTGTATCGCCTGCTGTGGCGGTTGCAGGGGGATCGGCATCTGATGGAGAAGGCGGCTGATCCCGATGTTCACCGCCTGACCCTGATGGCCCGGCAAGTTCGGCGCGACATTCACAAGATGCGAGCCTTCGTGCGCTTCCGCGCTGTCGCAGAACTGCATGGCGGGGAACGTTACATCGCGTGGTTCGAGCCGGATCATCACATCGTGCGGGCCAATGCGGATTTCTTCCTGAACCGCTTTGCCAGCCAACGCTGGTCGATCCTGACGCCGGACCTGTGCCTGCACTGGGACGGCGAGGTTCTGACAGAAACGCCCGGCGCAAGAAGGCAGGATGCCCCCGGAGAGGATGCCGCCGAGCATTTGTGGCAGCGGTACTATGCCTCGATCTTCAACCCGGCGCGGTTGAAAGTGGCGACGATGGTGAAGGAAATGCCCCGCCGCTATTGGAAAAACCTCCCCGAGGCGCGCCTCATTCCGGACCTGATTGCGGGGGCGCAGGCGCGCGAGGCAGCGATGGTGGAGCAAGGGGCGGACGCTTTTGAGATGCCTCCCCCATCGACGCTGGAAGACATCGCGACGGGCATTTCAACTTGCCGCCGCTGCCCGATCGGCTGCAACGGAACGCGTGCGGTTGCGGGCGAAGGTCCGGCGCAGGCGCGGCTGCTGATCATCGGGGAACAGCCAGGCGATCACGAGGAATTGGAGGGGCGCCCCTTCGTCGGTCCTGCGGGACAGTTGCTGAACGAGCATCTGGCGCAAGCGGGACTGGATCGGGCAACGGCGCGGCTGACCAATGCCGTGAAGCATTTCAAGTTCGAGCAACGCGGAAAGAAGCGGCTCCACCGCAATCCTTCCGCCGGAGAGATCGACCACTGCCGCTGGTGGCTGGACGCCGAGCGGCGGCTGGTTCAGCCCGATTTCATTCTGGCGCTGGGTGCGAGCGCGGGGCGGGCAATACTGGGGCGCACCCCGAGTATTGGCCGGGAGCGTGGTCGCGCCACCCTTCTGCCGGATGGCGCGCGACTGTGGCTGACCGCGCACCCAAGCTACATATTGCGGCTAGATGGCGACGCAAAACGACGAGAAGATGCGCAGTTCCATGCAGATCTGACAGCACTGAGGTGCGCCATGAACGCATGAACGAGATGCCGCCGTCACATCCTGACGGAGGCGTTGTCTCCCAGTTCAGGCGCCTCACCCGTCACCATCGCTTTCAGCATCTTGGCGCCGGACACCAGTGCATTGGGGCTGTCCCAAATCTCACCCTTGTGGGGAATGACGGTCAGCAGGCGGATCGTGGGATCATTGGCGTCTTCCCACCAGATCTTGTCAGTCTTTTCCCAGAGGTCGGCGATTTTTGCCCGATCGTTGGAAACAGCCGCTTCGCCGGTGACGACCGCATATCGGTGGCTGCCGTTATCCGCCCAGGCCAGCGATATCCTGGGATAGGACGATATCTCGCCGTTCTTTTCGGCTTCGACATCGGTGAGGAAATAGAAGACGCCTTCGTTGCGGCGGGGACGGGCCGACATGGGGCGGCTGTGCTGTTCCTGGCCGTTCCATGTGGTGAGCATGCAGATATCGATTTTCCCGGCGAGTTCCCAGACGCGGTCGATTACCTCTTCCGGCGGGGCGGGGTTGTCGTGTTGACGTTCTTTCATGTCGGGGAGCTCCTGCTTTCCCCTACAACGCCAGCCTCCCCGCGTCCGTTCCGGCGGAAAGTAAAGCGGGCTATACAGTTGGTTAGAGGAGACGAGCCGAGAGATTGGCGGGATTTCAGCCTTCAAACTCATCGGCTGATCACTACATCGGAACAATGAGCGAAAAGCCCTTCCAGATCGGTAGGCGAGCGCTGATGGTTTCGGGCGCAGCCGTAGCTGCCAGTTCACTTGTCCGCTCCGCGAGCGGGCCCCTGAAAACTGAACCACCGGCCATCACACCGGTAAGTTTCCGAGTAAACACGGCACGGAAACTACCCGCTTCGCTCGATCCCCAGCTTGTGGAGCGTGCACTGGCGGCGCTGGACGAGCATTCCGATGCTGTTACGCGGCGGGATCGTATCGCCATCGTGGATTTTACCGCCCCATCCTCGGAAAAAAGGCTCCATTTCCTCGACATAGGCAGCGGGGAAGTTTCCCATCTGCGTGTGACGCACGGCACCGGGTCCGATCCCGGCCACACGGGATTCCTGCACAGCTTCTCGAACGCATTCAATTCCAACGCGTCGAGCGAAGGCGCCTTCGTGACCGCCGATTATTATGTCGGCAAGCATGGGCGGTCGCAACGTTTGCAGGGCCTGGATCCCACGAACAACAACGCGCTGGACCGCGCTATCGTGATCCACGGGGCATGGTATGCAAATGCCGACATGATCAAATCACACGGCAAGCTGGGGCGCAGTCAGGGATGCTTCGCTGTGGGAGAGGACGATCTCAACACAGTGTTCGACCATCTGGGGAAAGGGCGCCTGATTTATGCCGCAAGAGCCTGAGCGCGGTCCCGGATTCTTCTGAAAATATCAGTGTTTACGCCCGCAGCGCGCCTCCTCGCGTGGAACGCGAATGGCAGTCTGCCGTTATCCTCGCTCAATCCCGTAAGGAAATGCGAGTGCATAAACGCCTGATCGCCTGCTCACTTCTGGCCATGTCTCTCACACTGACAGGCTGCGACGCCCTCTCCAGTTTCGGAAATTCAGAATCGAGTGTCGAGCAAGCGCGCTGGAGCGATGCGACCGCACGGCAGTTACGCAAAGCGATCGATGGCAGAGCCGCCCACGCACTCGATCGGATGTCCTTCGCCGTGGAAGGCGATCCTGGAAGCACAGAGGGGCAGGAAGCCCTTACGAACAGTGCGCTGCGCTATGCGGCCGCCGTGGCCCGAGGAGCATCCGACCCCACCAAGCTATATGCGATATATACTGTGCCCCGCCCTGACGAAGACCTTCGGCAAGGCCTCGCCGAAGCTCTGGCAAAGGGTAAGGTCGACGACTGGATCGACAGCCTTGCCCCCCGCAGCGAGAATTATCGCAAGCTTTCCGAAGCCTATCTCGCCCTGCGGAAGGAAGGGGACGCGCCCTCACCCAGTATTCCAGAGGTCAGCGAACCGCTGAAGCCGGGGGCGTCCGATCCGCGCATCCCCGCCATCGCGCGGCAGCTCGTGGCGTCCGATTATCTCGATCGAAACGCCGCTCAGGGCGAGAGTTACAACGCCGCCATGGTTCGCGCGGTGCAGCGCATGCAGGCCGATTACGGGATCAAGCCCGATGGCGTCATCGGCAACGAGGCACTGGAAATCCTGAACCTGTCAGATGCAGACCGCGCGCGGGCCATTGCCGTCGCGATGGAACGAATGCGGTGGCTGGACCCGGAGCCGCCCGCAACGCGGATCGACGTGAATCTGGCCGCGGCGCGGCTGACCTATTGGCGTGACGGCAAGATCGTGGATAGCCGCAAGGTCGTTGTCGGCAAGCCGGAGACGGAGACGCCGCAACTGGGATCGCCGATCTATCGCCTGGTTGCCAACCCGACCTGGACGGTGCCCCGTTCCATCCAGAACCGCGAGATCGCAGGCAAAGGCGCGGGTTATCTCCGCCGCAACAACATGGCGTGGAAGGATGGCTGGATCGTGCAGCAGCCCGGACCGCAGAACTCACTCGGCCTCGTGAAGTTCGACATGAAGAACGAGCATCAGATCTATCTTCACGACACGCCCGCCAAGCAGCTGTTCGACGAAGTGCAGCGCCAGCGCAGCCACGGCTGTGTACGCGTTGAGGACGCGTTGGGCTTCGCTGAGATGATCGCGCGGGATGAAGGCGTGCTGGACGAATGGCAGAAGGCGCGCGCCACGGGCAAAGAAACCTTCGTGCCCCTGCCACGCGAAATTCCGGTGCGGATGCTCTATCAGACAGTGCTGTTCGACGAGAGCGGCGAACCGGTCGTTCGCGCCGACCCCTATGGCTGGAACGACCCTGTTTCCGCCGCGCTGGGCTTCCCGGCCAGCGAGGGACATCGTCTGCGTTCCGGCGATTCTGACATAGGGCCGTAGAGTCAGAATCTTAGCCCGAGTCAGAATCTTAGCCCGCGCTATCGCCAACCCGAGTGTGGCCTATATGCCATCCTTCGATCATTCTCTGACCCTACGAGACAACGTTGTCTAGACATACCGCATATCCTTTCCTAGCGGACCGCACCGTTTGGAAAATCAACATATGGGTCACAGCAAACGGTGCGGTGCCCGAAGAATTCTCAGGGAAAGAAAATGCGGATAGGTTTGGTTTTGAGTATGGGTTGTGCGCTGAGCGCGCTGGTTGCTCCATCGATGGCGTATGCCCAGCAGGCGGCAACGGACGCAGCAGCAGAAGATTTTTCGGATCAGGCAATCGTCGTTACGGCCCAGCGCCGCGCGCAGGCCGTGCAGGACGTGCCACTGGCCGTCACCGCCATTGGCAGCGACGCGCTGGAAAACGAAGGCGTGCGCGACATCACCAATCTGGGTGATCTGGCCCCCAGCCTTTCAATCACCAGCGGTGGCGGCACCCCGCAGGTGTTCATGCGCGGTATCGGCAGCACCAACACCAATGCCAACGGCGACGGCGCCGTGGCGGTGCATGTGGACGGCGTTTACCTGGCGCGTGCCAATGCGCTGAACGCCCAGTTCTATGACCTGGCCCGCGTCGAAGTGGTGCGCGGCCCGCAGGGCACGCTGTATGGCCGGAACGCCACGGCGGGCGCCATCAACATCATCACCAACCAGCCGCGCTTCACCTTCGAAGGGGCTGCCTCGGTTGAATACGGTAATTACAACACGCTGGTCACTTCCGGCATGGTGAACGCGCCGGTGACCGACAAGATCGCCGTGCGCGCCGCGTTCCAGACCGTGCGCCATGACGGCTATCTGCGCACTGCCGAAGGCTATGCGGGTAACGACCGCGCCGATCAGGACGACGTTTCGGCGCGCCTGCAGGTGCTGTTGGAGCCGACCGATCGGCTGAGCATCGTCGCACGCGGCGATTTCACCCACATGGGTGGTGCGGGTTCGGCGATGAACGTCTTCCCCCTGCCGACGAACGATCCGTATGTAACGACCGCCCAGCGCACCGTTTCACGCGACAACCGCATTTTCGGCGGCAGCCTGGAACTGAACTACGATCTCGATTTCGCCACCGTCACCTATCTTGGCGGCTATCGCGAGTTGAACCTGGATATCGCGTCGGAAAACCTGACCGCTGGCAACAACCGCCTGTCCTATATCGACAACAAGCAGAAGAGCTCGTCACACGAGCTGCGTCTTGCCGGCGACGTTTCCGGGCTGGAGTGGGTCGTCGGGGCCTATCTGTTCGATGAAAAGAACATCGATGACGTGAATATCGGACTGCCGGGCGACACGTTCCTGACCTTCCGTCAGAACCCGATCCGCGCCAACAGCTTCGCGCTGTTTGGCCAGGGCACCTATTCGCTGACCGACGATCTGCGCGTAACCGCCGGGCTGCGTTACACGGAGGACGAGAAGTCCAACCGGGGCGGCACCTTCCTCACCCTGCCTGACGGTAGCGTGATCACGCAGATCGCAATCAATCTGGCTGATGCGAGCTGGAATTCCACCGACTGGAAGGTCGGTCTGGAATATGATCTGGGCCCGGATTCGCTGGTCTATGCGCAAGTCGCCACCGCCTACAAGGCGGGTGGTTACTTCGATGGTCCCGCGCCGAACACCTATGATCCGGAAGAGATCGTGGCTTACGAAATCGGTTCCAAGAACACGTTCCTTGGCGGCGATCTCGTCCTCAACCTTTCGGGCTTCTACAACGACTACACGAACCTTCAGGTATCCGCGGTGGAAACCATCGAGGGTGAAGCGGCGCTGGTTACCCGCAATGCGGGTGGGGCCACGATCTATGGCGTGGAACTGGAAACGCACCTGCGCGTGCTGGACAACGGGGCCTTCAGCTTTGTGGGTTCGTGGCTGCATGCCGAATACGACGATTTCGTTCTCGAACTGGGCGATCCGTTCGTGAACAACGACGCGAACGCCAACGTGCGTCGTTGCTATGCGGCGGATTATAGCCAGGCTTCCCCGCGCCGTGCCGATTTCAGCGGCTGCCGCATGGCCCGCACGCCGGAATGGTCGTTCACCACTGGTTACACCCATCGCTTCGAACTGGGTAATGGCGGCGCCTTCGAAGCGCAGGCCCAGACGCGGTTCGAAAGCGGCAAGGAACTGGAATTCCACGGCTTTGCCGAGAACTACCAGAAGTCCTTCACCAAGACCGACCTGTCGCTGACCTACATCGCGCCCAGCGAAGACTGGCGCCTGCAGGCCTATGTCCGCAATCTGGAGAACAAGGCGGTGAAGACCATCTCGAACTCCGATGCGGGAAGCGGCGACTCCACTATCGGCACCGCGGACTATGCGCCGCCGCGCCTTTATGGCCTGCGTTTCTCGGCCACTTTCTGACGTAGAATTCTGCGCCCGGTTCCTCGTGGGATCGGGCGCAGAATCGTCAGGTTTGAGGCAGAGGCGCTTTTCAGCCTCAACCTCACAGGAAATCCAAAGGGAGGGATGATGAAGTACCGCCTTGCAGCACTGGCCGCCGTTCTGATGGCTTCGCCACTCTCCGCGCAGACCGAACCTCGGCCCGATGCGCCGCCGCCCATCATCGATGTGCATTTTCATGCCATTACCAGCGGCACCTTCGATACCGCGATCTGCCCCAATCCGCAGCAGTTCCTTGCGATCGATCCAAAGGATGCGCCGGGCGGCTTTTTCGGCTGGTCGCAAGAGGACTGTTCCCCCCGGCTCTACCCCGCACCTGAGGGAAAATATCTGGAATCCCTCGCGGCAGAGATGGAACGGCTCAACGTCACCGCCGTGGTGTTCGGCGACCCGGAAAACGTCCGTATCTATCAGGAAGCCATGCCCGGCCGGGTCATCCCCGGCACCACGTGGGCCGACGGCCCGGATGCCGACAAGCGAGCCGAGTTGAAGCGCCTCGAACTGCTGTTCACGGACGGCGGCTTCAAAGTGATGGGCGAGATCGGGTTGCAGTATCAGGGCCTTTCGCCCAGCGACATGAGCGTCGATGAATACTTTGCCCTGGCGGAACGGCTGGACGTGCCCGTCGCCATTCACATGGGCACCGGCGGTTCAGGCCGCGCCAACATCCACATGCCCGCCTTCCGCGCGAGCAAGGGCGATCCGCTGCTGCTGGAAGACCTGCTGGCGCGCCATCCGAAGCTGCGCGTGCAGATCATGCACGCGGGCTATCCGATGATCGACAACACGCTCGCCCTGTTGCAGGCCAATGCCTACGTCAACGTGGACATAGCGGGCCTGATCTGGAGTTATCCGATCGAGGAAGTGAACCGTTACATCGAACGGATGGTCGACGCAGGGTTTGGTGACCGGGTGATGTTTGGCACGGACCAGCTGGGCTGGCCGGGGCTGATGGCCCATTCGGTGTCGATCATCCAGAACGCGGATTATCTTTCCCCGCAGCAGAAGCGGGATATCCTTTACAATAACGCTGCTCGCTTCCTGCGTATCGAGGCGGGTGCACAAAACTGAGGTGGCGGCAAGGAACTCCACGGGTTCTGAAAGCTTCGAGTCAGGAAGCGAGAAACCCGTGGAGCCCCAGAATGACCGCACCAGCCGAATTTCCTGACACCCACGCAGAGCGGTCGCCGCGTCTGTGAACGCATATGCTGTCGATCGGCTCGTATTCGGTCCCAACGATGTCGATCTCACCCGCTCTCCGCTGGCAGGCCATTTCGAGGCGGAAACTTTCGTGCTGGGGGTGTTCAATCCCGGCCTGACGCGGCTTCCAAACGGCAATCTGGCGATGTTCGTGCGCGTTGCCGAGGCGCTTCGCACGCCGATACGCGACAGGCTGATCCATGCGATCCGCTGGGACGAAGGGCGATACATGATCGATGGCTGGCCGCTGGACCTGTGCGACACCTCCGATCCGCGCGCCTTCCTGGTGCAGGGCGGGAAATGGCGCGTGATGGCGCTGACTTCCCTGTCGTGGATCCTGCCGGTGGAACTGACACCCGATGGCCTGACGGTGATCGAGGTGCATTACGACAAGGCGATTTCTCCCGAAGCGAGCATTCAGTGCTACGGCATAGAGGACGCCCGGGTCTCCCGCGTGGGTAATCGCTGGCTGATGACGACCTGCTCCGTCAGCCCGGAACGCCATTCCACCACTCTCTACAGTTCGGATAACGGGCTGGATTTCGTGTTCGAGGACATGGTGCTGGACCACCAGAACAAGGACATGCTGATTTTCGAAGGCCTGATCGACAATCGTTACTGGGCGCAGACACGGCCGCTGGGGGATCTGTATTTCGCCTATCCCCCTGACAGCGAATGGAGCGCGGGACCTTCCATCAATCTGTCCACGTCACCCGATGCCCTGCACTGGAAGCCCTGTTCCCGCCCTGGCCTGAGGCCGCATTCCCGCACGGCGCATACAGCGCGCATGGGCGGCGGGGCGCCACCGATCCTGACCGATGAAGGGTGGCTGACGTTATGGCACGGTGTCGAACCGCACGAATTGGTCGGTATCTATCGCACCTACTGGTCTCTGCTCGATCGTAACGACCCGAGCGTCGTGGTGAAAACGCGACACGAACCCCTGCTAGAACCCAATCCCGACCTTACCCGTCCGCTGGAGGACAGGATGTATATTCGCAACGTGGTGTTCACGACCGGCATTGTTGACGCGGACGATCACTTCATCGTGGCATCGGGCGAGGCCGATCTGGCCTGCCGCATCACGCATGTGCCCAAGACAGCTTTTGCATGACGCGTCGTTACTCCCGGACCGAAGGATCCTCTGGCGAGGAATAGCCGAGCGCGGCGGAAAGCTCATCCGCGGCCGCTTTCACCGAGTCCGCCATTGCGGGGACTATTT
This sequence comes from Croceibacterium sp., assembly GCA_035555595.1. GTDB lineage: Bacteria > Pseudomonadota > Alphaproteobacteria > Sphingomonadales > Sphingomonadaceae > Croceibacterium_A. The sequence goes on along the minus strand of DATMGK010000081.1, from coordinate 3,274 downwards.
CGAGAGGCATCCGGCGGGCCGGAGCCGTGAGGCCAAGGCTGCCCAGAACGCTGCCATCGGCTCTGTAGACCGGAGACGCGATACCCGCAGCATCGACTGCTTCGTTCCGATAGTGAGCGAAGCCGTTGGCCCGCACCTCTGCGATAACCTCGGCCATGTCCTCAGGCGAAGGCGGGGCCAGTCCGGTTAGTGGGCTGAGGCCGGGAATTCGCATGGCCGCGGCAGCATCCGCAGCCGGCAGCGCGGCAAGGATGGCGCGACCAAGAGAGCCCCATGTCAGCGACAGTTCGGCGAAAGACTCTATCGCGAAACGCAGAGGATGCGGCGTCTGGATCGTCTCCATCACCACTGCGATATGTTCAGCAGGCTTGTACACGCACAGGGAGCTGGTTTCCTCCCACTGCGTCCACAGACGGTGCAGGATTGGCCGGGCGAGGCTCCCGGCGTTGACCTGGCGGCTTATCAGTGAGGCGATCCGCAGCAGTTCGCCGCCCGTCTGATAGGACTGCCCGCCCGCGCGCTCCACAAGTCCGCCACGAAGCAGCGGCTGTAGCAGGCGATGGGCGCTGCTGGGCGCAAGTCCGGCCTCCGCGGACAGCTGACCCAGTGTGAACCTGCCATCGCTCGCCGCGATCACTTTCAGCAAGGCGACAGTGCGCGCGCCTGAGCCCCGATCCTGATCCTCGCTCATCAGCCCCTCCACAAGAAAGAGGCAGTGTATCGCACGGGAATAATTCCGTATATCGGAAAAGTAATTTCGTATACCGGAAATAGTGTTGACGACTCAGCAGGCGGCACATAACCCTCACGATCGGCAGCCCGTGGTGGTGGCGCAAAAAGCGTCAGATGCGGGCAGAGCCAGGAGAGGTGGGCGAGTGGCTGTGACCATTCATCATTCCAGCCGTTACCGGCCCACGCCGGGCACCGGTCTGCGCGGCTGGCACCAGCGTTTTTCATTTTATTCGCCCCGCCGGAAGATGCCCGGACGGCTGGCTGCTGCTCAGGACTAGGATCATGGCTTCCGCTCCTTCTTACGCCGGGGAAACTCTCCCACCGTCCATCGTCGCGGGCCTGCCGATGCCTTCTTTCAAGCGTATCGGCGTGGAGCCGATCAGCGGCGCCTGCGGTTGCGAAATCTCCGGTGTGGACCTGCGTGAGCCGATGGATGCGGAAACGCTGGCCGAAGTGATGAAGGCCTTCGAACATTTCACCGTGATCGTGTTCCGCGATCAGGACCTGACACCGGAACAACACAAGGCGTTCTCACGCCATTTCGGCGAGATCACGGAACTGCCGCAGGCCCCCATTTACGGCGAACACCGCGACATGCAGGAAGTGCGGCGCGAGGCGCACGAGCCGGAAAATGTCGTGCCGTCATTCGAACATTTCCACACCGACAGCCCGTTCCTGCTGAGGCCGCCCAAGTGCATCGTCATGCGGGCGCTGGAAGTGCCAAAGTGGGGCGGAGACACCGCGTTCTCCAACGCTTATCTCGTCTATGAACACCTGTCCGACGGCTTGAAGGCGCTGCTCGATGGATTGCAGGTTGTCTATTCCGGTGCCGACATCTGGTCCAAGAACGAGAAGCTGCCCCCGGAAAAACGGCTGCGCCTGCGCGAAGGGCATGATTTCAAAGAAGACGAACTGACCAACATTCACCCCGCGGTGCGCGTTCATCCCGTTACGGGGCGCAAGGCGCTGTTTGCGACAACCGCCTATTTCAAACATTTCGTGGGATGGAGCGAAGCGGAAAGCCGGGCGCTGCTGGGCTATCTGCAGTCGCTGGCCCAGCACCTTCATTACCATTGCCGCGTGAAGTGGCAGAAAGACACGCTGATTGTCTGGGATAACCGGTTCACCCTTCATCGCGGGATTCATGATTTCCAGTTCGAACGCCGCCACCTGATCCGGACCACCGTAATGGGTGAGCGCCCGATCGGCCCGGCTGACTTCAGGGGCTGAGCGCGCCAGTGGCGACCCGATCGGCAGAAGGGCCCTCCATCGCCCAGGCCGCACCGCCCGAGGCGGATCGGGCCGCGCAGAGCGACTGGAGCTTCCCGGCGGTCTACAGCCTCGGCTTCCTGACACTCATTTCCACCTTCAATTACTTCGATCGTTCGCTGCTTGGTCTGGCCCTGCCCCAGATAAAGGAGGAGATGCACGTTTCAGACACGATGATGGGGCTGGTTTCCGGCCTCGCCTTCGTGCTGTTCTATTCGATCATGAGTGTGCCCATCGCCTGGGCTGCCGACCGCTGGAACCGGCGGAACATCATCGCGGCCGGCTTCGCGTTCTGGAGCTTCATGACCATCGCCACTGGCTGGGCAGCCAACATCTGGCAACTGGCCCTCGCGCGCTTCCTGATGGGTGCCGGGGAGGCGTGTGGCATAGCGCCCAGCAATTCGATGACGGCGGATCTGTTCCGCGCGGAACGCAGGCCGCTGGCCTTTTCCATTTTCACTTCCGCTGCATCGATATCGTCCATCGTGCTGTTCCCCATCGCCGGCTGGGTGGGGCACTATTACGGATGGCGGCAGATGTTCTACGTCGCCGGTATTCCCGGCCTGATCCTTGCGGTGATGTTCGTGCTGACCGTGCGCGAACCACGCCGGGGCGCAACCGAGCAGCCCACTGCACCCGCACCGCAAGCCGCGCCTGACGGGGTCGCGCGCGTTCCCTTCTGGCAGGGCGTGCGCTTCCTGCTGCGTTCGCGCGCCTATCTTGCGCTGCTGGCCGGGGCGACTCTGATGGGCCTCAATGTCTTTGCGTCATCGGTCTGGACGCCCACATTCCTGACCCGAGTGCATGGTCTGTCGCTGGCAGAGATCGCCGCGACGATCGGCCCCATTCGCGGCATCTGCGGGATCGCCGGCGTGCTGCTGGGCGGCATGCTGATCGACCGGCTGGGACGCCGCTCCCCGCATTGGCGCATGACCATACCCGCGCTGGCCTGCGCGCTGGTCGGCCCTGCCGAAGCATTATTCGCACTGTCGGATACCCACGCGGTATGGCTTGGAGCCTTCGCTGTCAGCGGTTTCCTTCTGCTGGTACATCAGGGGCCGGTGTTCGCGGGCGTGATCGCGGTGGCGGACGTGCGGATGCGGGCGGTCGCCACATCGCTGCTGCTGTTCTGTTCGGCCATGTTCGGCCAGGCCGTGGGCCCCCTGTTCGTGGGCATGATGAACGACCTGTTGGAACCCAGCCTTGGGCAAGAGGCGATACGTTATTCGATGCTGGCCATAGCTCTGACTGCGGTGCTAGCCGGTGGTGCCTT
>DATMGK010000080.1:0-4718 GCA_035555595.1 Croceibacterium sp. | reverse complement strand
CCTTCTTTGCAGCAGGCTTCTTCGCGGCGGGCTTTTCAGCAGCGGCCTCGGCCTTGGCCGGAGCTTTCTTGGCAGGAGCCTTCTTGGCCGGAGCCTTGGCTTCCTCAGCCGGAGCTTCAGCCTTCTTCGCGGGCGCCTTCTTGGCGGCCGGGGCCTTTTCTTCCTTGGCCGGCTTGTCGTCCGCCTTGGCAGCGGCTTTCTTGGCGGGAGCCTTCTTCTTCGGGGCTTCCTTGGCCGGAGCGGTCGCGCCTTCCTCGGCCTCGATCGCGGCTTCCAGTTCTTCGCGCGTTACTTCGCGGTCGGAAATTTCCGCCTTGTCGAACAGGAAGTCGACGACCTTGTCTTCATAGAGCGGGGCGCGAAGCTGGGCCTGCGCCATCGCATCCTGACGGACGTATTCGACGAACCGTTCACGATCTTCCGGACGATACTGCTGGGCGGCCTGCTGGATCAGCATGCCCATTTCCTGCGCCGTCACTTCGACGCCGTTGGCCTGGCCGATTTCCGACAGCAACAGGCCCAGACGCACGCGGCGTTCGGCGATACGCTTGTAATCGTCCTTCTCGGCTTCGATCTCGGCCAGTCCGGCAGCGGGATCTTCTTCCTTGGAGATTTCAGCCTGAAGCTGCTGCCAGATCTGTTCGAACTCTGCCTCCACCATGGTCGGCGGAACGTCGAAATCGTGATCGGCGGCCAGCTTGTCGAGCAGCTGACGCTTCATCTGCGTGCGGGTGAGGCCAGCGGTTTCCTGCTCAAGCTGGGCCTTCAGCAGGCCGGTGAGCTGTTCCAGGCTTTCCAGACCGAGGGACTTGGCGAAATCTTCGTCAACCTTGGTTTCGCCCGGCACCTTCACCTGCTGCACGGTCACGTCGAATTCGGCGTCTTTCGCCTTCAGGTCGGCGGCCGGATAATCAGCGGGGAACGTGACCTTGATGGTCTTGGTGTCGCCGGTCTTCAGGCCGGTGAGCTGTTCTTCGAAGCCGGGGATGAACTGGCCGGAACCGATCACCAGCGGCGCGCCTTCGGCCTTGCCGCCTTCGAATTCGACACCGTCAACGCGGCCGACGAAATCGATGATCAACTGATCGCCATCGGCAGACTTCTTCGTCTTCGGGGCGTCGGTGTAGCTCTTCTGGTTGGAAGCGAGACGTTCCAGCGCTTCGTCAACCTGAGCGTCGGCCACGGCTACCGTCAGCCGCTCCAGCTTGAGGCCATCGACCGAGGGCGCCTCAATCTCAGGCAGAACTTCCAGTTCGACTGTCAGTTCAGCATCCTTGCCTTCGGCATAGCCGTCGCCAAGATCAACCTTGGGCTGCAACGCGGGGCGCAGCTTCTTTTCGCGCATCAGGGTATCGACCGATTCGCGAACGCTGGCGTTGAAAGCGTCCGAGTGGAGCGCCTCCCCATGCATTTTGCGGATCAGGTTGGCGGGCACCTTGCCCGGGCGGAAACCGGGCATCCGCACCTGCGGAGCAACCTTTTTCACTTCCGCATCGATCCGTGCGGCAATTTCCTTGGCCGGGATCTTCACCGTATAGGCGCGCTTGAGCCCTTCATTGGCCGTTTCGACGATCTGCATTTCAAAGCCTTCCGAACAAACCTCAACCAAGCCAGCGCCTAGTGGAACTGGTGCGGGCGAAGGGACTCGAACCCCCACATCTTGCGATACTGGAACCTAAATCCAGCGCGTCTACCAGTTCCGCCACGCCCGCGGCCCGACGAATCCGAACAGGGCCCGGTCAATGACCGATACCTGTGAAACAGGGAAGCGCCGTTAGCGGTATGGGCTGGAAAGGGCAAGCGGCACGGCAGACGGTCTGACACGATGGAACGCGGCGGCGGGGCGGGGCGTTGCAAAAGGGAAAGGAACATGCCCCATGGACCGCTATGAAGATGCCCTTGCTGACGACGCGAACGACCGCGATGCGCCCGGTTCCCAGCCGGCCCATTTCCTGAGCGGCGATCCGAATACGGGTGGGGGCGACCGGGATAATCCGGGGCGCCAGCCGGATGAGATTGTGCCCACGCGCCGTGACAATGATCAGCCGGGACGAACACCTGACGAAGTCGCGCCCGATCAGGGGGATTTCGACCGGCCTGGTGGATCACCTGTCGAAAGCCCGCCACAGCCCGATGTGGCGCCAGCCGAAACTCCGCCGCCGGATTGATTTTCCGCCAAGGCCAGCTAAGCGCGCGATATGAGCGAAGAGACCAACACTACCGCCGCTGCCGATTTGCCACCCGAACGGATCGCTATCGATCCGGCCAGCGAGTATTTCGACGCCGAAAAGCTGCAGCGCGGCATCGGCATCCGCTTCAAGGGTGTGGTGCGCACGAACGTCGAGGAATATTCGATTCCCGAAGGATGGGTGCGTGTTCAGGCCGGCAAGACCATGGACCGCAAGGGCCGCCCGCTGACGATCAAGCTGAACGGGCCGGTCGAAGCCTGGTACGAAGATCTGGGCGAGAATGCGCCGGTAGCGAAGAAGGGCTGATCTTTCGTCAGTTCTGCTGGCGCGTTGGCAACTGACGCGCCAGCCGCAGGATCAGGTATCCTAGCACGGCGGAAATCAGCGAACCGCCAAGCACGCCCAGTTTAGCTTCCTCCACCAGCAACGGATTGTTGGGGAAGGCGAGCGCGCCGATAAACAGGCTCATCGTAAAGCCTATCCCGCACAACACGCTGGCGCCCCAGATTTGCGTCCAGGTGGACCCTTCGGGGCGGCTGGCGAAACCGAGCCGGTCGGCGACCACCACGCTGGTGAAGATGCCGATCTGTTTGCCGAACACCAGACCCGCGCCGATGGCGAGCGGAAGGGGGTCGAGCAGGGCCTTCATACCGATCTGGCCCAGCGCCACACCGGCATTGGCGAAACCGAACAGCGGCACGATCAGATAGGCATTCCAGCGCACCAGCGCGTGTTCCATGGTTTCCAGCAGGCTGTGGCCATCGCGCCGCCGCATGGGCACCGTCAAGGCGGCGGCGACCCCGGCGATGGTGGCGTGGATGCCGGAATTGAGGATACAGAACCACAGTAGTAGCGCCCCGAGGACAAACGGCCATATACGCTCAATCCGCAGGCGGTTCACCGCGATCATCGCCGCGACCACGAGAAGGGCGGCCAGCAACCAGGTGAACTTTATCGCCGTGGTGTAGAAGAAGGCGATCACTAGCACCGCGCCGATGTCATCAACGATCGCCACTGTCAGCAGGAACAGGCGCAAGGCGGGTGGCACCCGGTGGGCGAGCAGGCCGACAACGCCCATGGCGAAAGCGATATCGGTGGCGGCGGGAATAGCCCAACCGCGCTGGAGGGCGGCATCGTGACCCGCGATGAGGAAATAGACCGCGGCCGGCGCGGCCATGCCTGCAATCGCGGCAAGCACGGGGAGCCGCCGGATTCGCGCATCCGCCAGATTGCCGGCGATCATCTCCCGCTTAACTTCAAGCCCGACGACGAAGAAGAACACCGCCATCAGCGCATCGTTGATCCACAGATGCAGGTTGTGGAGCTTGGGAATGGGTGTCCACGCCAGTTCGCCGTGAAACAAATGGAAATAGCTTTCCGCCAGCGGTGAATTGGCGGCAACGATCGCAAGCACCGCGACTGCAATGAGCAGCAGACCTTCGAAAGCATCGCTGACGAAAAGCGCGCGGAATGGCCGGATGGCGCTGTCGAACGGGTTAGGGCGGGGCATGGCCCACCTTTTTCGAAATTCGACTGCGGTTGCAATCATTTCCGGCAAGTTTGCCTCTTGCCTGCGAGGCCGCCACCGTACATCAACAAAAGTTAAGGGTTATCCCGTGGGGGGATTGTGTGGGGGTTTTGACGCCGCTCGAGTGGCTGGCGCTGGCTGAGTACGAGCTGCTGCTGTTTGCGAGCGCGTTTTTTCTGATCGGCGCGGTTGATGAACTGGCGGTCGATATCGGCTGGCTGTGGCTGAAGCTGACGGGTCGCGCGGGCGTTGGGCGCCTTTCGCGCGAGCAAACCGTGGCGCGTCCGCTTTCCGGCCCGGCGGCGGTTTTTATTCCGACATGGCAGGAAGCCGGGGTAATCGAATTTACCGTGGCTCACGCGCTGTCGGCGTGGCCGCACGAAGGGTTGACGCTTTACGTCGGCTGCTATCGCAACGATCCCGAAACGGTGGAAGCCGTGATGCGCGGATCGGGCGGTGATCCCAGGGTGAGGATCGTGGTTCACGGCGAGAAGGGGCCTACCACCAAGGCGGATTGCCTGAATCGCATCTATGCCGCGATGGAACATGACGAGACCCGTATCGGGCGCGAATTCCGCATGATCGTGCTGCACGACGCGGAAGACATGGTCGATCCTGCCGCGCTGAGCCTGATAGACGAGACGCTGGAACATGCTGATTTCGTGCAGCTTCCGGTCTTGCCGGAACCGCAGCGGCAATCGCGCTGGATCGGCAGCCACTACTGTGAAGAGTTCGCGGAATCGCACGGCAAGGCGATGGTCGTTCGAGAGGCGCTTTCCGCTTCGCTGCCGGCGGCAGGGGTGGGCTGCGGTTTCTCGCGCAAGGTGATGGGCATCCTTGCGGCACAGGCAGGTGCAGGCGGACCGTTCGAGGTCGATTCGCTGACCGAAGATTATGAACTGGGCATGCGGATCCGGGCGCTGGGCGGGCATTCCCGCTTTCTGCGCATGCGCGGGGAAGACGGTGCGCTGGTGGCGACGCGGGCGTGTTTTCCAGCGCGC
>DATMGK010000079.1:0-55981 GCA_035555595.1 Croceibacterium sp. | reverse complement strand
GCCGCCGCCGCCTCCCCCGCCGCCTCCGCCTCCGCCGCCTCCGCCGGTCGCGCAGTGCAACAAGGGCCCGTACATCGTGTTCTTCGATTGGGATAAGGCGGACATCACGCCGGAAGCGGCTGGCATCCTGAACAACGCTGTCACGGCGTATCAGAACTGCGGCACGGCAGCGATCATGCTCGCCGGTCACGCCGACCGTTCGGGTGCGACCCAGTACAACGTGCGTCTGTCCGAGCGTCGTAACGCTTCGGTGCAGACCTACCTGACCGGTCGTGGCATCCCCGCGGCGCGGATCACCAGCCAGGCGTTCGGCGAAAGCCAGCCGCGCGTGCCCACCGCCGACGGTGTGCGCGAGCTGCAGAACCGCCGCGTCGAGATCACCTACGGTCCGGGTTCGGGCAGGTAATCTCGAAGCAAGGCTTCAGCCTGATACGGAAAGGGCCGGGAGAGAAATCTCCCGGCCCTTTTTCTTTCATTTCGTCATCGGAAGGAACGAACCGCTTCCTGTCATTCCATCAACAGGAACAATCCGAACGAAATCCCCGTGCCCAACAGAAAAAGCGGCCAGGACCAGAAGAACTGATGGCCCTGAATGGCCACCGTGTGCACATTCAACATTCCACCACTTGAGCCGCCGGACCCGATAAAAAGCGCGACCACGAAGGCCAGAACGGCGCCGAGCACGACAGCCTTGAGAAGTGCAATCATCTATCTGGGTCCCCAGCCTTATGCCGTCACGCTACCAGACGCAGGCGCGAGGCCCCGCGCTCTGGCGTAAGCGAAATGCCCGACAGCCCTTCTACTTCCGCCAATCTTTCCGCAAGCTCGCCCTTAAGCTCGAAATCGCGCCCAAGTCGTAATTCGGGGCATTCGCCTTCTCTTATCATCAGCCGGATAAGCACCTCACCTCGCCCTGCTTCGCCCTGTGCCAACGCCAGCTTTAGCTCGCGCAGCGCATCCACGCTCGAAACCTCGGCCTTCAAAACCATCCGTGCGGCGCTCTGTACTTCAGCCAGCGGTCTCGCACCGCGAACAGTGATGCGCGGTGGTTCCTCAGGACTGGGTGAATCCAGCTCGACATTGAGCAGCACGCAGGCGCCGTCAGCAGCCCAGCGCTGAAAACTTTCCACCAGCGCTTCCTCGAAACAGGCAGCGCTGAACTGGCCGGAACTGTCAGAAAAGTCGGCGCGGATAAACTCGCTTCCCTTGCGCGTGCGCCCTTTACTGACGTTTTCGATCAGGGCCGCCATCACTGCAGCCTGCCGCCCCCCGGATATGCCCGATCCCATTATGCTGGCGTAGCTGCGCGCGCCATTGGCGGAAGCAATCGCCCGGTACTGCTCCACCGGATGTGCGGTGAAGTAGAAGCCGAACACTTCCCGCTCCGCCGCCATCTGTTCGGCACGAGACCAAGGCTCTGTTCCCGCAAGGCGCAGGGCCGGCACAGTATGATCTTCCCCGCCGAACAAGCCAGCCTGCCCACTTTCACGCTCTCGCACAGCGGCGTCACTGACTGCGAGCAGGATGTCCGCGTTGGCCAGAACCCGTGCCCTGTTGGGCTCAAGGCCGTCGAAAGCCCCCGCCGAGGCCAGCCCTTCCAGCTGCTTCCGGTTCATTGCGCCGGGCGGCATCCGGCGGAACAGATCCTCCAGCGTCTCGAAATCGCCATTGGCCTCGCGCTCGGCAGCGACCTGTTCCATCGCCTTCTCGCCAACGCCCTTGATACCCGCGAGCCCATAGCGGACGGCATGGCCATGTTCCGTCTGCTCCACGGAAAATTCCGCTTCGGAATGGTTCATATCAGGCCCGAGCAGCGCAACGCCGCTACGCCGCAAATCGTCCACGAATACCGCCAGCTTTTCCGACTGATGCATGTCGAAGCACATCGACGCGGCATAAAATTCTTCGCGATAATGCGTTTTCAGCCACGCAGTCTGATAGCTGAGCAAGGCATAGGCAGCCGCGTGGCTCTTGTTGAAGCCATATCCGGCAAACTTGTCGATCAAGTCGAACAGCTCGTTCGCCTGCTTTGTCTGAATGCCGCTTACCTCGGCGCATCCTTCCACGAAGCGCGCCCTCTGGGCATCCATTTCCGCCTGAATCTTCTTACCCATCGCGCGGCGCAGCAAGTCCGCGTCGCCGAGTGAATAGCCGGCGAGGATTTGCGCCGCCTGCATCACCTGTTCCTGATAGACGAAGATTCCGTATGTTTCGGCCAAAATGCCTTCCAGCTTCTGATGCGGATATTCGATCGGCGCTTCGCCGTTCTTGCGCTTGCCAAACAGCGGGATGTTATCCATCGGGCCGGGGCGATAGAGTGAAACCAGCGCGATAATGTCACCGAAATTGGTGGGTTTCACTGCCGAGAGCGTGCGGCGCATCCCTTCAGATTCCAGCTGGAACACACCAACCGTATCGCCGCGCTTTAGCAGGTCATAGACCTGTCCATCGTCCCACGGCAGTGCATCCAGATCGACTGTGATGCCCCTGCCAGCCAGCAGGTCAACCGCCTTGCGCAGCACCGACAGGGTCTTGAGGCCTAGAAAGTCGAACTTCACCAGCCCCGCGTCTTCGACGAACTTCATGTCGAATTGCGTGACCGGCATGTCGGACCGCGGATCGCGATAGAGCGGCACCAGTTCGCTCAGCGGCCGGTCACCGATCACTACGCCCGCCGCGTGGGTGGAAGAATTGCGAGGGAAGCCTTCCAGTTGCATAGCCAGATCGACCAGCCGCTTCACCTCGTTATCGTTATCGTACTCTCGCCGGAAATCGGCGGCGCCGTTCAGCGCGCGCGGCAGCGTCCACGGATCGGTGGGATGGTTCGGCACCATCTTGCACAGCCGGTCTACCTGACCATAGCTCATCTGCAGGATGCGCCCGGTATCGCGCAGCACCGCCCGCGCCTTCAACTTGCCGAAGGTGATGATCTGGGCGACTTTGTCATGCCCATATCGTTCCTGGACATAGCGGATCACCTCACCGCGGCGGGTTTCACAGAAATCGATGTCGAAGTCCGGCATCGACACACGTTCGGGGTTGAGGAAGCGTTCAAACAGCAGACCCAGCCGGATCGGATCGAGATCGGTGATCGTCAGCGACCACGCTACGAGTGAACCCGCGCCCGATCCACGCCCCGGCCCCACGGGAATGCCCTGCGCCTTCGCCCACTTGATAAAGTCGGCAACGATCAGGAAGTAGCCGGGAAAGCCCATCCCGATGATGATGCCGATCTCGAACTCCAGCCGTTCTTCGTAAACGCGGCGGTCCTCGTCCGACAGTTCCTCATATCGCGCCAGACGCACGGAAAGACCGGCGCGCGCGTCTTCCGCCAGCATACGCGCCTCGCCCTCCAGATCGCCCGCAAGGCTTGGCAGGATCGGTTTGCGCTTGGGCGGTGCGAACGCGCAGCGTTGCGCAACGACCAGAGTGTTAGCGGTCGCTTCCGGCACGTCGGCGAACAGCTCTTCCATCAACTGCGCAGATTTGACGAACGCTTCGGCACTCGACCGAGGGCGCTCTGCGCTGTCGATATGGGTCGAATGCGCGATGCACAGCATGGCGTCGTGCGCTGCGTGCATGTGCGGTTCGCCGAAGCTGGCAGGATTTGTCGCGACCAGCGGCAGATCAAGTGCGTAGGCCAGATCGACCAGATCAGCCTCGGCCGCTTCCTCTACCGGATTACCTCGCCGGGCCAGTTCGACATAGAGCCGCCCCGGAAACAAAACCGCCAGACGTTCCAGCATGGCCCGCGCCCGTTCGGGCCTGTTATCGGCGAGCAGGCGCGCGGCCGCTCCCTCCCCCGCCCCGGTCAACGCGATCAATCCGTCCGTACGGCCAGCAATATCCGCCAGCGCAACATGTGGCTCCAGTTCCGGCGGCCGATTGAGGTGCGCGCGACTGACGAGATCGCACAGGTTGTTCCAGCCCTCGCTATCCTGCGCGTAAAGCGGCAGATAATCGATCGGCCCCTCATCCCCGCGCGCCACGCCCAGCAGCACGCCGACGATCGGCTGCACCCCTTCCGCCCGGCAGCCGGCGGCGAAAGCCGGCGCGCCATAGAGCCCGTTGCGATCGCACATGGCGATGGCCGGAAAGCCGCGCTCCTTCGCCAGTTTGGCAATCGCCTTGGGATCGATGGCCCCTTCGAGCATCGAATAGCTCGACAATACGCGCAGCGGAACGAAGGGAGCGAAAGCCATAAGAGGAAAACTAGCCTGCGCCGCCTTTCAATCAAGAGCGGCCCCACCCCACTTTGGGGAGAAAACAGCCTGCAAAGAGGTCATTGGAAAAAATCTTTCATTCTGCTCTGCTAGGCTCCTGCATTTGAAGCATCGTAACAGGGGATGGAGCCGATGATGGAAACAGATTCAGGAAACACGGCCAACGGACTGGTCGACAGGGTCAAAGGTATCCTGCTGAAGCCCGCGGAAACGTGGCCGGTGGTCGCAGCGGAACCATCTTCACCCGGCGACATCATTGCACGTTACGCCCTGCCTCTGATCGCCATCGGACCGATCGCGGCTTTTATCGGCGGGCAGATTTTCGGTTACGGCGCGTTCGGGTTTACTTACCGGCCCGGCCTGATGGCGGGCCTTTCCGGCGCTGTGGTGCAGTTCGTCGCGTCGCTGGTGGCGCTGATAGTAGTGGCGCTAATCGCTGATTTCCTTGCCCCCAAGTTCGGCGGACAAGCCAATCGCACACAGGCATTCAAATGGGTCGCCTATGCGGCAACCGCTTCGTGGGTTGGTGGCGTTTTCGGGCTCGTGCCGTCCCTTGGTGTGCTGGCGATCCTGGCATCGCTCTACAGCCTCTACCTGTTCTACACCGGTGCGGCGCCGGTCATGAAAGTGCCGCAGGACAAGGCGCTCGCCTACACCGCGGTGACAGTGCTGGCGGCAATTCTGCTCATGTTCGTCGTATCGGCGGTCACCACATCGGTTGCCGGGCTGTTCGGTGGCGGACTGCGCGGTGGCGGCATTGGCGCCATCGATCGGGATGGCGAGATCACGGGTTCGCTGAACATACCCGGCGTAGGCTCCATCGATACGCAGCGGCTCGAAGAAGCAACCAAGCGCATGGAACAGATGGCTGATGGCGAGATCAAGGCGCTAACACCCGCTCAACTTAGCCCCCTGCTGCCGACATCAGTCGGCTCCTACTCACGGGTTGCCACCTCCAGTACGGGCACGGGCGTGGGCAGCCGGGCCGAAGCGACCTATGAATCCGGCGATCGCCGTTTCGACCTCAGCGTTACCGACATGGCGGCAATGGGAGGCTTTGCCGCCATCGCCAGCGCCATGGGCGTCGAACATAGCGAAGAAGACGCCGATGGTTACGAACGTGTCTATCGTGACGGCGATTCGATGGTCACGGAAGAATGGAACAGACCCGATTCAAGGGGTAGCTACGGGATCGTCGTGGGTGACCGCTTCATGGTTCAAGCTGAAGGTCAGGCCGCCAGCATCGATGAACTGAAAGCGGCTGTGTCCTCGATCAACGCAGGCGAATTGGCGCGTCTCGCCAATTGACGTTCAACGGCAAACGACGGGGCGCTATTGCAGCACCCCGTCGTGAAGCCGCACAACGCGGTCCATCCGGGCGGCCAGCCGTTCATTATGCGTCGCCACCAGCGCCGCACTGCCATGACCGCGAACCAGCTCCAGAAACTGGCCGAGCACCTTTTCCGAAGTGACCTCGTCCAGATTGCCCGTAGGCTCGTCTGCCAGCACCAGCTTGGGCTTGTTGGCCAGTGCCCGGGCCACCGCCACGCGCTGCTGCTCCCCGCCGGAAAGCTGGCTGGGCCGATGGGTCAGCCTGTGCTCCAACCCCAGTGAGCCAAGCAATTCACGCCCCCGCTGCAACGCCTCGGCGCGCGGCGTCCCCGCAACCAGTTGCGGCAGCATGACATTCTCGTCCGCCGCGAAATCGGGCAACAAGTGGTGGAACTGGTACACGAAGCCCAGATGATTGCGCCGCAAGGCCGTTCGGTCGCCAGAGGGCAGATCGGTGGCATCAATGCCCGCAATCTCGATCCGGCCACCAAAGCCACCTTCAAGTAGCCCGACCGCCTGAAGCAGCGTCGATTTGCCGGTGCCGGAAGGCCCGAGCAGAGCAACGATCTCACCGGGCTGGATCGTCAGGTCCACCCCGCGCAGCACGTCGATACGTTCGCCGCCCTGTTCGAACGAACGGGTCAGCCCGGTCAGGCGGACGATGGGATCACTCATAACGCAGCACCTGCACCGGATCGGTTCCTGCGGCGCGATAAGCTGGATAGAGCGTGGCAAGGAAGCTGAGGCCCATCGCCATCGCGCAGATCAGCAGCACTTCGAACGGATCGGTCTTTGCCGGTAATTCGGTAAGGAAGCGAATCTGCGGGTCCCACAGATTTTGCCCCGTAATCAATTCTATGCCGCGCACGATCGGCTGGCGGAACAACAGCACGAGGAAGCCCAACGCCAGCCCGGCCAACGTCCCGATCGCGCCGATTACCGAACCGGTGGTGACGAATATCTTCAGCAGGCTTTTCCGCGTAGCCCCCATCGTTCGCAGGATCGCGATGTCGCGCGTTTTAGACCGCACCAGCATGACCAGCGACGACAGGATATTGAACGCCGCCACCAATACGATGATCGACAGGGCAAAGAACATCGCCACTCGTTCCACCTGCAAGGCTTCGAACAGGGTGGAATTGATCGTCTTCCAATCCGTTACCGTGGCTTGCCCCTGCAACTTGTCCGCCAGTGGGGCGAGGATCTGCCCCACCTTGTCAGCATCATTGGTCGTAACTTCGATCATCCAGATCGAATCGCCTGCCAGCAGAAGCGTTTGCGCAACCGGGATCGGCATGACCACGAAGGCTTCGTCATAGTCATAGACGCCGACCTCGAAGATGGCGGCGACAGTGTAGCCCACCTGACGCGGCATGGTGCCGAACGGCGTAGAGCGGCCCTGCGGATTGACGATGGTGATCGTATCGCCCAGCCGCGCGCCGAGATTGGCGGCAAGGCGGGAACCGATGGCGACGTTCATCTCATCCGGTTGCAGGGCCGAAAGGTTGCCCGCCAGCACGTTCGGCGCCAGCTTCTGGATATCCTCGGGAGTGTTACCGCGTATCACCACGGCCTCCACGCGGCCGTTGAAAGTGCCCAGCAGCGGCTGATCAATCAACGGGGAAGCATTGACGACTCCGGGCGTCTTTCGGGTATCTTCCAGAATCGCTTCCCAGTTATCCAGACGGTTGCCGTAACCCTGGATGATGGCATGGCCGTTGAGGCCGACGATCTTATCCAGCAACTCGGCCCGAAAGCCGTTCATCACACTCATCACGATCACCAGCATGGCGACTGAGAGCATGACGACGCCGATGCTGATCGAGGCGACAAGCGCGATCACCGCCTCGCCGCGCCCGGGAAGCATGTAGCGCTTGGCGATAGTCCATTCGAACGGGGAGAGGATCAAGGTGGCCGTTTCGCGTTGTTTCCGCCGATCACGCGGCTTTATGGCCGCACGCGCCGCGTAGCAACACAATGTTCCTCATGCGGGCAAAGAGCCGCGGGAACCCTCGCAAGACTGAATAGAATGGATGGTAGCGGAGGAGGGACTCGAACCCCCGACACGCGGATTATGATTCCGCTGCTCTAACCGGCTGAGCTACTCCGCCCCAAGGGCATCCGGCGGTTGGCAACGCGCCGGCAGGCGGCGCATTTAGGGCCGGGCTGACGCGCGGTCAACCGCCATCAGAACTACATTTCACCTCGTTCTCGCCGAATGGCGAACCAACGGGCAACATTGGCATTATGTTCGGCCAGCGTGGCGGCGAAAACGTGCCCTCCCTTGCCGTCGGCGACCATAAAAAGGGCGTCGGTCTTTTCCGGGTTCAGCACCGCATCGATGGAAGCGCGGCCAGGGTTCGTTATCGGGCCGCTAGGCAGGCCAACCATGGTATAAGTGTTGTATCCGTTCACCGCGCGGATTTCCGACTGGCGAATCCGGCGGCCCAGCGGCTTTCCCTTCGTGATCGGGTAGATGATCGTCGGATCAGCCTGCAACATCATCCCCTGTCGCACACGGTTGGAATAAAGCCCGGCCACCATGCGCCGCTCGCTCGCCACGCCAGTTTCCTTCTCCACGATGGAAGCCAGCGTCACCGCCTCAGCAGGGGTTTTTGCAACAGTATTGGGCGAACGCTTCGGCCAGAGCGCGGCAACAGTATCGGTCATCGCCTTCTGCATCCGCTCAAGCACGGCCGCGCGTGTCTCGCCACGCTCGAAATCATAGCTTTCGGGCAGCACTGTGCCTTCATCCGGCACCGCGACATCGCCGGTCAGCAGCGGCTCCGCCATCAGCCGTTCCCACACCATGATTGATGGCAGGCCTTCCGGCACGGTGACGAAACGGCGGATCGCCTCCCCATGCTGCAAAGTGTCCAGAATCGTCGCCGCGCTGGAACCGGCGGGCAGCATGAACTCGCCGGCCTTCACGGGATCAGCGCTGCCAAAAACCTTGGCCCGCATCAGGAAGCCGTCAGCCGATCCGACCAGCCCCTCTTCCTCAAGCTTGCGCGCCACAGAAGTCAGCGAGGAACCCGACGGCACGACGAATGCCGTGTCTTCTTCCACGGCACTCCCCCCCCACCAGCTCCAGCCAATGGTGAATGGAACCGCGAGAAGAACGAGCAGGCCGATCGCGGCCGCGAGAACGCAGCCGCGCCGCGCCATGTCAGTCGATCGCCTTGACGATCAGGCTGGCATTCGTGCCGCCGAAACCGAAGCTGTTGTTAAGCGCCGCCCGCACCTGACGCTTCTTCGCCTTGTGAGGAACCAGATCCGCGCCTTCGGTGCCTTCGTCGGGATTATCCAGATTGAGTGTCGGCGGAACGATCTGATCACGGATCGCGAGGATGCAGAAAATCGATTCGACCGCGCCCGCGCCGCCAAGCAGATGGCCAATGGCCGACTTGGTCGAACTCATCGAAACGTTCTCCATCGCCGGTCCGAACAGACGCTTCACCGCGCCCAGTTCGATCGTGTCGGCCATGGTCGAGGTGCCATGGGCGTTGATGTAGTCGATATCATCCGGGGTCATCCCCGCCTTCTTCAGCGCCGCGCTCATGGAGCGGAAGGCGCCGTCCATTTCCGGATCGGGCGCGGTGACGTGATAGGCATCGCCTGAAAGGCCATAACCGACCACTTCGGCATAGATCTTCGCGCCGCGAGCCTTCGCATGCTCGTATTCTTCGAGCACGACCACGCCCGCGCCCTCGCCCATGACGAAACCGTCACGGTCGCGGTCATAGGGGCGGCTCGCCTGTTCCGGGCGATCATTGTAAGTCATATTCAGCGCGCGCGCCTGCGCGAAGCCGGCGATGCCGATGGGGCAGATCGTCGCTTCCGCACCGCCCGCCAACATGATGTCCGCATCGTCATCGCGAATCATCCGCGCCGCGTCACCGATCGAATGCGCGCCGGTTGAACAGGCGGTAACGACCGCGTGGTTCGGCCCCTTCAGCCCGTACTTGATGCTGACCTGGCCGGAAATCAGGTTGATCAGGCGGCCATGCACGAAGTGCGGGCTGACCCGCCCCGGCCCCTTTTCAGCCAGCAGCAGGCTTTCGCTTTCGATTCCTGGAAGCCCGCCGATTCCCGAACCGATGGAAACACCCGCACGAAGCCGCGTGGCATCATCCATCTCCAGCAGGCCCGCATCCTCGATCGCCTGACCGGCTGCATCGAGGCCATAGACGATGAACGGATCGACCTGACGCTGGACCTTGTGATCGACTCGCTTGTTCGGATCGAAGCCATATTCGTGTTCGGGCGGCTTTACCTCGCCCGCGATACGGCACTTCTGGTCGCTGGCATCGAAGCGGGTGATCGGACCGATTCCGCTCTTGCTGGCAAGAATGTTCGCCCAGGTGGTTTCCACATCGCTGCCCAAGGGGGTGACGAGGCCCAGACCGGTTACGACCACTCGACGCATACACACTCTCCGGAAAAAAACAGGCCCAACCCGTATCGGGCTGAGCCTGTCCTAGCCCGTTTGCAAAGCGCCCGCGCGGGGCGAACGGGTAACTGCGAGCGGGCGTTAGCCCTTGTGCTCTTCGATATACTTGTTGGCGTCGCCGACCGTATTGATCTTCTCGGCCGCATCGTCAGGGATTTCCACCCCAAACTCTTCCTCAAACGCCATTACCAGCTCAACGATGTCGAGGCTGTCAGCGCCCAGATCGTCGATGAAGCTCGCGTCCGGCGTGACCTTGTCTTCCTCGACGCCGAGGTGCTCGACGACGATCTTCTTCACGCGATCGGCGGTGTCGCTCATGAAATTGCCCTCTCGAAACGGGGTTGAATTGCTGTCGCCCTAATGAACGGCGCGGTAGCTGGCAAGTGCCCTGGGAATGCAACTTTGCGTGACATGCGCGCTATTCCGTAGCGAAGATTTTCCCACAGGCTATGTGGTCCCCTTCGGCGAAGCATCATTGCGATGGGTCGCCAATGGCTATGCGTTCGATGAGGGATATCCATGATTTTGAAGAAGATTATCGCCACATTCGCAGTGGGCAGCCTGGCTGCGGCAACGCCGACAGTGGCTCAGAACGAATCGTCCGGACGGCAGGCTCAGTCACGTGGAACCGCGGAAATTCCGCGTTGCACCCGTAATCTCGGCACGGTCGCAATCGTGGAACCAGACGATCAGTGGTGGCGCGAATTCAATCTCGGCAGCCCCGAAGCGGTGTTGCGGGTGTTCATCCAGCAATCCGGTTGCTTTACCATGGTCAACCGTGGCCGCGGCCTGCAAAACCGGGCGATGGAAAGGGCGCTGGCCGATCAGGGAGAGCTTCAGGAAGGCTCCAACATCGGCGGCGGGCAGGTCAAAGCCGCTGACTATTTCCTTCAGCCGGATATCATCAGTGGCAACAGTAACAGCGGCGGAGGCGGAATCGGCGCCATCGCGGGCGGCCTTCTGGGTGGTTTCGCTGGCCGGGTTGCCGGCGGTATCAATGTCAGGAAAAAGGAAGCCAACGTCACGCTGGTGATCGTGAATGCCCGTACCACCGTGGAAGAAGCCCTGACCGAAGGATACGCCCGCAAGTCTGACCTGTCCTTCGGCGGCAGCGCCGGTGGCGGATGGTGGAGTGGCTTCGCCGGAGCAGGGGCAAGCGGCTACCAGAATACCGAAATCGGGCAGGTAATCGTGCTTGCCTACCTCGACGCCTATACGAAGCTGGTCACTCAGCTTGGCGGTCTGCCGGAAAACGCATCGGCAGCAGCGCCCCAGGCGAACTAAAAGGCATTCAGATCCCTCTCTCCGCTCAGGTGGAGAGAGGGATTTACCCGATTACGAATCTGACGCCGCCGGCTTGGGCGGTTCGATTGTGCGGATATGCACATCGCGCTGCTGCCGTGCACTGACTTCGCTCGGCGCCCCCATCATCAGGTCCTGCGCACGCTGGTTAAGCGGGAAAGCAATGACCTCGCGAATATTGGGCTCATCCGCCAGCAGCATGACGATACGGTCGATGCCCGGCGCGGAACCGCCGTGCGGCGGAGCGCCCAGCTTGAACGCCTCGATCATGCCAGAGAAGTTTGCGTCCACATCCTCACGCGAATACCCGGCGACCTCGAACGCCTTGTACATGATTTCAGGGCGATGGTTCCGGATTGCGCCGCTCGACAATTCGTAGCCGTTGCAGACGATGTCATACTGCCACGCGAGGATATCCAGCGGATCCCGCGACTCCAGCGCTTCCATCCCACCCTGCGGCATGGAAAACGGATTGTGGCTGAAATCGACCTTCTTCGCGTCTTCGTCGTATTCGAACATCGGAAAATCGACGATCCAGCAGAACTTGAAGCAATCAGGCTCGATCAGGCCCAGTTCCTCGCCCACGCGGGTGCGCGCGGCGCCGGCCAGCTTGACCGCTTCCTTTTCTTTGCCCGCAGCGAAAAACAGTCCGTCGTTCTCGCCAAGGCCCAGCTCTTCATAGAGCTTCGCCATGTTCTCCGGGCCGTGATTCTTGGCGATCGGACCGCCGAATTCACCCTGCTTGCGGGTGACGTAGCCCAGCCCGGCAAAACCTTCGCGTCGCGCCCATTCGTTCATGTCGTCGAAGAACTTGCGGCTCTTCTCGTGCGTTGCGGGCGCCGGGATTGCGCGGACCACGCCGCCTGAACCGACGATCTTCTCGAACAGGCCGAAACCGGACTGCGTGAAGTGATGCGAAGTATCCGTGATGATCAGCGGATTGCGAAGGTCCGGCTTGTCCGAACCGTATTTAAGCATCGCCTCGCGATAGGGGATGCGCGGGAACGTTCCGGCCGGAGTCACACTCTTGCCGCCGGAAAATTCCTCGAACACGCCTGCCAGCACGGGTTCGATCGCTTCGAACACATCGTCCTGCGTCACGAAGCTCATCTCGAAATCGAGCTGGTAGAATTCCGGGCTGCGGTCTGCCCGCAGATCTTCGTCGCGGAAACACGGCGCGATCTGGAAATAGCGATCGAAACCCGCGACCATCAGCAGCTGCTTGAACATCTGCGGCGCCTGCGGAAGCGCGTAGAAACGGCCTGGATGAAGGCGGCTCGGCACCAGATAGTCGCGCGCGCCTTCCGGGCTGGACGCACCCAGAATCGGCGTCTGGAATTCGGTGAACCCCTGATCCTGCATCCGGCGGCGAAGGCTGGAAATCACCTGCGAACGCAGCATGATGTTCCGGTGCATCGTTTCGCGCCGCAAATCGATGAAGCGATATTTGAGGCGGATTTCCTCCGGATATTCCTGTTCACCGGCCACGGGCAGCGGCAGTTCTTCCGCCCTGCTCTGCACTTCGGCGGCGCGGGCATAGACCTCGATCCCGCCGGTCGGCAGGTTGGCATTCACGGTCTCTCCGGCGCGAGCCTTGACCTCGCCATCGATCGTGACCACGCTTTCCACGCGCAGGTGCTCGAGAACTTCCAGCGCGGGGGAATCGGAATCGCACACGATCTGCGTAATTCCGTAATGATCGCGCAGATCGACGAACAGCACGCCGCCATGGTCACGTTTGCGGTGAACCCAGCCGGACAGGCGGACCGTTTGTCCGACATTTTCGGGCCGCAGGGCAGCACAGTTGTGGGAACGGTAGGCGTGCATCGAGACTCTTTCCGTTTCGCGGACTATGGCGCTAGGGAGCCGGCGCTAACAGGGGATGACCGCCCGCTTGTCAAGCCGCCCCCAGGTCATTGCCGCCGCCTTATAGAAAACCGAAGATGAAGATACACCCGCTGATAACGACAACAGAGGAACTCGCCGATTTCTGCGACAGGCTGGCGAAGTCAGACTTCATCACCGTCGACACCGAATTTATGCGCGAGAACACCTATTACCCTTTGCTGTGCCTGGTGCAGGTCGGCAACGAGGAAGAGGCGGCCGCGATCGACCCGCTGGCTGAAGGCATCGACCTTGCGCCGCTGCTGGAACTGCTGACCGAAAACGAAGACGTGCTGAAGGTCTTCCACGCGGGAGGGCAGGATGTTGAAATCATCTACAACCTGACCGGCAAGACCCCGCACCCGATCTTCGACACGCAGATCGCAATGATGGCGGTCAGCCAGTCGGAACAGATCGGTTACGCCAATCTGGTCGAAAGCTGGCTGAACAAGACGATCGATAAAGGCGCCCGCTTCACCGACTGGAGCCGCCGCCCGCTGACGGAACGGCAGATCGAATACGCCATTGGCGACGTGACCTATTTGGCGCGGATATTCCCCAAGCTTCTGAAGAAGCTGATAAAGACCGGTCGGGGGGAATGGCTGAATGCGGAGATGGATAAGCTCGCCGATCCGGGTCACTACGCCAACGATATCGATACCGCATGGCACCGTATTCGCGCGCCCAGCCGTAATGCTCAGGTGCTTGGTCGCCTGAAGGCGTTGGCTGGATGGCGCGAGACGGAAGCGCAGCAGAAGGACATTCCGCGCGGGCGCATCATGCGGGATGAAACACTGGCCGATCTCGCCAGCCATCCGCCTAAAAAGCAGGAGGAACTGGTCAAGGTTCGTGGCCTTAGCCAGGCATGGAAAGATAATGACATCGGCCGTCGGCTGATGCGCGTATTGCGCGATGCCGAACCGCTGCCTGACGATGAGATGCCCGAGAAGCCGAAGCGCGGCGCCCCGCTGGGGAAGGAAGGCGCCCTGGTGGCGGACCTGCTCAAGCTGTTGCTGAAGATTCGCACGCGCGAAATCGACGTGGCGGCGCGCCTGCTCACCCGTTCTGACGAACTGGAGGCACTGGCCGCGGGCGTACGTTCGCTGCCGGTGCTGGAAGGCTGGCGTTACGAAGTATTCGGCCGCGATGCGCTGGAACTGGTGGAAGGCAAGCTCGGCTTCGGCGTCGAGGATGGCCGCCTGAAGATGACGCGCATCGGTGAAACCGCTGACGACGACGAGGAGCAGGCGGCGGCGTGATCCATCCCGGTCGCCGCCCCGTGTGCCCGCCGGATTCACGTTTTCCCGAGTCAGACCCTATCTAGGCCCGGCGATGTCCACATACCTCCCAACCATCAAGCAGCTGCAATACCTCGTGGCACTGCATGAATACGGCCACTTCGGCCGCGCGGCGGAAGCCTGCTTCGTCTCGCAATCGACACTGTCGGCGGGACTACGAGAGCTCGAATCGCTGCTGGGGGTGACGCTGGTCGAACGCAGCCGGCGTGTTGTGCGGTTTACCCCGCTGGGCAATGCCGTGGTGGACAAGGCCCATCGCCTGCTGCGCGAGGCGGAGGAACTGTCGGATCTTGTGCAGGCCAGTGGCAAGCCGCTGTCTGGCGAATTGAGGATGAGCGTGATTCCCACGATCGCGCCGTTCTTCCTCCCGCATATCCTGCCACGCCTGCGGCGCGAACGCCCCAAGCTGAAGCTGTTCCTGCGCGAGGAAGTGAGCGGCGATGCGGTAGAATCACTGCATCACGGCCGCGCGGACTGCGTGTTGCTCGCCCTCCCCTTCGCGACCGGAGAGGTCGAGGTGGAGCATATCCGCGACGATCGGCTCTACGTCGCCTTTCCGAAAGACGATCCGCGCGATCCGCCCGAGGCCATTCCCCCTGCAATGATCGACGAAGGCCGACTGCTTTTGCTGGAAGACGGGCATTGCTTGAAGGAACATGCTCTTAGCGCATGCAACCGCCCGGAGCTTCGCGGATCAGCGGCAATGATCGGCACTTCGCTGCACACTCTGGTGCAGATGGTCGATAACGGCCTTGGCCTCACGATGTTGCCGGAAATGGCGCTCGAAGCCGGAATTCTCCACGAAACCAACGTGGTCGCCCGCCCTCTAAAAGCGCGCAACGCCTCGCGAGAGATCGCGTTGATATGGCGAAAGAATTCACCACGCGCGGAAGAATTTCGGATGCTCGCGCAGGATTTGCGGAAGGGCTGAACTTCTCCGTGGTGGGCGCGGAGGCCGTGCGGTCGAGCGACCGCCCGCCGGCTATGCGACCCGAAGGGCTTCCTCCGGCCCCAGGAACCTCCGCGTCCGCCGATTCCCGGGGTTTGCGCCATGAGAATTGCCCGCACTTCCCGCTTCGCAGATGACGACAATGTCTGTGCATCCGGCACGGACGGCGATGGGCCGTGCTGTTCCGGAGATGGGCCAGACAGGCCCGGTCAATCCATATGTTTCAGACCGACGCGGAGGTAGTCCCAGCCGGTGACCAGCGTCAGCACGGCGGCCACCCACAGCGAACCAAGACCCACGAGGTGAATCCAAGGCATCGCGGGAAGCGCAGCGCCAAGGATCAGCGCGCCCAGCGCAACCATCTGAAACGTCGTCTTCCACTTCGCCAGTCGTGAGACCGGCATGGAAACCTGCAGGCCACCGAGAAATTCGCGCAAGCCGGAAACGGCAATCTCGCGCACCAGAATGATCAGCCCGGCAATAACGTGCATGTCGCCCACATAGGGGCCCCGCAGATAACCCTGCGCGGTGAGCACCAATATCACGACCGCCACCATGATCTTGTCGGCAATCGGATCGAGGAAAACGCCTAGTTTCGACACAGTACCGCTGGACCGTGCCAGATAACCGTCGAAATAATCCGTGATGCCCATGAGGCAGTAAAGGCCAAAGGCGAGGCCGTAGCCAAAATGCCATCCCGGCCACCACAGCAGGAAGGCGAGCAGCGGCAGGGCCACGATTCGTGACAGCGTCAGCAGGTTAGGCAATGTCAACATCCTGACATCTCCTAGCGCGATGCGCGGCCGGGAAAAAGCGGATGAAACGCTTGTCGTTAATTGTCACTCCGCTAAGTCACCCGCGAGAAACGCACAGGGCAGCATGCTGACATCGACTTATCTGCTGCGGCAACGCCGCTTCCTGCCGCTGTTCGCGACGCAGCTGCTGAATGCTTTCAACGACAATCTGTTCAAGACCACGGCAGTGCTGTTCGCGGTTTACAGCGTCTACAGTTCCGAGGCGGCGGAGGCGCAGTTCAGCGCCGTTGCCTCTGCCCTGTTCATCCTGCCGTTCTTCCTTTTGTCCGCGCTGGCTGGCCAACTGGCCGACATGCGCGACAAGGCAAAGATCATTCGCTGCGTGAAAGCGGCGGAAATCGGCATCATGATGGTCGGCGGTGCGGGCCTGCTGCTGGCGTGGCAAGGCTCTCTGACAGCATCGGTCGCCATTCCCCTGATGCTGGCGGCGATTCTGGCGATGGGGGTGCATTCCACCTTCTTCGGCCCGATCAAATACGCGATCCTGCCCCAGCATCTAAAAAGGGAAGAGGTGCTGGCCGGAACCGGGCTGGTGGAAGCGGGAACTTATATCGCCATTCTCGCGGGTACGATCATCGCCGGTTTCATCCGTGTCGACCTGGCGGCGGTGCTGGTAGTGATAACGGCGCTGACCGGATATCTGACCAGCCGCCAAGTGCCGCCTGCACCCCCGACGGCCGTCGAGGACCCGGACGATTTCGCGTCGCTCACCAGTCTCGCCCGGCTGCGGAATTCGTTCACGGGCCTGTTGCGGCCATTGATGGCGCTGCCGGTATTCCTGTTCTGGACTGTGGGTTCCTCGATCAAGCTGGTGCGCAACACGATGCGCATCCCGGAAGTGTTCTACGCGATCATCGCGATCAGCTTCTTCTGGACGATCGGGGCGGTGCTGTTCATCCAGTTCCCGCCGCTGGCAAAGAACGTCCTGATGGCCAGCAAGGAAGTGGCCAGCCTGTTTCTGGTCATCTTCTCCATCGGTGTGGCTATCGGATCGGTGGCGATCAACGCTCTGTTGAAGGGTGAAGTTTCCGCCCGCTACGCACCGGTATCGGTGATGTTCATGGGTGCCTTCGTGGCGGCATTCTGGTTTGTCTGCCACGAATGGTCGATGGGCGTGGCGCATACCGGGCTGATGAGCGTGGGCGAATTCATTGCCCAGCCTCTCGCCCCTCTCGTCCTGTTCACGCTGCTGCTCATTGCTGTTTCGGGGGGGATGTTCGTCGTTCCGCTCTATGCCTTCCTGACCACCAAGTGCGATCAGTCGCAGGCCTCGCGCACGGTGGCGGCCAACAACATCGTCAATTCGGGCGCCATGGTGATAGGATCGCTGATTGCGCTGGGATTGAGCGCAGTAGGCATCCCACTGGTCGAGCAACTGCTGCTGAGCGCGGTGATGTGCCTGGTTTCCGCGTGGCTTGGCCTGAAGCTCTACAAAGCAGAGAAGATGGCGCTGGCTGCGGCCTGAAGCAGACCGCGCGCGTTACCCGATCAGTAAATGCCCGGTCAGTAAATGAACGTCAGAACCGCCACGAAACTGGCGCAATAGATCTGCGCAAAACCGCGAACATCCGACAAAATCCGCTGACGCCAGGGTGCGCGCGGTTCGATCTCCTCCGCCCGGATGCCACGCACATGCGGAGGCAACGTAGCCCGAAAGGGGTGCCGGGCGGTTTCGTCGGTCAGGACAAGGGAACGGCGCACCATGGCAAGTTAACGCGCTGGTAACCATTTGGCACCCGACGCCTGAAACATGTCCACAGCAGGGACAGGGCTGGCGGAATGGCCCCTTAAGGGTTAATCCATGAAACGATGGCCACAGCATCACGCCTGCCCGTCGCCTCGCACCTGCTGGTCGATTGCCTCGCCGCCCAGGGGTGTGACCGGGTGTTTACCGTTCCCGGTGAGAGCTTCCTTCCCGTACTGGATGCCCTGCGTGATCGCGCGGATATCCAGACAGTGATCTGCCGGCATGAAGGCGGTGCCGCTTTCATGGCCTGCGCCGATGGCGCGATGAATGCGGCAGGCAGTGGGCGGCCTGGTGTGGCCTTCGTCACTCGCGGCCCTGGTGCGACCAATGCCAGCATCGGCGTGCATGTGGCGTTTCAGGATTCGCAGCCGATGATCCTGTTCATAGGCGATGTTGACCGTGGCATGCGTGACCGGGAGGGATTTCAGGAGATCGATTTTCCAGCGTTCTTCGCACCGATCGCGAAGTGGTCAGCGCGAATCGATGACGCGTCACGCATCCCTGAATACGTCGCGCGCGCATATGCCACTGCGATATCAGGGCGGCCCGGCCCCGTCGTGCTGGCCCTGCCGGAAGACATGCTGCACGAAGGCGGACTGGCCGCAGCCCCCCGCCCCTTTGTCCACCGTCCCGCACAAGCGCCCTGCCCCGACGCACTGGCGACCATGATGGCCATGCTGGACGATGCGGCAGCCCCGATCGCCGTGGTCGGCGGCGCTGGCTGGGGAAGCAAGGCCCGCGAATACTTCGGCCAGTTCGCCGAAAGAATCGGCCTCCCGGTAGCCACCGCGTTCCGCAGGCAGGACGCGATCGCACCTGAGTCCGCCGTCTATGCGGGCAATCTGGGTTATGGCCCGAATCCCCGTCTTGTGGAGCGCATCCGATCTGCCGATCTCGTGCTGGCGGTCGGCGCACGTCTGGGTGAGGCGACAACCGATGGCTATGCGCTGATTACACCTGAACATCCCGGTCAGACGCTGATCCACGTGCATCCGGACCCTGATGAGTTGAACAGCGTATATCGCACCGATCTGGCCATTTGCTCTGACATGGGTGAATTCGCGGAAAGCGCTGCATTGTGGGAAGACAGCGACGTGACCCCGTTCGATGCGGGCGCGCAGGCGCATCGCGAATGGACCGAATGGTCGACCCCCGTGAAAGGCCGCTACACGCTCGATCTGGCGGGTTGCCTTGCCATGGCGCGGGAAACGCTGCCGGCTGATGCGATCGTCTGCAACGGGGCAGGCAATTTCTCAGGCTGGTGGCATCGATACTGGCCCTATTCCGGATACCCCTCTCAGCTTGCGCCGACAGCGGGCGCGATGGGTTATGGGATACCTGCGGCAGTCGCCGCGTCCTTGCGCTTTCCTGATCGCTGCGTCGTCGCGGTGGCGGGCGACGGCGATTTCCTGATGACCGCACAGGAACTGGCCACCGCCGCGCAATACCACTGCGACATGATCGTCTTCGTGATCGACAACGGGGCCTACGGCACGATTCGCATGCATCAGGAAAGAGCCTATCCCGGACGAGTATCGGCCACAGAGTTGAAGAACCCGGATTTCGCAGCCTTCGCCGAAAGCTTCGGCGGCTGGGCAAAGCGCGTTGAGACAACGGAGTCTTTCGGCAACACACTGGCAGAAGCCGCCGGTCGCAAGGGTATCCGCCTGCTGCATTGCCTCGTGAATATCGAACAATTGAGCGCGGGCGGAGCCACCGTCAGCGGTCTGCGCGCCGACGGTTAACCCGGCCCTGCCACTCGCAACACCCGTGCGCTTCAGCTCTTCGCGAGTTCCTGCACTCTGTCCCACTCCCCCGATGTGATCTCCGCGACGGAAAGGCGCGACAGCCGGACCAGTTCGATACCTTCCAGCTTGGGATCGGCCTTGATTTCCGCCAGCGTCACGGGGCGTTCCAACGTGCGAACCGGCTTGAACTTCACCGCCGCCCAATTGCTGTCTTTGGGATCCGTCAGGCCCGGCTCGCTCACCTCTGCGATGCCGACAATCTCCTTGCCGGTTACGGAATGATAGAAAAACGCGCGATCCCCCTTCTTCATCGTGCGCAGGTTGTTCGCTGCCCGGTGGTTGCGAACACCGTCCCACAATGTTTCCCCGTCCTTCTGTAAATCTTCCCAAGAATAGGCCGCAGGTTCTGATTTTATCAGCCAATATTGAACGGGCATCGAGTTCCTCCTTAAAAAGCGCACTATCGTGGGTAATTCGTTCGCGCAATTAACCGAAAATTGAACATGACCACGTCATAAGCCGAGCCTGATCGAGGGGCAGGCGTCTTGGCGGATCGACGGGACAGCGAACAGTCGAACACACCGCGCGGTTTCGGCGCGGCCGAGCGTGATATCATCGCGCTGGGCATCGCCGTCGCCTCCATAATCCTGTTCATCGCCACTGGTGGCACCGTGATGCCCGAGATCGTGCGCGCCATGGCGGGAACGGGGGGCGGTCCCAACATGCTGCTCACCAATGCCGTCCTGCTCAATATCGCGCTGCTGATCTTCGGCTGGCGCCGCTATCGCGACCTCAATCGGGAAATTGCGGAGCGACGCAAGGCCGAAGCGTTGGCACAGGAACTGGCTTCGCGCGATGCGCTGACCGGCTGCCTCAATCGCCGCAGTGGCGGACCAGCTATCGAAGCCCTGCTGCAAAGCGCGGAAGCCCGCCACAGGGACGTGGCCGTTCTGATGCTGGATCTGGATAATTTCAAGCAGATCAATGACCTGAATGGTCATGCAACCGGCGACCGCGTGCTGCGTGAAGTGGCCACGCGGCTTGTCGAAAACCTTCCCGGGGATGCGGTAATCGCCCGTATCGGCGGCGATGAATTCGTCTGTGCGCTCAGCTACGAGCCGGATCAGCGCGAGGTGATCGACCGGCTGGCCGACGATCTGACCGGCATCCTTTCCCGCCCGATCGGGGGCGATGGCCTGCATATCGAAGCGACCGTTTCCATCGGCATAGCCAGCAGCAGGGGGGACGATGGCGCACCCGCCTCCGGGGGGAGCGATGCGCTGATGCACCGCGCGGATATCGCCATGTATCAGGCGAAGAATCGCGGCCGGAACCGATATTTCTGGTTCGAAGAACGCATGGAAAGCGAGTTGCGCCATCGCGCGGAACTGGAAATGGGTATCCGCCGCGGAATACCCGCCGGCGAATTCGTTCCTTATTTCGAGCAGCAGATCGATCTCGCCACCGGCAAACTGGTTGGTTTTGAAATGCTGGCGCGGTGGCATTCGCCGCGATTCGGGCTGGTGACGCCCGAAGTGTTCATCCCCATTGCCGAAGATATCGACGTGATCGCCGATCTTTCGGAATCCCTTATCCGGCAGGCGCTGGTGGAGGCCCGCGAATGGGACGCGGAACTTACACTTTCGGTCAATATTTCCCCGTTGCAGTTGCGCGATCCTTGGTTTGCCCAAAAGCTGCTGCGCTTGCTGCTCGATGCCCAGTTTCCGCCCAGCCGGCTGGAAATCGAAATCACCGAAAGCTGCCTTCACGAGAATATCGGCGGCGTGCGGACCATCGTCACCAGCCTGAAAAATCAGGGCATTCGCATCAGCCTGGACGATTTCGGCACTGGCTATTCCAGCCTGTCACAACTTCGATCGCTGCCGTTCGACAGGCTGAAAATCGACCGCAGCTTCGTGGCCGAACTGGCGGCAGACGAGACGGCCCATGAACTGGTGGAAGCGATCGTTTCGCTTGGCCGGGGGCTGTCTCTGCCGGTCACGGCTGAGGGGATTGAAACTCCCGACATCCTGAAGGCGCTGCAACTGATGGGGCAGTTGAAAGGCCAAGGCTATCTCTACGGACAGCCCGAAGACGCGGCGACAACGCGTGATCGCCTGCAAAAGCTGAATCTGCTGGCCAGCAGTCCAGCGGCAAAAGCGCCCGATCTGCACCGCCGCACGGGCTGATCCCCCACCCTTCCCCGGTCCGAATCCTCGTTGTCGCCCATTGCCAGCCGGGGGTCCGGACCCTAGTTGGCTGCCATGCGCGCCGCCTTCACCAAGATGCACGGTCTCGGAAACGACTTCGTCGTGCTGGACACGCGCGAACAGGCTCTGCCGCCCATGACCCCGGCGGTCGCCCGCGCTTTGGCGGATCGCCGCACGGGCATAGGCTGCGATCAGCTGATCCTGCTGGAAAAATCGGACGCTGCCGATTTCCGCATGCGCATCTTCAATTCCGACGGGAGCGAGGTTGAAGCCTGCGGCAACGCCACCCGCGCAGTCTCCCTGCTGCATGGCGAACCTGCGGAAATCGAAACGGCAGCGGGCATTCTGGCCGCACGGCCGGGACAGGGCGGCGCAGCCGTGGACATGGGCGAACCACGTTTCGACTGGGACGCAATCCCCCTCGCCTATGCGATGGACACCCTTTCCCTGCCGGTCGGTTGGGATGAACTGGAACAGCCGGTGGCAGTGAACGTCGGCAATCCGCATGCGGTGTTCTTCGTCGACAACTGCGACTCGGTCGATCTGGAGGCACTGGGCCCGGAGATCGAGCATGATCCGCTGTTCCCGCAGCGCGTCAATGTGAACGTAGCCACAGTTGAAAGCGATTCCGCCATCCGGCTGCGTGTGTGGGAACGTGGGGCAGGCCTTACGCGGGCATGCGGCACCGGAGCCTGCGCCACCGCCGTGGCTGCCATGCGTCGCGGCCTTGTCGGCCGGGAAGTAACGGTGACGCTACCCGGCGGTGCCCTGCTGATCGAATGGGGTGAGGATGGCCGGATCACGATGACCGGCCCCGCCGCCGAAAGCTTTCGCGGCACATTCGACTGGGGCGATTACGCGTGAGCGCAGCGGGAGCACCGCAAGTCAATCCGCCCGAGGTCATATCGCTGGGCTGCCGGCTGAACATTGCCGAGAGCGAGAGCATTCGCGCGCTGCTGGCGGGTGAACCGGATGTCGTGGTGATCAACAGTTGCGCCGTCACCGCAGAGGCGGTTCGGCAAACGCGGCAGGCGATCCGCAAGGCACGGCGCGAACGGCCGGGCGCGCGGCTGCTCGTCACCGGCTGCGCGGCGGAGGTGGAACGCGAACAGCTTTCCGCCATGCCAGAAGTCGACGGCCTGATCGCCAATGCCAGCAAGCTGGACGCACGCGCATGGAACGTCCCGGTTCGGCCCGCCCGAATACCAACGAAGCATACCCGCGCCTTTGTCGCCGTGCAGAACGGTTGTGACCATTCCTGCACGTTCTGCGTCATCCCGCAGGGGCGCGGCACCAGCCGATCGCTCACCGTGGCCGAGGTTCTGCGTGAGGTAGAAGCCCATCTGGAACAGGGCGCGTCTGAAATCGTGCTGACCGGGGTGGATGTGACGAGCTGGGGGCAGGACCTGCCCGGCACACCGCGGCTGGGCGCGCTCGTCGCGGCCATTCTCGACGCCTTCCCGTCGTTGGCACGCCTGCGAATGTCCTCATTGGACGGGGTGGAGATCGACGCAGGCCTGTGCGACCTGATCGCGGGCGAACCCCGGATCATGCCGCACCTTCACCTTTCGTTGCAGCATGGGCACGACCTGATCCTGAAGCGCATGAAGCGCCGCCATTCTCGCCATGACGCGCTGCAACTGGTGGAACGTCTGCTGGAACGCCGCCCGGATATTGCCATCGGCGCCGACCTGATCGCCGGATTTCCGACGGAAGACGAGGTAATGCACGCCGACAACCGCTCTATCGTGCGCCAATTGAACATCGTTCATGGCCACATCTTCCCCTATTCGCCCCGCCCCGGCACCCCGGCGGCACGGATGCCGCAAGTCGATAAGCCGACGATTAAACGGCGCGCGGCGGAACTGCGCGCAGATGTGGCTGAGGTGCGCGAAAGCTGGCTCCGCAGCTTGCTTGGGACGACCCAAGACGTTCTGGCGGAAAGCGACGGCACAGGCCATGCAGGCAACTTCGCGCGCGTGGCAGTGCCCAAGGGCATTACGCCGGGCGCAATCGTAACCGTAACCCCACACGCCGTGGTTGAAGGGCTGCTGCAATGAGCGAACCGAGCTGGACCGAACGCCTGTTCGGCGGCTTCCGCAAGACATCCGAACGCCTGTCGGAGAATCTGACCAGCGCGGTC
Source organism: Croceibacterium sp. (assembly GCA_035555595.1). Taxonomy (GTDB): domain Bacteria; phylum Pseudomonadota; class Alphaproteobacteria; order Sphingomonadales; family Sphingomonadaceae; genus Croceibacterium_A. The sequence continues at coordinate 31,877 of DATMGK010000079.1, read as the reverse complement.
GGCACGGCAAAGCTGGACGATGCCACTCTGGACGAGGTGGAGGACGCGCTCGTCCTGTCCGATCTTGGGCCCGCCGCCGCCGCGCGTATCCGCGCCCGTCTGGCCGAAAAGCGTTTTGGCCTGGCCATCACCGCGCAGGAACTGAAGGAAGCCGTGGCGGAGGAGATCGCCGCGATTCTGCGACCGGTCGCGAAGCCGCTGGAAGTAACCGCCTTTCCCCGTCCGCAGGTAATACTCGTCATCGGCGTTAACGGCAGCGGCAAGACGACCACCATCGCCAAGCTGGCTCACCTGTTTCAGGAAGACGATTACGGGGTGATGCTGGCCGCCGGCGACACATTCCGCGCGGCCGCGATCGGCCAATTGGCAGTATGGGCGGACAGGATCGGCGTGCCCATCGTGCGCGGCCCGGAAGGCGGCGATCCGGCCAGCATTGTGTTCGACGCGGTGAAACAGGCGACAGATACCGGTATCGACGCGCTGATCGTGGACACCGCCGGACGCCTCCAGAACAAGCGCGAGCTTATGGACGAGCTGGCGAAGATCCGTCGGGTACTCGGCCGCCTGAATCCCGAAGCGCCGCATGACGTGGTGCTGGTCCTCGATGCCACCAACGGCCAGAACGCGCTGTCGCAGATCGACGTGTTCAAGGAGGTGGCGGGCGTAACCGGCCTGATCATGACCAAGCTGGACGGCACCGCGAGAGGCGGCGTGCTGGTGGCCGCAGCGGAACAATACGGACTGCCGATCCACGCGATCGGCGTTGGTGAAAAGATCGACGACCTGCGCCCGTTCGACCCCGATCTGGTCGCGCGCGTTATTGCTGGAGTAGCGTGATGACGGAAACCCCGGCCAAGAAGCCGAAATCGGGCTGGCTCAGTGTGCTGGTCGATTACGGCCCGCTGCTCGTATTCTTCCTCGTCTATCGTTTCTACAAGCCGGACGGATCAGATACCGCGGGCGAAATTTTCGCTGTTGTACGCAGCACTGGCGCGTTCATCATCGCGGCGCTGGTGGCGCTGGCGGTTTCCAAGTGGCGGCTTGGCAAGATATCGCCGATGTTGTGGCTGTCGACCGTGCTGATCGTCGGCTTCGGCGCGCTGACGATCTATTTCCAGGACGAACGCTTCATCCAGTGGAAGCCGACGATCATCTATGTCGGCTTCGGGGTGCTGCTGATCGGTGGCTGGATGAAGGGCAAGGCGCTGCTCAAGGTCCTGCTGGAAGCCGCGTTCGACGGCCTTTCGGATGAAGGCTGGCTGAAACTCTCGCTGAACTGGGGCGTGTTCTTCCTGTTCCTCGCGGTGCTCAACACGGCGCTGATGTATACGCTCAGCTTCGAAAGCTGGCTCGCCGCGAAGCTGTGGCTGTTCCTGCCGCTGAGCTTCCTGTTCACCTTTACGCAGTTGCCCATGCTGTTGCGCCACGGGCTGAGCGTGGAAGGCGCGAAGGAAGAAGAAAGCACTCCACCGCCAGCGGGCTGAGACGGCAAGGAGCATAACGCTCCCTGCCTCTCGCGATCAGATTTCCACCTGACTGCCCAGTTCCACCACGCGGTTGGTCGGCAGGCGGAAAAATTCCATCGGCGTCGCCGCGTTGCGCATCATCCATGCGAACAGCCGTTCGCGCCACAGCGCCATGCCTGGTTTGGCCGAAGGCAGCAGCGTCTGTCTTGAAAGGAAGAAGCTGGTCTGCATCATGTCGAACGGCGGACCACACTTGCCCACCTGTTTCAGGGCACTGGGCACATCCGTTTCTTCCATGAAGCCATAATTCAGCACCACGCGGAAGAACCCGTCCCCGACCTCATAGATCTCAAACCTTTCACCCGGATCAACATAGGGCACGCCGCGTATCTGCACCGTCAGAACGACTACCCGTTCATGCAGAACCTTGTTGTGCTTGATGTTGTGCAGCAGGGCGGATGGGGTGCCGCTGGCGCCGGAATTCATGAAGATCGCCGTGCCGGGCACTTTCGCCGTGCTGTTACGCGCGGACTTGGCGAAGATTTCCAGCGGCAGGCCGACCTCGCTCATCCTCTCGCGCATCAGCTTGCGGCCCTTGGCCCATGTGGTCAGCAGGGTGAAGCCGACCGCGCCGACCAGCAGCGGGAACCAGCCGCCATCCTGCACCTTCGTCAGGTTCGCGGCGAAATACGCGCCGTCCACCACGAAGAATGTCAGCACGACAGGCACCGCCAGCCACCACTTCCAGTTCCTGACCGCCAGCAGCAGCACCGCCATCAGGCAGGTATCGATCAGCATCGCCCCCGTCACCGCGATGCCATAGGCAGAGGCGAGATTGGACGAATTGCGGAACGTCAGCACCAGTACGATCACCGCAACCAGCAGCAGCCAGTTCACCAGCGGAATGTAGATCTGCCCTTCGTGCTGATGGTGCGTGTGCAGGATGGACAAGCGCGGAATGAAGCCGAGCTGGATCGCCTGATGAGTGACGGAGAATGCGCCGGTAATGACTGCCTGGCTGGCAATAACCGTGGCCATCGTGGCCAGCAGGACCAATGGCAGGCGGAAAGCCTCTGGCGCGAGGAAGAAGAACGGGTTCTCGATCGCTTCAGCCGCGGCGGCGTCCCCCATGCCGATGATCATCGCGCCCTGCCCGAAATAATTGAGCAGCAGGGCGGGCATGACGAAGCCGAACCACGAAAGGCGCATCGGCCCGCGCCCAAAATGGCCCATGTCGGAATAGAGCGCTTCTGAGCCGGTAACAGCCAGCACGACCGAACCGAGCGCGAGGAACGCCAACCACTTGTCGGTCAGGAAGAACTGAACCGCATACCAGGGATTGAGCGCGGCGAGCACGTGCGGCGACTGGATGATGTGAATGACGCCCAGCACAGCGATGGTGCTGAAATAGAAGATCATCACGGGGGCGAAGAGCGCCCCGACCCGCGTGGAACCTCGTTTCTGTATCAGGAACAACCCGACCAGCAGCGCAAGCGCGATCGGGATCACCAGCGGCCCCAGACGCCGTTCCACCACCGTGATGCCTTCAACGGCGGAGAGCACCGATACGGCCGGTGTTATCATGCTGTCGCCATAGAACAGCGCGGTCGCAAACACGCCCAGCAGCACGGTTATCCAGCCATAGCGGGACTTCCCGATCTTGCGCGAAAGCATGGCCACCAGTGCGAGCGTGCCGCCCTGCCCCTTGTTATCCGCGCTCATCAAAAGGGTGACGTACTGGATCGAAACCACCAGTGTCATCGACCAGAAGATGAGGCTGACCACGCCAAGGACGTGCAGATCATCGAGGGCCAGCGGATGCGGCCCGACAAAGGTTTCACGAAAAGCGTAGAGCGGACTGGTGCCGATATCGCCAAAGACGATACCGATAGCCCCCGCCGCCAGCTTCAGCTTGGCAGACGTCCGCTGTTCCGCAGGATCGGCACTCATAGGGATACAGACCCCTTGCGACTCGTCCGAGGCGAAGGGCGGCGCTTAGCAGCGGTATCGGGGCCCCGCAATCATCGCCGCATACGACGTCTGCGCCATATTCACGAGTGCGATGTTATTGCGGGGCAGGAACAGGCCCTTCACCGCGAAGGAGGCTATCCAGACGGCCAAGCCGCTCCTCCAGAATCTCGCGCCCGGTTGCGTCCGGCTGGGCTTCCGCCAGAGTTTCAGCCCAGACGGAACGGGCCTGGCCGAACTGGCCCTGCCTGATGAGCGCGAGCCCGAGGAAATAGCCCGGACCTATCCCGCCGGGATAGGTTTCCGTCGCCTTGCGGTAGGCGAGCAGCGCTGGCTGCGTCAGCCCGCCGCCGGCGTGTTCCACCAGCGCGTTGCCCAGCGCCAGCCACGCTTCCGCATCGCCGGGATTGTCGGTGATGGCACCGCGCAGAAGCACGGACGCGTTGGCATATTGCCCCTTGCGCGCCAGCGCGTCGGCGATCAGCACCTTGTCATTGCGAGAGCGGGCTTCGCTGCCGATCATGTCCTTGCGCTCGTCAACCAGCGCCCAGGCGCCTTCCTCGTTCTGAGGTGCGGGTGCGGCCGGTGCGCCGGGCAAGTCGGGATTGGCCTGAAGCGCATAGCCGGCCAGGCCAAGCGCCAGCGCGGCGGCGAACGTCGCCCAGCCAGCCCGATCGATACGAAACGCCACGATGGCGATTGCCAGCGCGGCAAGCGCAAGCGCTATGGCCATCAACCAGATCATGCCGCCCTCCTCAATCGGCGGCGAAGAACCAGTGCGCCGAACGCCAGCAACACCAACGGGACCACGAACAACGGCCAGGTGGTGGGGCTCAATTCAGGCTTGTAGCTGACGTAATCGCCGTAACGTTCGACCATCCACGCACGGATAGCCTCTGGCTTTTCACCGGCTGCTATACGGGTGCGGACCTGATGCCGCATGTCGCCAGCCATGGGTGCGTCACTGTCGGCGATCGACTGGCTCTGACACTTGAGGCAGCGCAGCGTTTCCATCAGCGCCTGTGCCTGCGCCTCAAGCGCGGGGTCGTCGAGCTGGCGATATGCGTAAGGTGCGGGGGGCAGCAAATCCTGCGCGGAAACAGGGTGCACAAGCGCGCAAAGAAGCATCAATACCGACGCAAAAGCGGCAAATGGGCGGTAGATCAGGTGCGCAGGGGTCACGATCCGGAAGCCTCCCGCAGCTTTTCCAGCAAAACGGGCACATCGCTGTCGCGAATGTCGCCGATGTGCTGGTAACGAATCACACCCTGCCCATCGATCACGAAGGTTTCCGGCACGCCGGATGATCCAATCGACAGCTGGACCGCGCTGATATCATCGCGGCCGATACGGCTGAACGGATTGCCGTTGTTGGCGAGGAACAGGGCGGTATCCTGCGGCCGGTCGCGGATGGCGATGCCGACCAGATTGGCACCGCTCGCCTCCAGCCGGGCGAGATTGGGCGCTTCGGCAATGCAGGGCACACACCAGCTGGCGAAGACATTAAGCAGCCGCGCCTGTCCATCGGCCAGATCGGCGCTGGCCAGCCCTGGCCTGTCGGGGACAATCGGCGGCAGGGTGAACGACGGGATAGGCTTGCCGATCATCGCGCTGGCGACGAATTCGTCTTTCGGCTGATTGAGCTGCCACGCGAACAGAGCGAAGACCGCCGCGGCAAAAGCCACGAGCCCCCAGAGGAACAGCCGATAGCGGATCATGCCGCCGCCTCCCCACGCCGCACGGCGGTGCGGGCGCGAACGGAACGGCGCTTCAGATCATTGGCGACGCGGCCGATCAGCGCGAGCAGACCGCCGAGCCCGATCAGGGCGCCGCCATACCAGATCCAGTTCACGAAGGGTTTCCACCACAGGCGCAACTGCCACCGGTCAGCACCGCCATCGTCCGGCGCCTCGCCACCGATCACCGCATAAAGTTGCCCGTTCCAGCGCGTCAGCAGCGCGGATTCGCTGGTCTGCTGCGGGGGGGCCCAGAAACTGCGCGCCTGCGGGGCAATCTCTCGCGCCGCACCGCCCTGATAGCTGGCGCCCAGATTGGCCTCCAGCGCGATCCAGTTGGGACCGGCGACGGGATAGACCGCATCCAGCGTGATCTGCCACGGCCCCACTTGCGTGGTATCGCCAACACGGGCAGCGACCAGTTTTTCGGTTGTGAAGGCAGTGTCCGCCGCCATACCGAACAGCGATACTGCAACACCGAGGTGGGCAACGACCATGCCCCATGTCGCCAGTGGCAGACGGCGGAGCGAACGGCCGAGAAGCGGCATCACGCTGCCGATCGCGACAGCAACCGCCATCGCCATACCAAGCAGGGGAAGCAGCGCGATCCCGGCGAAAGCCCAGACGCCCAGCAGCACCAGCAACCCGGCAGCAGTGACGACGATCACCGGCCACTTGATCCGCGACAGACTGTCGCGGCGCCAGCGCAGCATCGGGCCGACCGCCAGCACCGCAAGCATGGGCATGAAGAACACCGCGCCCACCGGGTTGAAGTAAGGCGGGCCGACCGAAACCTTCACATCGAAAGCTTCCGTCAACAGCGGATAAAGCGTGCCGAGCAGCACGATGCCGAGCAGGGCGGAGAGCGCGACGTTGTTGAACACCAGCGCCCCTTCGCGGCTGAGGGCGGAAAACCGCTCCCCCTCTGCAACAGTGCCAGCCCGCAGGGCGAATAGCACCAGTGCGCCGCCGATGTAGAGCGCCAGAAGGAACAGGATGATGCTGCCGCGTTCAGGGTCCACCGCGAAGGCGTGGACGCTGGTTAGAATGCCCGAGCGCACGAGGAACGTGCCCAGCATGCTCATCGAAAAAGCGACGACGCCCAGCAGCACGGTCCATGTCCGCAGCGCATCGCGCGAAGCCAGCACGCTGACCGAATGGAGCAGCGCGGTCGCGGCGAGCCATGGCATCAGGCTGGCGTTTTCGGTGGGATCCCAGAACCACCAGCCGCCCCAGCCCAGCTCGTAATAAGCCCAGTAGGAACCGGCCGTGATGCCCAGCGTGAGGAAAATCCATGCCGCCAGCACCCATGGGCGCATGACCCGCGCGAATTCGGGGTTCACCTGCCGCGTGACAAGCGCGCCCACGGCAAAGCTGAAAGCGACCGACAGCCCGACATAGCCGAAATAGAGCATGGGCGGATGGAACGCGAGGCCGATGTCCTGCAACAGCGGGTTGAGCCCCACCCCCTCTGCCGGAGCTGGCACCAGCCGTTCAAACGGGTTCGACGATTCCAGAATGAAGCCATAGAAGCCGAGGCACAGGAACGCCTGTGCAGCCAGCGTCGCCAGAATGGTCTTTTCCGGCAGTCTCCGTTCAAGCAAGGCGATCAGGCCACCGGCCAGCGCCATGACGGTGACCCATAGCAGCATCGACCCTTCGTGGTTGCCCCACGCGCCCGCCAGCTTGAAGATAAACGGTTTTGCCGAATGGGAATTGCTGGCCACCAGCGCGACCGACAGGTCGGTCTGAATGAACAGCACCAGCAGCACACCGAAAGAGAAGGCGCAGAGAAGCGCCTGCAACACCGCCGCCGGGCGCACCAGCATGGCGAGTTCCGACCCGGCTTCACGCTGGCCGAGGAAGCCCCCGAGCATCTGCAGCCCGGCCAGGGCAGTCGCGAGCCAGAGCGCGGCAAGACCCAGTTCGGCGATCATTCGGTTTCCGCCACGACCTGCTGCTTCTGCGCCATGTCCATATCGGCCAGTTCGCGCGGCATGTAATTCTCGTCATGCTTGGCCAGAAGTTCGGCCGCGGCGAATTTCCCGTCCGCCCGCAGCGATCCGTCAGCCACCACACCTGACCCTTCGACGAACAGATCCGGCAGGATGCCCGTGAAGATCACCGGCACCCGCCCTTCGCCATCACCGACGACGAATTCTATCGTGACGCCATCCGGAAGGGTTTTGAGAGAGCCAGCCTCCACCATTCCGCCAAGGCGCACCGGTTCACCCACGCCCGGCGGATTGGCGGCCATTTCACTGGGAACGAAGAAGTAGCTGGCCTGGCTGCGCAGTGCCCACGCCGCCAGCAACGCCGCGCCGATCAGTGCGATCAGTGCCAGTGAAAGCAGCAGAAGCCGCTGGTGCTTTGCCTTGAACGCACCTGTCATTTCCGCCGCCCTTCATCCCGCCGCCGTTCCGCAGCGCGCATCGCCAGCCAGCTCCACGCCACGAGAGCCAGCGTTCCGGCAATCGTCACCGCATAAGCGGCGATGACGAAGTTCCACTGATCAAGCCCCTCCCGCATCGTGTCAGCCCTCCAGAGCCTTGCGCCGCAGACGCGCTTCCGCCTGCGTGCGCGCGAGAATGGCACGCATTCTTGCCAGTATTACACCGCCGAACAGCAGCGAGAAACCGAGCACTGCGGCCAGCACGCCCCACAGGAAAGGCGCCGCCATCGCGGAACCGCCCGTGGTCAGGCTGGGCGGCTGGTGCAGGCTGTTCCACCATGTGACGGAGAAATGGATGATCGGGATGTTGATGGCGCCGACCAGCCCGAAAATCGCCGGAATACGGCTAGACCCGCCCTCTCGATCAATCGAATCCGCCAGCGCGATATAGCCGAGGTAAAGAAAGAGAAGCACGAGGAACGAGGTCAGCCGACCGTCCCACACCCACCATGTGCCCCACGCCGGCCGCCCCCAGATGGAACCCGTGGCCAGCCCCAGCGCGGTAAAAGCCGCCCCCGGAACCGCCGCCGCCCGGGCCGCAATTCCGGCCAGCGGGTGACGCCAGACCAGTTCCACGAAGCTGGCCACCGCGATCGTCGTCCAGCCGGCCATGCCGAGCCACACCGTAGGGATGTGGATGAATATGATTCGCACCGTTTCACCCTGAAGGCGCTCTGCCGGTGCAAAGAACAGGCCATAGACCAGCGCCGCCGTCGTCACCGCCAGCCCGGACAGCAACAGCACCGGCGTAAGCCAGCGGGCGATCCTCAAGAAGCGGGCGGGATTGGCGAAACCGTGCATGGGTCCATGACGCGAGTTGGGCCGGGCCGCTTTGGCAGGTGCCGGACCTGCGGGCAAGGCCGATCGCCATCATTCGGACAGAGTCAACGATTTATCGTGAGAAGTGGCACCCCGCCCGATCAACGCCCGCGCCATATTATCGGCGACGACGCCCGGCGGTTGTCCACTTGCGTCGCTTTCGCGCCAGATTTCTTCAAGCCGAACGGGAATAGCGGCGATGCGCCTGTGAGCTTCATCGACATCGCCCGGATCACCGCGCTCACGGCTGAGATATTCCAGCCCGACATTGATGATGCCGCCCGCGTTTATGACATAATCGGGCGCATAGAGAATGCCCCTGTCCACCAGCATTTCCCCATGTTCCGGCCGCGCAAGCTGATTATTGGCCGCCCCCGCCACGATCGAGCAATCGAACCGGGCCACGCTATCCTGATTCAGGATCGCGCCGAGGGCGTTGGGGCTGAAAACGTCGCCGGCGGTTGTCATGATCGCATCGGCGGAAACGACATCGCCGCCGGTTTCTTCCGCCAGACGACGAGCCTTTTCAGCATCGACATCGGCCACGGTCAGGCGCGCACCTTCTTTCGCCAAAAGCCGGGCAACACCCGCACCGACGCTGCCGCAGCCCTGCAAGGCCACGCGCACACCCGTCAGCGAATCACTGCCGAGCTTGTGCGCCACCGCCGCCCTGATGCCCAGAAAGACGCCCATCGCCGTGAACGGGCCGGGATCGCCGCCCAGTTGCCCCTCCCCCGCAGGAAGGCCGCAGACGTGGCGCGTGCGGCGGGAAATCGCCACCATGTCCGCCTCGCTGGCGCCGACATCTTCCGCCGTGACGTAGCGCCCGCCAAGCGCATCGACCGCATCACCGAACGCGGCGAGCATTTCAGGCGTGCGGGTGCCCTGCCGATCCAGCAGGACGACGGCCTTGCCCCCGCCCATCGGCAGACCCGCCATCGCATTCTTGTAGCTCATCCCGCGTGACAGCCGCAGCGCGTCACGCATGGCCCCTTGCGGATCGGCGTAGTGCCAGAAGCGGGTGCCGCCCGCGCCGGGGCCAAGATGGGTGGAATGCAGCGCGATGATCGCGGTGAGGCCAGAGGCCCGGTCATGCACGAGCTGCACCAGCTCATGCTCGTCAAAATCAGGTTCGGTCCAGAATGCCGCCATAGCCAAAATCCAGCATCAAGCGGCTGAAAAAGGAAGGGAATGGGGCGATTGACGGGATCCGAACCCGCGACCTCCGGTACCACAAACCGGCGCTCTAACCAACTGAGCTACAATCGCCACAGCCTGTGCCGCGAGTGGGCAATTAGGCGGCCGCGCCAACCGGTCAAGCGGCATTGGTGCGGGCGCGAGCCTGTTGCACAAGCCGCGCCCCAAAGCAAAGCGAAATGTGCGTGGGGGTGTGGCTGGCGCAACTTTATTGCCGGGCGCCGTGCGGCTATCAAGAGCGCATGGCGAATCCGGGCGAAACCACTGCCGAACATCTGCTGGCCACGCCGGGCGTGCGCCGCGTGCCGTCCACCCGGGTGGAGCTTTTCGATCTGCCGAATTTCCTGCCGCCGGAATTGTGTGCGGAACTTATCCGCCTGATCGAGCGCGACCGCCGCCCCTCCACCATCGCCGACGAGAACGGCGACAACTATTTCCGCACCAGCGAAACGTGCGATCTGCCTGCCGATGAGCCTGCGGTGGAGGAGCTGGAGCGGCGCCTGCTGGAATTCAACGGCATCGACCCCTCCCACGGTGAGCCGGCGCAGGGCCAGCGCTATCTGGTGGGGCAGGAGTTCAAGGCCCACACCGATTATTTCGAGCCGGACGGGCGCGACTTTGCCCGGTTCTGTTCAGTCGCCGGGCAGCGCACCTGGACCTTCATGATCTATCTGAACGACGTGGAAGCCGGCGGCGCGACGCGGTTCAAGGTGGTGGACAAGATATTCCACCCGGAAGCGGGCAAGCTGGTGTGCTGGAACAACCACCGGCCGGACGGGACGCTCAATGCGGCGACACTCCACCACGGTATGAAGGTGAGGAAGGGCGCGAAATACGTGATCACCAAGTGGTATCGCGAGAAGTCGTGGGGATGGTGAGCGAACAGGCGCGGCGGTGGAGCGGCGCGTGCCACTGCGGCGCGGTGAAGTTCACTGTGGAATTGGCGGAGCCTCTGCGCGGGGCGCGGTGCAACTGTTCGATCTGCGCGATGAAGGGCGTGGTGATGGTCGGCGCGCCGACATCCGCACTGGAACTGATCGAGGGACAGGATGTTCTGACCGCCTACCGCTTCAACACCGGGGTGGCGGAGCACTGGTTCTGCTCTCGCTGTGGAAGCCACACGTTCCACCAGCGCCGGTCTGACCCCGGAACTTACGGCGTGAATGTCGCCTGCCTGGGGCTGAATCCCTACAGCGATTTTCCCGATGTGCCGGTGTCCGACGGGATCAACCATGCCAGCGACAGCGGCGCTTTCCGGATCGCTGGACGGCTGAGATTCGAGGCCGAGCCGGAAAAAGACGACACGGAATGAAAAAGGGCGGCCCCGCGGGACCGCCCTTTGCAAATCGTCTGGAAAGACCGATCAGCCCTTCTTCAGGGTCAGCCCGCCGAAACGCTTGTTGAACTGCGCCACGCGGCCGCCCTGTTCGATCTGACGCTGGCCGCCGGTCCATGCCGGGTGGCTGGTGGGATCGATATCGAGAGCAAGCGTGTCGCCTTCCTTGCCCCAAGTGGAGCGAGTTTCGAACACGGTGCCGTCAGTCATCTGCACCTTGATCATGTGGTAGTCGGGATGCGTATCGGCCTTCATGGCAATCAGTCCTTCGTGCGCGAGGCCGGTTCCGACCGGCCGGGCAATGTCGGGAAAGGCGCGCGACTAGTCGCCTTTCCCGTGAAAATCAACCACGGATATCCGCAGGGCAGCCGGTGACTATCAGGCAGGCGGATCGGCGACCATGGCGGTGAAGCTGACTTCGCAGGTCACCTTGCCGTCCACGCTGGCCTTGCCCCAGAACTTGCACACGCGGGCTCGCTTCTGGATGAAGCCCACGTTGAGATCCAGCAGGCAGCCCGGTTCCACCGGAGCGCGGAACTTCGCGTCTTCGATGGCCATGAAATAGACCAGCTTGCCGCTGCCCGCGAGTTGCAGGGTTTCAATCGCCAGAATCGCCGCCGATTGCGCCAGCGCCTCTATCTGGAGGACGCCGGGCATGATCGGCCTGCCAGGGAAATGACCCTGGAAGAACTGCTCGTTGAAACTGACCGCCTTAACCGCGTGAATCTCCTCGTCGATCTTCAGGCTTTTGACCCGATCGACGAGGAGCAAAGGATAACGGTGCGGCAGCGCGTTGAGAATCTGGGCGATGTCATAGCTACGCCCCTTAGCCGCGCCGGCCGTATCGACTTCACTCATCCGCTTCGTTCCCTGCCCGCCTAGCGGCCCTGGACCGGCGGCTGAGCCGCCGCGGCCGGCTGCTGGGCCTGCTGCTGAGCCGAGGCGGCGACCAGAATTTCCTGCACTTCCTGGAACAGCGCAACGGACTGACGCTGCGGCTGCCAGCCCTGCGGCACCGTGGTGGAAACCGTGGGAACCAGCTGGTTCAGCGCGGCGGAAATCTTCTGCGTGATGTCGACCGCATCGTTCATCCACACGGCGCCAGCCGGGTTGAGGACGAGCTGGACGTTGTTCTGCGTAACCACCTGCTGCAACGCCGCCGAATACTGCATCAGAAGCTGTTCAACGACATAGACACGCGCCTGAGTGATCGGCTGCTGGATGGTGTTGACCTGCTGGTCGAGGCCCTGAAGCTGCTGGATCGCCGCAGTGTTGGCCTGCGCCGCCTGCTGTTCGGTTTCACTCAGTTGCCCATTGCCATCCGTGTCGAACTGGCGAAGCAGCGTTTCGCGTTGCTGCTGCAACTGTTCCAGCTGTGTACGCTGGGCCTGAAAGGTCGTGCCGATCTGCGTGTAACCGGCCTGGAGCGCCTGCGAACCGGCAATGGCGATCGCCGGATCGGTCACGGCAACGCCGTTGACCTGAGCCGCGGCGGGGAGCGCCACGATGGCGGCGGTGGCGGCCATGGCCGCCGCAAGAATGCGTGCTTTCATCAGAACTGGGTCCCTACGTTGAAGGAGAAGGTCTTGGTGTCGTCACCCTTCTGCTTCAGCAGCGGGTAAGCGACGTTGATGCGGAACGGCCCGAATGGCGAGTTCCAGTTAATGCCGAAGCCGATCGAAACGCGCGGCTTGTAGGTATTGCCGTAGAATTCTTCCTTGAAGGGAGGAAGCGTGGTGCCCAGCGCGATGTTGTCATTCGACGTCAGACAAGCCGGAGGATTGGGATTGGTCGGGCTGGTGACCGTCGATGTCGACGTAGCGACGCAGGTGCCGCTGGTATCGGTGGCGGCGTCGATCTGCGTGTAAAGCGCGTTACCATCCGTATCGCGAGAAGGCAGGAAGATGCCATCCGGATAGGGGCTAGGGGTAAGCGTCGGAGTCTTCACCCCGAAGACCGCACCGGCATCTACGAATACCGACGGACGAATGCCCATCTCACGCGCGCCGGAACCCAGCGGAATCTCGATCTCCGCGCGGGCGAGGTAATAGGCCGTACCGCCAAGAGCGTCGTCGGAATTGTTCTTGCTGTTGATCGGCAGCAGGACGCCGTTGCCGTCCTCGTCCGTTTCATAGAACCGCCGCACCACGCGCGGACCAATACCGCGAATGTCGAAACCGCGGATTTCCGGCTCACCCAGGAAGAAGCGGTCAGTCAGCAGCACGTCATCGGAACCGGGACCGCGATCCTTGAGGCCCTTGATGATGCCCGATTCACCGCGCACCGAGAAGATGAACCCCGCGCCCAGCGGCCAGAACCGCTGCATGTTGCCGGTGAACCGGGCATATCGCGTGGAGCCGCCGACGCCGGCAAAATCGGCGCTGAGAACGGCGTTCAGACCGCGGGTCGGCCGAACACCGTTATCAAGCGAATTGTAGATCAGCGACGCACCGATCAGCGACGTTGTGCGCGTACCGAGCGCATCACAGAGATAACGCCCGGAAAGCAGCGGCTCGCAGCTACGCACCCCGTCACCGTCGATATCGGCGAAATAGAGATCCTCGTTGACGGTGATCTTGTCGTAATTGAATGTGTAGCGCCCCAGCAGCGACATGTATTCGCTGAGCGGCACACCTACACGCAGGGACACGCCGGTCGTGGCCTGTTCGTAAGTGGCGGATGCGCGGTTGTAATAGCCGTTGTTATAGTCGCGCCGGTAGATATCGACACCAGCCGAGATGTTCTTGTCGAACACGTTGGGTTCGGTGAAGCTGACCGAGGCGGACCGGCTGTAGCGCGAATAGTTGACCGAGAAGCCAACCGTCTGGCCACGGCCACGGAAGTTCCGCTGACGGATCGAACCCTGGAAAATGAAGCTTTCGAGGCTGGAGAAGCCCGCCGACAGCGAGAGTTCGCCCGTAGCCTTTTCCTGCACGTTGGCCTGAAGAACGATACGGTCGGGGCTGGAGCCATCAACCTGCTCGATCTCGAAATTCTCCTGGAAATAGCCCAGAGAATTGATGCGCGCGGTGGAACGCCGGACAGCGAGCGAGTTAAACGCGTCACCTTCGGCAAGGCGGAATTCCCGCCGGATCACCTTGTCCTGCGTCAGCGTATTGCCGTTGACGTCGACCCGTTCGATGTAAACGCGCGGCGCCTCGTTGATGACGAACTTCACGTCCATCGTCAGGTCGTCAGGATGGCGCGAATACTGCGGGCGCACATCGGCAAACGCATAGCCGAACGTGCCGGCGGTCTGGTTCAACTGTTCGATCGTGTCTTCGACCAGCTTCGCATCATACCAGTCGCCGGTGTGCATCGGCAGCGCCCTGGTCATCGTGGTGCTGTCGAAATCGCGCAACTGGCTGTCGACGCTGACTTCGCCGAATTTGTAGCGCTTCCCTTCTTCCACCACGAAGGTGATGATGAAGTCACGCTTGTCCGGCGTCAGTTCCGCGACCGCAGAAACGATGCGGAAATCCACATAGCCCTGCGACAGGTAGAACGCACGCAACTGCTGCTGGTCGTAGTCGAGACGATCAGGGTCATAGCTGGTGGCGGAACTGAATATCTTGAGCAGCGAGGATTCCTTGGTGATCATCTCACCCTTGACCTCGCCGTCCGAAAACGCCTCGTTACCGATGATGTTGATCTGGCGGACCTTGGACTTCGGCCCTTCGTGAATCTCGAACACCACGTCCACGCGGTTTTGATCGAGTTGCACCATCTTCGGTTCAACGGTGGCGGCAAAGCGGCCCTGCCGCTTGTAAAGCTCGATGATGCGGGCAACGTCGGCGCGCACCTTTGACCGGGTGAATATCTGCCGGGGAGACAGCTTGATCTCCGGCAGGATCTTGTCTTCCTTCAGGCGTTTGTTGCCTTCCAGAATGATGCGGTTGATCACTGGGTTTTCGACCACGGTGATAACCACCGCGCCATCGTTTTCCCGAATGTTGAAGTCCGCGAACAATTCTGTCGCGGCAAGATCCTTCAGCACCTGGTCCGCCGCTTCAGCAGTGTAGAGCTGTCCGGGGCGTAGCTGGATATAGCTGACGATCGTTTCAGGTTCGAGCCGCTGGGCGCCTGCTACGCCGATCGTCCGCACGACATGTTCTGCCGGTGCAGCGGGCTGAGGCGCGGATGGCGCATCCGGGGTGGAAGCCGTGGGAGCAGGCGTCGGCGCCGGGGAAGCATCCTGAGCGTGCGCGGCCAGTGGAACCCCGGCAAGCACAGTGCAGCACAGCAAAGCCGTGGCGAATTGGGAATTTGCGATCGTCTTGGCCCTACCGCTCATATTTCGTCCATTTATCCGGCGTCGGTTTCCCGTTGCCGTACCGGGCGTTGCGTTCCCGCCATTACGCCCTCCGGCAGCGCAGGCAGCCGCGCCGAACCGTAGCGCGATGAGCGCCCTTGCCCGATGTAGGGCGAGCGTTCAAGCGAACTGACCGGAAATGCGCCGCTGCCGTCTTCCTTATCCCCGCCCGGAAGCCCGGGCGGCACCACTTCCCGCCTAATCGCCAAACAGCGACAACGAGGCGACATCGTTGATGGTCACGAACAGCATCAGCGCGAGCACGAAGGCCATGCCGGTGCGGAACGCCCATTCCTGACTGCGGGGCCCGGCCGGCTTACGACGAACCGCTTCGGCCGCGTAAAAAGCCAGGTGCCCGCCATCGAGGGCGGGAATTGGCAGGAGGTTAATGAACCCCAAGTTAATTGAAACGAGGGCCACGAAGTTGATGAACTGAAGCCACCCCAGGCTCAGTTGCTCCCCCGAAAACTTGGCCATTTTAACGGGTCCGCCAAGCTCCGTTACCGAGCGGCGGCCAGTAATGATCTGCCATATTCCAGCAACCATCAGCTGCACTTTGTCACCCGTGTCACGAACACCGAGGACCAATGCTTCAACCGGACCGACAGGCAGGAAGCGCCCGGGCCCTGAACCGATCCCGATCTGCCCGATCCTGTATGTGTTGCCGAACCGGTCGCGCTCCATCACCGTGGGGATCACGAGATCGAAAGTGAGCGGCTGACCGTTACGTTCAATCTCCAGCACCAGTTGTTCGCCGGGATATGGCGCGATCCGGTTGGCCAGTTCATCGAAACCGGCAATCGAATGCCCATTGACGGTGACGATGCGGTCGCCGGGTTCAATCCCAGCCTTCGCCGCGCCGCCATTTTCCACCACTGCGGCGATGACTGGGGGAATGTCCGGCTTGCCGTAAACATAGAAGAACGTGGACAGGATCGCGATCGCCACCGCGAAATTGGTGAATGGCCCGGCCGCAACGATCAGCGCACGCTGCCACAGCGGTTTCGCCTGAAAAGTCTGCGCCCGTTCCTGTTCCGGCAGCGCCAACCAGCGTTCGTCCGGCACGCTGGCCGGGTTCATATCGCCCGCGAACTGGACATAGCCGCCCAGCGGCAGAACTGACAGCTTCCACCGCGTGCCGCGCCGATCGGTAAAGCCCGCTATCTCGTGGCCGAAGCCGATCGAGAAAACGTTGGCCTTCACCCCGCACCAGCGGCCGACGAGATAATGGCCAAGTTCATGCACGGTGACGAGCGGCCCGAGCATAAGCAGGAAGCCGACGATGAACATCCACCAGGGAACGGTCTCAAACAACGCGTGCTATCTCCAGCATCTCCGCAGTTCGTGCCCGCGCCTCGGCATCGACGGCGAGAACATCGCCAAGGCTCGAAGGTGCGGGCGGCAAATCGCGGGACAAAGTCTGCTCTACCAATGCCGAAATATCGGTGAACGCGATGTGACCGGCCAGGAAGGCGGCCACAGCTACCTCGTTGGCGGCGTTGAGCACCGCAGGGGTCGCCCCGCCCTGCCGCGCTGCATCACGCGCCAGCCGGGTGGCGGGGAAGCGTTGCTCGTCAGGCGCGTGGAATGTGAGCGAACCGATCGCCGCCAGATCCAGCGGCTGACACGGCGTGTCGATCCTCTGCGGCCAGGCGAGGCACCCGGCAATCGGCACGCGCATGTCCGAAGGGCCAAGCTGGGCCAGCGTGGAGCCGTCGCGATATTCGACCATCGAATGGATCACGCTTTGAGGATGGACCACGATGCGCAGCGCGTCGAGCCCCACCGGAAACAGGTGATGCGCCTCGATGAATTCCAGCCCCTTGTTCATCATGGTGGCGGAATCGACGCTGATTTTGGCGCCCATGCTCCAGTTGGGATGAGCGACCGCCTGTGCCGGCGTGGCGCCGCGCAGCCGCTCCATCGACCATTCGCGCAGCGGCCCGCCGCTGGCGGTAAGGGTGATCGAACGGACATCGGCGATGTCATTGCCCGCCAGGCACTGAAAGATGGCGTTGTGTTCGGAATCGACCGGCAGCAGGGTCGCCCCGTGGCGTGCAACCGCCGCAGTCATGACCTCGCCTGCCGAAACAAGCGCTTCCTTGTTGGCCAGGGCGATGATGCCGCCCTGCTCTATCGCGGCCATAACCGGCGCCAGACCGGCGCAGCCGACGATGGCCGCGAGGGTGAGATCGGCCCCGCGTGATGCCGCCTCCACCAGCGCACCCTCACCCGCGGCGGTTTCGATGCCGCTGCCAGCCAGCGCGTCTCGCAATTCTGGCAGCGCGTTTTCGTCGGAAACGACGGCCAGTTCCGCGCCGAATTCCCGCGCCAGCGCCGCCAGTTCGGCCGCCTGACACTTTGCCGTCAGAGCCTTGACGCGCCAGTGATCGCGATTCCGCCGGATCAGGTCGAGCGTGGAAGCGCCGATCGAGCCGGTGGCGCCGAGAATGGTGATCGAACGCATCAGGGCAACCGGCCTCAGGGGGCCATCCACGCGGCAATCAGGCCGGCGACGATCGCCACCGGAACCAGCCCGTCGATACGATCGAACACACCGCCATGACCCGGAATCAGCCGCGAACTGTCCTTCACGCCCGCCTTGCGCTTCAGCCAGCTCTCGAAGAAATCGCCGCACTGGGCCACGATGGCCAGCCCAGCGCCCAGCGCGATGGCGCCTGTTACGTTCTGCGTGGAAAGGTTCAGGCCGATCTCAAACCGGGGCGGCAGCCAGCGCGGCGGCTCGTCGATCGCCAGAACCCAAAGGAATACCCAGAGCACAGCGGCGATGATTCCGCCCGCCAGCCCGGCCCATGTCTTGGACGGACTGATGGAGGGGGCGATCTTCGGCCCGCCGATCGCGCGTCCGGCGAAATAGGCGCCGGTATCCGTGAAGATCGTCACGCCCAGAACAAGTATCAGCAGGAATGTTCCCGCCCCGGTCATCACCGTGGCGGCGAGGCCGAAGTAAACCGCCCCCGCGATCATGCCGACGATCCGCAGCAGCCAGTTGCCGGTTGCCCGGAATATGAGCCGGACCATTTCGGCAAACCCGACCAGCGCCACCAGCGTGATAAAACCGTCGAGCACCCTGCCGCCCACCGCCAGCGCCACGCAGGCGATGACCAGCAGCACCGCCGCCGATACCAGCCGCACCGGCAGATCAGCCGTTCGCACGGAAACAGGAACTTCCACCGTATTATCGTCCGCCATAGCGCCGCTCCCGGCCGGCAAAACTCGCCAGCGCATCTTCTAAATGCGTGAGAGTGAAATCCGGCCACAGCACATCGGTAAACCACATTTCCGCATAGGCGGCCTGCCACAGCAGGAAATTCGAAAGACGTACCTCGCCAGAAGTGCGGATCAGCAGATCGAGCGGCGGCAGGTCCGCGGTATCAAGGTGAGCGGAGATAGACTCGACCGTCACTGCCCCGCTTTGTGCCGCAAGGGCCGCTGCGCGGGCGATTTCCTGCTGGGAGCCATAGTTGAGCGCCACGGCTAGAGTGCGCGATCCGCCAGCGGTCTTTTCCAGCGCATCTTCCAGCATTTCGACAATGTCGGGCTTCAACGCCTTATAATCGCCGATTATCCTCAGCCGGACGTTATTGGCGATGAATTCCGGCAGGTCGCTGCGGATGAAGGCCCGCATCAGGCCCATCAGATCCGAAATCTCTTCTTCCGGCCGCTTCCAGTTTTCCGACGAGAACGCGTAGAGCGTCAGGCATTCCAGCCCGAGCGGTTCCAGACCGCGCACCAGACTGCGCACGGCCTCCACGCCCTTGCGATGGCCCATCGCGCGCGGCAGCAGGTGCCGTTTCGCCCAGCGCCCGTTGCCGTCCATGATAATGGCCACGTGCCGCGCACCGTGGCTTCCGCCGAAGGATTTCAAACCAGTTTCATTCTTGTCAGTCGAGGCAACAGAACCGCGCCCCTCGCGCTCGCTCTTGGCAGGCGGAGAGGCGAAGGACTCGATCACTGGGTGAGGATTTCCTTTTCCTTCTGCGCCGCCGTAGCGTCCACATCGGCCACGTATTTGTCGGTCAGCTTCTGGACGTCATCTTCCAGACGCTTGCGCTCGTCTTCCGAGATTTCCTTCTTCTTCTCGTCTTCCTTGAGCATTTCCATCGCATCGCGGCGCACGTTGCGGATCGCGATCTTGGCCTTTTCCGCATATTGCCCGGCCAGCTTGGCCAGTTCCTTGCGGCGTTCCTCGGTAAGGTCGGGCAGCGGCAGACGCAGCGTCTGCCCGTCGATCATCGGGTTCAGGCCGAGGTTGGCATGGGCAATGCCCTTCTCCACCGCGGTCAGATTGGCGCGATCCCATACCTGCACGCTGAGCATGCGGGGTTCGGGCGCCGACACCGTGGCAACCTGATTGAGGGGCATCATCGAACCATAGACTTCGACCATGACCGGATCGAGCAGCGCCGTGTTGGCACGGCCCGTCCGCAGGCCGGAAAGATCATGCTTCAGGCTTTCGACCGCGCCGGTCATCCGGCGTTCGATATCCGCCTTGTCGTACTTGGGCATTGTCAGGCTTCCTTCCGCACTATCGTCTGGACGCCCTCACCGGCGAGAACGCGGGCAAGATTGCCCTTCTCGCGAATGGAAAATACCACGATCGGGATATCATTGTCGCGGCAAAGCGCGACGGCTGAGGCGTCCATCACCTTAAGATTGTCTGCCAGAACACGATCATAACTGACCGTGTCAAAACGCTTTGCATCAGCGTTCTTCTTGGGGTCGTCGTCATAAATGCCGTCGACACTGGTGCCCTTGAGCAGGGCATCGCAATTCATTTCCGCCGCGCGCAACGCGGCGCCGCTATCCGTAGTGAAATAAGGGCTGCCGACACCGGCCGCGAAGATCACCACGCGCCCTTTTTCAAGATGCCGTTCCGCGCGGCGGCGGATCACCGGCTCGCACACCTGATCCATCTGCACCGCCGACTGAACCCGCGTATGCACGCCGATCTGTTCCAGCGCGTTCTGCATCGCCAGAGCGTTCATCACCGTGGCGAGCATGCCCATGTAATCGGCCTGCGCCCGGTCCATTCCCTGCGCCGCCCCAGCCATGCCGCGGAAGATATTGCCGCCGCCAATGACCAGGCAGATTTCCAGCCCACTATCCCGCGCGTCCCGCACTTCCTTCGCCAGTTCGGCGACGAAGGCCGGATCGATCCCGAAAGGCTGATCGCCCATCAGCACTTCGCCCGACAACTTGAGCAGAACGCGCTTGGCAGGCGGCATGGACATAAGCGGCAGAACTTTCGCGAACGTGGGGGAATGCGCGCCCTTATAGAGCGCGGTATTGCTGTGCCAAGTATCAAGGGCTTCCGCCTGTCCATACTTGGCGGACAAGCTGAACGTGGAAACAAAAAGGCCGCCGGAGATGTCTCCAGCGGCCCTTTGTTACCTCGGAGTAGAGGATCAGCCGGCGACAGCCGCGGCCACTTCCGCCGCGAAATCGCTTTCTTCCTTCTCGATGCCTTCGCCGAGCTGGAAGCGGACGTAATCCTTCAGCACGATGGACTTGCCCGCGGCCTTGCCAGCCTGAGCCACGACGTCGGCGACCGGCGTCTTGTTGTCCATCACGAAAAGCTGGCTGAGAAGCGCGTTTTCTTTGGCGAATTTCTTCACCGCGCCATCGACCATCTTTTCCTGCACTTCAGCAGGCTTGCCGCTTTCGGCCGCTTTTTCACGGGCAACCTTGCGCTCACGCTCCAGCACATCGGCGTCGAGGCCATCGGCGTCGAGCGCCTGCGGGAACGCCGCGGCGATGTGCATGGCAAGCTGCTTGCCCAGCGGTTCGAGCACGTCGGCGCCCGCATCGCTTTCCAGCGCGACGAGCACGCCGATCTTGCCGAGGTTCGGCGCCTGCGCGTTGTGCATGTAGGGAACGACGATGCCCTGCGACACGGCCACGCTCTTCATCCGGCGAAGCTGCTGGTTTTCGCCGATCGTGGCCACATTGTTGGTCAGCTTCTCGGCCACAGTGCCACCGCCCGGATAGGCAGCGTTCTTCAGCGCTTCGATATCGTCGGCGGCCAGCGTCAGCGCGGCTTCCGTGGCATTGCGCACGAAATCCTGGAACTGGTCGTTCTTGGCGACGAAGTCGGTTTCGGAGTTCACCTCGACGGCGACGCCCTTGTTGCCGGCAACCGCGACGCCCACGAGCCCTTCGGCCGCAGTGCGGCTGGACTTCTTGGCGGCAGCGGCCAGACCCTTGGCCTTGAGCGCATCGACAGCGGCTTCGAAATCGCCACCGGTTTCATCGAGGGCCTTCTTGCAGTCCATCATCCCGGCGCCAGTGCGCTCGCGGAGATTCTTAACGTCGGCTGCGGTGTAAGCCATTGTACTGTCCTCTTGGAAATGATCGTGGCGTCGGGCCGCCCTAAGATTGGCCCGACGCCCTGAATTGCAATCGTGACGGGCCGATTACGCTTCCGCGGGGGCCGCGTCGGCCGCCGGAGCGGCAGCTTCTTCAACAGCCGGAGCAGCAGGTTCCTCGGCGATGGCAGCCTCGGCCGGCGGGGCGTCCATCGCCCCGATATCGGCACCGGAATCAACCACGCCTTCGTTACGGCCGGTGCTGGCAGCCTTGGCCACCGCATCGCAGTAGAGACGCACGGCGCGGCTGGCGTCGTCGTTGCCCGGAACCGGAAAAGCGATGCCGTTCGGATCGACGTTGGTGTCGAGGATCGCCACGACCGGGATGCCCAGCACGTTGGCTTCCTTGATCGCCAGTTCTTCCTTGTTGGCGTCGATCACGAACATCACGTCCGGGATGCCGCCCATGTCGCGGATGCCGCCCAGCGAAAGCTGCAGCTTCTCAAGCTCACGCGTGAGCTGCAGGACTTCCTTCTTGGTCAGGCCGGCGGTGTCGCCCGCAAGCTGTTCCTCAAGGCTCTTGAGACGCTTGATCGACTGCGAAATCGTCTTCCAGTTGGTGAGCATGCCGCCCAGCCAGCGGTGGTTGACGAAGTGCTGGCCACAAGCACGCGCGGCCTGAGCGATCGGCTCCTGAGCCTGACGCTTGGTACCGACGAACAGCACCTTGCCGCCAGCGCGGACAGTCGCCGAAACGAAATCCAGCGCGCGGGCGAACAGCGGCACGGTCTGCGACAGGTCGATGATGTGGACACCATTGCGCGAGCCGAAGATGTACGGCTTCATCCGCGGGTTCCAGCGGTGGGTCTGGTGGCCGAAGTGTGCGCCGGCCTCAATCAATTGCTGCATGGAGACGGTAGGAGCCGCCATAAGTAAATTCCTTTCCGGTTCTGCCTCTGGAAAGCGGGTAACCAGCCGACGGAGATCCCGCGGCGGCACCGGTATGTCGTGCCTTCCATGTGAATTTGCCGGGCGTGATGGAGACGAATCCCCCACTCGGCAGCGGCGCACTTAGTGCCGATGAGTGGAAAAATCCACCCTCAATGCGCCCGACGATGTCTGCCCCGGAAGGTAGCCGCGCAAAAACGGCTTGACGGATTAGAACAAATAGAGAACATAAGGCGCAAGGACGGAACATTCCGGCCTGGCAGACATAGTTCAGGTGCCCACCGCGAAAGCGAGGGCGATGAAGGGAAATGGCCCGATGCTCGCAATCGTCATCTCACTGCTGTTCGGCATTGCCGCTATCGCGTCACTCGCGGTTATCCATGCGTCGACTGTGCATGGAGCACGGCGCGCGAGGCAGATACTGGCTGAACTTGCGGGCGAGGAACTCCGCGCGGCGCGGATTACTCCGCCGCGATATCGCCTGAAGGCCCTGCCCCCGCTGTTCGCTGCCGCCTGATCCGGGCATATCGTGTGATGCCGTAAGGCATGAGGGCGAGATAGACGACGCAGAGACCAACCAGCGTCCACCACGGTTCCGTCAGCAGTGCTGCAAACAGCAGCCCGGCCAGCCCGATGGCTTCCAGCCGGATGGTGCGGCGCGGCCGGATCGATGTCCAACTAAGCGTAGCGAGGTTCGAGATCATCAGAATCGCAATCGCCGCGATCCACACCGCCACCAGCAGGGGATGGCGGAACAGCGTCTCTCCGGTAGCGATCCACAGGTACATCGGCAGAAACGCCAGCCCGGCCCCGACAGGCGCAGGCACTCCGGTGAGAAAGCCCACCGACTTGTGAGGCTGATCCTCCACATCGATCCGGGCATTGAACCGGGCAAGGCGCAGGGCACAGCAGATCGCAAACGCCAGCGCCGCAAACCAGCCGAACCGGGGCAGATCGTGAAGCGACCAAAGATAGAGCACCAGAGCAGGCGCCATGCCGAAGCTGAGCGAATCCGCCAGGCTGTCCAGTTCAGCCCCAAAGCGTGACTGCGCCTTGAGCAGGCGGGCGATCCGCCCGTCGATGCCATCGAGCATCCCGGCGAGAATGATTGCAAACAGCGCCATGCGCCAATCGCCATTGATGGCGAATCGTATGCCCGTCAGACCTGAGCAGAGCGCAGCGGCAGTGATGGCGTTGGGCAGTACGGCCCGCAGCGTCAGCCCGCCCGGATGGCCATGCCCCTTGCTCAATTCATGCTCGCTGGCTTTCGGTCCCAGCCAGGACGGACCCGGCTGCAGCGGCCGGTCGCCGTCATCGGCGGGGTTCGTCACTGACGAACACCCTCTATCAACTGTGTCTCACCCAATTCGGCGAGCACAGTTTCACCTGCGATCACCCTCTGGCCCAGCAGAACCTTGGGATCTGTACCCTGCGGCAAATAGACGTCCACACGGCTGCCGAAACGAATCAAGCCAACACGCTGGCCAACCGCGACAATGTCGCCCGGCTTCACGAATGGCACGATACGCCGGGCAACCAGACCCGCGATCTGCGTGAAACCAATCGAGCGTCCATCAGGCCGTTCGATCAGGATATGCTGCCGCTCGTTCTCTTCGCTCGCCTTGTCCAGATCGGCGTTGAGGAACTTGCCGGGGATGTAGATCACCCGCCGAATCGTGCCGCCCACAGGCGCACGGTTTATGTGTACGTCGAATACCGACATGAAGATGGAAACGCGCGACACCGGCTCCGTTCCCAGCCCCGGCAGTCCGCTGCCATCAGGGCCCTGCAATTCCGGTGGAGGCGTGACCTGCGTGATCAGCGTAACCAGCCCGTCGGCAGGTGCAACGATCTGATTCGCCCCCTGCGGCACGACCCGTTGCGGATCGCGAAAAAAGGCGAATACGCCGGCCGACAGCATAAGCATCGGCCAGCCAATTATTTCCCAGTCCAGCAGCAGCAGCACAGCGAGCGAGATAGCCGTCGCGATCAGCCCGAACTTTCGTCCTTCGGGGTGAATCGCCGGCCAATCCCATTCGGCCTCGCCGCGACCCCGGTTGTCGAGCAGTTCTCCGGCCATGGAAGCCATCTAGGGATTCGGCGCGGTGGCCACAAGCCAGTCTCTGATACTGACAGTGGACAGGATTAAATTGGCGATCCGGCGGGCCATCGATTGGGAGGGCGGCGGTGGTGGACAGGGCTGGATTCGAACCAGCGTACGCTTTCACGGGCAGATTTACAGTCTGCTGCCTTTAACCACTCGGCCACCTGTCCACCGGAGAGCCGGAAGCGGGAAAAACCCGCGAATATTAAGGCCCCGGTTGGGGCCGTCCGGCCGAGTGGGCGCGCTCATGGCGAAGCGGCGCTTGCCTGTCAATGGTGCCGCTGGCAGGGGGGCGTATGGCTGAGAAGAATGAACGGAAAAACCTGCGCGGTCGTGCAGGACGAATGCAGGGTGGTCGCGGGTCCGGAAAAGGCGGGCATGGGCAAGTGCGCCTGTGGGGCCGCCACGCGGTGGAAGCGGCGCTGAAAAATCCCGCGCGGCGGCACCGCAAGCTGTGGGCCACGCGCGAAGGAATCGCCTCTCTGGATGGAGAGTTGCCACACGATTTTCCGCTGGAGTACGCGGAAGTCGCCGATCTCGCCCGCATGGTGGCGAAGGACGCACCGCATCAGGGGCTGGTGCTGGAATGTGAACCGCTGGAAGATATCCACCTTTCCGACGTGCTGAGCGGCGATCCGGCGCGGCCGATCGTGGTGCTGGATCAGGTTACGGACCCGCACAACGTGGGCGCCATTCTGCGTTCGGCGGCAGCGTTCGATGCTGCGGCGATCGTGACGCAGGACCGACACGCCCCGCCCGAAGGCGGCGTTATCGGCAAGGCTGCTTCGGGTGCGCTGGAAATCGTGCCATGGGTGCGCGTGGTCAATCTCGCCCGTGCGTTGGAAGAAATGGCGGAAGCGGGATACTGGCGGATCGGCCTTGCGGGGGAAGCGCAGTCTACGCTGGGTGAAGCACTTCCTGCCGGGCCGGTGGCTCTGGTGCTGGGGGCAGAAGGCGAAGGGATGCGGCATAACATCTCCGCCCACTGTGATGCTCTGGCGCGGCTGCCGATCAGCGAGGCGATGGAAAGCCTGAACGTCTCAAATGCCGGGGCCATTGCGCTTTACGCTGTGGCGACTCGGGAATAGTTTCGATCAAGAGGGGGCAAGGACATGGGCATCTTCACCCGGTGGCGCGCCTGCGCGGCAGTTGCGCTTGCCACGATGGGCGCGCTGGCGCTGTCGGCCTGCATCATATCGCCCGGCGCCTTTCAGGCATCGCTGGATCTGAGGAAAAACGGCCAGTTCACCTATACCTATGACGGGGAAATCTATCTGCTGGCCCTAAGCCAACTGGCGGATATGGCTGCCGAGGCTGACCGCGCGGATGACGCATACGTGAAGCAGCCGTGCTACGACGACGAAGATTTTGACGAACGCCCCTGCACCTCCGCCGAAATCGCGGCGCAGAAGCAGGCCTGGGCGGAGCAAAGCGCCGCTCGCAAGAAGTCTTCGGAACAGGAATCAGAGGCGCTGAAGGCCATGCTGGGCGGGATCGATCCGTCCGACCCGAAGGCGGCCGAGGAACTGGCCCAGCGTTTGCGCCGTCAGGAAGGGTGGAAGCGCGTCGATTATCGCGGAAACGGGCTGTTCGATGTCGAATTCGAGCTGACGAGCCGCATCGGACATGACTTCACCTTCCCGACGTTCGAACGTTTTCCGATGTCCAACAGCTTTCTGGTCGTCACCTTGCGGCAGGAAAAGACTGTGCGGGTGGAAGCGCCAGGCTTCTCCGCCCAGAGCGGCGGCAACCCGCTTCAGGGGATGATGAGCGGAATGGCCGGTATCTTCGCCGCCGCCGCCGCTTCCCAGTCCGAAGGTGACATGCCGCGCATGCCGGAGGCGAACGGCACGTTCCGCATCGTAACCGATGGTCAGGTCCTGGCCAACAACACCGACGAAGGTCCCCAGCCCGACCGTGGCGGTCAGGTTCTGGAATGGACCATAAACCAGCGCACTCAGGCCGCGCCGATGGCGTTGATCAAGCTGGACTGAGGCAAAGATCAGCGGCGATAGCCGCCAGAAAAACAAAAGGGCCGCTCCGGCACAAAACCGGAAGCGGCCCTTGAGCATACCGCCCGCCTGAATGGCGGGGCGGTCAGCAACTTCAGTTGACGGAATCTTTCAGGCCCTTGCCGGCCTTGAACTTCGGCTGGGTCGAAGCCTTGATCGTCATCGGCTGGCCAGTGCGCGGGTTGCGACCCGTGGAAGCCTTGCGCTTGGCGACGGAGAAAGTGCCGAAACCGACAAGGCGAACTTCATCACCCTTGGACAGCGCACCGGTGATCGTCTCGAAAACGCCTTCGACGGCCTTGGTCGCGTCGCTGCGCGAGAGTCCGCTGGCGTCAGCGACGGCACCGATCAGTTCGTTCTTGTTCATGTCAGGAAGAACCCCCTCGTTCTTGTATTGTTGGGATCAGGAGTGAATCGCGTCGCGATGGGCGGGAATTGAGCGAGTTTTCCCTCCGGTGGCAAGCGTAAAGCCGCCAGATCGCACGCATTAGCGGCGATTTTGGCTCGTCTCATGGCATTAACCATCGCGAGTCGGTCAGCGCTTCCCGTCCGAGGGTCGGCGGGGCGCAAAACCCCGCCGATTCGCCCAGAGCCGCTCCCGGACGATCAGTGAGCCGTTGGCGATGCCTGCGGATCGGGGACGGTTCCCCCCGGCTGGCTGGCCAGATCATCCGCTTCGGTCCACTCAATGGCTTCCGGACTTGCAGTCAGCGCCGTGCGCAACACCTCATCGACGTGAGAGACCGGGATGATTTCCAGCCCTTCCTTCACGTTCAACGGGATTTCAGCCAGATCCTTGAGGTTTTCCTCCGGGATCAGCACCGTCTTGATGCCACCGCGCAGAGCCGCCAGCAGCTTTTCCTTGAGCCCGCCGATCGGCAGTACCCGGCCGCGCAGCGTAACCTCACCCGTCATCGCCACGTCCGGCCGCACCGGAATGCCAGTGAGGGTCGAAACGATCGACGTGACCATGCCGATGCCAGCGCTCGGTCCATCCTTTGGCACCGCACCTTCCGGCAGGTGAATGTGGATGTTCTTGCGCTGGAAAATCGACGGCTTGATGCCATAGGCCGGCGCACGCGCCTTCACGAAGCTGAAGGCCGCCTGCACGCTCTCGTTCATTACTTCGCCGAGCTTGCCGGTCGTGCGAATCTCGCCCTTGCCCGGCGTGGTGACGCTTTCAATGGTCAGCAGTTCGCCACCCACCTGCGTCCATGCCAGCCCGGTGACGGCACCGACTTGCGCTTCCTGTTCCGAAACACCGTGCTTGAACTTCCGCACCCCGGCGAAATCACCAAGGTTTTCCGGCGTGATGGTGACGCTTTCAACCTTCTTTTCAAGGATTTGCCGCAGGCTCTTGCGAGCCAGGCGAGCAATCTCGCGCTCCAAGGTCCGAACGCCCGCCTCGCGCGTGTAGTAACGGATCAGATCGCGCAGGCCGTCTTCCGTCAGTTCGAATTCGCCCGCCTTGAGGCCGTGCGCCTCCACCTGTTTGGCGATCAGGTGGCGTTGAGCGATCTCTACCTTCTCGTCTTCCGTATAGCCTTCCAGCCGGATGATCTCCATCCGGTCGAGCAGCGGCTGCGGAAGATTGAGGCTGTTCGCAGTGCAGACGAACATCACGTCAGACAGATCGATATCAAGTTCCAGATAGTGATCCTGGAACTTCGCGTTCTGTTCAGGGTCGAGCACTTCCAGCAACGCCGATGCCGGATCGCCACGGAAATCCTGACCCAGCTTGTCGATCTCGTCGAGCAGGAACAGCGGGTTCATCGACCCGGCGCGGCGCAGATTGGTGACGACCTTGCCGGGCAGCGAACCGATATAAGTGCGCCTGTGGCCGCGAATTTCCGCCTCGTCCCGCACACCGCCGAGCGACTGGCGCACGAACTCGCGCCCGGTGGCGCGGGCGATGGATTTGCCGAGGCTCGTCTTGCCCACGCCGGGCGGACCGACGAGGCACAGGATCGGCCCCTTCAGCTTGTTGGTGCGCGCCTGCACTGCCAGATATTCAACGATGCGGTCCTTCACCTTGTCGAGGGCATAGTGATCCTCGTCCAGCACGGCCTGCGCCCGCTCGATATCCTTCTTCAGCCGGCTGCGCTTGCCCCACGGCAGGCCCAGCAGCACGTCTAGATAGTTACGGACGACGGTTGCTTCGGCGCTCATCGGCTGCATACCGCGCAGCTTCTTCAGCTCAGCCGTGGCTTTCGCGCGGGCATCCTTCGGCAGGCGAAGCTTCTCGATCTTCTCATGCAGTTCGGCAATCTCGTTGCCTTCCTCGCCCTCGCCGCCCAGCTCGGTCTGAATCGCCTTGAGCTGTTCGTTGAGGTAATATTCGCGCTGGGTCTTCTCCATCTGCCGCTTCACACGGCCGCGGATCTTCCGCTCCACCTGAAGGACCGAAAGTTCGCCCTCCATCACTGAGAAGACCATTTCCAGACGCTTGAGCGCGCCAATCTCGCTCAGCAACGACTGCTTTGTGGCAACCTTCGCCGCCAGCGCACCGGCGATGGCATCGGCCAGCCGCCCCGCATCATCGATGCCGGAGAACTCCTCCTCCACATCTTCGGGCAGCTTCTTGTTCTGCTTGGCGTATTCACCGAACTGCTCAAGCGCGGAACGCATCATCGCCGCGACTTCATTGCCAGAAGCCGATTCCTCTTCCAGCATTTCCACGCTGGCTATTACATAGTCAGCTTCGTCCGTGAGTGTATCCAGCCGCGCCCTCGCCTGCCCTTCCACCAGCACGCGAACGGTGCCGTCGGGCAACTTCAGCAGTTGCAGCACCTGCGCGACCACGCCGACATCGTAAAGATCCGCACGGCCGGGATCGTCGGTATTCTGTTCGAGCTGAGTGACGAGGAAAATATCCTTATCCGCCGTCATCGCCGCTTCCAGCGCCGCCACCGATTTATCGCGGCCGACAAAGAGCGGCACGACCTGGCCCGGAAAGACCACGATGTCGCGCAGAGGAAGGAGGGGGAACTGGTTCATATCAGCGGCAAATCCATCTGGCGGGGCAGGATGCGACCCGATCCCCTTCACGTTGAACCTGAATATGGGGACAGGCCCGCGGCGCTGCAATGCCGCCCCGCCATGCCACTGTGGACGCGTCCGGTGATCGCGATCAACCCATGCCAGGCAGGTTGAACCCCGGCGGCAGGCCCATGCCTTGCTGGATGGACTGCATCTCGCCCGCCGCAGCCTGATCGGCCTTGGTGCGGGCATCGTTGAAAGCGGCGGTGACGAGGTCTTCGAGGATCGCCTTGTCCGCCGGCACGATCAGGCTGTCGTCGATCGACACGCCGAGTATGCGGCCCTTGGCCGTTGCGCGGATCTTTACCAGACCGCCGCCTGAGACGCCTTCGACCTCGACGGTATCCAGCTTCACCTGGGCGTCGTTCATCTGCTTCTGGATGATTTCGGCCGCTTCCTGGGCCTTCTTCATCATCTCTTCCATGTTCATTCGGGAAACCTCACGCTCTCTTGCTCCAATTGCGCTCACCCCGGGGGGCGTCTTCCTGCTGGACGAACTCGGCGTCCGGAAACTCGGCGAAGGCTGCTTCCACCAAGGGATGACGACGGATGCGGTCGGCCTCGTCGGCCTTCGCTGCGTCTGCCTGTTCGCGGATCGAGGGAGCGCCCTCGCCCGGTCCACGTTCAACCTGCCAGCGCTCGCCGGTCGCCCTGAACAGCGCGTCGCGCAGGTCAGCAGTGGGATCGTCGACCAATCCGGGCGCCAGCGAGTAAACCAGTTTGCCCGGCACAAGATCGATAACTCGCACCCAGTCGCGCATCATGTTGGCGACCATCAGGCGACCGGAACGATCGACCTGTTCGCACAATTCGCCCCAGTCCACCCGAGCGACCGGGGCCGGCGCATTGCCGCTCGCGCCGCCAGTCGCTGCACCAATGCCGCTCGCCGCCAGTTCGCCAAGCTGTTTCACCAGCGCGCCGGGATCCGGCAGGTCGATAGCGTGAAGTATCCGCAGCAGCGCCATCTGTGCCGAAACCAACGGATCGGGCGCACCGCGCACCTCGTCATGCCCTTTGAGCAGCAGTTGCCAAAGGCGATGAACCTGCCCGGCTGAGAGGCGCCCGGCCCATTGTTCGATCGCCTGTCGCTCGTCCTCGGTCGGGGCATCCGCACCCGCATTGCCGATCTGGGCCACGGCAACACGGTGCGTTACGTCCATCAGCGAGCGCATGAGCGCCAGCGGATCGACGCCGAACGCATATTGGCGCTCCACCTCGTCCAGCAGCGCCGTGGGATCGCCTTCCAGCAGAGCGGCAAACAGGCGGCGCAGCGCGCACTTGTCGGCCAGACCGAGCATATCGCGCACGCGATCCGCAGTGACCCGCCCTGCCCCTTCGAGATCGGCATGAGCGATGGCCTGATCGAGGATCGACAGCCCGTCGCGCACCGAACCTTCGGCAGCGGAGGCGATCATATGCGTCGCCTCGTCGTCTGCCTCCACGCCTTCCTGACGGCAGACGCTGGCGAAGTGCTGCTGCAACACGGGCGTGGGGATACGACGCAGGTCGAACCGCTGGCAGCGGCTGAGCACTGTGACGGGGAGCTTGTCCACCTCTGTCGTGGCGAACAGGAACTTCACGTGTGCGGGCGGTTCTTCCAGCGTCTTGAGCAGCGCGTTGAACGCGTTGCGCGAGAGCATGTGAACCTCGTCCACGATGTATATCTTGTAACGCGCGCTGACAGCGGCGTAGCGCACCGCTTCTATGATCTCGCGCACGTCATCCACGCCGGTGTGGCTGGCGGCGTCCATTTCGATCACGTCGATATGACGGCCTTCGGCGATGGCAACGCAAGGTTCGCACTGACCACAGGGATCGATTGTGGGGCCGCCGTTACCGTCCGGCCCGACGCAGTTGAGCGCTTTGGCGATCAGGCGCGCGGTGGACGTCTTGCCCACCCCGCGCACGCCGGTCATCAGGAAGGCATGGGCCAGCCGGTCACGCGCGATCGCGTTGGCCAGCGTGCGGACCATCGGTTCCTGCCCGATGAGCTGGCTGAAGGTCTGCGGACGATACTTGCGCGCGAGTACGCGGTATGGCTGCGCGGCTACGCTGGCTGCCTGTGCCGGGGGTGCGGCAGGAGCCGGAGGGGGCGAAGGCGCGGCCGGTGGCGGCGCCGGATCGCCGAACATCGCCGATTGGCCAGCCGCTTCGAGTTC
>DATMGK010000078.1:0-107086 GCA_035555595.1 Croceibacterium sp. | reverse complement strand
CAATGACGGGGGCGATATACGTTATCGCGGTTTCCGCGACGGCGTGGTCTATCTCGCCATGCAGGGTGCGTGCTCCGGCTGCCCCAGCTCTACCGCGACGCTGAAGCAGGGCATCGAAGGACTGTTGAAGCACTACGTGCCTGAGGTCGTGGAAGTCCGCGCCGCGTGATGGAACAGGCACCGCTTTCCGACGTCGCCCTCGATCAGTTGTTTCGCGAAGCTCGCAGCTTCAGCAAATGGCAGCAGAAAGACGTTTCGGACGAACAGATCCACGCGATCTGGGATCTGATGAAGATGGGGCCGACTTCGGCCAACCAGCAGCCGGTGCGGCTGGTATGGTGCAAGTCTGCCGAGTCTCGCCAACGGCTTGCCAGCCACGCTTCAGAGGGAAACCAGAGCAAGATACTCTCCGCGCCGGTCTGCGTGATCGTGGCGATGGATCTGGAATTCCACGAACAACTGCCCTGGCTGTTTCCACACACGGACGCGCGCAGTTGGTTCTTCAATGAAGAGACGCGAAAGACTTCGGCGTTTCGCAACTCAACGCTTCAGGGCGCCTACCTGATGCTGGCCGCGCGCGCCGTAGGGCTGGACTGCGGGCCGATGTCGGGTTTCCATCACGATCCGCTCGATGCCGATTTCTTCGCCGATCAGCCGAACTGGAAATCGAACTTCATCTGCGCGATCGGATACGGTGATCGTGACAGTCTGCACCCACGCTCACCGCGGCCGGATTTCGACCGCTTCAACCGCATCGCATAGCGCCTTCCCATGCGCACGCTGGTCATAGACAGCGCCACGGAAGCCTGTTCGGCCGCCGTGTTCGAACAGGGGGAACTGGTCGCGGGCGATTACGCGGTGATAGGCCGGGGCCACGCGGAACGGCTGGTGCCGATGGTGGCGTCCCTGCCAGACAAGGGGCGCGCCGACCGTATCCTCATTTCCCTTGGCCCGGGCAGCTTCACCGGCGTGCGGATCGGGCTGGCCGCGGCCCGCGCGCTCGGCCTTGCCTGGGGGGTGGAAGTTCTGGGCTATCCCACGCTGGCGCTCGTCGCCGCCATGGCGCGGCACGATCACCCCGGCCCCGTCACCGTATGTATGACGGGCGGGCACGGCGAATGGTTCGTGCAGGATTTCGAAGCGGACGGCCTTCCTGAAGCTGATATACGCTCCCTTCCTCCGGCGCAGGCCGCGCACGATCTTCGGCATGGCGTGACGGCTGGCAGTCAGGCTCAGGCGCTCAAGGCCCTGCACGGCTCGCCTGAACTGATCGCGCTGGATATCCTGCCCGATGCCCGCCGCCTGCCCCTGCTACCCGAAGCACTGCTGACGCCGGATCTCTCGCCGCTTTATGGCCGTGCGCCCGATGCCAGGCTGCCGACATGATGGACGATGTCGACCGTATCATGGCGGTCATGGACGCCGCCTTCGACCCCGCCTTTGGTGAGGCGTGGAACCGGCGGCAGGTGGAAGACTCCCTTTCCATCCCCGGCACGTGGAGCCTGTTGATCGGCGCTGACGGCGCCCCTCCCCCCGATCACACGCCCGCCGCCGGATTTTCTCTTACGCGCGGAACGCTGGATGAAGAGGAATTGCTGCTGATAGGCGTTATACCAGAACTGCGTGGGCGCGGGATCGGCGGCATGCTGCTCGATCGCACAATTGCTGCTGCCCACGCGCGGGGTGCGACACGGCTATTCCTTGAAATGAGAGACGGCAATCCCGCCGAATCGCTGTATCGCCGCCATGGTTTTGTTCCGGTTGGACGACGGCGAAACTATTACCGTCGCGGAAGTGGCTGCGCGATTGATGCCATTACGTTCCGTCTGGAATCGCTGTGAAGTCGATACTTGTCCGATAAAATCCAGCCTTGCGTATGACTTGCCGGTTGTATTGATGCCCTGAAAGGCGCAAAGGCGGGGCCTCTGCTCCGGAAGGCCATAATGCTGCCGGTGAAATATAAAGCGGGGGTCGTCAAAAAATACGAGGGTTCAAATGGCTACGATTGAACACGATTTGTCCGAAACACTCATTACCCTGACTTCGGATATTGTTGCTGCACATGTCAGCAATAACAGCGTCGGGGTGGATGATCTGCCGACACTGATAAACAATGTCTACGGCGCGCTCTCCGGCCTGGGCACTGTCCAGCAGGAAGAAGAGAAGCCGGAACCGGCAGTATCGATCCGCGCCTCGGTGAAGCCGGATCATCTTGTGTGCCTGGAAGATGGCAAGAAGATGAAGATGCTGAAGCGTCACCTGATGACGGAACATGGCATGACTCCCGCCGAATACAGGGCGCGTTGGAATCTGCCGGTCGATTATCCGATGGTCGCGCCCGACTATGCTGAAAAGCGTCGCACGCTTGCCAAGGAAATCGGCCTTGGCCGCAAACCCGGCCAGCGCCGTGGTCGCCGCAAGAAGACGGCTGAATAAGCCTCTGGCGTAAAACCCGTTGAGGTTGAAATATCGCTCCGCCGCTTCCATAGTGGCGGGGCGTTATTTTTTTGATCCGGGACAATGCGTGCACCAGAACATCGATCTTGAAGCCCTGTGCGCCGAGCGCGGACTGCGGATCACCGAACAGCGGCGTGTGATCGCGCGCGTGCTGTCCGAAGCAGAAGACCACCCGGATGTGGAGGCGTTGCACGAACGCGCCAGCGCTATCGATCCCAAGATTTCGATCGCCACCGTTTATCGTACCGTGCGCCTGTTCGAAGAAGCGGGCATTCTGGACCGTCACGATTTCGGGGACGGGCGGGCGCGCTATGAAGCCGCTCCAGAGGCGCATCATGACCATCTGATCGACGTGGAAAGTGGCAAAGTCGTCGAATTCGTCGATCCTGAACTGGAAGCCTTGCAGAAAACCATCGCGGAGAAGCTGGGCTATCGCCTGGTCGATCACCGGATGGAACTTTACGGCGTGCGCATCGACCGCGAGGACTGATTTACTTGCGCAGCGGCGTCAGATTGCTGGGCGTCGCGTCGGGATTCCTGACGATGGTGCCGCTTCACGCACTGGCGGCAGTTGCTGGTCAGCGTGATTTCATACCCCCCCTCTTCCTCGCATCGATGGGCCGGATGGCCGGGCTGCGGGTCAGGACCGTTGGGCGCGCCCAACCCGGCGCGCTGCTGCTTGCCAACCATGTAAGCTGGCTCGACATACTCGCGCTTGCGGGAGCCAGTCGGGCCATCTTCGTCGCCCACAGCGGTCTGGCCGGGCACGGCGGGCTGAAATGGCTCTGCGACCAGAACCGCACAGTCTTCATCACGCGCGACACGCGCGGATCGGTGGCGGCTCAGGTGGAACAGGTCCGCACGGCGCTTGGCCGCCGGCCTCTGGTCATTTTTCCCGAAGCCACAACTAATGACGGCACCGGCCTGTTGCCTTTCCGCAGTTCGCTGCTTTCGGCGGTGGAACCTCTCGCAGGCACCGTGCCAATCCAGCCTGTCGCGCTGGAATATAGTGACGCACCGGGAATCGCGTGGTTCGGGGCAGAGCCCGGCCTTGCCAATGTGCGTCGTATTCTTGCCCGGCCGGGCCGGATCGATCTGACCATCCGGTTCCTCGATCCATTGTCAGGTAATTCGCTGGCCAATCGCAAAACGATGACCGCCGCAGCGCAGACTGCGATCGAGCGGGCGCTGCGGCTTTAATTCGCGCGGCAAATGGCGTAAGGGCGCGGCCCCATGCGACAGAGCGGTTCCCCCAGGACCTTCAGGGTCAAGAGCTTCGGCTGCCAGATGAACGTCTATGACGGGGAGCGTATGGCGGAGCTTCTGGCGGAAAAAGGCATGTCCGCCGCGCCAGAGGGCGAAGACGCCGATCTGGTGGTGCTGAACACTTGCCATATTCGCGAGAAGGCGGCGGAAAAGGTCTATTCCGACATCGGCCGCATCATGAAGAACGGCGCGGACAAGCCGCCGATGATCGCCGTCGCCGGATGCGTCGCACAGGCTGAGGGTGAAGAGATCATGGCCCGCGCGCCGGGCGTCGGCCTGGTCGTCGGCCCGCAGGCCTATCACCGCTTGCCCGAGATGATAGAGCGCGTGGCGCGGGGGGAACGGGCGACCGATACCGATATGCCCGCCGACGCCAAGTTCGCGGCGTTGCCTGCGCGGCGGAAAGTGGGGCCAAGCGCGTTTCTGACGGTGCAGGAGGGGTGCGACAAGTTCTGCACCTATTGCGTCGTCCCCTATACGCGCGGCGCGGAAATATCGCGGCCTTACAATGTCTTGATTGAAGAAGCCGCCAATCTGGTGGCGCAGGGCGCGCGGGAAATCACGCTGCTGGGGCAGAACGTCAATGCGTGGAGCGGTGAAAATGACAAAGGCCACACCGTCGGCCTCGATGGACTGATAAGAGAGCTGGATAAACTGCCGGAATTGCAGCGTATTCGCTACACCACCAGCCACCCCAACGACATGTCTAACGGATTGATTGAGTGTCACGCCGAGGTGGGCAAACTGATGCCCTACCTGCACTTACCGGTACAAAGCGGTAGCAATCGGGTGCTCAAGGCCATGAACAGGTCGCATACGGCGGACAGCTACCTGCGTCTGCTCGAACGCTTCCGCACCGCCCGGCCCGACATCGCGCTGAGCGGCGACTTCATCGTCGGCTTTCCCGGCGAGACCGATGCCGAGTTCGAAGAGACGCTGAAGCTGGTCGATGCCGTAGGCTATGCGCAGGCGTTCAGCTTCAAATACTCGCCCCGCCCCGGCACCCCCGCCGCAACGATGGACGGGCAGATCGGGCGCAAGGTGATGGACGAGCGGCTGCAACGCCTGCAAGCCGCGCTGAACCGCGACCAGTTGGCTTTCAATCAGGCATCGATCGGCAAGCGGTGTGACGTGCTGGTCGAACGGCGCGGAAAGAAGCCGGGCCAGTGGCTCGGCAAGTCCCCCTGGCTGCAATCGGTGTTCTTCGAAGGCGATGCGGCCATTGGCGATGTCGTGACGGTGGAACTGGCCGAAGCCGGGCCAAACTCTATCCACGGCCGCCTGCTGGAAACGATCGCCGCCTGACGTATCACTGCAACACCTGCGGCAGTTCGATGACTTTCCACTGACTTGCGAGGGCCTGACGCTTGCGCGTTGCGCCGCCACGCCTATCTTTCGAATCGTAGTGCGAAAGGAGCGCATGGCTCGAAAGTCACACCGCGTCGACACTGGCTCGATGCTAGCCCATCCCGAAGACCGCCGCGACGCTGCGCGACGCGCCCGGGCAGAAGTTCTGTTTGATGAACAGGCCATGCTGGGTGCCGTGTTCGGCGAATTCGACGCCAACCTTGTGCTGATAGAAAACCGGCTGGGCGTGCTGATCGCTGCGCGCGGCAACAAGGTGGTGATCGAAGGCACAGAGGATGACGTGGCCCGCGCCCGCGAAGTGCTGATGGCGATCCACCGCCGGCTGCAATCCGGGCAGGAAATGGATACGGGCACCATCGAATCGCTGATCGCCCTGTCCAACGAACCGACGCTGGACGGCATCGTTACCGATGACGCGTCCGGCCCGCCGATCATGATCCGCACCCGGCGCAAGACGATCGTTCCCCGCACCGTGGCGCAGGCGGATTACATGCGCCAGCTCGCCAGCCGCGAGATCATTTTCGCGCTCGGCCCGGCGGGCACGGGCAAGACCTACCTGGCCGTAGCACAGGCGGTCAGCCAGTTGATGACCGGTAGCGTGCAGCGCCTGATCCTGAGCCGCCCGGCGGTGGAAGCGGGCGAGAAGCTGGGCTTCCTGCCGGGCGACATGAAGGAGAAGGTCGATCCCTATCTCCGCCCGCTATATGATGCGCTGTACGACTGCATGCCGCCCGAACAGGTGGACCGGCGCATCGCCAGCGGCGAGATCGAGATTGCCCCGATCGCGTTCATGCGTGGCCGCACCCTGTCCGACGCCTTCGTGATTCTGGACGAGGCGCAGAACACCACCCGAGAACAGATGAAGATGTTCCTCACCCGCTTCGGCCAGAACAGCCGCATGGTGGTGTGCGGCGACCCGAAGCAGGTGGACATACCGGGCGGCACCGCGCAAAGCGGCCTCCACGACGCCGTCGGACGTCTGGAGGGGGTGGATGGAATCGCTATCGCTCGTTTCTCTGTCGCCGATGTCGTTCGCCATCCCATCGTCGGGCGGATCGTCGAAGCGTATGAGGGCAACGAGGCCTGACGCAGCGGCGCGCCGTCACAGTGCCCTGAGAAACCGGCCAGATGCCTGAGCAGTCCGTCCCGACCATCCTGATCCTTGCCGGCCAGCGGCTTGGCCGGGTCGATCCGCTGGCGACGAAGTATGGCGTGGAACACAAATGCCTTGTTCCCCTGCTGGGCCGCCCGCTGATCGGCTATGTCTTCGATGCGGTGGACGCCGCCTTTCCGGGGGCGAAGATCGTCGTTTCGATCAACGATCCCCGCGCGCTGGATGATGAGCCGGAGGCGAGGCCATTCTTCGAAGCCGGTCGGCTCCGCACCGTTCCGTCAGCCAAAAACCTGCTGGAAAGCGTGTTCGCGGCTGCCGACGGGATCGATTTCCCGCTGCTGATAACCACCGGCGACAACGTGCTTGCCACGCCGGATGCGCTGCGCGGTTTCCATACCTTCGCCTTGGCACAAGGGGCGGACGCCGCCGCGCTGTTCGCCCGTAAGGAGGACATTCTGGCTGCCCACCCGGAAGGGCAGCCGCGTTTCTGGAAATTCCGCGACGGCGAATTTTCAGGCTGCAATACCTTCTGGATGAAAAACCGCGACGCCTTCTCCGTGGGCGAGATTTTCCGTGGCGGCGGGCAGTTCCTGAAATTCCCCAAGCGCTTCATCGCCGCCTTCGGGCTGGGCAACCTGATCGGCTTCCGCCTGAACCTGTTTACGGTGGACCGGATGCTGGCGCGGATTTCAAAACGATTCGGCAAATCCATCAAGGTCCAGATCGCCAAGGATGGGCGGCTGGCGATCGACGTGGACAACGAATTCAGCCACCGGGTAGCCGAACGCCTGTTACGGACAAACGGTGTTGAAGAGCGGAGTGCGCGCTCTGGAACTTGATATCGATGTGGAGGCCCCCTGGCCCCCCGCTGGATGGGAAGCGCTGGCTGAAAGGGCGGCTGCCGCTGCGGCCGCTGTCGCGCCGGAGCTGGCGAACGAACGGCTTTCCACCAGCGTGCTGTTCACTTCGGACGCGGAAATCCACACCCTGAACCGCGAGTGGCGACAGCGTGACAAGCCGACCAACGTGCTGTCATTTCCCATGCTGGAACGGGCCGACCTGCTGGACCTGGCGCCGGAAGGTCCGCCTGAATTGCTGGGCGACGTGGCGCTGGCGCACGAAACCTGCGCGCGGGAAGCGGCGGAAAAAGGCGTGCCGCTGGAACATCATGCAACGCACCTGATCGTGCATGGCCTGCTGCATCTGGCCGGTCATGATCATGAAATCTCCGCCGCCGATGCAGACGCCATGGAAGCGCTGGAGACGAAGGCGCTTGCGATTTGCGGCATCGCTGACCCATATGGGATTCCGCCTGAGCAGTAGTGGCGTTGTAGTGGAGGGAAACAGGGCAATGCCCGAGAATGACAGATCCGGCGATTCCAATAACGGAGACGTGGATAGTAAACGCGGATTGTGGAATGCGATCCGCCGTTTCTTCGATGAAGAGGGCGAAACATCCCTGCGCGCCCAGATCGAAGAAGCGATCGACGAGCATGAGGACGAGCAGGCCAGCGGCGATGAGGCACCCGTAAAAGGTGATCTTTCGCCCGTTGAAGTCACCATGCTGCGCAACCTGCTGCATTTCAGCGAACATGATGCCGACGACGTGGCGATCCCGCGTGGCGAGATCATCGCGGTGTCGGCCGATGCAAGCTGGGACGATCTGATCGAACTGTTCGCCGAACACGGCCATTCCCGCGTGCCGGTCTATCGCGACACGCTGGATCAGGTGATCGGCATGATGCACATCAAGGATGTGTTCCCGTTCCTGGCGCGGAATGAACCGCCGCCCCCGGACTGGACCACCCTGATGCGCCAGCCGCTCTATGTCCCGCAAGCGCGCGGCGCGCTGGACGTGCTGGCCGACATGCGCACGCGGCGGATGCATCTGGCGATCGTGGTGGACGAGTTTTCCGGCACCGACGGCATCATCACCATCGAGGATCTGGTGGAGGAAATCGTCGGCGACATCGAGGACGAGCACGACGAAATCCCGGTGGAACTGGTCGTGCCCATCGGCGAAGGCATGTGGGATGCCGACGCCCGTGCCGAACTGGACGACGTGGCCCGCATCGTGAACGATCCGCGTATCGCCGAGGTGGAGGAAGCGGTGGACACGCTGGGCGGCCTCGCCTTCGTGCTGGCGGAACAGGTGCCGCCGGTAGGCGCGGTCCTACATCATCCAAGCGGCTGGTGCATCGAAGTGACCGCAGGCGACCAGACGCATGTCACCCGACTGCGCCTGCACCCGCCACAAGCCGCCGAAGAGAGCGAAGAGGCATAGCAAACCAGAGCGATTGGCGGCGGGCATGACTTGCAAACCATGCAATTCGTGCGCCGCTGTCATCGCCGGTTAACAAAGCTATCCCCAGAGGCCGACGCCTTCCCGCTCGACACGAGTTGCATTTTTCTGAACATTGTCCGCCATGCGCCGTCTCCCTCCCCTGCGCGCTCTTGAAGCATTCGTGCGGACTGTCCGCCTTGGTTCCGCGCGTGCGGCTGCGGATGAACTGGGGCTAAGCCCGTCGGCGCTTTCGCGGCGGATAGGCAATCTGGAAGAATTTACGGGCAAGAAGATGTTTTCCCGCACCGGGCAGGCGATGCGCCTGACGGACGAGGGGCGCAATTTCTACGACGCGGTCGCGCCCCATCTGGAAACGCTGGCCGCCGCGGTGGAAGCGCAATCGGAAAACCTGCAACTGCTGCGCCTGCGACTGGGCGTGCTGCCACTGTTTGGCACGCAACGCCTGTTCCCGCGATTGCAGGAACTGCGCCAGCGCCATCCGCGCCTGCATATCGACATCGACACCGGGCCGCATCTGCTGGACCGGGTGGGCGATACGCTGGACGCGGCGATCGTCATCACCACCGATCCGGGGCCGGGGCTGCATAAGGTCCGCCTGGATCACAACATGGTCCACGCGATCTGCAGCAACTCTCTGGTCCAGAAAATCGGCACGGAACCGGGAATAGAGGCGTTGGCCGAACAGACTTTCCTGATCCACACCGACATGCCGCTGAGCTTCGACGCTTGGAAGACGGCGCTGGGTTTCCGCGCGCTGCAACCGGTGGCGATCGATCATTACGATTCCGGCCAGCTTATCCTTGAAGCGGCCGCGCAGGGGTTGGGCATCGCGATCATGCATGATGACCATATCGCGCGGAACAACGATCCGCGGCTGGCCAAGCTGCATGATGTGCCTATCGAAAGCCCCTACAGCTATTGGTTCACCTGCCGCACGATAGACTTGGAAATGCGCCCGGTGCGGCTGTTCCACGACTGGCTGGTGGAGGCCGGTCTGTAGATCGCACGGTAGATTACGCCGTAAAAATCGGCCAGACAGTTACACAGCAAAACGATTCTGGGGGAATAGGATGAAACTGAAATTCGCACTGATGGCTGCCGTTCTCGCCAGCCCGCTGCTGACCGCGCCCGCCCATGCCCAGATGCGCGCTCTTAGCGATCCGGTGGTAGCTCATCCCGATCCCGAATCGCTGTTCACCAGTTCCGACCGCAAGCTCCACCGTAACAAGCAGGCCGCGTTGCGCATCATGCGAGAGCTGTTGCAGTGCAACCAGTGGGATCGCGCGGGCGAATGGCTGACAGACCGATACATCCAGCATAACCCGCTGGCGGCATCCGGCCTAGAAGCGGTGAAGCACTACTTCATCAATGTCGCCAAGCGCGAACCCACCCCCACCTGCAACAAGCTGACCAGCCCGGTCGTGGCTGTACAGGCAGAGGGCGATTACGTGACCGTGTTGGCCGTCCGCACCATCCCTTATGCCGACGATCCCAGCCAGAGCTACACCACGACATGGTTCGACACCTGGCGCTTCGTGGACGGAAAGGCCGATCAGCACTGGGATCCGGCCACGCTCCCCACCGGCCCGGCACCGCAGGCCGCCGCCACGATGACACCCGAACAACTGGTGCAGCGTTATCAG
The DNA here is from genome assembly GCA_035555595.1 of Croceibacterium sp. Taxonomy (GTDB): domain Bacteria; phylum Pseudomonadota; class Alphaproteobacteria; order Sphingomonadales; family Sphingomonadaceae; genus Croceibacterium_A. Next base: position 96,933 of record DATMGK010000078.1, on the reverse strand, counting down.
GACCGCGAGGCGATCGAGGCGCTGATGTGGCGTTATGATCGTTCGCTCGATCATTACGATGCAGAAGCCTATGCCGCCAACTTCACGCCGGATGGCGCCTTTGGCCAGATCAAGGGGCACGCTGCGCTGAAGAAGATGATCACCGACCTCGTCGCCGGGCAGGAAGAACGGCGCAAGCAGGGTGTGACCATTGGCAAGATGCACCACTTCACCATGAACCAGTGGCTGGAATTCACCGGCGCGGACACCGCTCGCTATCACTACTACCACCAGACGGTGTTCGGCACCGGCGGCGCCATCGGCAGCGCCAGTGCCCCGGTGATCGCCGCGGCTGGTCAGGGCGTGGACGATCTGGTGAAGGTCGATGGCAAGTGGCTGATCAAGTATCGCAACGTCGCCCCGACCCGCGAACAGGAATAGCCATCAGGCACACGGAACAGGGTCGACTATGCCTCTCCTCGAAATCAATTTCGACGGCATAGTCGGCCCCAGCCATAATTACGCAGGGCTCAGCCCCGGCAACCTCGCCGCGACGATGAATGCCGGTGATCTGTCCTTTCCCCGCGCGGCAGCGTTGCAGGGGCTGGACAAGATGCTGAGCAACATGGCGCTGGGCCTGGCGCAGGGTTTCTTCGTGCCCCCGCCCCGCCCCAACACGCATTGGCTGGACCAACTGGCGGCCGATCCCACGCTCGATCGCGCACTGCTGGCGGGCGCATGGTCGGCTTCCGCCATGTGGACGGCCAATGCGGCCACCGTCTCCCCTGCCCCGGATACGCGAGACGGGCGATGTCATCTGACAGTCGCCAACCTCGTCACCATGCCCCACCGTTCGCACGAATGGCCGGACACCCTCCGCCAATTGCGCCTCGCCTTCGCGGATCAGCGGCATTTCGCGGTGCATGGGCCCGTGCCGCCCTGCTTCGGCGATGAAGGCGCGGCCAATCACATGCGGCTGGCAGAGGCGCATGGCGCGCCGGGGGTTGAGATTTTCGTCTACGGCAAGGTCAGCGGGCGCTTTCCCGCGCGCCAGAACGAGCAGGCAGGCCATGTCATCGCGCGCCGCCATGGGCTCGATCCGGCACGCGTGCTGTTTATCGAGCAATCGGCAGAAGCCATCGCGGCGGGCGCGTTCCATAACGACGTGGTCGCCGTGGCGAACGAGACGGTGGTTCTTGCGCACGAGTGCGCCTTTGCCGATCCGGAGCAGGCGTGGCGAGCAATGGCCGAAGCCTGTCCCGCTGTGCAGATCGTGGTCGTGCCGGAACGCGCGGTCAGTCTGGATGAAGCGATCCGTTCGTACCTGTTCAACGCGCAACTCGTGACCATGCCCGAAGGCGGGCAGGCGCTGATCGTGCCGAACGAGGCGTGGGATAGCCTGCCGGTTCGCCAGTTCCTGGACGGGCTGGTCGCCAGCAACGGACCAATCCGGCAGGTTCGCGCCGTCAACGTGCGGCAGTCGATGGCGAACGGTGGTGGGCCAGCCTGCCTGCGGCTGCGCGTCGTGGCGGACCCGGTAACGGTGGACCCGCGCTTCCTGCTGGACGAGGCGAAGGGCGACGCCATTCGCGCCGTGGTGGAACGTCACTGGCCGGAACAGATCGATCCGGCGGACCTCGGCTCTGCGGCCCTCGCCAGCACTGTCACGGCAGCGCGGGAAGCCTTGCTGGATGCGCTCGATCTGTCGGAACTGGCCTGAGCCACGCATCCACAGGGACCTGTCGGCCCACTTTACAATACGCGGTGTGTTAACCACTATGTTTGCCGGAACTTCGGCATTGGCACGATCGTTGCTGATCGAGTCGTTAACGAAAGGGTGCGAATGCTCCGCAGGATTTCCCGGCTGTTCACGATCAAGACCCGGGTTGAGGCATTCCTGATCATCTACGCGCTGGCGCTGGGCGCCACGGCGCGCGGATCGCATTATCTGACCGAGTATCCCGGATGGGGCGGCAAACTGTTGTTTCTGGCCTGCACCGGCGCCGTCTTTCTGGCGGGCGCCAAGATTCTCGATTGCCTGAGATACGAGAAAGAGCGCCGGGAAGCGGAAGAAACCGCCACCAGATAACACCTTTTCATGAAATGAAGGGAGTGGGGGATTCTGTTGCTAGGCTCCCCCGGGCCCCCGGTTTCCGATTCTGTTACCCGGTTCGGTCCGAACCGTGCTCATAGCTTTGTAAGATCAGGCCGTTAGGCCGTCAGGTTACGCGGCGAGAGCAAGTGCTTCGTTGTCGTTGGCACTTGTGAGTTTTGAGCCTTTAACGGGTTACTCAGCCCGGGCAAAAACAATGTCTTTCAACACACGTCGATCCTGGTTCGGCCCCATCAGGAAACGCGATTTCCCGCGCTTTGTGGTGGAGCCGCCGGGTACTGCCCCCGGGTCCGCTGTGCCTATTGCACACCGCAATTTATCGCCATAGCCGGCCGAAACCGGCCCGCCCAATATAGGCACTTTACGATTAATGTGAAGTGAGCGCGGAGGTTTCAGCCGCGCTTCTTCAACTCGTCCCTGATTTCCGTCAGCAGATCGACCTCGCTCGGCCCCGCAGGCGCGTCCGCAGGCTTGTTCATTGCCTTGTTCGCGGCCTTCACCAGCAGGAAAATCACGAAAGCCAGGATCAGGAAGTTGATCACGGCGGTAACAAAGGCGCCATAGCCGATCATCGCCGCGCCCGCTTCCTTCAGCGCCGCGTAGTCCGTGGTCGAACCCGTATAACCCGCCGGCGTGCTGAGAAGGATGAACTTGCTGGAAAAATCGAAACCGCCAAAGATCGCACCCACGATCGGCATGATCAGATCTTCCGTAAGCGAGGTGACGATCGTGCCGAACGCCCCGCCGATAATAACCGCAACGGCGAGGTCCAGCACGTTGCCCCGCGCGATGAATTCGCGAAATTCCTTGAACATTCCCGCTCTCCTTCAGGCCCGGACCAAGCCCCTGCTGCCACGATGCCGCCGTAACGACAAGCGTGCGGGTTGATCTTGAATGGCCGCCCGCGTGTGCTATCTAGCTAACACAGTATTGGCCGCGTGGGTTCGCGGCCTGTTTCCTTGGGGAGTGTAAACGATGATCCTGCGCCGCATTTTTCGCCCTGTCATCGTAACCGCAGCCGCGCTTTCACTGGCCGCCTGCGGCATCAACTCGGTGCCGACAGCGGAAGAGAACGCCAAGGCCAAATGGGCCGATGTCGAAGCTGCGTTTCAGGAACGGGCCAACCTGATCCCGAACCTGCAGGAGATCGTGCTGTCTTCCGCCGAGCAGGAGCGAACCACGCTGGACGCGGTAGTATCCGCCCGCGCCTCCGCCACCCGGCCGGAAGTTCAGATTGACGGTGACGATCTGAGCGATCCAGCCAAGATGGAAGCCTATCAGCAGGCACAGAACCAGCTTGGCGGCGCGATTTCGCGTCTGCTGGTTTCAGTCGAAGCTTATCCGGAGCTCCGCAGCCAGGAGAACTTTGGCCGCTTCATGACCCAGTTCGAAGGCAGCGAGAACCGCATCCGCGTGGCCCTGCGCGACTATAACGAGGCGGTGCGCCAGTATAACACCACGATCCGCACCTTCCCCGATATCATCGGCGCCAAGATCGTTCACGGCGCCAAGCCGCTGACCCCCTACGAGGCGGCAACACAGGGCGCGGAAGTAGCCCCGACGCTGGACATGCGCGGCGGCGCCTGAGGCAGGACGGATCGACCGGACATGACCTTGCGGCGCCTTTTCGCGCTTTTTGTTGCCGTGTTCACGTTCGCCTGTGCGGGCGTAGCCACGGCTCAACCGCTGTTCCCGGATCGCGGTACCGCGCCGGTGCTGGATCTGGCGAACATCATCGATCCCGCTGACGAAGCGGCGCTGACGCAGAAGCTCGACGAGTTCGAGCAGCGCAACCAGCGGCAATTTGTCGTTGCCACGATCCCCAGCCTCGATGGCTATGACATTGCCGACTACGGCTACCAGCTCGGCCGCCACTGGGGGCTGGGCGATACCGAAAATGACGACGGCATTATCCTGCTGGTCGCGCCGAACGAGCGCAAGGTACGGATAGAAGTCGGCTACGGGCTGGAGCACATCATCCCCGATGGGCTGGCTTACGACATCATCAACCGTGACATCCTGCCCCGGTTCAAGGCCGGGGACATGAGCGGCGGCATCGTAGCCGGGGCGGATGCGATCGTTCGCCAGCTGGAACTGCCCCCTGAAGAAGCGGCGGCCATTGCCGCGCAAGCATCACAACCACGCAGCGACAGCGGTGGCTTTCCTTTCGGCGTGCTGTTCTGGCTGGCCATCGTGTTCTTCTTTTTCGTTCTGCCGATGCTGGGCCGCATATCCGGCGGACGGCGCCATCGCGGCAGCGCAGCGGGGGCCGTGGGCGAAGTAATCCTGTGGAGCGCGATCAACGCCGCCATGAACAGCGGCAAGGGATCGGGCGGCGACTGGGGCGGCGGTGGCGGCTTCGGTGGATTTGGCGGCGGTGGCGGTTTCTCCGGCGGTGGCGGCAGCTTCGGCGGCGGCGGTGCGAGCGGGAGCTGGTAGATGGCGCTCTATATCTCCCTCGCCGACCATCAGCGGGTAAGCGATGCCGTGGGCGCGGCGGAAATGCACACGGCCGGCGAGATCGTGACCGTCATTGCCGACAGGTCGGACGGTTACAGCGATGTCGCGTTCGCCTGGTCCGCGCTGGTGGCCTTTACGGCGCTCGCCCTGTTCGCGCTGTTCCCACAGTTCTATCTGGGGCTGATCGAAAGTGCGCTGGGCGGCTGGAACCATGACTGGACCGACCGCGAGCTGCTGGGCATCGCCACGGCCATCGCCATCGTGAAATTCCTTGCCATGTGGCTGCTGCTTCACTGGCAGCCGTTGCGATTTGCTCTGGTGCCGGGCCCGATCAAGACGGCGCGCGCGCTGGCTCATGCGGTGGACTTGTTCAAGGTGGGTGCGGAACGCCGCACTCATGGTCGCACCGGCATCCTGATCTACCTTTCAATGCGTGAACACCGGGCGGAAATCGTCGCCGACGAGGCAATTGCCAGCAAGGTGCCGGCGGAAGTCTGGGGCGATGCGATGGCTGCGATGCTCGCCCACCTCAAGGACGGACGCGTGGCCGATGGGATGATAGCCGCGGTGGAGCAGGTCGGCGTCGTTCTGGGTGAGCACTTCCCACGGCACGAGCACGACATCAACGAGTTGCCAGACCGCCTGATAGAGCTATGAGATCGGGCGTGTTTGAACGCCCCCTCCCCCCCGACGCAGACGCCCCTGAAGAGATCGAGTGGGCCGGCAAGTTCGTGGTCGCCAAGCGGCGCGGCCGCTGGGAATATGCGGCGCGGCCACCCGGCATCCGTGCAGTCGTCATCCTGGCGATCGACGCGGGCGAAGTGATCCTGGTGGAACAGTACCGTGTGCCGCTGGGCCGCTATTGCCTGGAACTGCCCGCCGGGCTGATCGGCGATGAGGATTCCGCCAACGACGACGGCCCCCTCGCCTCCGCCGAGCGTGAGCTGGAGGAGGAAACGGGCTATCGTGCAGCGCAGCTGGAAGATCTGGGCGAGTTCTATTCCAGCAGCGGAATGTTCGAGGAAAGCTTTACGCTGGTGAAAGCCACGGGGCTGACCCGCGTGGGCGATGGCGGTGGGACAGAGCACGAAAATATCGTCGTTCACCGCGTGCCTCTGGGCTGGGTGGCCGAATTCGTCGCCGCCAGCCGTTCCCGCAACGTCGGCATCGACGCCAAGGTGCTGCTGGTTCTGGGTGCGGGCCTGATTGAGGACGACGCATGATGAAAGTGCTTATTCTCGGTTCCGGGGCGATGGGCTGTCTGTACGGCGCGGCGTTTCACCGTGCGGGTTGCGCGGTGACGCTGGTCGATGTTGACCGGGCGCACGTCGATGCGATCAATGACGGCGGGCTGGAACTGGACCTGCGCGGCGGGGTGGAACGGCTACCCATCCCCGCATCCCTGCCCGGTGATGTACGCGACACGGCCGGTCTGGTGGTCGTGTTCACCAAGACGTTCCAGACCGACCGCGCGCTGGCGGGTGTCGCCGCCGCAATCGGCCCGGAAACTTATCTGCTCAGCCTGCAGAACGGGCTTGGTAACGATACCCGGCTGGCGGCCCATGCCGATCAAAATCGCGTTCTGGTTGGCGCCAGCACTTTGCCGGCCGATCTGGTCGGGCCGGGCCGTGTTCGCAGCCATGGCGACGGGGGGTCCAAGCTTTACCCTGCGTTCGGCGGCAATCCCGCATTTGCGCAGCAGGTTGCCGATACTCTCTCCCTCGGCGGTGTGCCTGCTTCGCTCGATCCGGAAATCCACGCCGCGATCTGGTCCAAGGCGATCTTCAATGCGGCGATGAACCCGCTCTGCGCGCTGACACGGCGGACGCCGGGCTTTCTTGGCGCGCATGAGGAAAGCCGCGCGATGATCCACACGGTGGTGGAAGAAGGCGTCGCCGCCGCCAACGCCAGCGGCGTGCCGATCCCGGCGCAACCCATCCTAGACCTGACGGTGGTCTCAATGACCGATCACGCCGATCACGAGGCGTCTATGTTGCAGGATGTGAAGGCCGGTCGTCGCACCGAAGTCGATGCCATCAACGGCGCGATCGTGGAGGCAGCGAAGGCGGCGGGGCTATCCGTCCCGGTAACCGAAACGCTGTGGCGGCTGGTAAAGCTGGAAGAAGCTAAGCTGGAAAGCGCCTAAGCTCTTTCCTTTTCATGCACCGCCCCATAACAGGCGGACAAAATCAACTATGTGGAAGAGGCGCCTGCGATGGCCAAGGACAACACCATAACCTTCTACGATCTCGCTATCAGCACGGGGGCGACGATCAGCCCGTTCGTGTGGGCGACCAAATATGCGTTGAAGCACAAGGGCTTCGATCTGGATGTGGTGCCCGGCGGGTTCACCCGGATCGCCGAACGGACTGGCGGTGTGACGGAGCGTCTTCCGGCGATCGTGGACGATGGCAAGTGGGTGCTGGATAGCTGGGGAATCGTCGAATATCTGGACGAAACCTATCCCGACCGTCCTCTGCTGATCCCGCATCCCAGCGTGGCGGCTGTCACGCGCGCGCTGGACGCATGGTTCTGGGGTGCGGCAACCGGGCCGTGGATGCGCTGTTTCTGCGTGAATTACCGTGATCTCTCCAACCCCGAAGATCACGAATACATCACCCATTCGCGCGAAAAGATGCTGGGCAAGACGCTGGAGGAAATGCAGGCGGGCTGGGAAGACCGGCTGGCGGGTATTTCCGCCGCGCTGGAGCCCCTGCGGATCGCGCTGCGCGAAACGAAATACCTCGGCGGCGATACGCCCAACTATGCCGATTACCGCATCCTCGGTTCGATCCTGTTCACCGCTTCGGTGTGCAAGACGTCGCCGGTGCTGGCGGAAGACGATCCCCTGCGTCCGTGGATCGACAGCCTGCTGGACATGTACGGCGGTCTGGGGCGCCATCCGGGCCTGTTCCCGCTTTTCGGCCTGAAGCAGCGCGAAGGCGATCCTGCCCTGTTCATGCCGCAGGGTCTGGGCGGTATTCACAAGCGTAACACGGGTGTGGATTCCACCCGCGCGGAAACGCAGCGCATCACCGAGGGTATGGCGAAGAACTGATGCGTATACTCGTCACGCGCCGCTGGCCTGAAACGGTCGAGCGGGCGCTGCAAGACCAGTTCGAAGTGGTGCTAAACGATGCAGACAGGCCCCTAACCGGCGCACAACTGGCGCAGGCGATGGCCGAATTCGACGTGCTGTGCCCCACCGTTTCGGACCGCATCGATTCAGACATAGTCAACGCTGGATCGCGCGTTCGGCTGATCGCCAACTATGGCGTGGGCTTCGATCATATCGATCTGGCGGCGGCCAAGGCGCGGGGCATCGCGGTAACGAACACGCCGGGCGTGCTGACCGACGCCACGGCCGATATCGCCCTGACCCTGCTACTGATGGCCGCAAGGCGCGCGGGCGAAGGGGAACGCGAGTTGCGCGAAGGCCGCTGGTCCGGATGGCGCCCGACGCATCTGATCGGATCGGCCCTGAAGGACAAAGTTCTGGGGCTGGTCGGTATGGGTCGGATCGCGGTGGCGACCGCCCGGCGGGCGCGCCACGGCTTCGGCATGAAGATCGCCTATTACGGGCGGCGCGAATGCGATCCCGCAGTGGCGGAGGAACTGGATGCGGAGTTTTTTCCTGATCTCCGCGATCTGCTGGGTGCGTCCGATTTCGTCTCACTCCACGTTCCCGGTGGAGCGGAAACGGCCAACCTGATCGACGCAAAAGCCATCACCGCGATGAAGCCGGGCAGCTTCCTTATCAACACGGCGCGCGGCGGGATCGTGGACCATGAGGCGCTGGCCGACGCGCTGGACCGCGGACACCTGGCTGGTGCCGGTCTGGATGTCTATCCGCACGAACCGCAAGTGCCAGAGGCGCTGCTGGCGCTGGAGAACGTAGTGCTGCTGCCGCATCTGGGCAGCGCCAATGCCGAAACGCGCATTGCCATGGGCATGAAGGCACTGGCCAATGTGGAAGCCTGGGCGCGCGGCGATCCCCTGCCCGACCGCGTCGCATGACCGACGCCATCGACGAGTTGATCGCAGCCGAAGGGCTGCCCGATGACTATGGCGAAGTGGTCGAGCATTACTGGCGCCCGCTGGCGGACCATCTGCTGCTCGATCCCAAGCGGCCGTTGGTCGTGGGCATCAACGGAGCGCAGGGATCGGGCAAGACCACCCTCTGCCGTTTTCTGGAACTGCTGTTCGCAGAGCGTGGTCTGCGCGCGGTAACGCTGTCGATCGACGATCTTTACCTGACCCTGGACGAACGACTGGCGCTGGCCCGCGATCTGCACCCGCTGTTCGCTACGCGCGGAGTGCCGGGAACCCACGACATCGCGCTGGGCGAGCAGATGCTGGACGCATTGCTGGCGGGCCGTTCGGTAGTTCTGCCCCGCTTCGACAAGGCCGCTGACGACCGGGCCGCGCCGGGCAATCCGGTCGAAGGGCCAGTGGATGTGGTTTTGATCGAAGGCTGGTGCGTGGGAACAGCACCTCAGCAGGAAGCGGCGCTGCGCGACCCCGTCAACCCGCTTGAGGCCGAAGAGGACGCCGACGGCGTGTGGCGGCGCGAGGTCAACCGCCTACTGGCGACCGACTACGCCGAGTTCTTCGATCGGATAGATGTGCTGGTCATGCTGGAAGTGGCCGGCTTCGAAGCGGTGCGCGCCAACCGCACGTTGCAGGAACAGAAGCTGGCTGCCCGCAATCCGGGCGGCGCGGCCATCATGGACGACGCTGCGCTCGACCGGTTCCTGATGCACTATGAGCGACTGACGCGCTGGACCCTGAAGGAAATGCCCGCCCGCGCGGATGTGATCTTCGCCATCGATGAAGACCAGCGGCCGCTTTAGGCCCGCACAATACCCTGGTCGAGGTTCACCCCAACCGTCACCGAACCTTACCTGCGAACGTCGAGGCTGGTCCCACCGCCCGGAACACCGGGGCCACTGGGACCACCGGAATTGGCGGCGAAAAGCTTGACCCACAGCGTGTCGCCATCCTTGAAGTAGGATGTGTCGCGCGCCTCTCGCAGCGCGGCGAGGCTACCTTGCGCTGAACCCGATGCGGCGGTGGCGAAGCCGGGAAGTTCGAAGATCACCCACGAACCATCGTCCATCTCCCGCAGGGATAGGGACAAGGCATCCCTGCCGGTCTCCACCCTTACCTCTGCCCCGCTGCGGATCGTGGTCTGGCCGGTGTATTCGAACCGCCTGCCGTTACGGCTAAGCATGACCGGATCGGTAATAGGCCCGTCGCCGAACCCGAAATTGCCGCCAACCGCGAAGCTGCCGAAGTCCCCCCGGCACACGGCGGCATTCCATGCGGGCTTGATCTCGCAGGCCTGATCGTCGGACGCGATCCCGTTATCGATGACGATGTAGGAACCGGGAATGCCCCCGACGGAGCCGTCGCGATCATTGATCGCCGCGCCTCTCCAGGCATTGCCCCTTCCGAAATCGGACGCCCATCGACGCACGACGGGCGGAAAGCTGACACGCTTCGCATCGACGAACTTCGCGCCTTCGATCGCGTTCTCCGAACTCATCCCGAAGCTGGTATACATCAGGTAGGATATGGCCGCTGCATCGCGAGTATCGTTGGGCTGGAAATTCACGAACGTCACGTTTTCCACGTCATGGCGCATGTCATAATATTCATAGCCCCGGATCGGGAAATCCGCGTGCTCGCTGGGCAGCGTGCGCCCATAGGCGATTTCTTCCGCAGTCCGGGGATTGCCGATGTTTTCGCTTTCCCCGACGAACAGCGAATCCAGAACCTTGGAGGTGTATTCGGAACGACCGACAGAGGCGGCGGCGTGAGTGAAGCCGATGGCGTTGTCGGCCACTCTCAGGTTCTTGAACAAGTGCAGTTCACCGCGCCCCCAGACGGCGCCATTCCGGTTCTTGTAGCCAGTGAAATCCTCGAACACCGAAACCTGCTTCTCGCTGTTCGTGTCAGCCGGATCGGCGTAGCCGAAATGGTAATTGCTGCCGGCCACGCTGAACGTGCCGTCAGGCTTCGGGCCACGGTCGAACATCATGCCGTCGAAGTTGGAATGGGCCGTGTTGCCCTTGAACTCCCTCACGTTGATCCGGCGCGGCCATGTATTCGCGCTAACCTCGGTGCCTTCGAACTGTCCGGTCGGGTGCTCTGGTAAGGCGAACCAGAAGCCAATCTGGTCGGAACCGGCGGCCACGTTATCGCGGTATATGTTGTCCGGATTGGTGATCCAGAAAGTCGCTGCCGTATTGTCGGACGGGATCAGGATGTCTTTGGAGCTTTGCCCGGAAGCCCCCGTCCCCGGCCTGCCAGGGGCAAGGTTCGTCGGATCGCATGGCAGGGTAGGATGACACTTCGTCATGATCCCCAGGTTGCGAACGAACTGGTTGCCCGTTTCCACCGCGTCTTCAAGGAAGAAGCAGTGGCCCACGTTGTTGAAGGTCACGTTGTTTTCGATCAGCACGTTATTGGTGCCATGCACGGTGACGCAGCGGCTATATGTATCGTGGATCGCGGAGTTGCGGATGTACTGCCCCTGCCCCTCCCCGATCAGGTGCCAGTGGATCGGATAGCGCGCGAGATTCAGGTGCTGCCCCATGCGATTCAGTTCGACGCCGGAGACGTACATTCTGGACCCGGCCATCGCCATGACGTGCCCCCCGAAGTAAGAGCTTTCCGCGTCTTCCGACGCCTGAATACGGATGTTCCGCGTCAGCAGCCCCACTTCGCCGCGTTCATCAACGCCGAACGTGATCTTGCCGAAATGCATATATTCCAGCGCACGATCGAGGGTGATGACGTTCCCCCTGATGGCGGAAATGGTCCGCCTTTCGGCCTGTCGTGGATCGAAGTCGGTCGAGGCGAGCACGATCTCGTCACCTCTCCGCCAACCGGCCGTATTCAGCACTTCGATTTCCCGGCTGCCCGCTTCCGCCGTTCTGGCCAGCTTGGTCCAGGTGTTTTCCCGGTCGCCATGCAGGCTCAACGTGCCGCGCATCAGCATGATGCCGCGATCGCCCATGGTGTTGATGTCTTCGCCGGGGACATTGTCGGTCAGCGTAATCGTGGCTTTGCGAGTGTGTGGCCTGGCCTCGCTGCCGATCTGCAGCTCACCCCCGCGAAGATAGATCCATTCGCTCGCCAGCTCGATATCGATATCGTCTGAAAAGCTGAGTTTCCCATCGATGGTGAGGCTGCGCAAAGCAGGCGGGACGACGTCGAGAACGACATCCATGTCCCGTGTAATCGTCACGGCATCGCCTTCACCCGGCACCTTGCCATTCGGCCATGCAGCAGGGTCTGACCAGCGCAGTTTCCGCACCGTCACCGGGGCGGACGCAGCTTCTTCCATTTGTGCGTGGGAGTGGCTTTCCTGAGCTTGCGCACCTGCGCCAGACAACACGGACATGGGAAGCGCCACGGAAAGGAGCAGCCAGCAAGATTGCATGCGCATGAATCAATCCCCTCAGTCGGCCGCTATGAGTCTCGGCATTCTTTTCTGTACTCAGGTTTGCAACGGACAGGCCGATTTTCCCATACTGCTATCACGCGCGCGAGCGGCGATGTTGTAATTCATTGTAACAGTTGCTGCATATCTGCCGTAATCGCGCATTCTTATGCAATCCAGCGGGTGGAATATCGCCAGATTGCAGCGATAATTTCTTGTTTACGAACTTCCAAAATGAATGTGGAATTAGGCGTCTTCTTGGCTTGAATATCCATCGCTCACGATCCGCAGTCAGCACCAATGAAAACGCCGGGGGTGACCTGCCACCAGGCCTCGCGATCCAATTGCCTCTCCCGCCCCACGCTGCCATAGGCGCCGCCCCCCTGCGGCTGAGAGAGATACCGTAACATGCCGAGCACCATCCCTGCCGCACGAGCAGTCGGGATCGATTTCGGAACGACCAATTCTGTTATCGCCTGCATGACCGGCAACGGAGAGTCCGTTCCGGTGGAGTTTGGCGCGCCCGGTGGCGTAAGTTCGGTTTTCAGGTCCGCGCTCTGTTTCTGGCAGGACGATGCCATCAGGGGCGGGCTGGGGCACGAGGCCGGGCCTTGGGCCATCGCTGAATTTCTGGATTTTCCGCAGGGAAGCCGCTTCCTGCAATCCTTCAAGTCGATGGCCGCCAATCCCACGTTCGAATATGCCAGCCTGTTCGACAAGCGGCTGCGTTTCGAGGAACTGGGGCAAATCTTCCTGCGGCATCTGCTGGCACATGGCGGAGAAGTTCTGGGCAACTTGCCCGACCGCATCGTGATCGGGCGGCCGGTTCGTTATGTCGGCTCTCGCCCTGATCCGGCACTAGCGCGAGAACGGTATGACGCGATGTTCGCCGTGCTGGGCCGCCCGGTGCACTATGTCTACGAGCCGCTGGGCGCAGCCTATGGCTTTGCATCCCGGCTGACCGATCCGGCCACATTGCTGGTGGCGGACTTTGGCGGGGGCACCAGCGATTTTTCCGTTGTTCGGGTGGAAGCGCCCGGCGCGGCGCGGCGATGTGTTCCGCTGGGTTCCGCAGGCATCGGCATCGCGGGGGACCGCTTCGACTATCGCATCATGGACAACGTGGTGCTGCCCCTGCTGGGGAAAGGCGGCACTTATCGTTCGTTCGACAAGGTGCTGGACATACCGGCGGGCCACTTCACCGATTTCGGCGATTGGTCGCGGCTGGCCCTGATGCGCAACCGGCGCACCCTGAGCGAGCTGGCGCGGTTGCAACGCAGCGCCACCGATTCCGCCGCGATCGGACGGATGATCGCCGTGGTGGAGAATGAGCTGGGCCATTCGTTGTACGAAGCAGTGGGGCAACTGAAGCGCAGGCTTTCCACCGAAACCCATGCGGAGTTCCGCTTCAACGGGCCGGACCTCGCCATCGATACCGAAGTTAGCCGCAGCGACTTCGAGCAATGGATCGAGCCGGATCTGCAGCGCATCGGCGATACGGTGGACGAGGCACTGGCGGCTGCCGGAACCATGCCCGAACAGATCGACCACGTGTTCCTGACCGGTGGCTCCTCCCTGATCCCCGCGGTGCGTGCGTTGTTCGAGCGGCGTTTTGGCGAGAAGCGGATCATGCAGGGTGACGAGCTGACCTCCATCGCCCATGGCCTTGCACTTATGGCCGAAGATCCTGATCTTTCGGATTGGCTGGCCAATAACGAGGAGCCATCATGAGTGTCGCGTTTCGCCGTGAGAGCGATGACGAACATCTCGAACCCAAGTTCGAGCTGCCGCTGCCTCCCGGGCCTAATCTGGTTACGTCGCGGGGCCTTGCCCAAATCCGGGCGAAGGTCGCTGAACTGGAAGCGCTGATTCCAACGTTGACGGAAGAAGCAGAGATTGCCGCCACGAAGCGCGACTTGCGTTATTGGCAAACGCGGCAGTCAACGGCGGAACTGATGGACACGCCAGATGGCAAGCGCGTGGCATTCGGCACGACCGTATCTATCCACCTCAACGGTCAGGACCGGTCCATCGCCATTGTGGGCGATGACGAAGCCAATCCGGCTGCGGGCCTGCTGTCCTTTTCCGCCCCGATCTGCCGGGCGATGATGGGGGCGGAAGTGGGCGATCTGCTTGATTTTTCAGGCAAGGCCGACGCGATAGAGATCCTCACGATCGATGTGACGCCGGACTGATCGCGACCCTGCGCGACGCATCTTCCCGCACCGTTCCGATCGTGCCATGCTGACAGCGATGGGAGAGACAATACTGAATCGCCTGGCGCTCACCGCGCTGGCATCCGCCCTGCTGCTGGCCAGCGCCTGCAGCGACACCGCCACCGAAGCCGGCAACGTGACCGAGGCCCGCCTGCTGGCGGCTGAGGACAACGGTGACGACTGGCTGAGCCACGGCCGCACCTATGCGGAACAGCGCTTCAGCCCGCTGACCGACATCAACGATAGCAATATCGGCGATCTGAAGCTGGCCTGGGCGGTGGAACTGGACACCAGCCGGGGTCAGGAAGCCACGCCGATCGTGGTGGATGGCGTGATGTATCTTTCCACCGCATGGTCGAAGGTTATGGCCGTCGATGCCGCCACGGGCGAAGTGCTGTGGCGCTATGACCCTGAACCCAAGGGCGCGCAGGGCGCTTATGCCTGCTGCGACGTGGTCAATCGCGGTGTGGCGGTATGGGAAGGCAAGGTCTTCGTCGGCACGATAGACGGGCGGCTGGTCGCGCTGGACGCCGCCACCGGGCGCGAGCTGTGGGACGTGCTGACCGTGGACCAGTCCAAGCCCTATACCATCACCGGCGCGCCGCGTGTGGTGCGGGGCAAGGTGATCATCGGCAACAGCGGCGCGGAACTGGGCGTGCGCGGGTATCTCAGTGCTTATGACGCTGACACAGGCAAGCTGGTGTGGCGGTTCTACACCGTGCCGGGCAATCCCGCCGATGGGCCGGACGGCGCCGCTTCGGACGAAGTTTTCGCCCGCTTCGCCGGAAAGACATGGAACGGCCCGTGGTGGGAAATGGGCGGCGGCGGAACCGTGTGGGATTCCATCGTTTATGACCCCGATTTCGACCAGTTGCTGATCGGTGTGGGTAACGGATCGCCGTGGAACCACCGGGCGCGGTCCGCCGGCAAGGGTGACAACCTGTTCCTCAGCTCCATTCTCGCGCTCGATCCGGATACCGGGGCGTATAAATGGCACTATCAGGTGAACCCGGCGGAAACCTGGGATTTCACCGCCACGCAGCAGATCACGCTGGCTGACCTGACGATCGACGGCAGGCCGCGCAAAGTGCTGATGCAGGCGCCGAAGAACGGCTTCTTCTATGTGATCGACCGGTCGAACGGGAAACTGATCAGCGCCGAACCCTATGCCCCGCAGAACTGGGCGGAGCGGATCGACATCGCCAGCGGCCGCCCGGTCGAGCGGCCCGAAGCGCGCTTTGCCGACAAGCCGTATCTGATCTATCCGGCAGGCATCGGCGCCCATGCGTGGATGCCGATGAGCTATTCGCCGAAAACCGGCCTCGTCTATATTCCGGCGATGCACGTGCCGCTGTCGTATGGTGACGACGCGAACTACAAGCGCAACATCGGCCGCTGGAATACCGGTGTCAGTTTCCTGGCCCCGCCGCCCGGTTCCATAGAGGGAGCCACGCCCATAGAACGGCGTGCGGCACTTGCAGCCATGAACAAAGGCATGCTGGTCGCATGGGATCCGGTGGCGCAGAAAGCGCGCTGGCAGATCGACATGCCGTGGCCGTGGAACGGCGGCACGCTGGCAACAGCGGGCAATCTGGTGTTCCAGGGCGACCCTTACGGCAAGTTTCACGCCTATGCCGCCGACACCGGCAAGGAGCTGTGGAGTTTCGACGCAGAGCGCGGCATCGTGGCCGGGCCGATCAGTTTCCGCGCAGGTGGCGAACAGTACATCGCGGTGCTGGCGGGCTATGGCGGATCGATGGGCATGGCAACGGCCAGCGACTGGATGCGTCGCCCGCCGCCCAATGGCGTTCTGCTCGCCTTCAAGATCGGCGGCGAAGGCACGTTGGCGAAGCTGTCCCCGTATACTCCACCGCCCTACGTCACCAGCGATGAAAAGTTCACGCCAGAACAGGTTGCAGAGGGCATGACGCAATATCTGGCGTTCTGCACCATCTGCCATAACGGGCCGGTCAATCCCAACCTGTTGCGATCCCCGGTCGCCGCCGATGCAGAGGCATGGCGCGCGGTCGTGATGGAAGGGATACTGGCAGACCGGGGCATGATCAGCTTCCAGCCGTGGCTGTCCCCAGCACAGGCAGAAGCGATCCGCGCCTATGTGCTGACGGAGGCGAGCCGGAAATAGTCAACGAGGGAGTTGAGCGGCGGGAAAAATCGTTTAGTCAGTGAATCAATTGAGCCGGATTCCGGCCCACGCTGAGAGAGGATTCCTGATGCGGAGAGCGCTTGCCCTGTTGCTGGGCGCGGCCATGCTGATGCCGGCAGCCCATGCCCAGTCTGAACCGGAACGGCCCGCGCCGGAGGACTGGCCGCGATATGCCCGCGATGTGCAGGGAACGCGCTTCTCGCCGCTGGACGATATCAATACCGGCAATATCGACAAGCTGGATATCGCGTGGAGTTTCCGCCTGCGGCCTGAAGGTGGTGCGGCCCTGCTCAGCGGTGTGGTGCCGATAGTGATCGACGGCACGATGTACCTGCCACTGGGCAATGCAGTAGTGGCGCTCGACCCGACCAGCGGTAGGGAATTGTGGCGCCATCCCGTGCAGCAAGGGATGATCCGCCGGGGTGTTACGTGGTGGAAAGGCGATGGCGCACATGGGGCCCGCCTGTTCTACAATACCGGCAGCCGCATCACCGCGATCAATCCGGCGAACGGCCAGGTGGACACCACATTCGGCCAAGGCGGATCGATCGAGATCGAAGGCACGCCCTATGGCTATCCGCCGACGGTGTTCGGCAATGTCATGGTGATTGGCGCCAGCACGCCGGAAATGCCACGAGGCCCAAGCGGAAATACCCGCGCCTATGATGCGCGCACGGGGGCGAAGCTGTGGGAGTTCAACAGCGTGCCCCAGCCCGGCGAAGTCGGCCACGAAACATGGCTGAACGACGGGTGGAAGGAACGTTCCGGCACCAATATGTGGGTGTGGTACACCACCGCCGATCCAGACACTGACACGATCTATATGACATTGGGTAGCCCGTCGCCGAACTATTACGGCGGCGACCGGCCGGGCGACAACCTGTTCGGCAACTCTCTGGTCGCGGTCGATGCGCAGACCGGCAAGTACAAGTGGCATTTCCAGACCATTCACCACGACCTGTGGGATTGGGACTTGCCCGCGCCGCCCACGCTGTTTGACGTGAAGAAGGACGGTCAGACCATTCCGGCGCTGGCCCTCACCGGCAAGCCTGGCCTGATGTACATCCTTAACCGCGAGACGGGTGAGCCGATCCACGGCGTAGAGGAACGGCCGGTCGCCGCCGCCGACGTCCCGGGCGAATGGTACAGCCCCACCCAGCCCTTCCCGGTCAAGCCGGAACAGCTCAACCGCGGCTGGTGGACACCGGATGACGTAGTCACTGCCGAAGACACCAGTGCGGAACACGTCGCCGCCTGCCGTGCTCTGATGGATTCATATGGCGGGACTTTCTTCAATCAGGGCAGCTTCACGCCCTTCTTCCTGCACGAGGAAGGCGATGCGCCAAAGGCATCCATCAATCTGCCGCACAACGGCGGATCGAACTGGGGCGGCAGCGCGGCGGACCCGAGCCGGGGGCTGGTGTTCGTCAACGTAAGCGAGGGCGGCAGCATCGGCTGGATCGAAAAGCGCGATCCGAAGGGTGACTATGGCCGCGGCACGACGGATTCGAACCAGACTTATGATCGGGGCAGCCTGATCGGGCCGGGCGCCTATTCCGGCTTCAACGCCAGTTATACCGCCGCCGATGGCAGCAAGGTCAGCCTGCCATGCATCCGCCCGCCGTGGGGGCGACTGGTCGCGGTGGACGCCAATACCGGCGAAATCGCCTGGGCCACGCGGCTGGGGCTGACCGAGGAATTGCCTGAGGGGAAACAGGAAACGGGTGCGAACAACACCTTCGGCGGGCCGATCGTCACCGCCGGGGGGCTGGTGTTCATCGGCGCCACCAGTGACCGCTATTTCCGGGCCTTCGACGCCCGGAACGGCAATATCCTGTGGCAGAAGCGCCTGGACTATGCGCCGATGACCGTTCCCGTGACTTATCGCGGCAAGGACGGGAAGCAGTACGTCGCCGTGGTCGCCGTCGGTTCGGGCTTCGGCGGTGCGGCACCGCGCGGCCCGGACGGCAAACCGCTGAACAATGAATCGGTCATCGCGTTCGCGCTGCCGGAATAGGGAGACTGGAGACATGGGACGCAAGCTGTCAGCTATTTTGGGCGCGGCAACGATCGCCATCGCCGGTGCGGCAGTGGCACAGAATGCCACCGTGACCACGCCGGAAGGCGCGCAGATGGAGGTGAACGCCGATCTCGCCTACAAGCCCGGTGAGTTGACGACGGAACAACTCAACAGTTCTACCCGCGACCTGTTCGTGCAGAATTCGATGAACGTCTTCCGCCGCTTCCCGCGCGACAAGACGGAAGACATGGTGAAATTCTACACCGGCGCTCTGGCGCTGCGGTCGCTTAACCCGATCCAGCTTACGTCCAGCCAGCAGATGCTGCTGACGGGCGTGGGCAGCGGGCAGATCAAGTTGTCAGCCGGGCAACAGGGCAACCGCAAATACGATCTGAGCGGCGGGATAAAAGGCACCGGCATCCGGCTGTTCACGCTGACCTATCCCGACGAGACGGTGGTGAAGCAGCGCTTTGCCGAAGCGGGCTTTGCCGAACCGCGCTTTTCCGATCAGGGCGATGGTACCCGTGCCGCACTGGTAACCGATCCGGGTGGCTTCTCGATCGAGGTCGTGATCAAGCCGGGCGCCAAGGACGGATCCAACGACGGCGTAGGCGTTGGCATCGGGGTTTCGGACCTGACCAAGAGCCGCGCTTTCTATCGCGATTTCGTGGGGCTGGACGAACTACCACCGGTTGAAGACCGGGTGCTGGGCGTGACCAAATACCCCTATCGCCACAACGAAACGACCATCTACCTCTACGAAGTCGGCCCGAATGTGCCGCAGGACAACGGCAATGCCGGCATTCAGTATGTGGTGAGCGATTCACCGATGGTGGATGCCAAGGCCAAGCACCGGAACATCGCGGTGGAAACACCGCTGAACAAGCTGGGCGGGTTCGAACTGGTGACGGTGTGGCTGAACGACCCTGACGGGGTAACCAACTACTACGCCCAGACGGGGCAGCGCCGCACCGGGAACTGAAGGCAAAAAAGAAAACGGGCGCGGCGGTATAACCCGCCGCGCCCGTCATGATTCCTGCAAGCTTACTTCTTCGCTTGCACGATATAGCTGGCGAGCAGATCGATATCGGCGGGGTCGAGCCAGCCGAAGCTGGGCATGGCGCCAGCGCCGTTGGTAACGCGATCCACCACGAAATCGTGCGTTAGGTTGGCGTCGCCATCCAGCGTCGGGCCGATCGAGCCATGCGCGTTGGCATCGGCCAGCACATGGCACTGATTGCAAGAATTGTCGTTGAACAGTTGGCGGCCCTTTTCCACGTCTTCAGCGGAAAGCGGCGCCTGAGCGGATGCACCTTCGGCCGAAGCCCATGCGCCCGCCAGAGGAAGCGCAGCCGCCACCAGCGCCACAGCGCCAAGGCCAAACTTGCCGAAATGTCCCGAAACTCGTGCCATGCAATGCCTTTCCTGATCCCATCGGAATCCGATAACGCCGAGAAACCGATCATGGGAATAATCGAATCGGCCTGTACCGCAGATTTACGCGCGGTTCAATTTCCAGACATTGTCAATTTCATGGGGAGAGGCGCGAGATCGTTGTTGCCCCCACCTCGCCGCAGTAACATGGTGTAACCTGCAAGGTTACGGTAATTAACTCGGCAGTTTCGCTTTCAATCCTCCAAGGTCGGCGGAAAGTGCGGCGGAACATGTCCAACGCAGGAAGGGATGAGGATGAACAAGGCTGCAGGCTTGGCGATCGCGGCGGCGGTCGGGCTGCTGGCGGGGTGCGGCAGTGAACCGGAAGCCCCCGGTAAAACCACGCAGCAATTGATGGCAGAGGACGTTCAGCCGACGGCGGAAATATACTGGAACACGGTCCGCTATGAGAGCGTGCTGGAAAACGACAAGCCGGTGGATCGCGATATCCTGCCCAGCACTGACGAGGACTGGAAGCGTGCGGGTGACGCGGCGGACCGGCTGGTAGAACTGGCCAATCTGTTGCAGACCCCCGCCTATGCCACCGGCCGCCGTTCCGATTGGGCACAATTCGCCGGTGCGCTTGCCGAGGCTTCACAACGCGCGCAGCAGGCAGTGGCCGAACGCAGCGTGGATAAGGTGTTCGGGACCGGCGGCCTGATCTACAGCGTCTGCAGCGCCTGCCATCTCGCCTATCCGCCTGCCAGTGGCATTCCCCCGTCCGTGGCGCCAAGCGGCGAAAACCCCGCATGAGCGAAAGGGCCACCGCCCTTCGGCGACTGACCTCGATACGCCTGCACAGCCGCCCGGGCCGGAGCCTGTTGGCGAACCATGCGGAAAAGTGCGCGCCTGCGATTACCAGCCTGACCGTGCTGGTTTTGCTGGCGCTCGCACTGCTAATTCCGGCAACGGCCGCGCTGGCGCACGACATTTCGCAGGCTGACCGGGCGGCGGTCGCCTCGATCGAAGGGCCAGCGCCTTTCGCGTTCTTTTACCTCGGCGCCAAACACATGGTCACCGGGATAGATCACGTGCTGTTCCTGATCGGCGTCGTGTTCTTCCTCTATCGCCTGCGCGACGTGGTGATCTATGTTTCTATGTTCACGATCGGCCATTCGCTGACGCTGCTGGGCGGCGTGCTGCTGCACACCGGGGCCAACGCCTATATCGTCGATGCGATCATCGGGTTTTCCGTCGTTTACAAGGCGTTCGAAAACCTGGGCGGGTTCCGTAAGATCGGGCTGACCATCGATACACGGCTGGCGGTGTTGGTATTCGGCCTGTTCCACGGGCTCGGCTTGGCCACCAAGGTGCGGGATCTGGGCCTTTCGGAAAATGGGCTGCTGACCAACCTGATTTCATTCAACGTCGGCGTGGAGGCCGGGCAGGTCTTCGTGCTGACCATCATCGTCACGCTGCTCAATATCTGGCGCACCAGACGATCATTCGCATCGAGCGCCTATTACGCGAACCTGGCTCTGATGGCCGGGGGCTTCATTCTTATTGGCTATCAATTGACAGGATACTTTGCGTCATGACCGAAAACACCACTCCTTCTTCGAATAGAAAGCTGCTGATCGGCTCTGCCGCCGCCATCGGCATCGCGGCCGTCGCGCTCGTCGTCTTCGTACTGCCGGCCGAATACGGCATCGACCCCACCGGCGCGGGCAAAGCTTTGGGCGTGACCAAGCTGAATGCCCCGGCGGAAGAGGAAAACATCTATCTTAAGCGCGGACAGGCACGCACAAATGTGATGTTCCCGCTGAAGGAAGGCGCAAAGCCGGACGAGGCGACGCTGCGGGCCACTCTGGCCGAACATAACATCGCGGAACGCCCCGGCACGCCGGTTCGCACCGACCGTTTCGTGTTCGAACTGGCGCCTTACGAAGCCATCGAGTTGAAGTATGACATGGCTGAGGGTGCGCCGGTAATCTTCTCGTGGTCCGCCACCGCGCCCGTACATCTCGACATGCATTCCCACCCCTTCGAAGGTGGAGAGGAAGCGACCGAGAGCTTCGTGATCAACGACAGCTTGCCTTCCCAGAGCGCCGTCTATGTCGCGCCGTATGACGGAATCCACGGCTGGTACTGGCAGAATCGCAACCTGGACGGAGTCACTGTGACTCTGGAAGCGACGGGCCAGATGACCGCGTCGCGCATCTTCAATCAGGCGGGCGAGCATCCCCGACCGCTGTCGGACGAGGCTACCCCAAGCCCCGACGCAGCATCGGGCGAAACTGCCGCCGCGCAGTAAAGATCGAAAGCTCGTCCCACGCGCTTTCCGGATTTTGTCAAACTGGAAAGCGATCAACCCTTGTTGTCGCCGCCGTTTCTCGGCTAGACCCCCGCCGGTCGCGCCGGGGATCGGCGGACAGACAATTGGGAGTTGGTAGTGGATCTTTCTCCGCGCGCTAAGTCGTGTTCTCATCGGGCGCTGGGCATTCTGCTACGCCCGCTCATCCCCGCATCTCTTGTGCTCGTCGCGGCTACAGGCGCCTTTGCGCAGGACCGTGGCTCCCCCTCGCAGGATGGCGCGCCGCTGCCCGTCCCGGCCTCTGCCGCCAAAGGGCAGTTCGATTTCAAGAGCTGGGATGCCTATCTGGGCGGTGCGGATTCCTCGCAGTTCTCCTCGCTGACACAGATCGACAAGAACAACGTCGACAAGCTCGAAGTAGTGTGGAGCTATGAGACCGGTCCGGGCCAGCCGACCGCGTTCAACCCCACCATCGCCAACGGAATGATGTATGTCACCAGCGGCGACGGGAAGATCGTGGCGCTCGACCCTGCAAGTGGTCGTGAGCTGTGGAAGAGCGAGACGACAGGCAGGATCAGCGGCCGCGGCGTCAATTACTGGCAGAGCGCGGACGGCACCGACCGCCGTCTGGTCTTCCTCAACGATGGCTTCGTGCGGGCGATCGACGCCCGCACCGGCAAGTACATACCTGATTTCAGCATCGACGTGCGGGAAGCCCTGCCCGAAGGCCACGCGCCCACTCCGCGCCCGCTGATGTCCGCCAACCCCGGCCGCATCTTCGAAGATACCTATATCGTCGCCCTGCCCGCAGGCGCTTACGATTACGCATCCTCCCCCGCCGACATTCAGGCCTATGACATCCGCACCGGCGCGCTGAAGTGGGTATTCCACGTCGTGCCGCGCCTTGGCGAATTCGGATCCGACACCTGGCCGGAGAAGGATCGCGAGAAATTCGGCGGGGTGCACAACTGGTCGGAACTGACGATCGATCCGGAAACGGGCATCGCCTACATTCCCACCGGCACTGCCCGTTATGACTTCTTTGGCGGCAACCGGCCGGGCGACAACCTGTTCGCCAATTCCATCATCGCGCTGGACACCCGCACCGGCAAGCGCATCTGGCACTATCAGGTCGTCCATCACGACCTGTGGGATTTCGACAACCCCAACGCGCCGAAGCTGATGAACATCACGAAGGACGGCAAGGAAATCCCGGTCGTCATTCTGGCCACGAAGATGGGCTTCGTGTTCGTGTTCAACAGGCTGACCGGTGAACCGATATGGCCGATCGAAGAACGCGCCGTTCCGGCTTCGGACGTACCCGGCGAAGTGGCATCGCCCACTCAGCCGTTCCCGACCTGGCCCGAGCCGTTCACGCGGCAGAGCTTCACCGAAGCCGACATCAACCCCTATCTGCCCGAGGCGGATCAGGAGGCACTGCGCGAAAAGCTGCGCAGCAGCCGTAACGAGGGGATGTACACCCCGCCAAGCCTGCGAGGATCGGTGCATATGCCCGGCCACAACGGCGGCGCGAACTTCGGCACCACGGCAGTGGACCCGTTGCACAAGCGGTTCTTCGTCGTCAGCCGCGAAATCCCGGTCATCATCAAGCTGAACCCGGATAATCGCCCGGAAGCGCTGGAGGCGATGCCGAATGGCAACCCCGGCCTCAATCCCTACAAGTCGCCGGTGGATTTCCTGCTGCAATCCAACGGGATGGTCGCGATCAAGCCGCCGTTCTCGTTCCTCACCGCCTATGACATGAATACCGGTGAGATCATCTATCGCATCCCCAACGGCGAAAGCCTGGCTCTGCAAGACCAGGGTGTGACCGGCGTCGGATCGCAGGCTCCGCGCGGCGGGCCGGTGGCGACCGCCAGCGGGCTGCTGTTTGTCGGCACCGCAGGCGACCGCACATTCCGCGCGCGGGATTCCGCAACCGGCGAAGTGCTGTGGGAATACAAGCTGGATGCCGCGACAGAGGGCGTGCCCGCGATCTTCGAGGTCGAGGGCCGCCAGTTCATCACCCTGCCGGTCGGCGGTGATGGCCTGTTCGCACAGCGGGGCAACCCCACACCGGGGCAGAGCCGTTACGTCACCTTTGCCCTGCCTGCCCGGTAGGAGACGGGATCATGACCAGCCGACTGTCGCCCCTCGCCGCATTCGCAGCGGCTGTGATCGCCTGCGCCCCGGCTGTCGCCGAGGAACGCGATCTGACGGTGATGGAACCTGTGCCGCAGGGCTACAAGGCCGGGCTCACCTCATGGGGTGAACCCGACCTTCGCGGCGGCTGGCCGATCGACCATCTTAACGGGCGAACGCCCCTGCAACGCGATGTGCAGTACGGCAACCGGGCTTATCTGACGGACGAGGAATTCGCCCAGCGGGACGAGCAGGTTCAACAGCTTGCCCGGCGGTACGAAAACGAGGAAGAAACCGGCACGATGGGCATCGGCCACTGGGCCGAAGTCGCCGCCGCCAACCGGCGCACGAGTTGGATCACTTCGCCAGCCAACGGCCGGCTTCCGGCTTATACCGCCGAAGGCCAACGGTTATCCGATGCGATGCGATCGACGTGGCAAACCGGCCAGCCGTTCGATTGGGTAACGGATTTCGATAGCTGGGATCGCTGCATCACGCGCGGCCTGCCCGCTTCGATGTTCCCGTTCATGTACAACAACGGCATGCGGATTTTCCAGTCGCCGGGCATCGTGGCCCTGCAGATGGAAATGGTCCACGAAACGCGCATCATCCCCACTGACGGGCGGCCCGGAATCCCCGCGGCGATTGGAAACTGGATGGGCGAAAGCCGCGGCCACTGGGAAAACGGCAATACGCTGGTGGTGGAAACCGCGAACTTCCGCCCCGGCCCATCTGCCACCAACATCGGCACGACCGGATCCCCGCCGCAGAACGATACCCCGGTCAGCGATCAGGCCCACATGGTCGAACGCTTCACCATGACCGGGCCAGACACGATCATATACGAATTCACCTGGACCGATCCCGTGGTTTTCGCACAGCCATGGTCTGCCCGGCTGGAGTGGCAGCGAGACGACGATTTCGGCATCTTCGAATACGCCTGCCACGAAGGCAACGTGCAGGTCCGCAACTACATTAACGCCTCGCGCGCGGAACGAGCGCAGGCGGCTGCCGCCCGGCAATAAGAAGCCATTCCATTTCGACATTTGGGGCACCCGGTGTAACTTGTCGAAAGCCTGACCGATTCACTTTGTCGCATTCTGTCGCAATTCTTGAAAAAGCGAACTCTGGGAGAGAACCCGCATGAAGTCCCTGAAGTCCATCCGTAGCACTCTGGCCGGCGCCCTGCTCGCCGCGTCCGGGGTGCTGGCGCTGTCTGCCGGGCCCGCCCTGGCTGCCGACGCGCCCGCCGATCTCACGGTGATGCCGCCGGTCCCCACCGATTATCAGCCGAAGAAGACCGCTTGGGGCGATCCCGACCTGCGCGGCACCTGGCCGATCGACAACATCGCCAGCCTGCCGATGAACCGCCCGGCCAACTTCGGAAACCGCTTCTGGCTGAATGACGAGGAATACGCCCAGCGCCAGGAACGGGCCAACGGTTCCGACGCCGCGTATGACCGGGAAGACAAGGCTGGCACGATCGGCATGGGCCACTGGGTTGAATCCGACGCATCGGGCCGCCGCACCTCGCTGCTGGTCGATCCGCCGAGCGGCCAACTGCCGGCGATGACCCCGCAAGCGCAGGCGCTTTACAGTGCTGGCCGTTCGAGCTGGACGCCGAACACCAGTTTCAACTGGGTGACGGATTTCGACGCATGGGATCGCTGCATCACCCGCGGTTTCCCGGCATCGATGCTGCCGTTCCGTTACAACAACGGCATCCGCATCTACCAGGCGCCCGGTTACGTCACCATCGCGCTGGAAATGCTGGGCAGCCGCATAATCCCGATCCGCAGCGGCGATCCGAAGCATTGGCCTACCAATGTTCAGAGCTATCTGGGCAACAGCGTTGGTCACTGGGAAGGCAACACGCTGGTCATTGAAACGACCAACATGGTCACCGGCGACAGCGCCACCAAGGATTCCTATGGACGCAACGGATCGCCGCTCAACATGGCGACGATGGGCGTTCCGCCGAACAATACCATCCCCACCAGTGACAAGGCCAAGGTGATCGAACGGATCACCATGACCGGTCCGGATAACATTGCCTATGAGCTGACCTATTCCGATCCGGAAGTGTTCACGGCGCCCTGGACCGCGCGGCTCGACTGGACCCGCAAGAGCGATTACGAATTTTTCGAATACGCCTGCCACGAAGGCAACGTGCAGCTGCGTAACTACATCACCGCCGACCGGGCGGGCCAGCTAGAGAAAGCTTCGGCAGAAGAACTGGCCGCCGAAGCTGAAGGCGGGCACTAACAGCCTTATGCGCCGGGGCCTGACAAAACGCGGCTCCGGCGCATCGATTCCGCAAAGTGACAGGTGACGTGCAACGTCGCACACGGCTCCTCCCGCGCTGGCGCGGCAGCCAATCACACAGGAAATCCGACAGATGATCAGAACCGTATCGCTCCGTGCCGCTCTCGCCTGCACGGTGCTGGCCATGCCGATCGCGGCCTGCGCGCAGGCTGGCGGCGGAACCCGTTCGGCTTCAACCGCGCTGTCGGAACCTGTCCGCACGCAGCAGGGGCTGGTGCAGGGCGCGCCCGGCAAGGTTTCCGGCGTGACCGTGTTCAAGGGTATTCCATTCGCCGCGCCACCGGTTGGCGATCTGCGCTGGAAACAGCCGCAACAGCCGCAACCGTGGCAGGGCGTGCGCGACGCCACGAAATTTGGCGACGTGTGCGTGCAGCCCCCTGCCCCTCAGCGCTTCCCGCCAAACGGCGCGACTGATACGCCCAATTTCACGGGGATGAGCGAGGATTGCCTGACGCTCAATATCTGGACCCCGGCCACGAAGGCAGGCGAAAAGCTGCCGGTGATGGTCTGGCTCTATGGCGGGGCTTACAACGAAGGCGGCGGCAACGCGCCATTCAGCGAGGGGGACAATCTGGCGGCCAAGGGCGTCGTCATGGTCACCTTCAACTATCGCGTTGGCCCGTTCGGCTTCTTCTCTCATCCTGAACTGACCGCGGAAGGCAACGGCGCGGCGGGCAATCAGGCGCTGGGCGATTCCATCGCGGTGTTCAAATGGCTGAAAGCCAATGTGGACGCATTCGGCGGCGACCCGAACAATATCACCCTGTTCGGCGAAAGCGCAGGCGCGGCCATGAACGGCGGCCTGGTAGGCGCCGCCGGGGCGCGCGGCACGTTCGAACGCGCCATCGCGCAAAGCGGCGCATGGATGGGGCTGGGTATCGGCACGATGCTGCCAAACCACGTTCCGGGCGCCACGCTGCCTGAAGCGCCCGCCACGCCCCCTCCGCCGGGACCGGGTGGTTTCGGCCCACAGCCCGCTTCCGCTGAACTGCGCGGCCTTGCCAATGCCCGCCGGATCGGTGCGGAATCGCTGGCCGCTCTACGCGCGCTTCCCGCTGCCGAAGTGCAGGAGAAGATGCGCGGCCAGGGCATGATCATCGACGGACGGATCATTACCGAAGACCTTTCGATCACCTTCGCCAACGGCCGTCAAAACCCGGTGGACGTACTGGTCGGATCGAATGAGGACGAAGGCTCCTTCGCCGCTGGCCCGCCCACCACTGCGGAGGCATGGCGCAACGGTGCCGCCCAGCGCTGGGGAGCGCAGGCGGAACTGGGCCTTGCCGCTTATCCCGCCACAACCGACGAAGAAGCGCAGGCCCGCGCATCCCAGCCGTTCACCGACACGCTGAGCTGGCACATGCGCCTGTTCGCCAAGAGCCAGGCGAAGATCGGCCGGGAATCGTGGCATTACTTCTTCACTCATGACCCGCCCTATGACGAAGATCAGCGCGATCTGGGCGCGGCGCATACGGGTGAAATCCCCTATGTGTTCGACAATCTGGCCGCACCGCGCACTTTCCCTGGCGGAAGCTCTGTCGCCAAGATGGCGGGCAACCCGCGTGAGGAAGCCTTTGCCGATCAGGTTTCCCAATACTGGGTGAACTTCGCCCGCACGGGCAATCCCAACGGACAGGGTCTGCCGCAATGGCCCGCGTTCAAGGACCTTGGCCCGAATGAAACCATGGTCCTCGACGCCGATGGTTCGGGCAAAGGCCCGTGGATCGGTGAAGCCAAGGATCGGCTTTATACGGCAATCTATGAAGCGGGGGTGGCAAAGCCGCTGAATATCAGCGGCCAATAACCCCCCCGATAAGGAGGGGGAATGAAGGGGAGCCAAAGGAAATCCCGCATTGGCCTGCTCTGCGCGATCAGCGCAGCAGGCCTTGCGGGCGTAACTGCAACGGCCCTGGCGCAGGGCGATGCTGAAACATCCGCCGGCCAACTGGCGCTGGGGCGGACAGTTTACGCGCAAAACTGCGCCGCCTGCCACGGTGGCGCGCTTGTGGCGGGGCAATTCGCACCTGATTTGAAAGGCCCTGGCTTCCTGGGCAAATGGGGCGGAGCGCCGCTGGGCGAACTGGATCAGTACATCCGGTCATCAATGCCGCCCGGAAACGCGGGCGGGCTGGCCGATGGGGCCTATTCCGCGATCCTTGCGCTGATCCTGCACGAAAACGGCAGCGATGCCGGGAAACCCGTAAGCGCCAGCGGCCTCGCATCCCTGCACTTGCCCGACTTGCCCGCAGAAGCCCGCGGAGAATCCGGCGTGGGCGGTCTTTCGCAACGGTATCCCTTGCCATCGGGGCCGGAGCGGCCTGATCGTTTTGCGAATTACAGCCCGGTGACGCAGGCCATGCTGTCGAACCCGGCACCGGAAAACTGGCTAAGCTGGCGGCGCAGCCATCAGGGTCTGGGGTATTCGCCTCTCGACCAGATTGACACCGACAATGTTGGCAACCTGCGAGTGGCATGGGCGCAGTCGCTTCCACCCGGCGTCAACATGAACGAGCCGCTGGTGCGGGATGGTGTGCTCTATGTCTATGGCTTCGGCGATCAGGTCTTCGCTTTCGACGCAGCGGACGGGACGATGCTGTGGCGCTATCAGCGGCGCCTGCCCGAAGGCACGATCGCCAATTCCAAGAAGACCATCGCGCTGTGGGATGACAAGCTCTACGCCGCAACGTCTGACAACCACATGGTCGCGCTGGATGCGCGCACCGGCCGCCCGATCTGGGACGTGGTGCTCACGGAAAACACCAGCGTCCGCAACCCTGGCGGGCCGCTGGTGGCCGACGGTGTCGTCATGCAGGGCTTTGCCAATACGGAGGCAGCAGGCGGCGGGTTGATCGTGGCTGTTGACGCAGAAACGGGGCAACACCTGTGGACGTTCGAAACCGTCGCCAAACCCGGCCAGATCGGCGGCGATACGTGGAACGGCCTCGCGGGGGATGTTCGCAAGGGCGGCTCCGTATGGACATCCGGCACCTATGATGCGGAAACCGGGCTGGCTCTGTGGGGTGTGGGAAACACTTATGACACCGGCCCATTGCGCGACCGCAAGCCGGGGATGAACAACGACGCCCTCTTTACTGAAAGTACGCTGGCCTTCCGCCCCCGCACGGGCGAACTTGTGTGGTATTTCCAGCACCAGAAGAACGATCAGTACGATCTGGACTGGGTTTTCGACCGCATAGTCGGATCGCTGACGGTGGATGGCACACCGCGACGGGTCGTCATCACCGGCGGTAAGGATGGCCTGTTCGATGCGCTGGATGCGCGAACGGGCCGCTACATCAAGACCGTCGACATGGGGTTGCAGGACTATATCGACCGCATCGATCCGGTAACGGGCGAAAAGCATGTGAAGCCGGAAAAAATTCCCGGCCGGGACAAGGGGGCAGTGTTCCTCTGCCCTCACGCTGGCGGCGGTCGCAACTGGAGCCCGACTTCGTTCGTGCAGGCCACGCAGACCTTGTTCGTGGTCGCGCGCGACGTGTGCATGGATATGGTTCCGGCCGCGAGTGGGCCCGGTTTCCTGACCACCGGCGTCAATGTGCAGTATTCGCCCCCACCCAATGGCGACGGAAATTATGGTGTGCTTCAGGCGATCGACATGGAAACAGGGGCGATCAGGTGGGAAACACGCCGCCGCCAGACGCCGGACATGGGCGTGCTGACGACCGGAGGGGGGGTGCTGTTCACCGGCTGGATGGATCGCCAGTTTACCGCCTATGACCAGACCACCGGCAAGGAACTGTGGCGCACCGGGGTGAGCGGGGTGCCAAACGCATCCCCCATCACTTATGCGGTGGATGGCAAGCAGTACGTTGCCATGGTGACAGGCCACGGCAACCCGCTGTCATTTGGCATTCCCGACGTGATCCCGGAAACTCAGTTGCCGCCGGTCAATGGATCGACGCTTTACGTGTTCGCTTTGCCAGACTGAACAGGGGAAGCCGAAGATAAAAGAAAGGCCGCCCCTCTCGGGACGGCCTTTCCTTTTTACGAGTGTCGCTCAGCTCAGAAATAGATGCCGAGCGTGAAGCCGATGGCACGGCCGCAGAATACAACGCCCAGCCAGAAGACCAGCGACAGCCACCCTGCGATCTTCGCCGCAGGCGGGAACGAGGGATCGAGCTCCCAATGGTTCACCGTGCGCCAGGTCGTAAGGTGGAAATACATCATGTTCATGCCGGCCAGAGCCAGCAAGCCCATCTTCACGAGGAAGTACGGGTTGATCATGTAGCTGCTGGCCTTGCTGATAAACAGCAGGCCACCGGTGATAGCGGCTAGGGCGAATGCGCCCCAGGTCCATGGCAGGGTGTCCGCCGCAATCTGCGAAACGCGGAGCGCGTGCCCCTTCACACCCACCAGTCGAAGATCGACCAGCCCGATGGTGCCGATCACAGTGACAAGCGCGATAACGTGGATCGTCTCGATCGTCGGAAACATCCACGTCGATTCAGCAATGGTGATGCCAAGCGACGAATATTCGATCTGCTGCCAGATATTCTCAGGTTCAGGATACATCAGAGCCCCCTTAGACCGGCGCGTAGGCGATCCAGCGACCGCACCAGATAATCATGCACCACAGGACGACGAGAAGAAGGGCGACAGCCTTCGTTCCGCCACCCGCGACGTCGGAGGTCGCTCCCTGCCGGCCGAGGGCCTTGGCGAACAGCACCGCCACCGTGACGCCAATCACCAGCAGGATCATCTTGACCCAAAAATACGGGTTAACGAGTTCGCGAACCGGTTCACCGACAATCATCAGAAAGCCGGAGCAGATCAGGCCGAGCAGCGCCCACCACAGCACTCGCGAATAGCGATGTGCGGATTCAGCGAGCGTCGCGTGGCCTGCAAACCCGAAAACACGCAGGTTCAGCATGAGCACCGCCGCCACCGAGGCCGATATCGAAAGGATGTGGATCACCTGAAAAATCGGGATCGCCCAGAAGTGCATCGCAATCCACTCACTGGCTCTCGTGTCCGAGATCCACAGGGATAGCTCCGTCACGGGTGTGCCACGCAGCCACTCCGTGAACTCAAACAGTAAGTCATCCATCAGAGAATTTTTCCCCTGCCAAAACTTGCGGTCGCCATGGCGCCATTATCAATATTGCGACGTTCCCGCCCAGACTGTGCGGCTTCAGCGGGCCGCTGCCGAGTTAATTACGGTAACGGCCACGGTTACACCGGGTTACACCGTTACAGCCTCTCAACTGGCCTGCACCTTGATCCGGCGCAAACCTCGTGCGCGACAGAACCGCTCAGGCCGTTCACGTCAACCCCGATTTGGACATTGTCTAGCAGTTTTGGCGCGAGGCTGGCCAAGGCGCGACAGTAAAGTGCGCTCCTGCGACAATTCGTGACAAACTGGCCGGAAAATGTGCCCCGCCGGGCATTGTCAAAAGAATGACCCCGCCGTAGGACAGAATCAACAAGCGCTGTGGCCGCGACGTTTTCGGCTGGCCGCGTGGAATTTGCGGGAGGAAGCAAATATGCGAGTCGCAGGGGGTGTTACGTTCGCGACAACGTTACTTCTCGCAGCAGGCACCGCCGCGATCGCCCAGGATTCCATTCCTGATGGCGACTGGCGGACGATCGACCGCGATCTGGCCTCTACCCGCTTTTCACCGCTGACCGATATCAACGCCGGCAACGTCGCCCGGCTAGCTGAAACGTGGACCTATCCGCTGCGCACGGTCAGCACTGCGGTGCCTATCGTGGTCGATGGCACCATGTATGTGCCCGCCGGCCCGCGCGTGGTCGCGCTGAACGCCGATACCGGTGAGGAAAAGTGGGTCTATGCCCTTCCCGCCCCTGCGAATGAAGGTCAGGGCAGGCCCCCGGCCGGGTTCTCAACCCGCGGTGTGGGTTACTGGCCCGGGGATGCTTCCACCCCTGCTCGCATCCTCGTCATGTCCGGCAGCAATATGTACGCGCTGGATGCGGCGACCGGCCAGCTGGCTACCGGCTTTGGTCAGGGCGGCAAGGTCGACGTGGGCGTATCTTACGGCGGCTCCGTAACAGTGGCCGACGATGTTGCCGTTATCGGCGCCGCGACGCTGGAAAACCCGGTGGGCGTGCCGGGCAACCCCCGTGCCTTCGATGTACGCACCGGGCGCAAGCTCTGGGAATTCCGGACCGTGCCGCAAGAGGGTGACCCTCATACCGAAACATGGGGTAACGGCTGGAAGAACCGCTCGGGCGCCAATATGTGGGCTTTTTCCGCCCCGGTTGACATCAAGCGCGGCATCGTCGTCCTGCCGATTGCCGGCCCCGCAGCCAACTATTGGGGCGGCGACCGCCCGGGCAGCAACCTGTTCGCCAATTCCATTGTCGGGGTGGACCTGCGCACCGGCGAGTACAAATGGCATTTCCAGACCGTACATCACGATCTGTGGGATACCGACATGCCCACCGCGGGTCCGCTGATAGACGTGACCATCGACGGCAAGCGCCAGCCGATCATCGCCAACATCAGCAAGACCAGCCTGCTCTACGTCATCAATCGCGAGACGGGCGAGCCGGCGCTGCCGGTTGAGGAGCGCCCCGTTCCCATCGGTGACGTGCCGGGCGAATATTATCATCCGACGCAGCCCTTCCCCGTCAACACCCCGCCACTCAGCCGGGTGAGCCTGACCTGGGACGATCTTGTTACCCCTGACGACACCACGCCGGAACACGCGGCAGCATGCCGGGCGATGTGGGACAAGGCGGGCGGTTTCCTCAACTATGGCCCGTTCACGCCATTTTTCCTGCACCGCGAAGGCACCCCTCCGCGTTCTACCATCCAGCTTCCCGGCGGAACCGGGGGGGTCAACTGGGGCGGCGCGGCTGCCGATCCGACCACCGGCCTGATCTATGTAAATGCGCAGGATACTTCGCTGGTCGGCTGGATTGAGCGCAAGGAAAGCACTGAAAGCTACAGCTTCGACGCCAACGACACGAATCAGCCGTATGACCGGGCGAGCGTCGATGGGAAGGGCCCGTTCTTCTCGTTCAGCGCGCCGCTTTCGGGCCAGTACGAGAACGGCCGCGCCCAGGGCCCGCAAGCGCCCTGCTACAAGCCGCCGTGGGGTGAACTGGTGGCGGTCGACGGCAATACCGGCGCGATCCGCTGGTCGGTACCGCTGGGCGTGATGGACGAACTTCCGGAAGGCAAGCGGCTGGTCGGCAATTCCGGCAGCGCAGGGCCGACCGTGACGGCGGGTGGGCTGGTATTCGTAGGCGCTACCAACGATCGTCGCTTCCGCGCATTCGATTCAGCGACCGGCCAGCAATTGTGGGAAGCCGCCCTGCGCGGCAACGCCAATGCCAATCCGATGAGCTACCGGGGCAACAGCGGCAAGCAATATGTCGCGATCAATGCCGGTGGAACTATAGTAAGCTATTCGCTATCGCGATGAATGATTCCAACAAGAGAGGTAGTTGGGGGATGAAAAAGTTTTCCATTCTGGTCGCCACGGCGGCGGCGCTTATGACGGTCAGCGGCAGTGCCGTCATGGCTCAGCAGACCAGCCAGCCGGCCACGATTGACGGCAAGCCCAATCTCAATGGCATCTGGCAGACGTTCAGCCGGGCCAACGACAATCTGGAGCCGCATTCCGCTCACCCCAGCCCCCTGCGCGAAGTCGATCGCGCGGCCGGCACTCTGGGCGCCTCCCCGGCGAGCCTGGGTTCCGTTGACGGCGGTACGATCCCGTACAAGTCCGAAGCGCTCGCCCGGCTGAATGAAAACCGCCAGAACCTGGTGAAGTATGACGCGGAAGCTGCTTGCTACCTCCCTGGCATCCCGCGTGCCACTTACCTGCCCTATCCGTTCCAGATCATTCAGGGCGGTGGGGACGACATGCTGTTCGTCTACGAATACGCCAACGCGAACCGCGTTATCGAGATGCGCGACGTCGAGATTCCGCCGATCGATACCTGGATGGGCACTTCGTTCGGCAAGTGGGAAGGCGACACGCTGGTCGTAACCACGCTGGCGCAGAGCCCCGGCGAATTCAAAGCCCCCGGCGGCGTCATGCTGGAAGGCGTGACCTGGCTGGATCGTAGCGGCAACTATCTGAGCAACACGTCCACCGTGACCGAGCGTTTCAAGAAGGTCGACAAAGACCATATTGAATACACCGCCACTATCGAAGACCCGGAACTTTACACCAAGCCCTGGACGATTTCGTTGACGCTTTACCGTCACGTCGAACCCAACGCCCAGTTGCTTGAGTTCCGTTGCGTGCCATTCAGCGAATTGATGCTATATGGCGATCTTCTGGAGGAGAGCACAGCAGCTTCGCCCGCTGAAGCTGCTGAATGATAAAAAAGACCCGCATTCGAGAATTTGAGGAGTAACCTGCCATGCAATTGAAGAAGTGGACCGCCGGCGCAATCGGCGCGGTCCTTGCGGTTGGTGCCATGGGCACCGCCGTTGCACACCACTCGTTCGCTACTGAATTCGACCGCAACAAACCCGTGCGTCTCGAAGGCAAGGTCGTGAAGTTCGAGTGGGTGAACCCGCACTCCTGGATCCACCTCCGCACGTCGGACGGCACCGTGTGGCGCGTTGAAGGCGGCGCCCCCAGCGCGTTGCTGCGCCGTGGCTGGAACAGAAACTCGCTGCCCGCCGGCACCGACATCATCGTCGATGCTTTCCGCGCGCGTGACGGGGATACCCGCGCTTCGGCGGCGGAAATCCGTTTCCCGAATGGCCGCGAGCTTTCGCTCGGCAACCCGACCACCGAAGCGGTGGCCGCTGCTGCGCGTCGCGGCAACTAAGCCGCACATCTCTGCATAGCGGAGTATAGGGGTCCGCATCCTCCGGGATGCGGACCCTTTTTCGTAGCGGCTCCATCTGGCTCGCCTGCTTTTGGATAGGTAGTTCCCCGTAAGCAACTCTTGCCCGCATGGTTTCAGTTGTGAATTCAGACAGGTGCGTCCAGGAACAACGCATGCAGGGTAATCTATGAGCACCGTTCTACTGGTTGAAGATGAGCTTCTGGTCCGGGAACTGGCTGGCGAAGACCTCACTGATATCGGCTTTGAGGTAACCAGCGCATCAGATGGGGAGGAGGCGCTTTCTCATATAGAACAGGGCCACAGCTTCGATCTGCTGTTTACGGACATCCGGATGCCCGGCACGGTCGATGGCTGGCAATTGGCAGATCGGGCCAAAGCCATGCTTCCGGGACTTCGCATTATCTACGCCACCGGCCTGAACGAAGCGGCTGACCGGCTGACTGAACGCGAAAGATATGTTCGCAAACCTTATAGCCTGAAAGATTTGCGCCAGGCACTCATCGATCTGGGCCTGATGGACTCCGAGGGCGCGCTGACCAGCCAATCAGCCTGATCTCGCCACTGCCAGCGTTCAGGCACCACGACCAGCGCACCGTACGGCCGATCAGTAAAGCCGCGTCTTGTAATCGCGTTCCAGCCCTTTGCTCATCATTCCCGGTATGGAAACCATCACACTGGCCACCTTGGCCGTGAGCCCCTTATCGCGGTTGAGCCGCATATGGGCCGCAAAGATCTTCGCGGGATCGAGGTCGTCCGCAGGCTCATACTCCCCCCACAGTGCAGCACGAGCCAGCGCGCCGCTATCGAGAAGTTCCCCCTGAACCTCGGCAATCTCCACCGCCAACAGTGGGCTGCGGCCATTGACCGAGAATGTAGCTCGACGCGCCTCATCGGTCGTCAGGCGGGCTTCACCCCGGACGCTGGCGACAAAGTTGCTGCCCGGCACCACAATCAAGCAGGCCACCTTCGGTTGCTGCAATATGTTGCGGAAACTGTCGGTCCGGCGGTTCCCCGGCCTGTCGGCAAACCACAACGAGCCTCCATCCATCCGGGTGAGAGAGCCGGCGGGGTCGCCTTTGGGGCTGACATCCACGGTAACGCCATCCCCGTCCGTCACCAGCGCCATGAACTTTCCTGCGGCGACAAAGGCCTTAAGGTCTGGCGCTGCATCAGGGTTGGGTGAGGCGCCCCAGAAATCAGAGCGGATCATCGCCTTGGCACAGTGCATGAAGCATTCGCCCACGGAAACGACGACGGCCTCTTCCGTCACTTCGGCCACCCGGCCGTTGACCCTTAATGTCTCGCCCAGCCCCGGCACGACAAACAGCGAGCCGAAGCCGTCCCCCACTTGTGGAAGATCGGAAGCGTCAATCGAACCACGCGGAATGGCGAGCGAGCCCGAGGATGCCCGGCAGAAGCCCGGACGGTCACCCGCCAGTGTGGTGTCCACTCTGCCGCCACCCGCAAGGCCAAGGAAGGCCAGTGGAGAACTGGCGATCCAGCGCAGGGCCCATTCGTCGAGATGGTCGATAACCTTGAGGTCCATCGCGGGCGACTTTCGCCCCACGGCCTGTTCCAAACCTTCGATGGTATCGACACTTGTTCCGCTCACAAAGCTTGCTCCTGTCAGCCTGTGTCCGCCCAACCAATGTTAGCATTTTAACTAGATTGATATTGACTCGCAATATTCACTTGTTAAGCGCGCGCCCGGACAGGAGCAACGCATGCGTCACATTTTCTTGGTTTCCACGGCTCTCGCCGCCCTTTCGCTTGCCGCGAAGGCACAGGCGCAGGACACCGCTTCCGAGGATCCCGGCAATAACGCGATCATCGTAACCGGCGAAAAGGCGGAGCGTTCGCTTCAGGACACGAACACCAGCGTTGCCGTGATCACGCCACGGCGCATCGAGCAGGAAAACCTGATCACGCTGCAAGATGTGTTCCAGCGCACGGCAAACGTCACCGAAACCTATGGCACAGCCGGTTTCACCATTCGCGGCATCGCCAATTACGGCGTCAGCGGCGGCGGGGATGCCGCGCTGGCGACCGTTTATGTCGATGGCGCCGCGATGCCCAACAACATCCTTCAGGCCGCCCCGACGGACCTGTGGGACGTGGCGCAGGTTGAAATCTTTCGCGGGCCGCAGTCGACGCTGCAGGGTCTCAACGCCCTTGCGGGTACGGTTATCGTCCGCACTGTCGACCCGGGCGACGACTGGGAAGTGCGTGCGCGCGCGAAGTACAGCAACGCCGATGAATCGCAATTCGCCGTGGCGCTGGGCGGTCCGATCGTTCCGGGCGAACTCGCCTTCCGTGTGTCGGCCGACAAGCGCGATGCGGATGGCTTCACCTGGAACCGGACGCGCAATACGCATGAGAACCCGCTCGATTCCACGAACCTGCGCGCCAAGTTGCTATGGACCCCCGACGCCCTGCCCGGTTTCGAGGCACGCCTCAGCTATAACCACTACGAACGCTATGGCGGCTATCGCTTCAGCTACACCGATGTTTCCGTTCCCGATTTCTTCGAGAACCGCATCAACAACTCGGATTATCCGAACGATAGCGATGCCAACACCGACATCGCGACTCTGGAACTGGGCTACGATCTGGGCAACGGCTTGTCGCTGACCGCGATCAGCGCTTACAGCGATGTGGAAGAGTTCAACCGCTTCGACAATGACACGACAGCCGAACCGGGGGCATATTTCGATCAGGCCAACGATTTCAAAACGTTCTCTCAGGAACTGCGCCTGAACTATGAAGGGGAACGGTTGAGCGGCCTGCTCGGCGGCTTTTTCTATCATCGCGATCAGGGCCAGCTTGCCCATAGCCTTGTCCCTGTACCCACGCCGGTAACGACGATTTCCCAGCTGCTCCAGGCCAACATGGTGCCTGCGGCGACGGCCGATTACATCGCGGGCCTTTATGCAGCCGCGCTGCCGGGCATTCCGGTGAACTACACGTCAACTTCGGATTCCCGGATACAGACGATGGCGCTGTTCGGCGATCTGCGCTTCAAACTGACCGACCGGCTCAGCCTGCTTGGCGGTTTCCGTTACGACCGCGAAACCAACCGGACCGCGCTGACACAGGATACCACTTTCAACGGCGTATATCCCGATCCCGCTGACTTCGGCCCGGTCGGGTCGGACATCTATTTCGCCATCATGGGCATCAACGCGGGCGTGGCCGCTCTCGTAGCGGATGCCAGCGGATCGGCCGCATCGGTTGACCGGACGTTCGAAGCTTTCCTGCCAAAAGCGGGCATAGAGATGGCGTGGACGGACGATCTGCAAACGGCGTTCACCGTGCAGCGCGGCTATCGTTCCGGCGGTTCCAGCACCAACACCGCACGGTCGGAAACCTTCGCCTACGATCCGGAATATACCTGGAACTACGAGCTGTCGCTCCGCTCCGCCTGGCTCGACGGCGCGCTGACGGTCAATGCCAACGCTTACTACGTCGACTGGACCGATCAGCAGACGGCGGTGAACTTCGGCCTCAATCTCTATGACACGCATACGGTGAACGCCGGCAAATCGCACCTCTACGGTTTCGAGCTGGAAGTGGCGCATCGGGTTAGCCGCATGTTCGACTGGTATGCCGCGCTGGGGCATACGAAAACGAAGTTCGACGAATTCGATACCTCGGTTGGATCGTTCAGGAACCTCGCCGGATTGGAATTCACCTATGCCCCGCGCATTACCCTGTCGGGAGGCATGAACCTGCGCCCGGTCGATAACCTGTCCATCAATCTCAACGCCAGTTATCGCAGCGCCGTGTTCTCACAGGTTTCCAATCCCCAATCCGACTATCGTCTGGACGGACGCACGCTGGTCAATGTGCGGGCAGCCTATGACTTTGAGCCCTTCACCCTCGCCATCTTCGCCAGCAATCTTTTTGATGAGGATTACATCCAGTACGGCGCTGCCGGTGAGCCGATGGCCGTTCTGGGCGACCCACGCGTGGTAGGCGCCTCGATAGACTTCCGGTGGTGAACGGCACTCTTCTGTCTGGCGCGCTGACCCTGGCCGGTGGCGCGGTCGGGGCGTGGCTGCTGCGCAAGGCTTGGAAAGCCCGCGCGGGTGAAGGCGGGGTCGAAAAGCTGGCCGGTTGGGCGATCATTCTGGCCACACTGGTCTGGCCGGCGTGGGTTCTGGGGCCAGCTCGCGGCCCGTTCATCGCCGAAACCCTGATATCGGTCGCAGCCTTGATCGTGGTTGCCAGTGGTGCGACGATTAAGGCCCGCAAGGCCAGCCGCACACGCAGCGGCGGCGGCAATGGAAACGACAGCCTTGCCCCTGAACCGCTTGATCGCCCAACGACCGCGTGGCGCACCACTCTGCGCTGGCTGCTGGCAGGCCCGATCGGGATGATCGCGGCCATGGCGGTTGGCATCTGCTACGCCGTGTGGGTGCCGGGCGAGCCCCAGACGCGGCTGCTCATCGGCGGCCTGATCGTCCCGTTCGTGTGGGGCGGTGCAATGGCGTGGACACTGGCCGACAACCGCATCCTGCGCGCGACCGCGGTACTGGTCGGCACGACTATGGCGGGCTTCGGCCTGGCGATCCTGAAAGGTTTTGCATGAGCACCGCCGCCGAACCGCGCAAGAAGGCGCGCAAACCTCTGCTATCCCGCGTTCCGGCCAGTTTTGTGCAGGCAGTTCTGAAAGGGCACAGCAGCCTCGGCCTCGCCTTCGCGGCGGCGATCTATCTCATCTGCCTGACGGGAAGCGTGGCGGTCTTCACTACCGAGTTCCAGCGTTGGGAATATGCCGGGGCCCCGGTGCTCGAAACAGCATCCCCGCAAGCGGCGCAGAACTCCCTTAACGCCGCCGTCGCACGGGTGGGAGAGGTCGAGCACGCCTATATCCGCATGCCGGCGCCCGACATGCCGTATCTGTCGGTCTCTGCCGAAACGCCCGATGGGACCAAGCTGTGGCTGGCGGATGGCGAAGGCGCACTGACGACCGAGGGTCAATCGCCCTGGACGGAATTCATCACCCGCTTGCACATCAACCTGCACCTGCCGCAGACATGGGGCGTGTTCCTGGTGGGCATGGCCGGGGTGGCGCTGCTTTCGTCGCTGATTTCCGGCGTCCTTGCGCATCCGCGCATCTTCCGCGACGCGTTCCATCTGCGGCTAGGCGGGTCGAAGCGATTGCAGGAAGCTGATCTTCACAACCGTATCGGCATCTGGGCCCTGCCCTTTCACATCATCGTGTCGTTGACC
This sequence comes from Croceibacterium sp., assembly GCA_035555595.1. GTDB lineage: Bacteria > Pseudomonadota > Alphaproteobacteria > Sphingomonadales > Sphingomonadaceae > Croceibacterium_A. Next base: position 56,339 of record DATMGK010000078.1, on the reverse strand, counting down.
GGCGCGCTGCTTGGCCTGACGACGCTAATCGTGGGGGTGCTGGGGATGGCGCTGTTTCAGGGCGATGTGAGCAAGGTGTACGATTTGTTCATTCCCGCAGAGCCGGTGGATGATCCCCGCCCTGCCCCGGTTATCGATCTGCTGCCGATGTTCGCACACATAAAGTCCGTTTCACCTGAGGGGCGAGTGGGGCTGGTAATGCTGGAGCATCCCGCGGAAATGGGCGGCGCGGCGATGTTCAATGTGCAGAGCGACAGCGGGCGGCTGGCCGATACCGATACCTACGCCTTCGGTCGCGACGGCAAGGCTTATTACACCAAGCTGGCGAGCGACAATAACCTTGGGGAGGACATCCTCGCCTCGCTCAGCAGGCTTCATTTCGGCTGGTTCGGCGGAGGTCTGGTCAAGATCGCCTATGCGCTGCTGGGGTTGGGAATGACGTATCTCGCCGCCAGCGGCGTCACCATCTGGCTCGCTCGCAGGCGCGACAAGCGCAATGCCTCTCCGGGGTGGGAGAAGGTCTGGGCCGCTGTCATCTGGGGCCAACCGGCGGCGCTGGCGCTGGCCGCACTTGCCGCCGCGCTTTCAGGCGCAATCGCAGTTCAAGTGCTCATCGCGATATGGGGAGCCGTGACTGTCGCCGCGCTGATCGCCGCGCGATGGCTTTCGCCGCATTTGCTGGCCCACTGGCTGCTGCTTGTCGCAGGTGGCGCGCTCGCCCTCACCGCAACCGCGCACCTTGTGCTTCGTGGTTGGTCCGATCCGGTGGCGCTGGCAGTCGATGCCGTATTTGCCTTGTTGGGCGGCGGTCTGATCTGGTGGGCGGCGAGGCGCAACAGCGCAGTAACGCCAGTCTGACACGGCAGTGTCGTTACGAAGCCCCGGTTTCCGCCACCGGGGCCTTCATCCATACGACGAGGCTCCACCGCGTCCGGCCACTCATGTTCTCAACCGCCCGGTGCGGGGTAAATGGGTGAAGAAACAGGCAGTGGCCCGCAGGAACGGTTGGCACAACGGTATCCGCACCGTTCAGATCACCGTCGTCGATGGTGATTTTACCGCCACCTTCGGCATGGGCGAATGGCGCATCCCTGCGGCCGGGCAGGATTTCCAGCCCGCCAGTGTCCGGCCCGGCATCGGCCAGGGGGATCCACGCCGTGGCCACAAGCTGCGAACATTCCCCGCCATCCAGCCGCGCAACGTCAGAATGCCACGCCTGACGGCCCTTGGGTAAGGCGGAACTGTTCAGCCGGAAGCGGAATATCCTTTCGCCCACCGGGCATCCGGCCATTTCTTCCACGATCTGCTCGATACGCGGGTCGTGGGCCAGAGCGGCAACGGCGGGCGTTCTTTGCGCATCGGTGGCGACGGCAACGCCCAGAAGCTGCGCGTATGAAGGATCGTGTTCAGCGAGACGCTCGATCCGCTCGTCATAGGGTGCATCCGGCTCCGCCTCCGCCGCAGGCTTCAGCAGAGCGCCCGCGACACCCGCCATATGCGCCGCGACAGCCTCGCGCAGAATGGACACCTCTTGCGGCGAGAACAGCGGGGCGACCTCATATCCATCGGTTGCAAAGGACATGCGTTTCCTCCCCGCAGATCATTGGCCCGGAGGCGGTTCGGTGAGGAAACCTTCCGCACCGAACCTCACCGGCATCAGAAGCTCAGGCGTGCCCCGCCATAGATGCTCCTGCCCAGGGCGTTCTTGCCGTAAGAAACCTGATAGGTTTCATCCAGCACGTTCACCACCCTGAAGTAGAGTTCCATGTCGTCAGTGAACTTGTACGAACCGAGCAGGTCCACCACCACATAGTCATCCGTGGCCCCACCGAAGCCCGAAGAATCCCCATCACGATAGCGCACCCGCGCGGTCAGCTCGGCACCCTGAATGGGGCTGATCGTAGCGGAAGAAGTCGCAATATACTTGGGCCGCCCGCTATCGACATAAATATCGTCCAGATCGTTGTCGGACTCGTGATCGATATAGGTGAATGACTGGCTCAGACGGAGCCAGTCCGTCAGCCGTGCGGCCAGACCGAACTCGACACCATCAGCCTTCGTCCGTCCCCACTGGTCGTAACCGCCGAAGGGAGGACGGCTGCCGTCGAAAACGATCTCGTTCGTCTTGTCGAGCTGGAAGTAGGAAGCCTGCGCCGTGATCGAGCGGCTCAGCGCCAGATCGAATCCCACGTCCCAGCCTTCGCTGGTTTCCACCTTCAGGTTGGCATTGCCATAGGTCGGGTCGAAAAGCTGATAGAGACCCGGTGCCTTCGCGCCGGTGCCATAGCTGGCGCGCAGCTTGGCAGGGCCGATCAGATAGGCAACCGTTCCACGATAGGTATCGAAACTGCCAAAGCGGCTGTTGTCGTCAAGGCGCGCAGCACCCGTCAGCGTCAGTCCTTCAAACGGGCGCAGAGCAAGTTCGCCATAGATGGACTTGGTATCGATCCCCTCGACGAAATTGCCGGAGTAGTTGGTAAGCTGATCGGTATCCTCCCATTCGAGGTTACCGCCAGCGGCCAGGCTTACCACGCCACCAGTGTCATACTTCAGGTCCAGCGCGATCTGGTCCTTGGTGCCTTTGTAGAGGTCACCATCCGGGCGGTTCCAGGTACCGAAATAGAGCCGGCGCGCGACATAACGGCTGGCAGTGGCCTTGGCTGTGAAGGCATTGTCGTTCGATCGGAATTCGCCCTGCCCCGCGAAGGCATACTCCTTCTTCCTCACGGTATCGGACGAATCCCCGGTCGTACCATCGAGATCCGAGGAACTGTCCAGCCAGAAGCCGACAACCTGGAAGCTGAGGTTCTGGCTGGCGGCCAGACCCGCACGGCCGGAGAAACCGTAACGGCTGTAGCCATCCTTTTCCGCGACAGTAGTCGTGGCAGTGTCAGGATCAGCCAGCGACGGGCCTTCGTGGCGGTATCCCGTGGCCGTAACGCGGAAATCGAGCGGGCCGGTCTTGCCGAGCACCGAAGCGCCACCATTGACCGTACCATAGGAACCTACTTCCAGCTCCGTCCCCACCGAAACGCCATCCTCGGTCGCCCGCTTGGTGATGATGTTCACCACGCCGCCGATCGCATCGGAACCGTAGAGCGAGCTCTGGTTGCCGCGCAAAACCTCCATGCGTGCAACATCGGACGAGATCAGATGATCGGCCTGAAACTGCGTGCTGGTGGAGCTGGGGTCGCCCAGTTCGATGCCGTCAATCAACCAGAGCACTTCGTCGTTGTTCGAACCGCGAATGCTCACGTTGGTGTTGTCGCCGGGCCGATCGCTGGAAATCACGATACCGGGGACGTCCTGCAGCGCGTCCTTGATGAAAGTGATCTGATTGCGATTGAGATCGGCTTCGGTGATCACTGATACCGAACTGCCGATTTCATGAGCGTCCACGACCGCGCGCGAGGCGGTAACGACGATCGACTGATCCTCAGCCGCGGCTTCCTGCGCCGATGCCGCCGCCGGTATCGTCAGCGCGATCGCCAGGCTGAAAAGGCTTACTGTGTTTCTCATTATCAAACCCCGTCATGATAATATGCGCCGTCAGCTCCCCATCGCTTTTCCCGGCGCAGGTTGTGTTGCGAGAAATCCGCTTCTCCCGATCTTCATACGAGTGATGAACCGCGAGGAATCTGCGAGCGCGCAGGTCCGGCAGGCGGGGCGTCGTAACAAGTTAATTACAGTAACGGTTGCGGTTACAGCGCGTTACGCGTGTCCTTTGCGTAACAGGGGCTTTCTGCCTTGCAGACATTGCGACATGTAGGGCCGCAGAGCCGCAGCAAGCGGCCTTTGTCGGAGAGGTTCTTGCACCGAAAATCGATACGAGCGGGACGGGTTCGCTGGTGTGCCCTGAGGCGGTTGGCGTTGCTACCGGCGGTGCTGTTCCTTTGCCATTGCGCGCCCATCACCGATCGCGACGCGGATGAAATGCGGGCGCACGAGTTGTCCATCGCCGTTGGGCCGGGCAGAACCTTTGCCGCTTGGCATGGCGGGTTCGGCAAGGGATCATCCATCTACATTCAGGAAATCGACACGCGTGGCAGCTTCAAAGCTTCGCCGATCAGGGTGAGCGAAGGCAATCTTCTCGCCTACGAGCCGGATCTCGTGATCGCCGGCACCCATCCGGTAATCGCCTGGTACGAAAAAGACCCCGCCGATGGCCGCCTCTCCGCATGGCTGGCTGGCCTGACGAGCGAAGGGAACAGGCAGTGGGTGGTCCGCCTCGGCGACCGGGAATCCAGCTCCCGCAATCCGGTAGTCCGCGTCATAGGCGACAAGCTGCATGTCGCATGGATCGAACAAGCGTTGCGTGACAACGGGGACAACCAATCATCGATACGACATCAGGTCTTCACGCTATCGGGCAAGGCACTGGCCCCCGCACACGAGATTGGCCGCGCCAATCGCGATACCTGGAACCTCAACGCCACCACCAGCGGCAACCGGTTCATCGTGGCCTATGACGCTGCGCTTTCCACGCAGGCGCACGAATTGCACATGTTGGTCGTCAGCGGTCAGGATGTGCTGCACCGCAGCCTGAGCGGGAACGATGGATACGCATCGCTTTATCCGGACCTCCAGGTTAACGCGAGTGGCCGGGCCGCTCTGACATGGTTCGACGAGAGGGACGGAAATCAGGAAGTCTATCTGCTGGCCGCCCCGCTCGATACCTTCGTAACCGGCGCACTACCCCCGCCGGAACGGATATCACACAGCGATGAAGCCTCGATCGGCGCCTATCTGAGCTGGAACGGCGAGGTGATCGGCCTTGCATGGAGCGATGAAGAGGCCGGGCAGCGCCAGATATTCACCCGCACCTTCGAAGCGAACGGAACCCCGCTGGGCCCGGTCCGGCACTTTGCCCCGGTGGAAGGCAGCGCCTCCGTGCCCGCCATTCGCGCGCGCGGGGCGGATTTCCTGCTGGCATGGAACGACTATGTGATCGCGAGCGGCAGCGTGCATAGCGACGTGAAGGCCTCTCACGCCCGCATCGCCATGCTGCCCGTCAGCGACTGACCTGAGCCATACCGTCGGGGCCTGCGCGGCGAATATCCCACACCCGCGCGCCGACCAGCAGGATCAGGAAAAGCAGCGCCGGCCAGACCACATCCACCAGCGAGACGGCTGGCATTTCTGGCGGCGCGGGCTTGCGGACCATGCGCGTTGAGCGGTCCTCCTCCGTCATCACGCGCCCGGTCAGCGTCGGCGCTGCATCGGGAGTTTCCTGCGGACGGGCGGTAGACGCTTCCGCCCGCGACCGCTCACCAACTGCCCCGCGCGGGGCCGGAACAGATGTATCCGATGACGCAGCATTGGACGGGGCGCTTTCCGGGGCAACCGCCTCTCGCGGGGCAAGACCTGCCAACAATTGTCGGTTGCTGGCGCGCTCCGCATCTTCCCGCGCGTCGTTGCGGCGGGCGAAGGCTTCCAGTTCAGTCGCGGCCGCTTCGATGCCGCGCCCCATCGCCTTCTCGAAAGCCGCACGTGCCTGCTCGATCGCGGGTGCGGGAATACCTGCTTTCGCAGCCTCTTCCATGACATAGCGCAGCAGGCGCGCATTGCCGCAGGAAACGCCGGTGCAGTTTACGCCATGCCGGTTTACGTTTTCCAGATATTCGCTGACCAGCCGCGCCTTCACTTCATCGCTCGCCTGCCAGCGTTCCTTGCGGATCGTCTCGATCATCCGCGCGGTGATGTCCTGATAGGCGTAGGGGGAATTGTCCTCGAAATACTGCTTCATGCCGAGTTGGCTCTTGTCCTCGACATAAGTTTCGTAGGTTTCCTGCCACATCGCATCATCGACCACCTCGGTCGCGGTGGCATCCCAACCCCAGAGGTATTCGACGAATTCGCGCATCGCGCCCGCCCCGGCATAGCCTTCCTTCTGCATGCCCCTGATCCACGTGGGATTGACGTAGCGAGAGCGGAATTCGCGGCCGATGAACTGATCGAGCGAGGTCATGGCAGGCTGGCCGGGATCGCGCGTGTCGGTGATGACCAGTTCCGGCGTCTCGCCATCCAGGCTGCGAATGGCCGAAGCGAGGCCGCCCATATACATGAACATGTCGTCGTTATCGAGCGTGCCATACAGCATGGTCGAATTGGAATGGACGACCGTGTCCGTACCCGACAGCGCCATCTTGAACACATCGGGCATGGGCTGCCCCCAGTATCCGTTGCCGTATCCGTGGCCCATCTTGCGGATGTATTCGTTGGCGAAGCCCGCCTCTGAATCCCATGTGCCGCTGGCGGAAACGATGTCCGATGTATTGAGGTTATAGCTGCCCGGCGGCTCGTCAAAGATGCGCACACCGGCCATCTTGTCGGCCTCTTCCGCATCCACCCCGCTGTCGATCAGCGCCTGCTTTATTTGCAGATAGTGCTGGCGCACCTGATTGTCGGCTTCATCCAGCGCCTTCACCTTCTGCACGGCCGTGTCCATCAGGCGGGTCAGGCCGCCGAACAACCCTTCGGAAGCGGAAGCGATGACGATGTCCACACGCGGGCGGCCAAGCTGTTCGCGCGGGATCACTTCAACGCCCGTCACCCGCCCGCGCGCATCCCACACAGGCTTCGTGCCCAGCATGTAGAATATCTGGGATTCCAGCACGCCTTCGTGCCGCATCGTCTCGTCCCCCCAGATCACGAACGAGATCTTGGCCGGATAGTGGCCGTGCTTCGTGACGTAATCGTCGAGCATCTGCTGCGCCAGACGAGAGCCCATTTCCCACGCCGCGGGCTTGGGGATCTTGTCGGGATCGATGCCGTAAAAATTGGCCCCGGTGGGATAGGAATCCGGATTGCGGATCGGCTCCCCGCCCTTGCCCGCAGGCACGAACCGGCCACCCAGCGCCAGCATCAGCCCATCCAGCTCGCGCGGACCAGAGGCTCTTATGCGGGCCTCCATCTCCTCGCCAAAGATCGCGTTCGCATCGGGCAGCGCGGAACGATCGACGCTCAGGATCGCCCTGACCGTGCTGTTGATCGCCTCCGGTTCAGGTGTGCGACCGAAAGCGTGGAGGCCGAACGGGATGATCTGCGTGCGCAGCTTCGCCAGATAAGTTTCCACGCTGTGCAGCTGCTCGTCGGTCCATTCCGCCTGCGGGTCGAGGCCGAGATCCTTGGCCACGCCCATTTCCACCGCCGCGTCGCGGGCCTGCCGGCCATATGTGGCGGCCAGTTGCGGGTTCTTGCTCTCGTTCTGGATGTGATCGTTCAGCAGTTCGCTCAGCTTCGCGAGGTCTTCGGTAAGCCCCCCTTCGGCGAACGGCGGCGTCATGTGGTCCACCAGCGTGGCCATCGCCCGGCGGCGCGCGACCAGCCCTTCGCCCACTACGTCGACATTGTAGATATAGGCATCCGGCAGGTCGGCGATCAGGGCGTCGGGCGCATCGTCCGGCCCCAGCCCGGCATCGCGCCCGTCCAGCCATTCCAGCGTGCCGTGCGTGCCGACATGCACCACCGCATCCGCCCGATAGCCATTACGCAGCCAGGCATAGGCGGCGACATACTGGTGCGTCGGCGCCAGCCCCTTGGCGTGATAAAGCTTCTCCAGATCCTCCCCCCACGCACGCGATGGCTGGGGCATCAGCAGTACGTTGCCATACTGCACGGCTGGGATGATCAGGTTCACCGCGCCATCGCGCCGCTCCGTCATCAGCGTGGCTTCGGCTGGGTCGCCCCAGTCCGCCAGCACTTTCGCCCGCAGGCTGGGTTCCAGCGCATCCAGCCAACCGCGATATTGCTCCAACGGAACGCGCTGCGCCCCGCCCTCGGCAATCATCTCTTCCAGTTCGCCCGGCGCGTCGCTGTCGATGTTGCGCGCCTTGGTGGTGATGTCCGCCAGAACCTCGTCCGCGCTCGGCGGGTCGCGGCCGATGTCATAGCCTTCGGCGGCAATGCGTTGAAGGATATTGGCCAGCGATTCCGCGACGTTCAGGTAACTGGCCGCAATGCCCGCCTTGCCCGGCGGATAGTTGTAATAGATCAGCGCGATCTTCTTGTCGGCATTGGGCTTGCGAGAAAGCGCGGCATAGTTGAGCCCACGGCTGACGGCGGTTTCCACCCGTTCCGCTATCGGGCTCGTTATCACTGAAAACAGGCCGGAGAACGGATCCCGCACTTTCTCCTTCGTGCCAACCACGGTGGGAGCGATCGTCCCCGCCAGTTCGGGCGAGGCGAGGTTGAACGTGCCCTCGAAAGCGGAAAGCCCGGTGGGCGAACTGCGCCACTCCTCCTCCGACCGGCCATAGAGGCTGACCAGATTGAGCACCGGGATACCAACCCGTTCCAGTATCTTCGCGGATTCCGCATCGTTGAACTGGAAAGACAGGCCCAGCGCCACATCGGCACGGGCTTCAGCCCCTTCGCCGATCAGCATGTGAGTGGCGACCGCGGCGGGATAGCCGAACAACGGGATCGCCTCCGCCCCGCGCCGCTCTATTTCCGCTACCAGCGCGTCAATCAGGGCCATGTCGCCGGAGTAATAGCTCGCCTTGAAGAACGGGATCGCCACGCGCGGCGCGCCGGGGCGCAGCTTCCCGTTGGCACCGCGCCATGCCTGAAAAGCATCCCAGTCGGCGAACACCCGCCCGCCCGCACCATCGGGATAGTAATACCCGAAATCGAGCGAGGGCTGCGGCGGTGGCAGGTCGAACCCGGTCACACCCGCCTTGCTCAATGCCAGTTCCAACAGCGCAAGCTGGTTCTGCGGGCCGCTGTGCTGCCAATAGGCACGCGCCTGCGCGTCCCATTCCACGCCCAAATCGCGATAGTGATCTTCGCCCTGAAGCCCCTCGCCCACGCCGATGACAACGCCATGCCGGCTGACAGAAGCAAGCAGGTCCAGCCCATGCTCTGCGTTGAACTGGTCCAGCATCTGCTGGTTCATCACATCGAACACCAGCACATCGCTTGCCGCCATGTCCTCAGGCGTCACATCATCGATGGTCGATTCCGTCAGTATCCGCAGGTCGACCTTGCCGTTGAGGTCAGGCCGCTGCTCCATCAGCGTGCGATAGGCAGCCAGCGTGCCGGGAATATTGCCGTCGGAATAAAGGTAGCTGATGCGCACCGGCGCCTGATCCTGCGCCCGCATGGCCACAGGGATCAGCAGGAGCGCGAGACAAAGCGCCCTAAGGAGCTGGCGCAACGGCATTCGCCGCGGGCTCCGCGCCGGAACCGGCGGCCTGATCGTCGGGAACGTAGATTATCTGTCCGCTGGCCAGACGATAGGCAGAACCAAGCCGTTCACCATTGCCCGCGCCGGTATCACCCGACAGCTTGTAGGCGGTGATCTTCTCGCCTTCCTTGACGATGATCTCCTGCATCCCGGACGCATCGGTCTTGACCATGGTAACGGAGCCTTCGCCGCTCATCAGGTCGCCCATGTTGTAGACGGAAAACAGGGTGATCATCAGGCCGACGATGAACACGATAGAGGCATCGAACAGGTTGGCCACGCCCGCCAGCGGATCTTCCTCTGGCGGTTCGTCCGGGGCGGCAAGTTTGATGAAACGGCCCATCAGCGCGTCTCCAGCTCCGCCGCGACGACTTCCGCCAGATAGCGTTGCTCGCGGATGGAGGCGCTGATCCAGCCTTGCCGCAGGGCGACCAGTCCATAGGCCACGGTGCCAGTCGCAAGGCCGATGATCGTGCTGGTGAAAGCGACCACCATCTGCCCGGCCATCGCGTTGAGATTGCCCGCCGCCATCGCCGCCAGCGAACTGCCCATCGGGATCAGCGTCCCGATCAGGCCAAGGCTCGGCCCCACCTTCACCAGCGCACGCGGCCCATCGAGCCCGTGGCGCAATTGCTCCTCGTGCTCAGCGACGACGTTTTCGAGGCCGCCGTGGTGGAGCGCCTGCCCGGCATCCAGTTCCCGAATGTCGCCCAGCATCCGCCGCAGGTTGGCGGGCAGCGCATTATCGCGACTATCATCGCCGCCCAGCACACGGCCCTGTTGCAGCCACTGTTTTATATCGAACCCGGCCCGCTCGTTCCGCCGCCGCGCGGCCTCGATCAGATAGCTGGCAGCGTAGAACAGCGTCAGCGCCACGCAGACCCACAGCAGCAGCATGACAGGCAGGCGCAGAACCTGCCCAAGGGCGAACAGCCCGTTCTCAAGAACGTCTCCGAACCTCATCGCCTGATCCAGTATCCCCTCACAAGGCCCGCGACGAGAGCAAGCCCGACTATTATTATTGCCCACACCGGCGGCGACGGCGCAGCTACCGCGATACCACGGTTGAGCATAGTGGCCGATTGCCAGCCATACAGCATGTCGCCCGCCAGCCCCACAAGCGGCGCGCCCAGCGCACAAACCATCAGCATGGTCTGACGCGCTACGGCACTCCTCCCGGCTCCGGCATAGATGAACGCCGCCAGCAGCGCCACGGCGGCCACCGTAACGGTCATCCAAGGGGGCGCTCCCCCAGCGGTCTGCAACGCGGCGGCCAGTGCGGCGCAGCTACCCGCCAGTACGCCGCCCATGCGCGGCAGCCGTCCGGTGATCAGCCGCCACCACGCGGCAAGGCCGATCAGCACGCCGATCCAGTTCGGCTGCGGTGAAAGCGCGATTGCCAGCGGATAAACGATCGCGAAGGTCAGTGCGCCGCCCAATGCACCGGCAAGACCCCGTCCCGCGTCCTGAAAATGCGCCGCCGCCGAAAGCATGGCGAAAAGCCAGAGGAGGGAGACGGAAAGGGAGAGCATCAGGAATCCGGTGTTGAAAAGCCGGCCTTGCGCCAGCGCCGATTGCTCCGTTTGAGCCACAGGATCACGCCGGCAAGCGCCATGATCGACGTCAGCAGGCCGAACAGCGTGACCAGCACCTTGTAAGGCCAGCCGAACAGGTCCGCCGTATGCAGCATGCGCATCGCCTTGTCGACGGCATCAGCCCGCGTGTCGCCAAACGGCTGGCGGAAGGCAAGCTGGCGGCCGGAAGCCTGATCGAACCATACGGCGGTAGAGGCGTTCTCCGTCGGACCATCAAGGCTGGTGCGCGCGTAATAGCCGATGACCTTGTTGTAGGGATTCAGGCTCAGCGCCCCGGGCGCGTGGACCGTGAAGCCTTTCTCCGCTGCTTCCCGCGCCATCAACCGCGCACCGGTAGCGGCAGCATCCTCCATCGACATCGGCCCGCCCGCGTCAGGCGTCGGATTCGGGACTGGCTGATAAAGACCCTCACCGCCGAAAAAGCGCTGCACGGGTTCATGCACCACATCCAGGTTGAAGGCCACGGCGGACCACCCGAACACCAGCGTCATCGGCCACAGCCACAGGCCCGATGCCCTATGAAGATCGAAGGTGAACGTGCCGCTGCCCGGCTTGCCCCGGATCCGCCATGCCCGGCCCCATTGCCGCAAGCGCCTGCGCCAACCCGCACGCAAGGCACGCGGAACGGTGAGCAAGAGGCCGGCAACCGCCTCCAGACACCAGATAAACGCAGCCAGACCCAGCAGGAACCGGCCCCAGTTGCCACTCGCCAGACTGTAGTGAAAGTTGACGAGGAACGGCATCAGATTGATCGCGCCATCCCGCAGATCGCCAAAGCGAACCCGCGCGCGAATTTCTCCGGAATAGGGATCGACAAACACCTGCTCGAAATCGAGCGGCGGCGCGCCGGGGGGCGAGCTGAGAAATATCGACTGCGCATGGCTCGGGTCAGGCGCAAGCGGGATGTAGCTGACGATCCCGCCCGTTTCCCGTTCGACCCGCCGCACCAGTTCGATGCCGGACAAAGGTTCAGCGCCCGGCGTGGGAGGCCCGGCGTTCCACACCTGCGGCGCAAACCATGATCGGAGCTGATCCTGCCACGGCAGGATCGCGCCGGTCAGTCCCGTCACCAGCACCGCCAGCGCGATGGTCAGGCCCGCCCAGCGATGGGCGACTAGTAGGATGGCTTTCACGTCAGCAGGCTATCCGGGAGAGATCGGAAGCACCGGACATGCCGTGATCTGCCCCGGATGTCACCCTGTTAGCACGTTAGCTCACCTTACTGCACTCAAAGCTGGCGGCTTCTTTCGGGTCCCCGCCCTTGTAGCGCGCAATGGAGGGATAGGGGCACAGGGGCCGCGAGATACCCTCCAGCGTGCTGCTGGTCGCCACTATGCGATCAGGCGCCTTGCCGCGTTCGACCCAGTCCATGATGGCATCGAGCATTTCAAAGCGATCGGTCGCCTCACCCCCGCCGCAATGGAGCATCCCCGGCACCGGGAACAGCCGCACTGCGTTCCGGCCTTCCTCGCCAGTGGCGGCCACCATGCGATCATACCAGTCCGCGATCACCGGGGTAGACATGCCCTGATCGGACAGACCATTGTAAACAATCAACTTTCCACGCGCAGCAAAAGTGGAAAGGAAGGCACTGTTGGCATCGCCCATCGCGCCCGTGGCCTGGACCCGGCGCCATATCTCAGCCAGATCATATGGCCCCATCACATCGAAATCGGGGTCCGGCGGGGTGAGCTGATAGTATCGCAATTGCCCACCGCCCAGCGTGGCATCTCCCGCGTTGGATTCCCCCGTTTCGGAACTACCCAGCCGAATGCCCCGCCACGCTGGCGAAGCGATGCCGGTATCGTAATTGAACGGCCCGTAGATATGCGATCCATCGGACGCGAGCGGGCCACGATAGAGATCGTGCAGGACCTGCACCTGATCCGGTGCAAGGCAACTGTCATTCTTCCCGCCAGTGCAGACCAGATCACGCGGATCAAAATCGCAGTTCTGCCAATCATTTATCAGCCCATCTTCCAGCCCGTCGCGAGCATCGCACTGCTTCAGCACGGCACCGCGCACCAGCTTCAGATCACTGTCCGAAAAAGCGCGAGAGATGATCGGGCGACCATCCGGCCCACGCGGGGCAGCGTGCGCCAGCACGCTCTGATTCCAGACCTGCCCCACGGCCAGCCCCGAGAAACGCATCGCGGGCGCCCCCGCAACGATGCCATCGTAGTAGAGCGGCATCCGCTGCGCGATCGTGAGCGCCTGCCGTCCGCCGTTGGAACAGCCTAGCATGTAGGAATAGCGCGGCGCGGAGCCATAGAAGGCCGCGACCATCCGCTTCGCCTCCACCGTCACTTTGTCCAGCGCGTTATAGGCGTAATCGATGCGCGCCTGCTGATCGAGGCCGAAGGTCGCGTCCACCGGCGATCCGCTATGCCCCGCATCGGTAGTGACCACGGCGAAACCGCGCTGAAGCGCGGGCTGGCCGGTGGAATTGGCAATGTTGCCGATGGCCGCCTGCACCACGCCGTCCATCCCGCCACCGCCCTGAAACAGGAAACGCCCGTTCCATTCGGCGGGCAGGCGCAGTTCGAAACCGATGCCGAAAGACTTGCCGCCATGGCCGGTGCGGGGATTGATCGTGCCGCGCACCCGGCAATGTTCCGGCAGCACCGGCCCGGGCTGAGCGGCAGCAGGCCCCGGCATCGCAAGGTGCCCCGCCGCGATCACTTCCGCCGCAGAGATCACCATATCCGGGAGAGCCTGACCGGCCAGCGCGACACAACGTTCGCCAAAATCGCCTGCCGTATCGCTCTGCGCACTGAGGCCGCTGGCGGGCAGGACCGCCCATCCGGTTGCCGCGATCATTGCCAGCGCCGGTGTGGCAAACGCTATCCTCTGCCCGACACCCCTCATCCGATCCCCCATATATCTGTTTCGTTATGTCTGGGCCGCTGTCATCGCCAATGCAATTGCGCCGAGCGGCCCCGCCTGATCGCCCAGAGCAGGGGCGCCCAGAATCGTTCGCGCGCTGTCGTGATCGAGGAAGGGTAGATAGCTGGCCTGACGTTCCACCAGCAACACCCGCGCGCGATCCAGAACGGCTGGCCGCGCATTGGTCACGCCGCCGCCGACGAGCACCCGCTGGGCCGAAGTGGTCAGCAGGATAGCCCCTGCCAGTTCCGCCAGATCGGATGCGACCCCTTCCCAACGCGGATCATCCTGTGGAACCTGCGCCGGATCCTGCCCGAACCGTTGCGCCAAAGCGGGGCCAGAAACGAGCCCTTCAATGCAGTCACCATGGAACCGACAGCTGCCCGGAAAGCTATCCCCCACCATGCGCCGCAGCGAAAGGTGGCCCATTTCCGGGTGCATTGCGCCGTGAACAGGCCGCCCGTCTATGACCAGCCCCCCACCAACCCCGGTGCCGATGGTGATGTAACAGATGCTGCCAAAGCCCTGGCCCGCACCCCAGCGATATTCCGCCAGCGCCGCACCGTTGACATCGGTATCGATCAGCCACGGGCAATCGAGCCCGACAGTCAGCGCCTCTGCCACCGGAGCGCCGGACCAGCCCGGCTTCGGCGTTACGTGCATCCGGCCATAGCGCGGTTCGGCCGGGTTGACGCGGATAGGGCCGAAGGAGGCGATGCCCAGCGCCGCCAGATCGTATCGGACCGCCCATTCCCGCAATTGCCGCGAAAGATGCGGAAGGGTTTCATCCGGCGTGAGCGTGGGCAGCGTCACATGTTCAAATATCTCAGCTTCTCGCGAAAGAATCGCGATCGACTTCGTCCCGCCGAGTTCGACGCCAGCGAATATGCGTGCCATATCTATCAGTCCGCCAGCCGAGCGCTCTCACCCTGAAGAACGAGATGCAGATCGGGCGCGAATGTAGCACCAAAACGGCGGGCGCGCTCATCTTCCTGCACGCCCCAGTCGTCGACAAAGCTGGTGACCGAAAGATCGGGCAGAACCAGCCAGCTATAGGCCTGAGCCGGCGACTGCGGCGGGTTGGCGAACACCAAGCCCGTCCCGTTCAGCGGACGCCATTCGCCATCAATGCGATCGGCGACCATGCCATAGAGGCCAGTCGGACCGGTTGGCCCCGACGGATCGAATACATGCCGCTGGGTTGACCAGAAGAGGTAATAGGCACCGCCATGATAAACGACGTGGGGCCGCTCCAGCTCGTTATTCAGCGTATCGGCGCTGATAAGGGGTGGGAGGATATTCCACGCCCCTTCCCCATCGCCGCGCGCCCAGCCCACCACGCCGTTGAAAGCAGATTCTGAACCGGCCTGCGAACCAGCAAAGAAGAGGTAACACGCCCCATCCGCCGGATCGCGGAAGAACGCCGGATCGCGGAATGCCTTGATCGTACCGGGGCCGCCGTCCGCACTGTCGGTCGCCATGTAATGCGCGGGATCGGGTAGAACGACCTCCCGCAGATCGCGCCAGTCAGACAGCGTCCAGCGCCCGGAGTCTTTTCCCAGCCACGCCCGCGCAGCAAACAGACGCTGGCCGAATGTCAGAATGCTTTCCCCGCGCCTGCCCGTAACGGTGAAGTAAAGCGTCATCTCTTTGCCGTCAGGGCCGAGCACGGCCGAACCCGACCATTCGCGACTTCCGGGAGAGAAACCATCGGGCATGACCGGGCCAAGATCGGTCCAGCGCCCGGCCTTCCGCTCGATCAGATGAATCCGGGCATGGCCGTGACGTTCATCCGGGTCTTCGAAATGGGGCGCGGCCAGCGCCATCCACAACGTCGTGCCCGGCTCAACTTCCGCCGCGGCGCCGTCCTCGTGCTGGATCGGCCACGCGTCCCACACGTCGAGATTATCCGAAATGCGGGTGAAATCGCCTTCGCCGATTTGGGGCGCAATGTGGCCGGTATCCGATGCGATCTTACGGACATGATCCTGCGACCAGCGCACGGGCGCCTTCAGGCCCGGCTCTGCCGCATCGGCCCGGGACGAATACTCACTCACTTTCGCACGCTCCCCTTACCTTCTCGCTCGCATGCGATAGGGCCGAGCGCCCGTCTTAACAATCGATTGCATTGATGTTTTTGCGCTTTCCTGTGCATCAAGTCTGCCTTGTCAGGTAGAAGAACGAACGATCAGTTCTGGATTGAGTACGACGGAACCGGTCGCCTTGCCGTCAATCCGCTTCAACAGACTTTCGACCAGATGCCGTGCGCCTTCGGCAATATCCTGCCGGATCGTGCTGAGGGGTGGAACGCTGCTGCGCGCAATCGGCAGATCGTCATAGCCGATCACCTTCACGTCACCCGGCACTGAAAGCCCGCGCGCGGAGAGAACCTGAATCGCCGTCATGGCAATGAGATCGGATGCGGCGAAGATGCCATCCGGCGCGGTGCTGGCGGATTCGAGGAAGGCCGCGATATCCGCCCCGCTGAGTTCAGCAGCCAGGTGCGTCGGGATTTCCGCCAGTGTCACCCGGCCCCCGACCTCTGCCACGGCGGCCCGCGCGCCTTCCAGCCGGAGCGAGAGCTCGATCGCCTGCGTATTGCCGAGGAATGCGATGTTGCGGCAACCACGCTCTATCAGATGGCGCGTGGCCAGCCGCCCCCCCAGGAAGTTATCCGTGCCGACCGAGCAGTGGATCTGCCCCTGCACGAAGGCACCCCAGGCGGCCAGCGGCAGATAGGACTGGGCGGCCTTGTCCAGTACGGCGGACTGGTCTGACTGGCCGATGACGATGAAGCCATCCACCCGATCTGCATCGATCATCTTGCGCAGCCAGTCCGTGCGACCGGGGATGACGCGCGAGAGCACGAGATCGAAACCACGTTCCGTCAATTCATCGGCAAGATAGCCGATCAACGTCATGAAAAACGGATCGGAAATGTGCTGCCCGCGCTCGTGCCCGAGCGGGATGACCACACCGATCGCACCGCGCCGCCGTGTCCGCAGATTGCGGGCAACAGAGCTGGGCCGAAAGTCGTGCTCCTCCGCAAGCTTGCGGATACGCTCGGCCGTTTTCCCGCTGACCACATTCTTGCCCGCCAGCGCGCGAGAAACCGTCGCGGCGGAAACCCCGGCCATACGCGCCAGATCATAGATCGTGCGGACCTTCTCTTCCATTTACCGCCATCCCTCTGCAACCGGCGCGATGTTGCAGCCGCCGGTTGCATTCATGGTCTGACGCCGGGCAGCAGGCAAGTGCTGGAAATCAGGCAGAGGCGTAATCGGCACTGTTACGCTCTGCCAGACGAGCAGCGGCAGGCTGCGCATGACGGTTCCACAGGCACAGCACGGCGAGCAGTACGGCGCACGCCGCCCCCAGCCCCATGCTATATTCGATCCCGCCCGCCAGATCGCCCACCGCGCCCATCGCCAGCGGGGCCAGCACGGCACCCACGCAGGTGAAGAACAGCAGGAACCCGGCAATGGAACCGTGGCGATTCTTGTCGAAACAGCTGATGCCGGTGGAATTGATGGTGGGATAAAGCACCGACATGAACAGGCCCGTGGCAGGCAGGGCGAATACCGCCACGGTCTTCCCGCCCAGCACTGCAATCAGGAACAGCGCCGCCATCGATGTGCTGCAAATGGCCAGAACCGCCGTCCAGTCAAAGCGCGAGAGCAGCCACGCGCCAAGGAACCGGCCCGCCGCGCGCAGCACGAAGAACACCGACACGCTGAAAGCGGCCAGCCACATCCCTGGCCCTTCGTAACCAGCGAAATAGGTTGGCGCCCAGACATAGACCGCAGCTTCAGCCGCGACGTAGAGCACGAGTAGGGTGGCAAAAAACAGCGCGTGCCGATCGCCCAGCATACGCAATGCGTCACGCGGATCGGCTTTCTCCTCTGCCGGGCCAGCGGAGCGAGGGAACGGGGCAAACAGCGTCCCCGCGATCAGCAGAGCACAGAGCACGCCGGCGATGAGGTAAAGCCACTTCCAACTCGTGCCGCCCTGCAGCAACACCGTTACCAGCGCGGGACCAACAATAGCGCCAACACCAAAGAAACCCTCGACAAGATTCATGTTGGATGCGTGCTGGCGGGTCGAGGTCGAAATATCCCCGATCAGCGCCAGCGCCCCTGCTTTGAAAATGCCGATGCCGAGACCCGACACGAACAGCAGCACCACAAACAAGCCGAAGCTGTGCCCGGCAGCGAACAGGCCCGAAGTGATACCGAACAGAGCCAGACCGAGCAGGATCGTCCCCTTGCGTCCGATCCGGTCGGCCAGAAAGCCGAGCAGGATCGCCGCAATGCCGATGCCGGACATGGAGGCGTAGTGGAACGATCCCGCCGCCGTCATGCCGAGATTGAATTCCTCGATTACGGAAGGGATGATCGTGCCGACCGAATCCGTCGTCATCGCGAACATCGCGAACATCAGGAATATCAGCAGTTTAAGGAACCGCGTTGAAACCTGCCCTTCGGCCTGCACTGCATTCGTCATCGGCAATCTCGCGCCCTCATCCTGTCAGAAAATCGGTTCAACCCACACATTCGAAAGCGGGCTCTCCACTGCCAGACCCGCCCTTCACCGGCTTTGCCACCTGCGGATAGGGGCATAGCGGCCTTTCGCGCCCTGGCCACGGCGTTGCCGGGCCGGCCCTTGCAGCGATGCTGGCGGGGGCCTGATCCCGCTCCACCCAATTCACCAGCGCGCCGAAGGCGTCGAACTGGTCGGTGGCCGGACCGCCCTGACAGTGGCCCATGCCGGGTATCGCAAACACCCGCGCGAAGCCGGCGGCGCCCCCGTTGTAGCGGCGGTTCACTTCGTCCCACCAGTCAGCCGTGTCGGCAATGGAGAATACCGGATCGGAAACGCCATGCGGCACGATCAGCTTGCCGCCGCGCGCGCGGAAACGGTCGAGATTGCTGGAACGGGCGGCATTGTCGTCCCACGCGGAGCGGGTGAACGGCGCAACAACTGCATCGATGCCAGCCGGATCGCGATCAAAATCGTAACCCAGCGCATAAGCCAATGCGGCGGCCGGATCGGCCCCCAACGCACGCGCAGGAGAACTGAAGATGGAGGCGAGCGCCGGAGCGCCCATGGCGACGTTGATTGCCGGCATGCCGCCACCGGGCGCACCGATCATCCAGATGCGCCAGCCCATGTCGCCCCATCCGGCATCCCACGGGAAGCCGTGATAGAGTTGCTTACCGTCGCTGCTACGCGCCCCATCATGTATCTGCACCAGCGCATCGATCTGAGCACCGGACAGGCAGCCTTCGGCCTTGGCACCGGTGCAGCGCTTTTCCGTCAGCCGGGGCAGAACCTTGGCGGTGGTGCACTGGCGAAAATTGCCGACGATGCCATCGGCAAAGCCATCATCCGCATCGCAGGCGGCTATGGCTGCCTGCCCCACAAGAGCGAGGTCCGCGGGGCTGAAGCTGTCGCCAAGCGAGGCGAGGGTCGCCTGCTTGCCCTCGGCCTTCAGCACAGAGGCGAAGGCCTGCGTGTTCCACACTTCCCCGATCGCGGCGCGCGGCAGGGAGAAGCCGGGTGCACCGGCGACAATGCCGTCGAACAGATCGGGATATTGCTGGGCCAGCGCCATGCCTTCCTGCCCGCCCTTGGAACAGCCGAAGAAATAGCTGTAGCGTGGCTGACCGCCGTAATAGGCGCCAAGCGCGGCGCGGGCCGCTAGGACCGTCTTTTCCAGCGAATCCCCACCATAATCGGCACGCGCCTGCGAATCGAAACCGAAGGCCGCCGGGCCATTGCGTTCAGGCACGGAGTTGCGGGCGTTATCATGCCCGGAATCCTGCGCCAGCACTGCATAACCCTGAGCCAGCGCCGGGGTCGGCTGGCCGAGGAGACGACCCACAGCATCGCCCAGATCGCCATTGGTGCCACCGCCGCCCTGCATCAGGAAACGGCCGTTCCACTGATCCGGCAAGCGCAGGTGGAAGCGGATGGCATAGTCCTGCCCGTCCACGCCTTTGCGCTCCTGCATCACGCCGGTTACATCGCAATGGCCCGGCAGTTCGACGCGAGGCATCGCCATACCCGGTGGCCCCGCCACGGGCGGCTCCAGCCCCGCCTCGCGATAGGACGCGCCGGTTATGCGGGTGCTGGCATCGGGCCAGGCAACTGCCAACCCCTCCGCCAGCGTCCGACAGCGTTCCGCAGAGCCCGCCGACAAGTTTACCCCAGCCTCCGGCGCCGGACTTCCAGCACAGGATGACAGCAGGGTAGCGACCAGAACAGCCCCTGCGGAACCTCGCTTTTTCATGATCAGAACCTCACCGACGCCCTGACGCCGTATTCTCGCGGAGCGCCGTAGAACTCGTTGTTCCCCGACTGGCCACTGATGTATTTCTTGTTGGTCAGGTTGGTCGCGTATCCCTGAATGGTCCAGTCCTTGAAGCCCAGCGAAAGCTGCGCGGAAAGCAGACCACGGCCAGCAAGATAATCGAGCGAAGGATTATAAATCAGATTGGTCCAGCGCGACCCTACATAAGCATAGTTGAGGCGCGGCGTGAGCGAGACATCGTCCGCCAGCCACGCTTCGTATTCCACGCCGAAGTTGTATGACCACTTGGGCGAGAACAGGTTGGGTCCTCCACCAGCGCCAACAATATAACCCGTGTAGTCGAAACATACCGATGGAGGCGTTGCCGGATCAGTGCCGGGAGGGCATTGAGGGCCAAGCTGGCCGATCTGAGGCAAGCTGCGCTGATCGACCACCGTAACCGAATCCAGCTTGGAATCGACATAGGCGATACCGCCATCAAAGCCGAACCCGCCGACCTTCGCCTGCGCCTGGAACTCGAACCCCTTTATAGAGGCGTTAGAAATATTAGTAACGCCGGTGAGCGCGGTGGCGGGTTCCAGCGCATCAAACTGGAAATCGCTGTAATCCATGTAAAAGGCACCGAACTGGGTGCGCAGATGATTGTCGAGGAAGCTGCCTTTCCAGCCGAACTCGTAATCCCACACCGTTTCCGGCCCGAATTCCGACACTGCCGAGTTCGAACCGCCCGGCTTGTAGCCACGCGCAGCGAAGACATAGAGGGTGTGGTCGGGATTGAGCGTCCAGTTGAGCGCCACCTTCCCGGTCATGCGCCCGTCCTCGTGGCTTCCCGCAAGGTCCGCCACAACCATACCGTCCGGCCCGAAGACGGGACCATCCGCGCCGATAGTGACGCTGCCGCTGCCGTTGACCTTATAATGTGAATAGCGGGCGCCGACCTGCAATTCTATGTCGGGGGTGAGCTTGTAGCCGCCCTGCACAAACACGCCGAGCGTCTGCTTGTCCTGAAAGTTAAGAATTTCGGCGGGGTCAGCGACAAAATCACCGCTGCGGCTTTCAATGATCACATCGATCTTGTTCTTCTGGAAGTAGCCGCCGAGTATCCAGTTGAAATCGCCATCCGTAGGCGAAATCACGTTGAATTCCTGCGTCCACTGCCGCTCACGAACAAACTGATCCATGACCTGATTGAAGCTGGACGCGGGATTCGTGGTTGAAGCCGCCATCGCGCCATCGCTGTCGTAAAGGTTGTTGATCCGCTTGTTCAGATAACCGCTGACCGAACGCAGAACGACGCCGCCTTCCAGTTCGTACCGCATCTCCAGACTGGAGAGGAAACCGCGTTCGTTGTTTTCCGTCGGCGCATTGTAGGTCAACTCACGCATATCGGCGCGGCGATTATTGGCGAAAGTCGTGCCTGCAATCGGGCGATAGGCGTAGCCACCCGTTTCCTTGTCAATCAGTTCAATTTTGCCGAGCGCGCGAAAATTTGCAGGCTCCCACAAAAGGCCCACGCGCACCGCCTGCTCGTCCAGCCGGTCTGGTTTGTTATCGAACGAACCGACATCGGTGTAGTAGCTGTCGCGCCAGCGGGTATTGCCGGCTACGCGCACCGCCAGCGTATCGCTGATCGGTAGGTTTACCGCGCCCTGAATGCCATAAGCGTCATAACTGCCATAATGCGCTTCGGCATATCCTTTCACCCGATCGGTACTGGGGTTCTGGGTATTGATGAAAATCGCCCCGCCGGTGGAATTCGACCCGACCAGCGTGCCCTGCGGACCGCGCAACACTTCGATGCTGGCGATATCGTAGAAGCTGGATGCGGTCAGAACCGGGGGCTGGAACACGCCGTCCAAATACTGCGCCACACCATTAGCAACCGCAGGCGATCCGCTGGCGATACCGATGCCGCGCAAGTTGACCGACTGGGTCAGCCCCTGATCGGTGATGGAAACCGAAGGCGCTGCGAACTGCAAGTCTGACAGGCGCTGCACAGCCTTGTCATTCAACTGATCGCCGGAAATCGCAGTGGCCGCAATCGGCACGTCCTGCAGGTTTTCCTCACGCCGCTGAGCAGTGACGATGATCGGCGGTGGTGCATCTGCCTCTTCCCCAGACGGCGCATTCTGCGCTGCCGCAGGCAAGCTGAATCCGGCGATTAGCGCCGACCCAGCCACAGACAAACGGAAAAGGACCTTACCGTTCATAGCATTCCTCCCTTTTGGCGCTTTTTGTTTCTGGGCGCCGTTGAGAGACACGATAGCATATTTCAATCGATTGCAAAGAGGGTGTGAAGCTGCCCTTCTTCTGGCGCAACAACGGTTACTCAACGCGCGAGAATCGGCTCCATGCCAAAGGCACGCCGCAAGGCATCGTGCTTTATCGCGGTGAACGTGCGGGAAAGCCGGGCGGCGGGAACGAGCCTGTCGAAAGCGTGGAACGCGCCGGGCAGAACCAGCAATTCCGTCGGAACACCCGCGTCATTGAGCCGCCGAGCGTATTCGACATCCTCGTCCACGAAGAGGTCGAGCCCGCCGGTGCCGATAAAAGCTGGCGCCAACCCCTTCAGGTCTTCATGCCGCGCGGGCACGCCTGCGATTGGCACAGCGGCACCGCCCGGTTCTACGCCCAGAAACGAACGCCAGCCGAAGCGATTCGCCCCACTATCCCAAAGAATCTTGCCGATATGCGGCGCGACCTGTCGCGTGCTGCCGGTGCGATCATCAAGCATCGGATAAATAAGCGCCTGCAACACCAGCGACACTTCCCCCCGATCGCGGGCGGCGATGGCCAGCAGCGCAGCATGACCGCCCCCTGCACTTTCCCCCATCAACGCGATACGGGCAGGATCGACCCCCAGTGCGTCGGCATTGCGGTAGAGCCATAGCAGCGCGGCGTAGTTGTCCTCCACCGATCCGGTGAAACGCGTTTCGGGCGCGAGGCGATATTCGACGCTGACCACCGTGCAATCCAGCGCCTGCGCGGTTTCCTGCAGGAAGCGCAATTCCAGTTTCGCCGCGCCGAGGATGTATCCGCCGCCATGGGTATGCAGCACGGCTGGCCTGGCCTGCCCGGGGTGCGAGTTAACCAGTTGCACCGTCACTTCGGGCAATGCGCCACTGGCAGGAACGCGGACTTCGCGCACCGGCACATCCGGCAAGAGCGGGTCGCCGGGCGGGGTAGCGGCGCGCATGGCGGGCAGCGCCTCTTCCGAAAAGTCGCTGGGGCTGGCCAGCAAGGCCCGCGCCGCTTCGCGCAGTTCCGGGTCCACATGATCGAGCACCGCCAGCCGGAGGTCACTCTCTTGCGCGAAGGCAAGCGTGCCACGCAGCGCCAGCGCACCCGCCATCGCAGCGCCCAGCGTTCTTGCGAAATCCCGGCGGTTGATCCCGGTCATGCCTGCCTCCCTATTCACCTTTGCTCTCCTGCCGCTCGATCCAGTTGGCGAAGAGTTCGGCCCAATGGCTGACCGGCAATTCGGGCGATCCGAGGCCAAAGCCATGCCCGCCTTCCTCGAACAGATGGGCCTCCACCGGCCGTTTGGCGGTGCGCAGCGCATCGATGATGAGGAGGCTGTTTTCCACCGGCACCGCCGGATCGTCCATCGCGTGCATGAGGAATACCGGAGGCGTTTTCGCAGAGACGTGCAGCGCGGGTGACCGCTTCGCGACAAGCTGAGTTGAAGGGTTCTCGCCCAACAGCAGCAGCGAACTTTCCGCGTGGCCCACACCGGGAACATGACTGATGACCGGATAGATCAGGCCCATGCCCTTAGGCCGCGCGCTCAGCCGGTCGGCCGCGTCAACGGGATCGTAGAGACGTTCGGCAAATCCGGTCATCAACGTCGCTGCCAGATGCCCGCCTGCGGAAAAGCCTGCGACATAGAGTTTTTCAGGATCGGCACCGAACTTCGCCGCTTCCGAGCGGATCAGCCGCACGGCGCGCTGAGCATCCTGCAACGGCACATCTTCCCGATGAGCCCATCCTTCACCGGGCAAGCGATAGACGAGCACGAATACCGTGTAGCCCTTCGCCGTCATCACATTTGCGAGATCAACCCCTTCATTGGCTATGGACACGAAGCGATAGGCCCCGCCGGGGATAGAGAGAACAATGCGCCCGTTGGGTTTCTCTGGCCGGAAAACGCGCAGTTCCGGCATTTCGACGTTAGTAATGAAGTTGGGGATCGCGTCTGGCCGATCCGGCTGCTTTACGAAACCACCCCCCGGCGCCGTGGCCGGCCAGAGTGGAATACGTTGGGCCGCATTCCACTGCGCCATCGTTTCAGGAGGGGCGCCCTGCGCCAGCACCTGTGTCGCACCGAACGTCGCATAAAATGCCATGAGCGCCGTGAGCGCCCGAAACCATTTCGCCACCACATCCTCCCCGTAATCATCTTATATCTTCGGGCGGTATCTATCCCGTTTCAGAAATCGATTGCAACACCACGAAACGCTTCGGCCAATAGCGGAATACATAGCAATCGCCGAGGCTTGCCCGCTTCGCTCTCAAGCGCCAAGCAGCCGGCATGCGGATAGCTCTTTTCGAACCGGAGATTGCGGGCAACGTTGGCGCCGTGCTGCGCCTTGGCGCCTGTATGGGGGCGGCCATCGATCTGATCGAGCCGATGGGATTCGAATGGGACGATCGGAGAGTGCGCCGGACCGCCATGGACTATATCGACCATGTCAGCGTTACCCGGCATTCCGGATTCGATGCTTTCAGGAAGACGGTGAGCGGCCGACGGCTGATTCTGTTCACCACCAAGAGCCAACAGTCCGCCTATGACTTCGCCTTCAGTGCCGACGACATCCTGCTGTTTGGAAAGGAAAGTGCCGGAGTCCCCCCAGAGGTAGTGGATGCTTGCCATGAGCGGGTGCGCATACCCATGCGGCCACAGGTGCGATCGATGAATCTGGCCACATCGGCAGCGCTCGCGCTGGGTGAAGCCTTGCGCCAGACAGCCAGCTTGCCGGGATAGTCGGCGCGGGAAAGGCCAAAGCTCTGGAAAACGTTATCGAAAGCCTTGGCCGGAATCGGCAAGCTCCTCTAGCCCGCACCCCGTGAGCGCACCCATTACGATAGGCGTCGACCCAAACGATAAACCGGTCACGATCGACGTAAGGGAACTGCTCGCTACTCGCCTGCTGGTGCAGGGCAACAGCGGGTCCGGCAAATCGCACCTGTTGCGCCGCATCCTGGAAGAGAGCGCTCCGATCGTCCAGCAGATCGTGATTGATCCCGAGGGCGACTTCGTTTCGCTGGCGGACCTGTTCGGCCACATCGTGATCGATGGCGCAGCCTATTCGGAGAGTGAACTGACGCGGCTGGCCGCGCGGATACGCCAGCATCGTGCATCTGTCGTGCTGGCACTCGACGATCTGGAAATCGAGGCCCAGATGCGTTGTGCCGCACTGTTCCTTTCTGCCCTGTTCGATGCCCCGCGCGAGCAATGGTTCCCCGCACTCGTGGTTGTGGACGAGGCACAGATGTTCGCGCCCGCGGCGGCAGGTGAAGTCAGCGACGAGGCGCGCCGCCTCAGCCTGGGGGCGATGACGAATCTCATGTGCCGTGGCCGCAAGCGCGGACTGGCGGGCATCGTCGCCACCCAGCGTCTGGCGAAGCTGGCCAAGAACGTCGCTGCCGAAGCATCGAATTTCCTGATGGGACGAACGTTTCTGGACATCGACATGATCCGCGCGGCCGACCTTCTGGGAATGGAGCGGCGCCAGGCGGAACAGATACGCGATCTGGCGCGCGGGCAGTTTCTGGGGCTGGGCCCGGCGATTACGCGCCGACCGGTGGCGGTACGGATCGGTTCGGTGCGTACCGGGGCGAAAGTCATGGCGCAGGAAATGGCTCCGCCACCGAACGCCTCGCCCGATCAGCTTCATGCCTTGCTCCATGCGGATCTGCATCTGGAAGACGCGGCGGCTGATGCACCACCACCCGCGCCCACTGCAAAAGCCGACGCCACCGAACTGCTGGAACGCATCTCATCCGTTGCTCTGGAGGAAGAAGATGTGGCGGAACAGCCGCAGCTTTTCGCTCCGGACCAGAGCGAAATCGATGCAGCGGTGTCAGAAATCCTGCTCGACATGGTGGCCGAGCCGGAATGCACGTTCCAACCGCCGGCCAAGCTGTTTCAGGATTTCTCGGTGCGCTGCCGGATGCAAAGGCTCACGGCCGGCCATGTCGATATGGGGCAGTTCCGGCGCAGATTCGCCATGGCCGTGGCGGGGATCACCGATGCGACGAGTGGCCCATGGCCGGAGATACTGCGCATCGCCCGCGTCCTTCCTGATGACCTCCTCGCCCCGTTTCTCGTGATCGCGCGCGCCGCCCAGGATGGTGCGCCATGTCCCGATGATGACGAACTTGCCCGCGTTTACGGCACGAATTCGCCGGGCCGCCTGCGCCGCCTGCTCGAACATTACGAACGCAGCGGGCTGATCGTCGTGCGGACCGATTTCAGCGGCAGGCGCTCCATTTCGATACCGGAACTGGGGCTGGCCACGGAACCGCTGGGGGCCTGAGCAACGCTATCCCGTACCGTAGCGTCGCGGAAATAGCGCGCAACTTGGCCGAGGCGCGACAAACGCCCCGGCCAGACGCCTCTGTGCGGGACAGATGCCCTCAGAATGATCCGCGCAAGGTCACGCGAATATTGCGGGGATCGCCGTAGTAATTGCCGTTCCGCGTGTAGCGGATGCGGGTGTAATATACCTTGTCGAAGAGGTTATTCAGCGAGAGTTGCACTCGAACAGCGTCACTGACACGATAGCCCGCCTGAAGGCCGACAACGGCATAGCTCGGCTGTTCCACATTATCGCCCACCGACTTGCTGAAGGCATTGATCGAACCGCCGACATCCAGCCCGTTGAGCATACCCTGGGTGAACCGGTCTGCACCGGCGTATCCAGATTCTGATAATGGCCACCCACCGCAAGGAGCGTGCTGGGCGTTACATCCGCTTCCACGATACCGTAGATGATCCCGCGGCTGGTATGGGCCACGTCGAAGAAATGGTCCTGATCCTGATAGGCACCGGAAAAGCGCGTCCGCACCGCACCATCAGTTGTCAGCGGCACGTTCACGTCCAGATCGCCCCGAAGGTAGTTCCACGAACCGACCGTTCCGCCGGCGCGCACGAACACCTCACCAGTGGGGCGCTTACGCACGAAATTGACGCTGCCTGCCGGGCTGCCGACCCCGCTGAACAAACCAGCCGGGCCGCGCATCACCTCTACCTGCTCATAAATGGCAAGGTCAGGCATGGTGCCCGGAAAGCCGGAAACCGGCACGCCATCCACCAGCACGTTATCGATGCTGAAACCGCGTGAGATCAGCGAGGGATTTTCCGGGTTGGAACCCGTCACAGTGATGCCGGGCACCTGCAACATCAGATCTTCGAGCGAGGCGGTATCCCGCATATCCATCATCTCGCGCGTGAAGACTGTGACGGAGTTGGGAATATCGGCCAGCGGCACATCATTCTTGGTGCCGCCGCCAATCATCTTGGTTCCGGTAACCACGATCTGCTGATCATCGTAATCCTTGTCGTCGTTCTGAGCCCACGCCGGGGCAGCGACTAACGTGGAGAGAGCAACGCCCGCAAGGGCACCGCGACGAAGGGAAAGTCCCATCATGATAATCTTATCCGTTCTGATTGAGAGGTCGCGCCCCGGGAAAGGCGGCGCGACCGAAAAATGATTCAGTCCGCGTCCTGCGGACGAGCTGCGAGCATCAGCGCGGGCACCAGCGAAGCGCCCATCATTTCCCCGTGACTGAGACCGGGAAACTGACGGTAGCTGATCGTCGCCCCGCCTTCGCTCAACGCCGCCAGCACTCGCTGCATGGCGTCTGGCATACGAGGTAACCCTCTGCTGGTATCAGGCTGACGAGGGGCCGCCTGCGCCGCCGCAGTTGCAACTGATGCTCGCCTGGCATTTTGAGCCTGAGACTGCTGGGCTTGGTCCTGCGCCGTGGCGCTTGCAATGCGCCCGCCCCCGCTCATCAGCCGCACGGTCCTGCCTGCCACCGCGCCTTTGGGCGTGGCGAGGATAGACTGCACCAGTTCGCCATCGTGATACCACAGCGACGGATCGCCGGCGGCGTAGCGCTGGTAGTAATTCGGGTGCGCATGCAAAGTGTAGAGCGTGAACAGCCCGCCGTAAGAATGACCCCACAGCGTCTGCCGATTCCGATCGATGGTAGTCAGCGCCTCGACACGGGGCTTGATCGTGTTCTCGATGAAATTCGCGAAAATCTCCGCTCCGCCACCGGGGCGGCCCCGAACCACCGGATCGATCGACTTTCCATCCTGCACCACGGGCGGCGTGTAATCATAGGCGCGCGAAAGCGTGTCCAGGCGGGAATAGGTATCGTAGCCCACGGCCACCAGAACCGGTGGGGACAGTATGTCCATCGCTTCGAGTTCCGACTCTTTGATGAGCCCCATCGCGGCGTTGCCATCGACCATGTAGATGACGGGATATCCGTCGCTCGGCGCAGGCCGCTTCGGAATTCCGATCTGCACCCAGTAATGGCGCTTTCCATCCTCCGAATCGAGCTTGAACGAACTGAAAGTGTAGAGTTCGCTACCCCGGTTTACGATGGTGGGACCGACGGAACGCTCGAAGCGCGAATTCCCGATCTGCTCACCCTCAGCGGGGATTTCCGTAAGCGAAGCATTGTCCTGCGCGAGCGCTCCGCCGACCGGAATGGCCCCGACCAGCAAACACCCGCCGAGGCCGGCGGTGAAGAAACTTTTGCAACCCATGTTGTTAACCCCTGCTCTTATGGCGGGGCGCTGATACACTCTCGATATCGATTCGCAATAGCATGAAAGAAGCTATTTTGCGGATTGTTTCTCATACTGGACAGGGGATGCCAGCGAACCTACGGGGGGGTAGCGCAGGCCTCTTACGGGTTTCCGGCCGCAGCGCGCATCCCGCAGAGCCCGCAACGTAGGAGACGCGCAATGGCGTGGCTCATTCTCGGCGTTGCCGTGATAACCGAAATCATCTGGGCCCTCAGTCTCAAATGGGCTGCAATGCAGGGCTCCATCCTTGCGTCGGGAGTTCCAATAACCCTCAGCTTCGTGAACATGGCGCTCCTCGCACTGGCGATGCGCGGACTACCGGCCGGCACCGCCTATGCTGTCTGGACAGGTCTGGGCGCGGTGGGCGTCACGATCTTCGGCGTGATCCTTTTCAAGGAGACGCTCAACCCCATCCAGATCGGCTTCATCGGCCTGATCATCATCGGAGTCGTCGGCACGAAAATATTCGCTACCGCATAGCGGCGCAGTGGGTAGCGACGCAGCATCCCCATAGCTGGCATATCTGGCGGAGAGGGTGGGATTCGAACCCACGTTACGGTTGCCCGTAAACCGCATTTCGAGTGCGGCGCATTCGACCTCTCTGCCACCTCTCCGCGAAGAGCGCAGGGCGTCGCAGGGACGCCCGGTCGTCAGGAGCGCGGCGGTTAGCGGATGCTTGTGGGATTGCCAAGCCTATCTTGAGAATTGGATGCCTGGCCCGTCATATCCTGTTCGCAGAGGGGGATTGGGTCGCCGCGGGCCTTGCTCCGGAACCGTATCGATCATATCTGATGCATCATGGATCGCACTCACTTCTACCTTCCGCAGGCCGGACGCAGGATTGAGGCTCCGCTCAATTCGCGGGCGCGCTTTGCTTTGGGCGATGTAGTCCGCCACCGGATGTTCGATTTTCGCGGTGTTGTGTTCGACATCGATCCCGTCTTCGCCAACAGCGAAGAATGGTACGAGGCCATTCCTGTGGCCATGCGCCCCCGCCGCGATCAGCCGTTCTATCACCTGCTCGCAGAAAGCGAGGGGTCATCCTATGTCGCTTACGTCAGCCAGCAGAACCTGATGGAAGACAGTGCCGGTGGCCCGGTGGAACATCCCAGCGTGCCCCAATTGTTCGAAACGCTGAGCGGCGGACGTTACCGGATGCGAAGAAGCCTGACGCACTGATCGCAGCTGAAGGAGGCCGGCTGTTGCCCGCCGCCTTCAGCTTTTGATCTTCCAGCCGCTTTTGATGATGCGGTAGGTTATCCAGCCCAGCAGCAGGTTCAGCACGCCAACACCGACGGCGGAAACGATCACGGCGTGGTTCGTATTGCCGATGTCGCTTTCACCAATGAAGCCGAAGCGAAATCCCGAGATCATGTAGAAGAACGGGTTGGCGCGGCTCACCGCCTGAAAGGCGGGTGAAAGATTGTCCAGCACATAGAACGTGCCCGACAGTAGCGAAAGCGGCGCGACGACGAAGTTCGTAACCGCCGCCGCATGATCGAACTTCTCAGCCCAAAGACTGGTCAACAGGCCCATCAACGCCAGCATCGTCGCACCCATGAGCCCGAACCAGGCGATGGCCCAGGGGTGAGCCGCCATCATGTCGACGCCCGGCCATAGGGCTACGGCCAGCGCCAATGCGCCACCAACCATCACAGCACGGGTGATCGCGGCGGCCACGATGCCCGCCATCAGTTCGCCCTCGCTGAGCGGCGGCATCAGCAGATCAATGATCGTGCCCTGCAGCTTGCCCGTCAGCAGCGAGAAGCTGGAATTGGCGAAAGCATTCTGCATCATGCCCATCATGATGAGGCCCGGTGCGACGAATGTGGCGAACGGCACGCCCAGCACTTCGCGCCCCCCACGGCCCATCGCCACGGAGAAGATCACAAGAAAAAGGAGCGTGGTGACGGCCGGCGCCCAGACAGTCTGGGTCTGGACCTTGAGAAACCGCTTCACCTCCTTCATATAGAGGCTCCACAGCCCGATCCGGTTGAAACCCGTGATCCGTGGCTGCCCCTTGGGCGGGAAACCTCGCCCGGCACTTGTACCGGGGTCGACGAATTCGGGCGCCTGACCGGCGATGTTCGGTGTGGCGGTTGGGGCTTGATCGGCCATGCGGGGCGACTATCTGCCTCGCCTCGTGCTGGCAACAGTTACTGCGGCTCCGCCCGCTTGAAGGACGCTGGAATTCGAATGAGCTGGACGGAAGAACGCATCGCCACCCTCACCAAAATGTGGGAAGGTGGCTCCACCGCGAGCCAGATCGCGGAAGAACTGGGCGGAGTGTCGCGCAACGCGGTGATCGGCAAGGCGCATCGCCTTGGCCTCAAGGCACGGCCCTCGCCCGTCAAGGCGAACGAGCCCAAGGCGGAAGCCAAGCCAAAACCGGCAGAGGCCAAACCCGCGGTCGCCAAGGCCCCGCCCGCCGCGCCGCGCCCGGCGCCGAAGCCCGCCGCGCCGCCACAACCCCCGGTGCAGCCGGCCGCTGCGGCGCCGACGACGCCGAGCCAGCCGTTGCCCAATCCCACACCCGATCTGCCGAAGATCGTTTCTGTCGGCCCTGGCGGGTTTCTGCGTCAGGGACCGGGCGATCAACAGGCCCCGATTCCCCCGGCCCCGCCGCGCAGGCTGGTCCCGGCAAAGCCCAGCCCGGAAATCGCTGACAAGACGAGCCTGCTCGATCTTAATGACCGCGTGTGCCGCTGGCCCATGGGCCATCCGGGCGAAGCGGATTTCCATTTCTGCGGCGAGAAGGTGAACCCCGGGTTCCCCTATTGCGTCGAACATTGCGGCCGGGCCTATCAGGCACAGCTGCCGCGCGGTGCGCGCCGGCCCCCGCCGCCGCTGCCGTTCGGCGGCCCTCGAGTCCGCTAAAACCCCTGACTTCAGGCTCTCGCCGGAACCGCCGCTGTCGCGCGGCGGGCCGGCGGGACGTGCCGGTCAACCACGAAGGCCGCTGTTGAAATAAGCAGCGCGCCGACCACCAGAACGGCAAAGAACGGGATTACGCTTCCCCCGCCGAGTTCAAGCAGCCAGCCACCCAGGCCGGTCGCGGCGACAGCGCCCACCCTGCCCATGAAGATGCCGAAACCAATGCCAGCTGAACGGCATGAGGGCGGGTATGCGTGAGTCATGATCGCATAAAGGCTGGCGATCGCCGCGCTGAAAAGAGCAGCCGCCAGCCCGACGAGCGCCACGACAAGTGCTCGCGTTCCCGCGTCTGGCGCGTCCGGCATGGTTTCCACCACGAAGCCGAGCCACAGCAAGGTCGCGAACAGACTGGCGCTGATGCCGAGCAGCACGATGCGTGAACCCAACCAGCGCACCAGTACCCCCGCCGCGATCGAAGCGATCACAGAGGTGATACCGGCCACGGACAGCGCGTGTGCCGCATCGGCAAAATCGAACCCCTGCCCGGTCAGCAAGGTCGTGGTCCAGCTGAGAACCGCGTAGGCCACCAATGCAGCGGCGGTGAATGTCACCCCGATGCCGATGTTCAGCCGG
Organism: Croceibacterium sp.; assembly: GCA_035555595.1. GTDB lineage: Bacteria > Pseudomonadota > Alphaproteobacteria > Sphingomonadales > Sphingomonadaceae > Croceibacterium_A. Next base: position 24,024 of record DATMGK010000078.1, on the reverse strand, counting down.
GCATTGCTGCTGTGGAGCACACCCACCGGCTTCGCCTGCCCTGGCGACGAACCATGATGTTCAGGAATCAGGTTAACATCTTCCGCGAGCACTTTGCGCGCAACACGCGCGGCCGCTTCCGGCTTTCCACGGGCCAGCAGAAAAGAAGGGCTGTCGCGCAACACCGCCACAATCAGCACCACGACCAAAAGGGTCGCCGCACCCAGCACCACGAACGAGCCACGCCAGCCGTAGCTGTCAATGAGCATCGGCGCGATCGCCGCCACAACGAAGCCGCCGGCAGGCGTACCAACGGAAAGTGTGGTTACAGCGACCGAACGCCACCGATCCGGCAGCCATTCGCTGGCCAGCGCGATGGCATTGGCATAAGCGGAGCCGAAACCGAGCCCACCCACAAGGCGCCAGCCGGCCATGTGCCACACATCTTCGGATTGGCTGGCGGCGATCGTCGCAAGGCTGAATACCACTGCAGCAATAGCCAGTGACCATCGCCGGCCGATCGTATCGCCCAGCCAGCCCCCGCCCCACGACCCCAAGCCGAAGCCGACCAAGGCAGCGCTCATCGCCCAACCGAACGTCCCCCGATCAACGGCGAACTCCTCGATCACATAAGGGGCCACGATGCCGAGCAACTGGGCATCGATCCCATCGGCGACGAGCACCAGCATGCAGACCGCGAACGTCACCCACTGAAAGGCTCGCATGGGTGCGCGAGACATGGCGTCGCTGAATGTTGCTGTCTGCGTAGCCATCTTGGCGGTCCTCCCTCTGCCGGCGCCGCTCTTCGATCGGCTACCTCAATCCGAGGGGATTGCCATGGCTTTGGCGCGATAGGAAGCCCGGTCGCGTAACGATTCAGAATCGACAATCAATAATGCCCTTCGCGCACGGTGAAATGTTCGCGAAATGCGACAGCATGAATCGATTTTCCGGGAACCGGGCACTTACCTCAATAAAGCAACGCGCCGTCTTGCCATCGTTGCAGATGTTCAGATCATATATACATGTATTTAGCAATATAGAGTTATAAATATAACATAAATGAATATCGGAATTTTCGGAACACTCTTTCAAATTATAAGTTTTAGTTTTGACTAGAATTTAGAGATATTGGAGTACGTATTATGCGTAAATTGGCATATCCGCTGCTTGGCCTCGCTTTCATCGCTAGCACTGCTTATGCGCAGGATGCAGGCAATTCCGACGCGCTGCCAGGCGGCAACGAGGCGGTTCCCACGGCGCCGGCCGATGCAGCACCGCCGCCTTCCGATCCTCTTGCATCTGATGCCGGAACAACCACGAGCTTTACAGATCAGCAGGTGGATCAGTTTGCAGAAGCAACTGTGAAGGTTCAGGCAATTGACGCAGATACGTCGATCGCCGCTGACCAGAAGCAGAGCCATATGGCCGCCGCCGTAACTGAAGCCGGTCTGGACCCTGCCACTTACAATCAGATCGGTCAGGCTGTTGCGGTCGACGCTGAACTGCGGAACCGCGTGCAGGTTGCCATGGCCCGCCATGCGGGCGCCAACCCGGCTGGCTAATCCCTGAGTCCAAGTAACGAAAGCCGCCCGACGTATATGCGTTGGGCGGTTTTCGTTTTTTACCCCAGAGGGAGTGAACGGAGCCTTGCTTCAGCGGACCCGTGATCCTCGGCCGCAACGGCAGGAGCAAACTGAATGGGAATTACCGCCTCAAAGGCCATCCGTATTGCATCTGCAGAGCTTTTTGATTTCAGCTTGTCGAGCATGTGCGCACGATGAATTTCCACAGTGCGCGGACTGATGTTCAGTGATCTGGCAATCAGTTTGTTGGTGAGGCCATCCGCCATACAGGCGAGCACCTGACGTTCCCGCGGGCTAAGTTTCGACAGTACAGCCCGAGCATGCGTCAAACGGTCTATCCGCGCCGCCTTACTCTGCTTTGCCTGATGGGCCGCGTGGATCGCCAACGAAAGGCGCCCCGCCTCCGCCGGCCAGTCAATATAATCAGCTACACCGGCAGCAATAGCGGAGACCACACGCCGAATATTCAATTGCTCGCCAATCGCCAGCACGGGAAGCCAGTGGCCGGCCGCGGCAAGCTGTTCTGGAATGAAACCTGCCCGGCCATCCCGATCCCAGGCGAGGACCACATCAATCTGGCCAAGATCCAGCACCATCAACTCGTCGAGCGATGCTGCGGATAAGATGTGGATCTCCGGGTCATGCGCGGCACTCTCGCGAACCAGATCAGCCTGATCCGCATTCGCCCATAAGAGAATGGCAGACACAGCTTCGCGTGTGGAATCGATTTCGCCTGCGAGCACGGGCCGGACCCCCGAACGTTATGCAATGATGACCTGCTGAAGACGCCAAACCGTAAGCAATCAGATGCCGAAGGGATCGGCGCCGGCCCTCTATCACCAACCTAACGTCCTTCGGGCGCCATGCAATGCCCGAACCTTTTCAATCGGATCATTGTCCCCCGGCAGGTGAGGCAGAACCGAGGTCGATTGCAAGTTCACGTTCCTTGGCCGCCGGCACCGGCCGGTTTCCCGGTGCCATCAGATTGCGGACCATGTCGGCGCGCATCGTCTCGAACTTGAGTCGACCCGGCGTCGGTTCGTCGCTGGGGAAGGCAGCTTCGATCTCACCATGACGCTGCTTCACTTCATCCAGGAATTCGCGATTGGTGAAGATGTAGAAGCGATTTTCCCGGATCGCGGAAACCACCGCCTTGCCAGTGTCATAAGGATCAATCGCGCCGCGCATCGCTTCCCACAGGTCTTTCAGGAACTGCGGCGCATTCTCTTCATCCACTGTGCCGGGATTGTCTTCCGGCAGGGGCACGATCGCCGTGCGCGTGGCGCCGGGAAACAGGCAGGATACGCCGATCCCTTCCTTTGCGAGTTGTATCCGCAGGGATTCCGAAAATCCCCGCACCGCATATTTCGCGGTGGAATAGGCCGCCAGACCGGGCAACGGCACGACCCCCGCCATAGAACTGGTGTTCACGATATGCCCACCCTCGCCCTGCCGGCGAATGATGGGGGCGATGATCTTCGTTCCGTTGATGACCCCACCCAGATTGACCGCCATCACACGGTCCCATTCATCAAAGTTTTCCGACGCTGCCGTGCCGCCGCCGTTCACACCGGCATTGTTGCACAGCACGTGAATCCTGCCGAAAACCTCCAGCGTTTCTTCAGCAGCGGAACGTAGCGAATCCCGATCCGCCACGTTGGTCTTGATGAAATGCACGGCGTTGCTGCCGGCCAGCCGCTCGCGCGCCTGCGCGATGTGCTCGTCGCTCCAGTCCGCCAGGGCGACTTTCATCCCTTCGTCCAGGAAAGCGCGCGCCATTCCCAGGCCGATGCCGCTCGCACCGCCGGTTACAAAGGCAACCCTGCCGGTCAGATCTTCCATTGTTCTCTCCCATTCCCCCGCCGCGGCGTTGGGAAAAAATCATTCGTCGCGGAACTGACCGAAATCAGGCGCTTCTTCCTTGATGTCTGGCGTGGCAGCCAGAACGGCTTCCGCACGAGCGCGCATGCCATCCTTATAGAAGCCGTGGGTGACGAGATAAGTGCGGTTGGCAAGGATACCGTCCGCCACCAGTTCGCCCACAGCTTCCGGCTCCATCCAGTTATCGCCTACGATGCGGCGGGACAGGCGCTCCTCACTGGCCTTGAAACCGCTGGCTTCTAGCAGTTCCTTGGGGCGATTGGCCTGCGTTTCATGGATGCGCGATTTCACCGGCCCCGGCAGCAGGATCGACACGCCGATGCCGTGTTCCATCAACGCGGGCTTTACCGCCTCGCAATAGTGGCACACGGCGGCCTTGCTGGCGGCATAGATCGCCAGATATTCGGGCATGACAACCTCGGCGGCGAGGCTGGCCGTGGAAACGATATGCCCGCCACGACCATGCGCCATCATTTGCGGCATGAATTCGACGAAGCCGTTGATGACACCCCCGACATTGACGCCGAAGCCAAAATCATAATCGGCGTAGGTGGCCTGCAGCACCGGCCCTTCCACGCCGACACCGGCATTGTTCACCAGAATGTCGATGCCACCAAACTCGCCTTCCATCCGCCGGGCAGCTTCCCTGTAAGCCTCGCGGCTGGTGACATCGAGTTGCAGGGCGGTGACTGCGTTCGATCGCCCTCCCCCTGAAAATTCGGCCAGCGCATCATCAATGTGGTCCTGCCTCAGGTCAGCCAGCACCACACGCGCACCACGGCTAAGCAGCACCTTGGCGATGCCCAGCCCGATGCCACTGGCACCACCCGTCACGAATGCCGTCTTACCTTCGAAACTTTCGATCGGCATGGCTCTCCCAATCCTGCTGCCTGTCTCTGTTTGCGCGGGTTTGGCAGACGATAGTGAAGGCGTCTATGCCCGTTAAGGCACCAAGTTCACCACATCTGGCACTATCTTCACCGTCGTTTCGACTGATTCTCCGCATCGCACTTGCATGCGAGGTCGCTAGCGATCAAATCGAGAGAAGATGAACGACATACATCAGCGCCCCAGCTTCAAACGTACGGGAAGGTTTTTCCTGTGGGGTTGGCTGATGCTGCTGGTTGTATTGCTGTCCGCAGCGCCGAGCGCCGCAGAACCAAGGACGCGGCTGATCGGATCCGCCTTCGATCCGATGAGCAATTCAGTCGTAGTCAGGCCCAGCCAGAGCAAAACCGCACTGGTTTCGGCACCTCAGGATCGACGGAAAGTACCCGATCCCGGTTCGGACGGAGCGATTGTCGCCAGCTCCGGACAACCGGACGGCGAGCCCGCGCCATCTCTCCTTGCTAACAGCCTTTTCACTGCCGCACCGGCCGGAACAGTCAAACGCCTTCCGTGGCCGGCACATGGTCCGCGCGCTCCTCCTCCCGCTGGATGACCATGCTTCGCCGATGGCGAAGACTTCCTGTTGCGAGCCGCGCAGGGCACCGAACAGAGACCAAGCGTGGTTCAGTTTGGAGATTCATCATGAAACGCAATCATAGCAGACGGCCATCATGGTTCGGCTCTGCAGTGGTGGCAGGGGCGGTGGCCGCAGGTGCGGCTCTCACAGCGCTGATCGCTTCGGCCATGGAATGAAGGCTTCCGCGGGGTTCACGGACCCCGCGAAGTCAGGAGAACGCGATTGCCTCATCACACGCCTTTAATGGGCACCATCGTTGCCGGTCTTGTGTTCGCTTTCATCATGGGGGCGATCGCCCACAGGCTGCGTGTTTCGCCCGTTGCAGGATACCTCTTTGCAGGCGTCATAGTTGGCCCGTTCACCCCCGGTTATGTCGCGGACCGCGCTCTCGCCAACGAACTGGCGGAATTGGGCGTCATCCTGCTGATGTTCGGCGTCGGCCTCCATTTCTCGCTGCGCGATCTGCTGTCGGTCAGGAAGATCGCCCTGCCCGGTGCGCTGGTACAGATCACCGTCGCGACGCTGCTGGGTCTGGGCCTTGCCCTGTCGCTGGGATGGTCGCTCGCGGCGGGGCTTGTCTTCGGGCTGGCTTTGTCCTGCGCCAGCACGGTCGTGCTGCTGCGCGCAATGCAGGCCCGCGATCTGCTTAATACCGAACGTGGACGCATTGCAGTCGGCTGGCTGATCGTTGAGGATCTGGCCATGGTCGTGGCGCTGGTGCTGCTGCCACCGATCGCCCAGCTTCTCGACGGCTCCGCCGGAGGGGCAGCGAACAGCCCCAGCATCGGCACCACGTTGGGCATCATGATGCTGAAGGTCGGCGGCTTCATGGCCTTCATGCTGATCGTCGCCCGTCGCATCATTCCGCGCGCGCTGCATTGGGTAGCCCACACCGGATCGCGCGAATTGTTCAGGCTGGCCGTCCTTTCGATCGCGCTGGGGGTGGCGTTCGGCGCAGCCTATGTCTTCGACGTATCGTTCGCTCTTGGCGCATTCTTCGCCGGGATGATCCTGGGCGAAACTCAGCTAAGCCGCCGTGCTGCCGAGGAAACGCTGCCACTGCGAGATGCGTTCGCGGTGCTGTTTTTCGTTTCTGTAGGCATGCTGTTCGACCCTTATGTGGTGATCGAACGCCCCTGGCCGTTGCTGGGCACGGTCGCCATCATCGCGCTTGGCAAATCGGCAGCGGCTTTCGCCATCGTGCGCGCTTTCGGGCATCCGTCGCGCACAGCGCTGACCATCTCGGCCAGTCTGGCGCAGATCGGCGAATTCTCGTTCATCCTTGCGGGGCTCGGAACAAACCTTGGCATTCTGCCGGATGAAGGGCGCGACCTGATTCTGGCAGGGGCGATCCTGTCGATCTTCCTCAATCCCTTTGTCTTCACCGCCGTGGCAGGCCGGGTGTCGGCAGAGCGTAAGGCCGTGGAGGACGAGGCGGCCGCGGTCGAACGGGAGCGCGAGAGGGAACGGCGCGAACACGTGGTGCTGATCGGCTATGGCAGGGTCGGCAGGCTGCTGGCGAACGAAGCGAAGAAGCAGGCGCGCGCACTGGTCGTAATAGAAGACCAGCCGGACGTTGCCCGCATTGCCGAGGAAGATGGAATGAGCGTGCTGACCGGCAATGCTGCCGATGCCCTCATCCTGAAGGATGCGGGAATCGAGGCAGCAAGCAAGCTGATCATCGCCGTGCCTGAAGGGTTCGAAGGTGCCGCGATTGCGGAGCGGGCCCGCGCCCTCAACCCCGGCCTCACGATCTTTGCCCGCGCACATTCGGACGAGGAGGTCGCCCACCTTGAACGCCATGGCGTGGACAAGGTGATTATGGGCGAACGGGAAATCGCCCGCCGCCTGCTGGAACTGCTGATTTCATCTAGCAACAAGCATCCGGCTTAAAGAGGGCGAGCGGCCCAGAGAGCGGATACGTTTAGGGTCGGCTACTCAGCCCTTGCGGGCAAACCAGATGGTGTGGCGTGGCCCCTTGCCACCGGGCCGCGCATGCACTTCTACCTCTTCCACATCGAAGCGTGCGGAGCGCAGCCGCTTCGTGAAGGCAGGATCGCGCGCGGCCGACCATACCGCCAGCACCCCGCCGGGGCGTAACGCCTCCCGGGCGGCGCGCAGTCCGGTTGTCGAATAGATTCGATCATTTTCGGCGCGCACCAGCCCGTCCGGGCCATTGTCCACGTCGAGCAAGATCGCATCAAAAGCGTTTCGACCTGAGGCAATGGCGTCAGCCACGTCGCCCATCCGCAAAGATACGCGCGGATCATCGAGGCAACCGGCGGTCAGTTCCGCCATTGGTCCACGCGCCCATTCCACGATTTCAGGCACCAGTTCCGCCACCGTGACGCGACCGGCGGGGCCCGTCTGAGCCAATGCCGCGCGCAGGGTGAAGCCCATGCCATAGCCCCCGATCAGCAGATGCGGATCAGGCCGACCAAGCCGCGCGAGTGTCAGTTCGGCAAGCTGCTCCTCCGAAAACCGCATCCGTGTGCTCATCAGCTCGTTGCGGCCGAGCACGATCATGAAATCGCGGCCATGCGCGAAAAGCCGCAGCTCTTCCCCGCCGGGCACTTGCGCGGTGCCGAGATGCTCTCGTGTAATCATCGGGCGGGTCTACACATTCGGGTGGCAAATACACCCTCACCCACTGACGGTCCGAAAGAAAAAGGCCGCGGGGATCGCTCCCCACGGCCCTTTTCGTCAGGCTTTCGCCAGTTCTCAGTCGTCCTTGAGGAACGCCGGAATGTGGTCCGGAGCCGGGCCACCTTCGTCGCGGTCGCGACGCGGACGATCGTCACGACGCGGGCCGCGATCGCCGCCACGACCACCACGATCACCGTCACGACGCGGGCGACGGTCGCCACCACGATCACCGCGGGGCTCACGCGGTTCGCGCGGCGGGCGGGTGTCTTCCAGCTCTTCGCCGGTTTCCTGATCGACCACGCGCATCGACAGGCGAACCTTGCCGCGCTGATCGACTTCGAGAACCTTGACCTTCACTTCCTGCCCTTCGGACACGACGTCGGTCGGCTTCTCGACACGCTCGTTCTTCATTTCGGACACGTGGACGAGGCCGTCCTTGCCGCCCATGAAGTTCACGAAAGCACCGAAATCGACGATGTTGACGACCTTGCCGGTATAGATCTTGCCGACTTCAGCCTCTTCAACGATGCCCTGAATCCACTTCTTCGCGGCTTCGATCTGGGCAATGTCGCTGGACGAGATCTTGATCACGCCTTCGTCATCGATGTCCACCTTCGCGCCGGTTTCGGCCACGATCTCGCGGATCACCTTACCGCCTGTGCCGATCACGTCGCGGATCTTCGACTTGTCGATCTGCATCGTTTCGATGCGCGGGGCGTGAGCGGACAACTCGGTGCGGGCGGAACCCAGCGCCTTGGTCATTTCGCCCAGGATGTGCGCACGGCCGGCCTTCGCCTGCTCCAGCGCCTTGCCCATGATCTCCTTGGTGATACCGGCGATCTTGATGTCCATCTGCAGGCTGGTGATGCCCGCTTCGGTGCCAGCCACCTTGAAGTCCATGTCGCCCAGGTGATCTTCGTCACCCAGAATGTCGGACAGGACGGCAAAGTCCTTGCCTTCAAGGATCAGGCCCATCGCGATGCCCGAAACCGGGCGTTCGATCGGCACGCCCGCATCCATCATGGACAGACAGCCGCCGCAGACCGTCGCCATCGAGGAAGAGCCATTGCTCTCCGTGATGTCGGACAGGATACGGATCGTATACGGGAAGTCTTCCTTGCTCGGCAGCACCGGATGCAGCGCGCGCCACGCCAGCTTGCCATGGCCGATCTCACGACGGCCCGGCGCGCCGAAGCGGCCCACTTCACCGACCGAATAGGGCGGGAAGTTATAGTGCAGCATGAAGCTCTGATAGTTCAGGCCATCAAGGCCGTCGATCATCTGCTCGCTGTCCTTGGTGCCCAGCGTGGTGGTGCAGATCGCTTGCGTTTCACCACGGGTGAACAGGGCCGAACCATGCGTGCGCGGCAGGAAGCCGACCATCGCCTCGATCGGGCGAACCTGATCGAGCTTACGCCCGTCGATACGCGCGCCGTCCTTGAGGATCGCGGTGCGGACGATATCCGCCTCGATCTTCTTGGTCAGCTTGATCGCGGTCATCACCGTCTGGCCGTCCTGGCCTTCGAAGTGCGCCTTGACCTTGTCACGCGCAGCGTTGAGCGCGTCGGAACGGGCCGACTTGCTGGTCAATTTGTAGGCGGCGTCGACATCATCGCCGATCAGCTTCTTGATCTCCGCCTTCATCGCCGAATTGTCGGCAATGTTCAGTTCCCAAGGATCCTTGGCGGCCTGTTCGGCCAGATCGATGATCGCGTTGACGACCTTCTTCGATTCCTCATGCGCGAACATGACCGCGCCGAGCATCTCTTCCTCGGTCAGTTCCTTGGCTTCGGATTCAACCATCATCACCGCGTCCTGCGTAGCAGCGACAACGAGGTCGAGACGGCCTTCGGCCACCTGGGCGGCGCTGGGGTTCAGCTGGTATTCGCCGTCCTTGAAGCCCACGCGCGCGGCGCCGATCGGGCCCATGAAGGGCACGCCGCTGATGGTCAGCGCAGCCGAAGCGGCAACCATCGCCACGATATCGGCCTCGGTCTCTCCATCATAGGAAAGAACCTGACAGATCACGTTGATCTCGTTGTAGAACCCTTCCGGGAACAGCGGGCGGATCGGACGGTCGATCAGGCGGCTGGTCAGCGTTTCCTTTTCGGTCGCGCCGCGCTCACGCTTGAAGAAGCCGCCCGGGATACGACCGGCGGCGGAGAACTTTTCCTGATAGTGAACGGTGAGCGGGAAGAAATCCTGCCCGTCTTTCACTGACTTCGCGGCGGTGACAGCGCACAGCACCACGGTTTCGCCATAAGTCGCCAGAACGGCGCCATCGGCCTGACGGGCAATACGCCCGGTTTCCAGAGTGAGGGTCTTTCCGCCCCACTCCAGCGATACGGTTTTCGTGTCGAACATGTGTTTTCCTTAGTGAACCCGCAGGGCCAGATTGCGCTGCGGGGCCTGCATGCCGGGTATGCCGTCCCGGTCCGGTGCGGGGCCTTCTGGCCCCAAGGCGATGCTCGCCGGATTGCGAGCCTTGCCCCAATACAAGAAGCGGCCCGCGAGGGGCCCCTTCGTATCAATCTTACTTCCGCAGACCCAGCTTCTGGATCAGCGCGTTATACCGCGCCACATCCTTCTTCTTGAGATAGGCCAACAGGCTGCGACGCTTGTTGACCATCATCAGCAGGCCACGGCGCGAGTGATTGTCCTTGTGGTGATCCTTGAAGTGTTCAGTCAGGTTGCGAATACGCTCGGTGAGGATCGCGACCTGCACTTCAGGGGAACCCGTGTCGCCCTTGGACTGGGCGTTGTCGTTGATGATTTCAGTCTTCTTTTCGGCGGTAACCGACATTCTCTTACTCCGCGGTATCTGAAAGGTTGAAACCCCGGACGACTTTCGCCGTCCCCGCCGACACTTCCATCAATGCCACCGGAACATTGCCGGCCCTGGCAAGGAAGAGCCCATCGGGATGGGGCAATCCGGATAGGACCCGGCCCTGACGGGCCGCCCGCGCGCTATCCGGATCGAGTGCAAAGGCCGGGATACCGTCCAGCCCCGCCTCCAGCGGCAGGAGGTGGTCTTCAAGGGGCGCGCCGTTACCGATCTCCTCCAGAATGTCCAGTGAAATCGCCCGGGTTTCCGTGAACGGACCGGCCTTGATGCGCCTTAGATAAGTGACATGGCCAACCGTTCCAAGAGCATGGGCAATGTCGCGCGCGAGGCTGCGGATATAAGTGCCTTTGCTGACATGGGCGATCAACGTGACACTGTCGGCCAGTTCCAGTGGAACCGCCGCCGGGTCCAGCCCATCCGGACGCCCGGCCAGCGTGGCAAAAGTGGAAGCGATCGGCGGGGCATCATGATGGCCGGATAGCTCCAACGAGTGGATTGTCACTCTGCGGCTTTTCAGCTCCACCGCCTCCCCCGCCCGAGCAAGATCATAGGCGCGGCGGCCGTCGATCTTCAGCGCGGAATAGGCAGGCGGGACCTGCTCGATCTCCCCCGTAAAATGGTCGCAGATAGCCGCCACGGCGGCCATCGGGGGGCGATGGGCGCTGGTGACGACAACCTGCCCCTCCGTGTCCAGCGTATCCGTTTCCTCGCCAAAGGACACGGTGAAGGCATAAGTCTTGCTGGCATCGAGCATTCGCCCGGCAAGCTTCGTCGCTTCCCCCAGCGCGATCGGCAGCACGCCTTCGGCCAGTGGATCAAGTGTGCCGCCGTGGCCGATCTTCACCTTGCCATATCCTGCACGGCGCAGCACTCGCTTGACCGCCGCAACGGCCTGGGTGGATCCCAGGCCGCGCGGCTTGTCGAGCACCAGCCATCCATGCGGATGGGACAAAGGTGACTGGGCGGTTGGTTCGAGTGTCATTCCGGAAACGCCAACATACGGCCGTGATCGCGGATCGCGGGTGGCCAGTCATAGCTGAAGTGGTCGTAGCCGACCTTGTTCCCGGCATACATCTCGCGCACCGCATCCACGAAGTGCGGCAGGTTGCCCGCCATCACATAGAGGAACTGGTAGGCGGCATCGTGATTGTCACGCGCCGTCCGCCCTTTCCGCAAGGCTTCCTCAACCAGCTTGCGCAGCGTCGCGGATGCACCACCGCGCTGACGCGAAAGCCATTCCCAGTGGCGGGGCAGCAAGGTCACCTCCTTCGCTTCGACGCCAAGCGCCGGACGCCCGCGTGGCCGAGGCGTTGCGTCAGCCTCCGGCCTCAGATCAAGATCGATCTGCCGTCCGGTTTCATCATCGAAAGCCAACAGATCTGAACTGCGCGCCAGCGGCTGCAACTCGCGCATCCGGGGCACGACCTGATCGGGCGCGCCGCGTGCGACAACTTCATCCTTCAGGAAAACAGTCAGCGTCATGGTTACCTCCATTCGGAGGCCGATATATATACCCGGATGATAATTTCAATAATACCCGGGTAATTTTATCCACCAACAAACCATGCCGCCATTTCCAGATATTGCTGGAGCACCCAAAGCACCGGCGGCAGCACCACGCGCTGCACAATGCCCAGATCGGGGAAGAAGTAGGGGATCACCAACAGCAGCAGGAACAGCAGCGGAAATCCGAAGGGGCGCAGCTTCTCGTAAGTGCGGGCAGCCTTCTTCGGCAACAGCCCTTCCACGATGTGCGACCCATCGAACGGAGGGATCGGCAGAAGGTTGAACATGGCCAGGAAGATGTTGATCAGAACGAAGAAAAACAGCGCATAGAGCGCAAAGCCCGCACCAGTCGCAGGATCAGGCGGATAGCCCTGAAGCAGAAGGTTGATCAGATTCGACGCATCGCCCGGGCTGGTGGCGGTGAACCGGATGGTCAGGCCGAGCAGCGCCGCCCCTATCGTTGCCAGTATCAGATTGGTGCCCGGCCCGGCCGCCGCCACCGCCATCATGCCAAAGCGCGGATTGTCCAGCCGCCACTTGTTCACCGGCACAGGTTTGGCCCAACCGAACACCGGAGCGCCGGTCAACGCCAGTATGCCGGGCAGGACGACCGTGCCGATTGGGTCAACATGGCGAATTGGGTTGAGGCTGAGGCGCTTGCGTTCCCGAGCGGTAGGATCGCCCAGCATCAGCGCCGTCCAGCCGTGCGCCACCTCGTGAAACACGATGGCGATGATGAGGGCGGGTATCAGCGCGAGCGCATTGAGGAGAGTGTCGTTCATTGCTCCCCCAGATAGGGAGCCGCAAAGCGCGGCGATAGAGGGTAGCGGCAGAGCCTGTGGGCAGGCGATTACTCGCCCTTTCAGGCCTCGTCTTCGTCCAGATCGCGGATGACACGGGGATCGTTCAGCAGCCGATCGATCCGGAACGCCTCGTCAAAGCTCTCGTCAGCCATGAACTTCAGCTTCGGCGCGAACTTGAGGCCAAGGCGCTGGGCCACTTCGCGCTGGAGATAGGCGGTGTTTCGGCGTAGCGCCTGCAGCACTTCTTCCTCGTCACCGCCCAGCAGCGGCTTGGCATAGACCCGCGCCTGCCGCAGGTCCGGTGACATCCGCACCTCGGTAACAGACACGGTATGCGCACTGAGCGTATCGTCATGCACCTGCTGGCGCGTGAGGACTTCGCTCAATACATGGCGAACCCGTTCGCCCACCTTGAGCAGGCGAACGGATTGATCTTCCCCGGAATGAGGCTGACGCGCCATCGATTACAGCGTCCGTTCGCGCTCCTCGACCTCGAAGACTTCGAGGTGATCGCCCGCCTTGATGTCGTTGGTGTCGGCCAGCACCACACCGCATTCCAGACCGGCACGAACTTCGTCCACGTCGTCCTTGAAGCGGCGAAGCGAGGCAATGGTCGTCGCGGAAACGATGACATCGTCGCGCGTGAGACGAGCATGAAGACCCTTGCGGATCGCGCCTTCCAGCACCAGCAGACCGGCGGCCTTGTCGCGCTTGCCCGCAGGGAACACCTGCTTGACCTCGGCGCGACCGACCACGTTCTCGACCCGCAGCGGCCCGAGCACGCCAGCCATCTCCTTCGCGATCTCTTCGGTCAGGTGATAGATGACGTCGTAGTACTTCATCTCCACCTTGTGCCGCGCGATCAGCTCACGCGCCTTGGCGTTGGGACGCACGTTGAAGCCGATGATCGGCGCCTTGGATGCAGAGGCAAGCGTCACGTCGCTTTCGGTGATCGCGCCCACGCCTGAATTCAGCACGCGGACCTTGATCTCGTCGTTCGACAAATTGTGAAGCGCGGTAACGATCGCCTCCACAGAACCCTGTACGTCGGCTTTAACGACGAGCGGGAACTCCTTCACGTCGCTCTTCAACCCGGCGAACATCGCGTCGAGACTGGTCGGCGCTGTTGCCGTGCGCTTCGCAGTGGCCTGGGTCTGACGATATTGCGCGACTTCACGCGCCCTCGCCTCATTCTCCACAACGGTCAGCTGGTCGCCTGCCTGCGGAACGCCGCCAAGCCCCAGCACCTCGACCGGAGTTGAAGGCCCCGCTTCCTTGATCTGCTGACCCTTGTCATCGACCAGCGCGCGTACACGGCCGCTTTCCGTGCCGACAACGAACACGTCGCCACGCTTGAGCGTGCCGCGATTGACCAGCACGGTGGCAACCGGGCCCCGCCCCTTATCGAGTTGCGCCTCGATCACGGTCGCTTCTGCATCACGATCCGGGTTCGCCTTCAGCTCCATCAACTCAGCCTGAAGCAGGATCTTTTCGATCAGCTGATCCAGCCCGGCGCCGGTCTTCGCCGAAACCTCGACATCCTGCACGTCACCCGACATACCTTCGACCACGACTTCGTGTTCGAGCAGGCGTTCGCGAATGCGCTGCGGATTGGCTTCCGGCTTGTCGATCTTGTTGATCGCCACGATCATCGGCACGCCAGCAGCCTTGGTGTGATTGATGGCCTCGATCGTCTGCGGCATGATGCCGTCGTCCGCCGCCACCACCAGCACCACGATGTCGGTCACGTTCGCACCGCGAGCGCGCATCTGCGTGAACGCCTGGTGGCCCGGCGTATCGAGCACGGTGATCTTGTGCTTATCTTTGGTGGTGATCTGGTAGGCACCGATGTGCTGAGTGATACCGCCGGCCTCACCCTTCACTACCCCGGTACCCCGCAGAGCATCGAGCAGGCTGGTCTTGCCGTGATCAACATGGCCCATGATCGTCACAACCGGCGGACGTGACTTCATCGTATCGTCGGCATCGACATCCTCAGTGGTGTCGATGTCGATATCGCTTTCGGAAACGCGGGTGATGTTGTGGCCGAATTCCTCGACCAGCAGTTCCGCCGTATCCTGATCAATCGTCTGGTTGACGGTGACCATCATGTCCATGTTGAACAGGGCTTTCACCAGATCGGCGCCCTTTTCCGCCATGCGATTGGCGAGTTCCTGAACAGTGATGGCTTCAGGCACAACGACATCGCGCACCTGCTTTTCGCGCGGCTGCGACTGGCCTGCGTAATGGGCGCGCCGTTCCTTTTCGCGGGCACGCTTCAACGCGGCGAGAGAACGCGCACGCGCGCCTTCATCCTCGTTGAGAGCCCGTGTTACGGTAAGCTTGCCCGACTGGCGGCGATTGTCTCCACCACGATCGTTGCGGCCGGCAGGGGTGCTCTTGCGCTGATCTTCCCGCTTCTTCTCCGGCCGCTTGGGCTCCGGCCGTTCGACAGGCGTGAACCGGCGCGGCGCGGGCGTGGGCGAGGCAGCCGCTCCGCCGCTCTCCTGTTCGGCAGCGCCACTTTCCGGCTCTGCCGCAGTTTCAGGAGCGGGAGCAGGAGCGACAACCTCTGGTTCGGCCTGTTCGACCTGTTCAGCCTCAGCCGCACGCGCCTCTTCAGCGCGGCGCTTTTCCTCGGCCCGGCGCTTCTCTTCCTCGACTGCCTGAGCGCGCTCTTCCTCTTCGCGGCGGCGCGCTTCCTCGCCAAGGCGCAGGCGCTCTTCCTCTGCCTCGCGCTGCAGGCGGGCAACTCGCTCCTGCGGCGTTTCGCCAGCCGGGGCAGCCTTAGGCTTGGGCGCCGGCGGGGGTGGGGGCGGAGGAGGTGGCGGCGGGGGCGGAGCCGCCTCGACTACCGGTTCCGGCGCAGAGGCCTGCCCTTCGCCGGGCTTGCCGATCACACGACGACGCTTCACCTCGACCACCACCTTGTTGGTGCGGCCGTGGCTGAAGGTCTGCTTGACCTCGCCGGCATCGACCGAACGCTTCAGCCCCAGCGGCTTGCGGGTGCGCGTCGGTGTGGTTTCGTTGTCGCTCATGTGCTCTCAATAGTCCTTCAAATCTCAAACGTCGCCCTGCTTCTGCA
Source organism: Croceibacterium sp. (assembly GCA_035555595.1). Lineage (GTDB taxonomy): Bacteria > Pseudomonadota > Alphaproteobacteria > Sphingomonadales > Sphingomonadaceae > Croceibacterium_A. The sequence goes on along the minus strand of DATMGK010000078.1, from coordinate 8,228 downwards.
CGCGGTCAGGCCGCGTGGCTTGCCCCGGCGTCCGGCGGATGTTCCGCTCCCAGAAAATTCAGCAAACGCCGCATCGGAAGCGCGACCCGTCCGGCTGATGCCCGGTCGGCCAACGCCAGGTGGACGACATTGTCGCGGCCCAATGCCACAGACAGAGCCGTGCGGTCCAGTGGTAGGCGAATGCCAGCAAGTTCGGTGCCTTCGGCATCCATGCCGACGCGGAAAGCCTGATCCAGCTTGCGGCTTCCGTCCTCGGCTGCGTCGGCGGAATGATAAAGCGCGGCCACTTTACCCATCCGCGCCTCATTGGCGATCCGATCCGAACCCAAGATAAGCTTACCGGCGCGCATTTCGAGACCCAGCCGGTCAAGAAAAGCGCGCAGAAGGCCCTTTTCCATCAGATCGGGCAGGTCAGCCGGGATATTCAACGCACCGGTCTTGAACGCGCGGGCCAGCGCGGCCTTCAGCTTACCGTTTGCCAATGCCTGTTCCAGCACGGCGCGCGGCTCACCTATCCACGCACCCCGTCCGGGAGCTTTAGCCAGAGCATCCGGCAGAATCTGTCCATCGGGCGAAAGCGCCAGGCGGACGAGTTCGTCACGCGCGGCGACTCGCCCGCTGAGCACACAGCGCCGCTCGCTCCCCTCACTTCCGCGAGGGGAGGTGCGTCCGTTGTTGTCGGCTAGAGGCTCATTGTGAGGAGTCCGCATCGGCGGCCTCCTCGGCTACGGCCGCCAGTTCAGTGGCAGGCGTTTCTTCGTCCTCGAACCAGTGAGCGCGGGCAGCCATGATGATCTCGTTGCCCTGCTCCTCGCTCAAAGCGAATTCGCCGAGCACACCGCCCTTGTCTTCGGTGCGCTGACGGCGCAGCGGTGGCCCGGTTTCGGCACCGCGACGACGAGGGGCCTCGCGCTTGCGAGCGATCAACTCGTCCGTGGCGAGATCGGCCAGGTCGTCGAGCGTCTTGATGCCCGCCTTGCCGAGAACCACCAGCATCTGTTCGTTCAGATGAGGCATATCGGCCAGCGCGTCCTCAACCCCCAGTTCACGGCGTTCATTGCGATAGGCATCTTCCCGCCGCTCAAGCGCTTCGCGAGCGCGCTGCTGCAGTTCTTCCGCCAGTTCCTCGTCGAAACCTTCGATGGTGGCGACTTCTTCCAGGTCGACGTAAGCCACCTCTTCCAGTTCGGCGAAGCCTTCGGCGACGAGCAGCTGCGACAGCGTCTCGTCCACATCCAGTTCTTCCTCGAACATCTTGGAGCGTTCGGCGAATTCCTTCTGCCGCTTTTCCGAGGCTTCTTCCTCGGTCATGATGTCGATCTGACTTTCGGTCAGCTGGCTGGCGAGACGCACGTTCTGGCCCCGACGGCCGATGGCCAGCGACAGCTGATCGTCAGGCACGACCACCTCGATGCGGTTCTCGTCCTCATCCAGCACGACGCGGCTGACGGTTGCGGGCTGAAGCGCGTTCACCACGAAAGTCGCGGAGTCCTCGCTCCAGGGGATGATGTCGATCTTCTCGCCCTGAAGTTCCTGCACCACCGCCTGCACGCGGCTACCCTTCATACCCACGCAAGCGCCGACGGGGTCGATGCTGGAATCGCGGCTGATCACGCCGATCTTGGCGCGGCTGCCCGGATCGCGGGCGGCAGCCTTGATCTCGATGATGCCATCGTAGATTTCAGGCACTTCCTGCGCGAACAACTTCTTCATGAATTCTGGGTGCGCGCGGCTGAGGAAGATCTGCGGACCGCGGTTGTTGCGTTCCACCTTCATGATCAGCGCGCGGACACGCTCGCCCACGCGGGCGGCTTCGCGCGGGATTTGCTGATCGCGGCGAACCACGCCCTCGGCCCGACCGAGGTTGACGATCACATGGCCAAATTCAACCGACTTGATCACACCGGTGATGATTTCACCCGCACGATCCTTGAACTCTTCGTACTGACGCTCGCGTTCCGCATCGCGGACCTTCTGGAAGATCACCTGCTTGGCGCTCTGCGCGTCGATGCGACCGAGATCGACCGGCGGCAGCGGATCGACGATGAAATCGCCGATATTGGAGCCGGGCTGCAGCTTTTCGGCCTGCTTCTGATCGACTTGCTTGAAATAGTCTTCGACCACCTCAACCACTTCGACGACGCGCCAGAGCCGCAGATCACCGGTCATCGGATCCAGCTTGGCGCGGATATCGTTCTCAGCACCATAGCGCGCACGCGCAGCCTTCTGGATTGCCTCTTCCATCGCTTCGATGACGATCGCCTTGTCAATCATCTTTTCCGAAGCGACCGAATTCGCGATCGCGAGCAGTTCTGCCTTATTGGCGGAAATCGGACTGGCCATCAGTCGTCTGCCTTCTCTTCCTCGAGTGTTTCTTCAATCTCTTCCACACCGCCGATATCCAGCGGTCGGGTGGCGGCAATCAGCTTGTCCGTCAGTACAAGCTTGGCCGAATGAATCTGCGCCAGCGGCACATCGACGCGCCCTGCCTTGCGATCGTCCACGGTGACGGTTTCACCTTGAATACCAGCCAGTTCGCCCCGCAACTTGCGGTGATCATCCAGCGGCTCGCTCAGCGAAATATTCACTTCGTGCCCCGCCCAGGCGGCATAGTCCTTTGCTCGCGTCAGCGGCCGGTCGATACCGGGCGAACTGACTTCGAGATTATAAGCCCCCCGCACAAGTTCCTCACCCGCCTCCTCGATCGCATCGACACGATCGGAAATGGCACGGGAAAGCGCCATGCATTGATCCACCACAAGCTGCCCTGTCGCAGGATCTTCCGCCATGACCTGCAAGGTCCGCTCGTCACCCGAGCCGGAAAGCTTCACGCGCACGAGATCGAAGCCGAGAGCCTTGGCCTCCGGTTCGATTACTTCGATCAGGCGCGCAATATCAGTCATCAATGTTCCATCGGCGTCGTGGCAAAGCCGTTTTGCGCCGGCCCCCGGAGGCGCCAGCACCAAGCATTGTCACGACAATGTCGGGATGGCTGGCAGATAGGAGGAGGCGAAGCGAAAGGCAAGCTCCAATCGAGCGGCAGCGAGAAGAGACACCCCGTTGCGGTCACGCACTACTGTTGCCCCTCTCACAAGAAGCCGATACTCTAATTTTCAGCACCAACAATAATGGTGACAAAAAAGCAAAGGGAGAAACAGCATGAGGCAACGTCTCGCTGTGGCCATAGCCATGGCAATTCCGGCAAGTGCCATCGCACAGGAACAGCCCGCCGATCAGACAGCGGAGTCAGCCTGGCAGTTTTTGGAAGAAGGGGGTGAAGGCTCCGGCGCAATCGCCCAGGCGCCGGACGGGTCGCAGGTCGTCCTGAAGTGCGACAAGCCCGGAAGCAGAGAAGTGTACGCCCTGATAATGTCGGGGGAAAAGAAACTGGCAACGCCGAAAAGCCAGCCGATGGCTCGCCCGATTCGCTTTTTGTTTGATGGTAAAGCTTCCCAACAAAGCTGGCGCTTCTACGAAACATATGTCGCTGCTTTCGGCAAAACTTCTGATCGCTCTCTGGCTCGATTCGTAATTGACCTTCGCCGCGCTTCGACACTGCGAGTGATGATGGATACAGGCCTTGGACCCGACGTCGATCTCAGTTTTAATGTGGCGGGCGCTTCTGAAGCCATATCGTATGTTTATGAAGCATGCAGAGACAGTGCCCCCCGTTGAAACGAAACTACTCCGTAAGCCCGTGCTTTCGAATACAGTGCCTTAGCTGATCGTAAGTCAGCCCCAGCGCCTTGGCCGTTTGCCGCTGATTCCAGCGGTTGCGACCAAGGTGATGTTCTAGGATGGCGCGTTCATGGGATTCAACCGCGACGCGCAGATCAGCGACCGAGTCGTAATCATGTTGAGTCCGCCGTACTTCAAACGCGGCGTCAGCAATGACCGCTTCCTCAGCCCGAGCGATCGCCACAGGCTTCCACGGGCTGTCGAACGGGTCGAACTGGGCATGAGCGATAGGTTCACCCCAGTCATCCCAACGATAGACCGCGCGCTCCACCACGTTGCGCAACTCGCGCACGTTGCCCGGCCAAGGGTGGGAATCGAGTTGCTGCCTGACATGCGGAGCGAATCCCGGCCAGGCCTCCCAACCAAGCTCCGCCGCCATTCGCCGCCCGAAATAATCAGCTAACACATCGATATCGCCTTCCCGCACCCGTAGCGGCGGCAATGTGATTACCTCGAACGAGAGACGATCAAGCAGGTCAGCGCGAAACCGCCCCTGTTCTGCCAGAGCCGGGAGGTTTTCGTTGGTCGCGGCAACGATACGCACATCGACCCTGACCGGCCGGGATGAGCCGATCCGCGTTACCTCACCATATTCGACCGCCCTTAGCAGCCGCTCCTGCGCCGCCATCGACATGGTCCCGATCTCATCTAGGAACAGCGTACCGCGATGCGCTTCTTCGAAACGACCTTCCCGCACCCGGGTAGCGCCAGTGAAAGCACCCGCCTCATGTCCGAAAAGTTCAGCTTCGATCAGCGTCTCCGGAAGCGCAGCGCAGTTCATCGTGACAAGGGGTTCTTCCCATCGGTTCGACAGGCGGTGAAGACGTTCCGCTATCAACTCCTTACCGGTTCCGCGTTCCCCGATAACGAGAACAGGTCGGCGCATGGGTGCAGCGCGGCTGGCACGCTCCACCGCATCCAGAAAGGCCCCCGACTGGCCTATAAATTGCTGCGTTTCCCGATCCATCGCCAACTTATAGTGGATTTCACCATATGCTGGCAATATTTCCATCGCCGAGTGAGGCCCAGCCCCTGAAAAACAACGCTTTTCCGCGCTTTCGACGATTTGGCACACCCTTTGCTATCCTGTCTGTGTTCAAAGGATCAGGAAGGAAGCCACAATGTACGATCGCGAATTCTTCACCAGCAAACTCGGCCTCGCCGCGCTGGTGAGCATTACCGCGATGGTAACGCTCAACGTGATCGCGCTGACCCACCAGTTCGGCGGATCGCCGGAGACGATGCTCGTCTCCGCGCATATTGTAGAACTGGCATGAGTCGACAGGACGAAACTCCGCTGACCCCTTCTGGCTCTGGAAAGAGTCAGGACAAGGAGCGCACCTCGCGGTTGGACCGGGAGATTGAGCGTCTGCGGACAAGTCCGACACCGGCCAGCGGCCAATCACTTGAAGATTCCATCAATTCCTTTGTTTCCGGAGTTCCCTGGATGGGCATTTTTTCCCGTACCCGCGACATTATCGCCGCTAATTTCAACGAGTTGCTCGACCACGCGGACGATCCCGCGAAGATGATCCGCATGATTATCCTCGAGATGGAGGAAACGCTGGTCGAGGTGCGGGCCAGCGCGGCGCGCACGATTGCCGACCAGAAGGAAATGCACCGCCACACGGTCAAGCTCGACAGGCTTCAGACCGATTGGGCGGAGAAGGCGCAGCTTGCGCTTTCCAAGGATCGCGAGGACCTGGCCCGCGCGGCGCTGGTCGAAAGGAAGCGTGCGGCGGACATGGCCGATCAGTTGAAGCAGGAGATCGCCGTTCTGGACGACGCCCTGCGCGCTTACGAGCAGGACATTCAGAAACTGCAAAATCGCCTGCGGGAGGCGCGCAGCCGCCAGACGCAGATCGCTGCACGCCTTGAGAGCGCAGAGAACAGGGTAAAACTGCGCAGTCTGATGACAAACGAGCGAGTTGACGACGCATTGACGCGCTTTGACCAGCTGGAACGGCGCGTCGACTACGCAGAGGGTCGCGCCGATGCGCTGTCGATCGCTGATAGCGCCGGCAAACCGAGCCTTGCCGACGAGATTGCCGCGCTGGAAGGCGCCGACAAGATCGATGAGGAATTGGAAGCGATGAAGCGCGCTCTGGGCAAGAGCAGCGAAGAGACGAAGGAGGGCTGAGCCGTGGATCAAGGTTTTTTTGTCGCGGCCGTATTCATCGCCATCCCGTGGATCATCTTTCACTACATCACCAAGTGGAAGACCGCCGCCACCATCACCAATGACGACGAGACCTTGCTGGAAGAGCTGTATCAGCTCGCCAAGCGGCTCGACGAACGGATGGACACCGTCGAGCGGCTGGTCGCTTCCGACAATCCGGACTTCAAGCCGGCCCGGATCATTCACGACAGGGAAATCGACAACGAGCCGCTGCGCGAGCTGGATCGCCTTCTGGCAGAAAAGGGAGGACGCAAGTGACCAGCGAACGCACCAAGTTCTATCGCGACAAGCAGAACGCCAAGCTGATGGGCGTCTGTTCGGGGCTTGAAGACTATACCGGCATCAACGCCATCTGGTGGCGTCTGGCATTCGTCGTCCTGACGCTCAGCACCGGTTTCGGTATTCCGGTCTATTTCGCCCTTGGCCTGCTTTCGATGAAGAAGCCGCCGCACCTTTACGTCGATCAGGACGAACAGCGTTACTGGCAGAGAGTCCGCCAGTCGCCGAAGCGGACCGCGCGTGAAATCCGCGCCCGTTTCCGGGATATCGACCGGAGACTGGCCGAAGTCGAAACCTATTACGTCAGCAGCAATCCGCGCCTTTCGGCCGAGATCGAACGCCTGCGCTGACGCGCAACAAGGGGAAACGAACGTCATGGATATCGGAGCGCTGATCCCGATTTTTGCGCTGTCGATCCCGATCATCGCGATCTGGACCACTCATCAGCGCAAGCTGGCGGAAATGGGCATCAAATCGACTGCCACCGAAAGTGCCGAGAAAGCCGCACAATACGCCAGCGGCATGAAGGAGCTCGAGGAGCGTGTGAGGGTGCTGGAACGCATCGTCACCGACAAGGGATACGACGTAGCGACCCAGATCGAGGCGCTGCGCGATCAGCGGCGGGTCGATGAACTGATCGAAGCCCGCGAAGCGGAAAGGAGCAACTGATGGAAATCCTGATGCAGCTTCTTCCGTATATCGGCTGGGCGATCGCGGGCGTCGTCATTATCTCGCTCGGCGGCATTTTCGCCAGCGTTCACAACACGCGGATGAAGATCAAGAACGGCTATCCCATAGAAGGTATGTGGGGCCAGTCGCTGAAACCCGGAACGGATGCCGAAGCCAAGGAACGTATCAAGCTGCTGACGCAGGAGAACGCATCTCTGCGCGCGGAAATTGGTTCGATGAAGGACCGGCTGGCGGTGGTCGAGCGCATCGTTACCGACAAGGGCTTCGACGTCGCCCGACAGATCGACGCCCTGCGCGACGTGAAAGGAAACGTGCAATGAGCTTCTGGACCGCAATCGTCGTCATCGTGGCGATTGGCTGCCTGACCAAAGTGCTGAGGACGAAATATCGTGCCCGCAGCCATGAGCCGGCCAGCGATACGGCCGGCCTACGCAGCGACCCGGCGCTGGAGAATGAGGTGGAGCAGCTGCGCGAACGTATCAAGGTTCTGGAACGCATCGCCACCGAGGATCGCGAGACGAGGCGTCTTTCCGCCGAGATCGAGAGCCTGCGCGAGAAGTGATCGCGCGCAAGCAGGGAGACAATCGACAATGAGCCAGGAATTGCTGATCGCATCCAGTATCCTTGCCGGTCTGCTGGTCGTCGCCTTCACCATGCTGAAGGGGTGGCAGGACTGGCTGGCCCTGAAGACGCGTGAACTGGAAACCGTCCGACATATGCCGGACACCGAGGGTGGTTCTCGCGAAGGGGCCGCGCGGATCGAGCTGGCGGACCTGAAGGAACGCATCCGCAAGCTGGAGGCCATCGCCAGCGGGGTGGACCTGTAGCCCGAATACGCTAGGGCGCGCCAATGCGTGCGCTGCAAGACATTCTGGACGAATACGAATTCCTGGACGCTGACGAGCGTTACCGCCTGCTGATCGAGCTGGGGCGCGAGCTGGAGGAAATGCCGCAGGCACTGAAGACGGACGCAACGCTGGTGCGCGGCTGTTCCGCCAGTGTCTGGGTCTATCCCACGGAGCAGGACGGCGCCCTGCATTTCCTGGCCGACAGCAACGCCGCCATCACCAAGGGCATCGTCGCGCTGGTGCTGAGCGCGGTGCAGGATAGGCCAGCCGCCGAGGTCGCCGCGATGGACGTGGCCGCGGCGCTGGAACCCTTCAGCCTGAAGAACCAGCTAAGTTCCAACCGCACGCAGGGCGTGCCCAACATGATCGCGCTGGTGAAGGAACACGCCGCGCGGATCGCGGCGGCCTGAGATGCGGCGGCCGCTGCTTCTGGCGGGCGGCCTTGTCAGCATGGCGCTGGGCATAGTGGGCGCCTTCGTGCCCGGATTGCCGAC
>DATMGK010000077.1:0-1811 GCA_035555595.1 Croceibacterium sp. | reverse complement strand
CGACCAGCACGGGCTTGTCGGAATCGAGAACGTCCGCCTGAAAGCTGGCATCGGTGACGGTCTTGGTGGCCATTTCGGAAAACTCCTGACTTCGTGTTGAGGCAAATCTAGGGTCTGTTCGCGGGTGAGCAACGGCTAAGTCGCCAAACTTTCCTGCGAGGGGGTGAAGCCGGGTTTGTGCGCCGCCAGCAGTTCGCCCGGCAGCGCGATCGCGCGCGGCGTCTGGGTATAGAGCACCACGGCTTCGATCCGCCGCCCCGGATAGATCGCGCCCAGCGCCGCCGCATAGGCCGCCATCTGCCGCACGGTGGAAAGGGGAACCTGCTCCAGCGTGTCCGGCGGGCGGCGCGCGGTCTTGAAGTCCGCGATCACTATCCTGTCGGGCGCGATCAGCAGCCGGTCGGCCGTGCCGGCGATCACCTGCCCTTCCACCACGGCGGCCAGCGGCACTTCCGCCAGCGCGGATGGCCCGAACAGGTCTGCCCAGCGCGGGTCCGCCAGCACGGCCAACGCGCTTTGCAGCAGGTCTTCCCGCTCGGTTTCCGCCAGATCGACCGCATTGCGCGCCAGCCACGCGCGCGCTCGCTCCCCACGTTCGGCGGGCGGCACATCGGGCAGGCGTTCCAGCAGCTTGTGGACCAGCACGCCGCGCCGCGCGGCCTGAATCATCGCCTCGTTTGGCATCGGGGGATCGGCGCCCTGCTCCTCTCCCGCAGATGATGGCGCCAGCGGGCGCGGCGGGCGCGGCTCCGGCCCAACCGGGCGCTGGACCCAGCCCGGCAGCGCGGGGGGCAGCGGCAATTGGCCAGCGAGCATATCGGCCACCGGCTCCGCCCGCACACCCCATTCGCGGCGCTCGCCCCAGATCGTGTCGTCCACCGGATCGCCGGCGAACAAGGGGGCAAGGCGGGCGTACCAGCTATCATCCGCCGGTTCGTCCTTCTCGCGCGATCCCAGCGCCCCGCCGATGAACAGCGCCTCTTCCGCCCGCGTCATCGCTACATAGAGCAGCCGCCAGTGCTCCTGCCGCTCCGCTTCCCGCGCGCGCAGTTCCACTTCGGCGATCGGGCCGACCTTCTCATGCTTACTCAGGCCCGGCAGCGGAATTTCCCGCTCCCCATCGGGCAGCGACAGGTTGCGCGTGGGCGAACTGTCGGGATTGCCAGTCGCATCGGCCAGTATCACGATCGGCGCCTGCAGGCCCTTCGACCCGTGCACCGTCATCACCCGCACCAGCCCCTTGCCCGCGCCGGGCTCTCGCTTCAGCTCCCCCTCGCCCGCGTCGAACCACTGGATGAAGCTTTGCAGACCCGGCGTATGCGCGGCTGAATGGGCGAGCGCGGCGTTTAGCAACTCGTCGATCGGATCATTCGCCTCTCGCCCCAGCCGGGCGACCAGCTTGCGCCGCCCGTCCCACGGGCCGACCAGCATCCAGTGCAACAGCGCCTGCGGCGGCTCGAAATCCGCGCGGCGCAGCAGGTCCAGCAGCCGCTCCACATCCGGATGCGCGGAACGGTGCAGGTGGTCCCACAGCGGCACGCCCTTCCCGCGATATCCATGCTCCAGCAATTGCTCCTGGCTCCAGCCGAACAGCGGCGAAACCAGCAGATTGGCTAGACTCAGATCGTCCAGCGGCTGAGCGACGAAGCGCAGCGCGGCCATCAGGTCTTTCACCGCCAGCGGTGCACCCAGCCGCAGCCGGTCCACGCCCGCCACCGGCACGCCTGCTGCATGGAGCCGCGCGACGATCAGCCCCGCCAGTTCACGCCGCTTGCGCACCAGCACCATGATGTCGCCCGGCCCGGCCTTGC
>DATMGK010000076.1:0-1735 GCA_035555595.1 Croceibacterium sp. | reverse complement strand
GCGCTGTTGATGCGCTTGCCGGTGGAAAGGCGGCCCATCGCGGTGCCGAGCATCTTGTCAGCCTGCGTGGACGCATTGGAAGCGCGCAGCGCGCTGATGTTGGTGTTGATAACAGACATTTGCAAACTCCCGAAAGGTGTCTCCGAACGCTGCCCCGTGGTTCCCCTCGCGATCGCAGCTGGAACCCAGACCGGCAGCCGCGAAAATTTTTTTAGGGGGTTACCCGCAGTTTCCTGAAATCTCCGGCGTCTCCGTAAAAACACTTACGCATATTCGGAATTGTTAACCTTAATACGAATTTTTCCATCCCGGCTCCATTTCCGCCCGTGTGAGGGACATGGTTAATCAGCAGGGGCGGGCAATGGGGTCGATCGAGCAGACCGAACGGTTCGAACACAGGCATGCGGCGCTGGCGGGAAAGTTTGCGGGAATGGTTTCCTCGCTGTTTCCCACCCGCCCCGTGACACTGGGCGACCGGGCGGAAAGCGGCCTGCGGGCCTTGCCGGGGGCCATCGCGGTGGAACGCGGCGTGACCCCGTCAATCACCCGCGCCGGAAACGGTGCGACGCTGGTTTACGACGATCCGGCATCCGAAGCCGCCTTTTCCGCGCTGGTGGCGCTGGTTTCCGCAACCGGCGGGCCGGTGGCGGCCGATCCTGAATCGCTTTCCGTGCTGGCGCTGGCCGACCGGCTGGCCGTGACCGACATCCCGGTGCTGATCAACGGGCCGACCGGAACCGGCAAGGAAGTGCTGTCACGCTTCATCCACAACCGCAGCAACCGCCGGGACAAGCCGTTCGTGGCGGTGAATTGCGCCGCGATCCCCGAAACCATGCTGGAAGCATTGCTGTTCGGCCACCAGAAGGGCGCCTTCACCGGCGCCGCGGCGGCGAGCGAAGGTTTCTTCCGCGCGGCCGATGGCGGCACCCTGTTGCTGGACGAAATCGCCGAGATGCCGCTGCCGTTGCAGGCCAAGCTGCTACGCGCGTTGCAGGAAGGCGAAGTGGTGCCGGTGGGCGCAACAGCGCCGGTGAAAGTGGACGTGCGGATCATCGCCTGCGCCAACCGCGACCTGCCGAGCGAAGTGGAGGAAGGCCGTTTCCGCGCCGACCTTTACTACCGGCTCAACGTATTTCCCATGGCGCTTTCGGCCCTGCGCGAGCGGCCGGCCGATATCGTGCCGCTGGCCTTCGCCATGCTGCTGCGCCACGTTCCGCAAGGACAGACCATGCCGTGGATCGCCGACGAGGCGGTAGCCCTGCTGAAGAACCACGGCTGGCCGGGCAATATCCGCGAGCTGGAAAACGTGATGCGCCGCGCGCTGGTGCTGGCCACCGGCCGGAGCGTGATCGGCGCAGAGCATATCGTATTCGACCGCCCGGCGCGGCTGGTGGAACAGCCCCCCGTGGAAGCGGCGGAGCCTGCCGCCCTGCCCGTGACCGACCAGCGCGAGCCGGGCGCGAAGCTGGCCAAGGTGGTGCAGCTATCCGAAGCGCGGGCGATCATGGACACGCTGGACGCCTGCGGCGGCCGCCGGGCAGAAGCCGCGCGGCAACTGGGCATCAGCGAACGCACGCTGCGTTATCGACTGGCATCCTTCCGGGAGGCCGGGCTGGCCGTAGGAGGCGCACGATGAGCGGCCCCAGCGGCATCGGCGCGGCAGGATCGGTGCAACAGATCATCAACCTGCGCCAGCAGATCATCGACCGTTCGCAGCTGTTGCAGGAACTGCACA
>DATMGK010000075.1:0-2752 GCA_035555595.1 Croceibacterium sp. | reverse complement strand
CAGAAACCGCCTCCAGCGTTTCGGTGAGCGTGCCGATCTGGTTGACCTTCACCAGCAGCGAATTGGCCAGCCCCTTGCCGATGCCCATGCGCAGGCGTTCGGGGTTGGTCACGAAGAGATCGTCACCGACGAGCTGGACCTTGCCGCCGATCTTGTCGGTCAGCGCCTTCCAGCCTTCGAAATCATCCTCGCTCATCCCGTCTTCGATCGAGCGGATCGGATAGGCGTCGCACAGGTCGGCGAGGTAATCGGCGAACTGCACCGGATTGAGGCTGAGCCCTTCCCCGCTGATTTCGTACTTGCCGCCCTTGAAGAATTCAGTCGAAGCGCAATCGAGCGCCAGCACGACATCGCTGCCCGGCTTGAACCCGGCCTGTTCGATGGAGGCCATGACGAAATCGAGTGCATCGCGCGTGCTGGCGAGGTTTGGCGCGAAGCCGCCTTCGTCACCCACGGCGGTGGAAAGGCCCTTCTGATGCAGGGCCTTCTTCAGGGTGTGGAATATCTCCGCACCCCAGCGCACCGCCTCTGCCAGAGTGGGCGCGCCGACTGGCATGACCATGAATTCCTGAAAATCGATCGGGTTGTCGGCATGTTCGCCGCCATTGACGATGTTCATCATCGGCACCGGCAGAACATGCGCGGAAACGCCGCCGACATAGGCCCACAGCGGCATTCCACGCGCCGCGGCCGCAGCCTTCGCCACCGCAAGGCTGACGCCGAGGATGGCATTGGCGCCGAGGCGGCCCTTGTTGGCCGTTCCATCGATGCCGATCATGGTGAGATCGATATCGCGCTGATCCTCTGCATCCAGCCCGAGCAGGGCGTCGGCGATGTCATCATTGACGGCCTGTACCGCCTTGAGCACGCCCTTGCCGAGATAACGATCCTTGTCGCCATCCCGCAGTTCCACAGCCTCGTGCGCGCCGGTGGAGGCGCCCGAGGGAACGGCGGCGCGGCCGAAGCTGCCGTCTTCCAGCAGCACGTCCACCTCAACCGTGGGGTTGCCCCTGCTATCGAGGATTTCCCGTCCGTGAATGTCGATGATAGCAGTCATGGCGCTCTCCGTTCTCGCGCGGTGTTGTAATTGTGTAAGGCACCGCCATATCGAGGGCCTTATCGGGGCTTGCCGGGCCTCCTATTCGGCGGAACCATGCGGCGCAAGTCGCGTTCGATTCGGGATATTACCGGGATGAGTAAACTCCGCCCGGACAGTTGAAAGGGATGACATGGCCGAGACGACACCCAAGACCGCCAAGCCGCGCAAGCGCACCACATCAGCCGCCGCGCCGAAGACCGGCACCGGTCGCAGCGTGGCCGCGAAAGCCGCGCCCGCAAACCGCAGCAGCGAAGCCAAGTCGCGCTTCAACGCCGCGCTGGAAGAAGCGCGCGCTGGCGCCGCCCTGCTGGGCGCGGAAGCGCGCGAGAAAGCCGGCGCCTATGGCAGCCAAGCCCGTGCGCGCGGTGACGACTGGGTCGGCGAAGCAAAGAGCAAGGCCGGTGAACTGGCCGTTCAGGGCAAGTCCAAGGCAAGCGAGGCGCTGACCGGACTGGGCAAGGTCGTTGCCGACAACGCCACCGTGATCGACGACAATCTGGGCGCGAAGTACGGCGACTATGCGCGCAACGCATCGCGCAAGTTGCAAGACACGGCAGCGGCGCTGGATCGCAAGAGCGTGGACGAACTGGGCGAGGATGCCCGCGAGCTCGTTCGCAAGAGCCCGGCCACGGCAGTCGGCCTGGCTGCGGTTGCCGGCTTCCTTATCGCCAGCCTGTTCCGCCGTAAGTGACTTTGCCCCGGGGGGATAACGAGGCTGCCCCGGCAAGCGGGGGTGGAGACGCCATGTCCGACGAGGACGAGGCGCGCACCCCCGTGGGCGACCGGTCGCTGGTAGAAGATCTGGAGGCCCTGATCGATGACGGGCGGACTTATCTGGAGGCGGAAGTCGCCTATCAGAAAACCCGCGTCGCCTTCATCGCCGATGGAGCCAAGGAAGCGATCGTGTTCGTCGCGATATCTTCCGCCTTCGCAGTGCTGACACTGATCGGGCTGACGGTAGGGCTGATCATCGCGCTTTCACCGCTGCTCACGCCATGGGGTGCGAGCGGGCTGGTCGTGGGCCTTCTGATACTCTGCACGGTGCTGAGTGCCCTTGCCGCCCATCGTCGCTGGCAGAAGCTGATGGATGCCGTCGACCTGACGCCCGACAAGGACGATGAGGCATGAGCCGTCTGGAACGCCGACTGGTGGAGGACCGCGCGCTGCGTGATGCCGCGCTGGAGCTGTTCAAGGCCGACATCGCCTTCATTCGCAGCGGTATCCGCGAACGCGGGGTCGGCGCGCGTCTGGCCGATCGACTGGGCGAAGGGACGCGCGACATGGTGGATGAGGCAGCAGACTATGCCGAAGCCAACAAGGGCGTGGTGGCAGCGGGTCTGGCGGCGCTGGTGCTGTGGTTTGCGCGCGGACCGATCCTGAAGTTCTTCGCTGGCCTGATGGGCGATGATGAAGACGCCGAGGATGATACCACTGATGATGCCAAAGATGATCTTGGCCAATACGACGAGAACAAGGAACCGTCCGGCCACGGTGACCGTTCCGACGACAACTGATTTCGCCTGAGGAAGAACCCTGACATGACCGAAGCCAAGCGCACGCAGTTGAAGCAGAAAGTCGCCGCCGCGCGCAAACGGAATGAGGATCGCGGACGCACCACCATCGTGGATCGCGCAGGCGAGCGAGCGATCGAGG
>DATMGK010000074.1:0-63375 GCA_035555595.1 Croceibacterium sp. | reverse complement strand
GATCGAGGAGAACGCGTCCGTCGATACGTTGTCGGTGGTGTAGGTGTTGCGGTCGCGGGTGTAGTTACCGCCCAGAGTGAGCACCAGACCATCGGCCAGTTCGAAATCGACCTGCCCGAACAGGGAGATCGCATTGCTCTTCAACGTATAGGCTTCGTTGAAGCCCGACCCGTTCGGGAAGAAGTTGTTGATATACTTGGTGGGATCACCCTCCAGCGCGCCAAACGTGGCGTCCAGCGGAACCGGTGCCGGACCCGCGTAGCCCGGAATGGTGCAGGCGGATGCGTAGAGCGCCAGCGCACAGCCGGAAAGCTGCTGCACCAGCAGGTTGGCATAGGGCCGGAACTGGCTGCTGTAGATCAGCTGGTTACGCTGATCGACGTCCTCGCTGATGTAGAATGCGCCCAGCAGCAGGTTGATGCGGTCGCCGATCTCACCCGCCAGCCGCACTTCCTGTGTGAAAGTGCTGACATCAAGGTCCTGATAGTTCGGATAGATCAGATCGGCGCTGGTGAAGTCCGAATCCTGATAGGTCAGCGCCTTGGTTTCGCGGAAAGCGGTGATCGAGGTCAGCGTGAAATCGCCGATATCGTAATCGATCTGGGCAGAAGCGCCGTAGTTCTTGATATCGTTGGTGGAATTGTAGTTATTGTAAACGTCGCCACTGTAGGCGTCGGCCGGTGTGTTGACCATGCCGCCCAGCGCGCGGAGTGCCGGGGTCGCCAAACCGTCCTGAAGGTTGACCACGGCACAGCAATTCTCATCAATCGCGTCGTAATCGGCGATGATACGTGCCTTGAACCCGTTGCCGCCATCCAGCAGGAACTGCCCCCGGACGAACCAGCGATCACGCTCGTTGGTGCGATCGCCCGTGCCCAGATCGCGGAAGAAGCCATCACGCTTGTTAACGCCGCCAGCGAGGCTGACCGCCGCCGAATCGCTGAGCGGGCCGGTGACAAGGCCCTTCACGATCATCTGATCATAGTTGCCGTAAGTCGCCTCTACCGAGCCGCCGAAATCGAACTGCGGTTCCTGCGTGGTGATGGAAATGACGCCGGCAGAGGCATTCTTTCCGAACAGGGTCGATTGCGGACCGCGCAGAACCTCGATTCGCTGCACGTCGGGCAGGTCGGTGATCTGCGACAGAGTCTTGGAACGATAGACGCCATCCACGAACACGCCGACCGACGGTTCAATCCCCGCGTTGTTCGCGCCATTGCCGAAACCGCGGATGAAGAAGTTGGTGTTGCCGGTGCTCTGCCGCTGTCCCACGCTGAGCGAGGGAACCACGGTTTGCAGATCGCGCAGATCACGAATCTGGGCCCGTTCGATCGTTTCCGCGGTGGTGACCGAAACGGCGACAGGCGTATCCTGCAGGGTCTGTTCGCGCTTGGTGGCGGTGACGATGATCGCATTTCCGGAGGTATCCGCTTCTGCGCCGTCATCCTGCGCAAAGACCGCGCCCGGCACACAGAGAGCAACCGCGGCTGCTCCTGTCATCAAAAACGCACGAGCGTAATCGGCCGTGCCGACGCGGAACCTGATCATGTAGCCTCTCCCATTCATCTGGCCGGCGCCCTTTGCGAGGGTGCTGTCGTTCATGCCAGCGACGACCTTTGAACGCCTGAATATCATCGCCCGAAAGCGTTACAATCACCCTACCGGCGGGCGCGGTGCAACATGTGACATATGTGGCACGCCGGCCACGATAGCCGCAGCGCCGTTGCCAGTTTCAAACGCAGGCATTAGGGGGCATCGATGGACATCGCCGATCTGCGCGTCGCCCTGTTCAGCGGTAACTACAACTATGTCCGCGACGGCGCGAACCAGGCCCTCAATCGCCTGGTTGGATATCTGCTGAGGCAGGGCGCATCCGTGCGCGTCTATGCCCCCGTGGTGGAAAACCCGGCTTTCCCGCCCACCGGCGATCTCGTAGCTGTGCCCAGCGTGCCCATTCCGTTCCGGCGCGAATATCAGTTTCCACTGGGCTTATCGCCAGCGGTGCGACGCGATCTGGCGAATTTCGCGCCCAATGTGGTCCACGTGACATCGCCCGACCCTTCGGGCCAGCGCGCCGTAAGCTGGAGCCGCGCCCGCCGGATTCCGGTGCTCGCGTCGGTTCACACACGCTTCGAAACCTATCCCCGCTATTACCACATGGCCTTTCTGGAGCCCGTGGTGGTTTCCATCCTGCGCCGGTTCTATCGCCGTTGCGATGCGATGGTCGCGCCTTCGGAAAGCACGGCCGCAGTGATGCGCGAGCAGGGCATGGGCAACAACATCGGCATATGGTCACGCGGCGTGGATCGGGAGATTTTCGACCCATCGCGCCGCGACATGGCATGGCGGCGCTCGCTGGGTTTCGCGGATGACGATCTGGTGATCGGCTTCCTCGGCCGCGTGGTCATGGAAAAAGGGTTGGATGTCTTTGCCGACACGATGGAGTTGCTGCGCCAGCGCGGCGTTCCGCACAAAGTGCTGGTGATCGGCAAAGGCCCTGCACGTGACCGGTTTGCGGAACGCGTGCCGGAAGCCTGCTTCACCGGAATGCTGACCGGGCAGGAACTGGGCCGCGCAGTCGCCAGCATGGACGTGTTGCTGAACCCGTCAGTGACGGAGACATTCGGCAACGTCACGCTGGAAGCTATGGCATCGGGCGTGCCGGTTCTGGCAGCACGTGCCACGGGAACCAACAGCCTGGTGATCGAAGGAAAGACCGGGCTGCTGGTCGAACCCAGCGATATTTCCGGCTTTGCTGATGCCATCGGCCGCTATGCCACCGACCCGGCCCTGCGTCTGGCCCATGGCGCGGCCGGTGAACAACGCAGCCGCGATTATTCGTGGGACGCGATCAATCACGCAGTGGCCGAAGCGTACTTGCGCCTAGCCGCCGCCCGCGCGCCGGAGCGGTTGGGAACGGCGGAGGCGAAAGCGCTGGCGGGCAGCGCCTGAAAGCGGTGGCCCCCGGCCTATTATTCAGGCCGGAGCCCCCCGCGTGGGTGACTCTGGATTCCCACTTTCGCGAGAATGAAGAGAGTGTGGCGGACGATCAAAGCCGTTCGATCTTCTGCGCCGCTTCATCGAGGACAGCGGCAATCCGGTGCGCGAGATCATCGTCCTCGCTACCCTGCACCAGACGCTGCCCCACTGCAGTGAACAGATTTGCGGAAGCCCGCTGGATCGATGGGGCGCGGCCCCGTTCGGCACGTTCTGCCAATGCGGCAAGACGTTCCATCACGTTCCCGACCTGCTCCGCCTCTTCGGCCAGCACTTCTTCCCCCGCAGGGGAAATGGCGAATTTGCGGCGCTGATCGTCGCTCTTCTGCTCGGTGATCAGGCCTTCATCGGCCAGCATGGCCAGCGCCGGGTAGATCACACCGGGACTGGGCGCATAGTGCCCGCCCGACTGCTCCTCGATCGCTTTGATCAGATCATAGCCGTGGCGCGGCTGATCAGCGATCAACCTTAGCAGCAGGAGCCGCAGCTCTTCACGCCCGAACAGACCCTTGCGGCCACGGCCGCGCCCTCCGCCTCGGCCGATTTCCCATTCGACGCCGAACGGGCCCCAGCCACGGGCGCCACGATGCATTTCATGCGGCCATCCACGGCCGTGGTGATTATGACGATGCATATTTAAATATCTCCAATATCTTTAAACTGTTTTGCGATATATCTTGATTCGTGAAAAATTCAAGAGGCTCGCAGTCGCGCGCTTCTCGACCTATCTCGACCAACCATGGCTGACCTGTTCGCTGACGAACCCCCTCCCCCCGCCATTTCTGGCGAGCCACCGGCCGACGCGCCGCTGGCCGATCGTCTGCGCCCGCGCTCGCTGGACGAGATTATCGGGCAGGATCATTTGACCGGGCCGGAAGGCGCGATCGGCCGCATGGTCGCGGCGGGCAAGCTGTCCAGCATGGTGCTGTGGGGGCCGCCGGGCACCGGCAAGACCAGCACCGCCCGCCTGCTGGCGGACGCGGTGGGGATGCGGTTTACGGCCATCAGTGCGGTGTTTTCAGGCGTGGCCGATCTGAAGAAAGCCTTCGCCGAAGCGGAAGTGATGCAAAAGGCCGGGCAACGCACCCTGCTGTTCGTGGACGAGATCCACCGCTTCAACCGCGCGCAGCAGGATGGCTTCCTGCCTTATGTGGAGCGCGGCACGGTGACCCTTATCGGCGCGACCACCGAAAATCCCAGTTTTGAACTCAACGCCGCGCTGCTTAGTCGCGCGCAGGTTTTGATCCTGCACAGGCTGGACGCAACCGCGCTGGGCAAACTGCTCGACCGCGCGGAAGCGCTGGAAGGTCCGTTGCCCTTGACGCCTGAAGCGCGCCAGGCGCTGATCGCTTCGGCCGATGGCGACGGGCGCTTCCTGCTCAATCAGGCGGAAACGCTCTATTCCGCGAAGATCGCCGATCCGCTCGACCCGGCGGCGCTAGGCCAGTTCCTGCAGCGCCGAGTGGCGGTGTACGACAAGGATCGCGAGGGGCATTACAACCTGATTTCCGCGCTGCATAAAAGCATGCGCGGGTCGGACCCGCAGGCCTCGCTCTATTACCTCGCCCGGATGCTGGTCGCCGGGG
This sequence comes from Croceibacterium sp., assembly GCA_035555595.1. Classification (GTDB taxonomy): domain Bacteria; phylum Pseudomonadota; class Alphaproteobacteria; order Sphingomonadales; family Sphingomonadaceae; genus Croceibacterium_A. Next base: position 58,792 of record DATMGK010000074.1, on the reverse strand, counting down.
AGGAGCCGCTTTACGTCCTGCGGCGTATCACCCGGTTCGCCACCGAGGATATCGGGCTGGCCGATCCGCAGGCGTTGACCCAGTGCATCGCCGCGAAGGAAGCCTATCAGTTTCTCGGCAGCCCTGAAGGCGAACTGGCGATCGTTCAGGCGTGCCTCTATTGCGCGACCGCGCCCAAATCTAACGCCGCCTACAAGGCCGCCGGGGCCGCCTGGCGCAGCGCGCGTGAAACCGGCAGCCTGATGCCGCCGCAGAATATCCTCAACGCACCCACCAAGCTGATGAAGGACATCGGTTACGGCAAGGGATACACTTACGACCACGATGCGGAGGAAGGTTTTTCGGGCGACAACTATTGGCCCGAGGAAATGCAGCCGCAGAAGTTCTACAACCCGGTTGAACGCGGGTTCGAACGCGAAGTGCAGAAGCGCATGGAATGGTGGGACAAGCGGCGCGGCGAGTGGCAAGACACCTGAACAGGTATCGGCGGAAGCGGAAGGCCAGCCGGCAAAGGGTTCTCTCCCTCAGCCCGTTTGTGGGGGGACCGCCAAATGATTCGGCGTTGGTATGCAATTGACTACAGACTGATCGAAAATCTGACTCGCGGAACGGCTGCAAGGCGGGCATTGCCCGATTTAATCAGGATCCGGGATGCATCTGCTGAAGACAGACTGGACGAACGCGGCGGCTTGAAGCAAAGGCGCGACGGAGCCGGCTTAGCACAGTGGTAGTGCAGCGGTTTTGTAAACCGAAGGTCGGGGGTTCAAATCCCTCAGCCGGCACCATTTTTTTTTGCGCTACCGCCTTGGGGCTACTAGAGCGCAGGTCAGCCCCGCCCACGATAGGACGGAACGCCCTGATCCGGCAGCCACAGCCCCGCAGGCGGGGCATCGCTCTGCCAGAATACGTCGATCGGAATCCCCCCGCGCGGATACCAATAGCCACCGATGCGCAGCCATTGCGGGCGCATTTCATCGAACAGACGCTGACCGATGCCAACGGTCACGTCCTCGTGAAAGCCGCAGTGATTGCGGAACGATCCGAGGAAAAGCTTCAGGCTTTTCGATTCGACGATCGTTTCACCGGGCGCATAATCGATCACCAGATGCGCAAAATCGGGCTGGCCCGTTACCGGGCACAGCGAAGTAAATTCGGGCGCAGCGAAGCGCACAAGATACAGCGTTCCAACGCGGGGATTGGGCACATAGTCCAGTTCCGCCACGTCAGGGCTGGCAGGAAGCCCGGCCACCTGGCCGAGGAAGCGGGGGGTTGCATCGCTCATGCTCCGCTCTTGCATCGAACCACCGCCCGGCACAAGCGGCCGCATGTGCGCCGCCAGTTCACAGCGCGTTCAGCGCCATGCGGCATCCCCGCCAATGAAAATGCGCGCGAAGTTTCTTGCCCTGACTGCTGCGGCGGCACTGGCTGCACCGCCCCTGCCCGCATGGGCGGCGATGAGGGATTTCCGACTGCCCCCCTCCCCCTCTCAGCAGAGGCAGGAGCCGGAGCGGCAAGGCCCTGTGGCGAGCGACGTTCCGGAATCAAGGCCACCCGCCCCAACGCCGGAAGCGGTGGAGCGAACCCCTTCCCCCGCTCCGGCGATAGAGCCGCCATCCATCACGGTTCCCCCGCCGATCGAACCGGCGGGAGAGACATCAACTACGCGAACGGCGACATCGCCCACGATGCAATCTGCCGCCGAACCCTCTGCCAGCCCGAGGGCTGCTGAAACTGGTCCAGCAGAAGCATCGCCAATTCCTGCTGAGCAACCGTCTGTCGAGCCAGCACCCACCCCGGTCTTAACGGAGAGCGAAGCGGGATCGTCATGGCTCTGGATAGCCGCCGCGCTTGCCGTAGTAGGCGCAGCCGGGCTTCTTTTCTGGATGCGACGACGGGAAGCCGCTTCAGTTGAGGCGCTAGAAATCGAACGGCCACGCGTTGGCTCTTCGGCCCCCTCGCTGCCGCCAGCCGATACATCATCCGTGCCGCCGGATGAGCCTTTGCGGGTCGTTCTTGAGCCGGTGCGGATGAGCCTAACGCTGCTGAACGCCACGCTGAACTGGCGGCTGGAACTGGCAAACACCGGCCCCAAACCGCTAACAGATCTTACCGTCTATGCGGACATGATTTCCGCCCATGCCTCCATCAGCAGGGAAGACCAGCTTTCGGGCCCAAACACGTCGCGAGACACGACCAAGCAGCACATCGAACGGCTGGAGCCGGGCGAAAGGCGCACGATAGACGGGGAGTTTCGTCTGCCGCTGGCACAGATCCTGCCGATTCGTCAGGGCAAGGCCGCCCTGCTGCTGCCACTGGCGCGTTTCCGGGTGGAGGCGGATGGTGCGCAAGCACTAGTGCGGACGTTCGCCGTGGGCCAGCCCGGCAGCGGCAATGGCCTGCAACCTTTCCGGCTGGATGAAGGCCCGCGCATCTATCCACGCCTGACTCACCGAGCCTTCGCCTGAGATTACGGTCCGGCCAGCTAGACCCGACCTTCCGCGCCCGCTAATCCGTGGTGATGGATACTCTCGTTTCGACGCAGTGGCTGGCCGACAGGATCGGCGAGCCGGGGCTGGTAGTGCTGGATGCCTCCGCCCACCTCCCCGATGCAGGGCGTGATGCAACGGCCGAGTTCAAAGAGGCTCATATTCCCGGCGCGCGTTTTCTCCATCTGGACAGCTTCAAGGATGCCGACAGCCCCATTCCGGCTGCCCTGCCCAATGCCGCGCAGTTTGCGGCGCGCATGGCGGAAATTGGCGTCAATGATGACGACCGCGTGGTCATCTATGACGATAGCGCGGTAAAAACGTCTGCCCGCGCGTGGTTCATCCTGCGTCAGCATGGGCTGCAAAACGTGGCGATCCTCGACGGCGGGCTTGGCAAATGGCGCGCCGAAGGGCGGCCCTTGGAAAGTGGCGGAGCCACGGCAGGGGACGGCCATGTGACCCCATCTGCCGGCCCCGGCGAGGTGCGGGACAAGGCGGATATACTGGCCAACCTGACCAGCAGGGCTGAACAACTGGTCGATGCGCGCGGCGCGGGCCGGTTCACTGGTGCAGAGCCGGAAATCCGCCCCGGAATGGATAGTGGCCACATACCACAATCGCGCAATCTACCGTTCGGGCAGGTTCTCAACGCTGACGGTACATTCAAGGACGCAGCCGGTCTGCGCGCGGCCTTCGCCGAAGCGGGAATCGATCTGTCGCAGCCGGTGGTGACGACTTGCGGTAGCGGTGTGACGGCCGCCGTGCTGCTGTTCGCGATGGACCTGCTCGGCAAGCGGGACGTGGCGCTCTATGATGGTAGCTGGATGGAATGGGGCGCTGATCCGGCAACGCCGAAAGCCACAGGTCCTGCTGCGTGAGCGATACCGGCAAGCCGCTGAAACCCGCCACCCGCGTGGTCGAGGCAGGAAGGCGCGCGGAATGGACGAGCCCCGCCGTCAATCCGCCGATATGGCGGGGTAGCACGCATCTCTATGCCGACAGCGCCGATCTGGCGCGCGGACGCCCGAATGAAGATGGGCATTTCTATTACGGCAGGCGCGGTTCGCCAACGCAGTGGGCGCTGGCCGACGCTCTGACCGCGCTGGAGCCCGGTGCGCATGGCACCGTGCTCTATCCCAGTGGCGTGGCGGCAATCGCGGGCGCGCTGCTGGCGGTTCTGGAAAGCGGCGACACGCTGCTGATGACGGACAACGCCTATGAGCCGAGCCGGGCCATGGCCAAAAGCCTGCTGGCCCCACTGGGGATTGAGACGCGGTTCTTCGATCCGACGGACCTGGCCGGATTCGCTGCACAGTTCGATGGTCGGACGAAAGCGGTACTGCTGGAAAGCCCCGGCAGCCTGACGATGGAAGTCTGCGATGTACCCGCCCTCGCCGCAGTGGCGCGCGATCATGGGGCGGTGAGCCTGATCGACAATACATGGGCTGGTGCACTGGGCTTTCCCGCGCTGGAGCGTGGATGCGACATCTCCATCATGAGCCTGACCAAACACGTCGGCGGGCATTCCGACCTGATGATGGGCTGCGTCTCTGCCCGAGAGGAGCTCTACGCACGGCTGCGGATCAAGAGCCAGACGCTGGGGCAGGTGGTTTCGCCGGACGATGCCGCGCTGGCGCTGCGGGGTTTGAGGACGATGGCGCTGCGGCTGGAGCGAAGCGCGGCCAGCGCGCTGGAAATCGCCCGCTGGCTCTCCGCCCGGCCAGAGGTAGCGCATGTATTGTGTCCGATGCTGCCCGGCGCCCCTGGGCATGAGCTGTGGCAGCGCGATTTCAGCGGCGGCTGCGGGCTATTCAGCTTTGTGCTGAAAGGCGGCTCATCCGGCGGGAGAGCGCGATTTATCGATGCGCTCGACCTGTTTGGCATCGGGTTTTCATGGGGCGGCTTCGAAAGTCTGGCGATCCCCGCCGATCCTGCCCGCGCACGCAGCGCTACCCCTTGGCCCCCGGCAGACTGGGACACCAATAACAAGTTGGGCGTGCGGCTTGCCATCGGGCTGGAAGACCCGACCGATCTGATCGCCGATCTGGAACGGGGTTTCGCTGCGATGCGCGCATCATGACCGCATCCGAAGTCGTGTTGCGGGAACTGCCCGATGGCGGCGGGCTGGAAACCGCCATCGCCGCCCTCGATCGCTGGGGCTTCATGATCGGCGAAGCGCGCATATCGCTGTGGACCACGCTGGTGGCGATATTCGTCGTCATCGGGGCGTTGATAATGGGCCGCGTGATCATCAAGCTGTCCAGCTGGCTGATCAACAAGATCCACGGCATCGACACCACACAGCAGTTGCTGGCGAAGAAGCTGGTGTCCATCGCGGTGTGGACGCTGACGTTCCTGCTGGCGGTCGACCTGCTGGGCATAGACCTGACGGCGCTGGCGGTCTTTTCCGGCGCGTTGGGCCTCGCCCTTGGTTTTGGTTTGCAAAAGACGTTCGGCAACCTGCTGGCCGGGATCATCCTGCTGATGGATCGGTCCATAAAGCCGGGTGACGTGATCGCGGTGAACGACGGCATCAGCAACACCGTGGGGCAAGTGAAGAAGATCGGTATTCGCGCGGTTTCGGTAATCACCCGCGACAAGAAGGAATACCTGATCCCGAACGAGAACCTGATGATCAATCAGGTGGAGAACTGGTCATACAGTTCACGCGACGTGCGGATCAAAGTGCCGATATCCGTCGCGCATGGATCGGACGTGGACCTGATCGAAAGCCTGATCCTGCAAGCATCGCGCGAGGCGCGCAGGGTGATGGACGACCCGGCGCCCAGCGTATGGCTGGCGGCGCTGGGCCGCGACGCGATCGAATTCGAAGTGCATTTCTGGATCAGCGACCCGGAAGAAGGCATCGGTAATGTGCGTTCGGACCTGCTGAAGGCGATCCTGCGCCTGTTCCGCGAACACCAGATCGAAGTACCCTATCCGCAACGTGACCTGCACCTGCGCGATACCGCCGGCCTCCGCGCCCTGATCGCGGCGGCGAATGGCGCGGAGGGGCAGCCCTAAAAGCTGCCCTAACCCCCGCCCAAACCATTCTGACTGGCGAAATTACTGCCACACCGCCATGTGCGCCCCATGGGCAATGTGGGCACAGTCTACCTCGTAGGAGCGGGACCGGGCGATCCGGATCTGTTGACGCTGCGCGCCGCCCGCCTGCTGGGCCGGGCGGAACTGGTGGTGCATGACGGGCTGATTGATCCGGCGGTGTTCGCCCTGATCCGCCCCGATGCAAAGCTGGTTTCCGTGGCCAAGAGCCGCGCCCGCCACACTCTGCCGCAAGACCGGATCAACGCGCTGCTGGTGCGCGAGGCGCTGGCCGGGCATGACGTGGTGCGGCTGAAAGGCGGCGACCCCTTCGTTTTCGGTCGTGGCGGCGAGGAAGCCGAAGCCTGCCGTGCGGCGGGCGTGCCGGTTGAGATCGTGCCCGGCATCACTTCTGCACTGGGTGCGGCGGCGGCAGCGCAGATACCGCTGACTCATCGCGATTCCGCCAGCATCGTCAGCTTCGTCGCCGGGCAGTGCAAGGGGCTGACCGAACAGAACTGGGCTGGCCTTGCAGGCAAGGGTCGCACGCTGGTGATCTACATGGGCGTCACCAACGCCCCCAATATAGCCGAAAAGCTGATGGCCGACGGACTGGCGCCCGATGTGCCAGTGGCGGTTATCGAAAATGCCGCGCGCCCTGAAATGCGCGTGCTGCGGGGCGCGCTTGCCGCCCTGCCCCAACTGGTCGAGCGGGAACGGGTTAAAAGCCCGGCGCTCATCATCATTGGCGAAGTGACGGCCGAAAAGGATGCCGCGCTCGCCCAAATCGCGCTGGAGGCGCATTCGTGAAGATACTTACGGGCAACGATCTTAAAGACGGGCGGGTGACGTGGTGGGACGGCCAGAACTGGTCCATCCATATCGAAGACGCCGTGGACGTGGGCGAAGAAGCCGCCGCCATCCTCGCGCGTGAGGAGGCTGCGCGCCGCGTTAACAGCAGCTATGCGATCGATGCGGAGCCCGATCCTTCCGGCCACGGCGTGCGCCCGGCGCACATCAAGGACCGCATTCGCGCGCTCGGCCCCACCGTGCGTCCCGACCTTACTCTGAAGCCGGCCGATCCCGAGGCCCGGAACTGGGTGATCTGATGTATCGCTACGACCAATATGACCAGACCATGGTGGACACCCGTGTCGCGGAATTTCGCGACCAGACGCGCCGCCGCATCGAAGGCCACCTGACAGAGGATCAGTTCAAGCCGCTGCGACTGCAGAACGGTCTCTATCTGCAACTGCACGCCTATATGCTGCGCGTAGCGGTGCCATACGGCACGCTAAACAGTGCACAGATGCACATGCTGGCCACAATCGCTGACAAGTACGACCGCGGATACGGCCACTTCACCACTCGCCAGAATATCCAGTACAACTGGATCAAGCTGGAAGACGCGCCCGACATTCTGGCCGATCTGGCCACTGTCGAGATGCACGCCATCCAGACCAGCGGCAACTGCATCCGCAACATCAGTTCCGACCATTATGCCGGTGCCGCCGCGGATGAGGTGACGGACCCCCGCCCCTATGCCGAGCTGCTGCGCCAATGGTCCAGCTTCCATCCGGAATTCCTGGCCCTGCCGCGCAAGTTCAAGATTGCGGTGATCGCCAGCGAAACCGATCGCGCGGCAATGAAGCTGCACGATATCGGCATCCGCATTGTGAAGAATGAAAGCGGCGAACTGGGCGCGGCGTTCTATGTCGGTGGCGGCATGGGCCGCACCCCGATGATCGCCCCGCTGGTGCGCGAATTCGTGCCGCTGGACCAGCTCATCACTTATTCCGAAGCGTGCCTGCGCGTTTACAACCGCTATGGTCGGCGCGACAACAAGTACAAGGCGCGGATCAAGATCCTGGTTCACGAACTGGGGCTGGATGAATACCGGCGTCAGGTGGAAGACGAATTCGCGCAGTTGCAGGGTCAGGACATCGAACCGCCGCTGGCAGAGCTGGAACGTATCGGCGAATATTTCCGCGATCCCCCGTTCACAGTGGGCCTGCCGGAAGAAATCGACCGGTCGGACCCCGATTTCGCGCTGTGGGTGGACCGTAATACCCATGCCCACAAGCAGCCGGGCTATGTAGCGGTGACCATCAGCCTGAAGCCGGTGGGCGGCATTCCGGGCGACGCCACCGCCGCGCAGATTCATCTGATGGCCGATCTGGCCAGAGAATACAGCTTCGACGAATGCCGCGTTACGCACGCGCAGAACATCGTGCTGGCCCATGTGGAGAAGCAGCGCCTTCACGAATTGTGGAGCAAGCTGGATGAAGCCGGGCTGGGCACCGCCAATCTGGACCTGATCGGCGACATCATCGCCTGCCCGGGGCTGGATTATTGCAGCCTCGCCAATGCCCGATCGATCCCGGTCGCGCAGAAGATTTCGCAGCGCTTTGCAGAAAACGGCAAGGACGGAGTGCTGGGCGAACTGAAGCTGAAGATTTCCGGCTGCATCAACGCCTGCGGGCATCACCACGCGGGCCACATCGGCATCCTTGGCGTCGACAAGAAGGGCACGGAAAATTACCAGCTTCTGCTGGGCGGGTGTGAAGGCGACGACACGTCGCTGGGCAAGATCACCGGCCCCGGCTTCGACGAGGACGGGATCGTGAACGCGGTGGAAACTGCCACCGACGTCTATCTGCGCGAGCGTGCGGATGGAGAGCGATTCCTCGACACTTACCGGCGTATCGGCATGGAGCCGTTCAAGGAGGCGCTCTATGGTTGATCTGGCCGGTACTACCGACAACGTGCAGTTCCGCTTCCGCGATGACGAACCGGTCGATCACGGCGCGGTGACAGTGGATGCCTTTCTCGACCAGTCAAATGCAGCCGCCGTGCGGATCGAACCGGGCGACGACGCGCGCAAGCTGCTGCCGCATCTGGAGCGGGTCAAGCTGGTGGAAGTGAACTTCCCCGCCTTCACCGATGGGCGCGGCTATTCGTCCGCGCGCATCCTGCGCGAAGCGGGTTATCAGGGCGAACTTCGCGCCGTGGGTGACGTGCTGGTGGACCAGCTCAGCCACTTTCGCCGCTGCGGCTTCGACAGCTTTGCCCCCGACCAGCCGCTGAACGAAGAAGACGCGCAGCGCGCGTTCGCAACCTGGCCGCAGGTCTATCAGGCGGCGGCCGATGACCGCGCGCCCATCTGGGCGCTGCGCCACGGACGGAAAGCATAATGGCCAGCCGCGCGATCGACGTGATCGACACCGGGCCGAGCTTCGTTCAGGCCGATGCGGACGCGCTCAACGCGCGCTTCGCCGGGGTGGACGTTGCCACCATGCTGGCGGAACTGTTTGCAGAAGGATCGCTGGGCCGGGTGGCTGTGGTTTCGTCCTTTGGCACGGAAAGCGCGGTGCTGCTGCATCTCGTTGCTCAGGCTGATCCATCGGTGCCGGTGATCTTCGTCGACACGATGAAGATGTTCCCGGAAACGCTGGAATACCGCGAAACGCTGACCCAGCGGTTCGCACTGACCAATTCCTCGGTCGTGCAACCGGAACCCGCGGTGATCGCAGCCAAGGATGAAAACGGCCTGCGCTGGTCGTGGGATCCTGACGGCTGCTGCGAAATCCGTAAGGTGGAACCGCTGGCCCGCGCCAAGCGGGGGCTGGATGCGTGGATTTCCGGGCGCAAGGCGTTCCAGTCCGTCACCCGCCAGAACCTGCCGCGTTTCGAGATCGAGGACGGACGGCTGAAGATCAACCCGCTGGGCGACTGGACCAAGCAGGACCTCGACGCCTATTTCGAAGCGCACGACTTGCCACGCCATCCGTTGGAGGAGCAGGGATACCTTTCGGTCGGGTGCCAGCCCTGCACCACCAAGGTGAAGCCGGGCGAAGACCCGCGCGCGGGCCGCTGGCGTGGCTGGGACAAGACGGAATGCGGCATCCACTCGCCCGCTTCGGCACCGGCCAGCGGTGATGAGGGCGAATTGCCGCCGGGTTACGAACCGGCCTTCTGACAGGAGGCTCGCCCCGAACGAAGGGGGGTGGGTTTCTTGCCTAATCGCCCTCAAAGCCAATGCTGTTCGCGATACCACTTTGCGGTTGCGGCCAGCCCCTGCGGGGTAGGCACGTCGGCGCGCCACAGGTTCGCGGGTGGCGCCATGTCCCGGCGACTGACCCAATCGGGATGGACCATATAGCTGACCCGGTCGGCCGTCAGCTTCGCACGCTTCCCGCGCAGCAGCCGGTCAAACCGCGCGCCCGCCATCAGCGCCCAGGCGGGCAGCCTGGGCACCCTGACCTTGCGGCCCACGGCATCACCGATCATGCGGGCAAGTTCGGCATGTTCCCAGCCGCCATCATGCCCATCGTCCGGTTCGAACACGTTGCCTGCCGGGATTTCCGCGATGGTCGTCAGGTCAAGCAGCAGGCGCGCCAGATCGTCCACATGGACCATCGATGCACGGCCATGCGGCGGCATCGGGACCACGCCCCAGCTTGCGGCGCGGAAAAGGTCCAGTATCTCGCGATCGCGCGGGCCGTAGATCGCGGGCGGGCGGACTATGATCCAGTCCAGCGTGCTGGCCCGGACAATCTCCTCCGCCCCCCTCTTCGAAAGGCCGTATTGCGACAGGCCCGGCTCCCGTGCGGCAAGCGAAGATACGAGCACGAACCGCCGCACGCCGGCCTGCAAGGCCGCTTCGACGAGCGCCTGGGTGCCTGCCACATTACCGAGATGAAAACCCGCCGCATCAGGCGCGTTAACCACCCCGGCCACGTGAAGCACGGTATCCGCACCATGCACCAGCGACGCCAGTGCATGACCGTCAGCCAGATCGCCGCGCACCCATTCCACACCTTCGCACGGCGCCTGAGCCCGCCGCGCGAGCGCCCGCAGCGGCTGGCCGCGCCTGCATGCCAGATCGATCACCGCCTGCCCGACGAAGCCGGTGCCGCCGGTGATTGCGATGGTCAAAGCAACACCAGCTGGTCGCGGTGGATGACGGCCGAACGCGGGGCATAGCCAAGCAGGTCCTGCTGTTCCTCGCTGCGGCGGCCCTTGATCGTGTCGACTTCGGCGCTGGCATATTCAGCAAGGCCCTGCGCCAGCGTGCGCCCCTGCGGATCGCGCACGAAGACCGGATCGCCGCGAGCGAAGTCGCCTTCCACGCCGGTAACTCCGCTGGCGAGCAGGCTGCCGCCCTTCAACAGTGCACTGGCGCAGCCGGCATCGACGGTCAGCGTGCCCTTCATCCTCAGCCGACCGCCCAGCCACGCCTTGCGCGCGCCATCGCGGCGCGTGGGGACGAAAAGCGTGCCGATGTCTCCGCCCAGAGCGCGGGACAGCGGCGCAGGATGCTTGCCGTTGGCAATTGCGAGGGCGATGCCCGCCCGCGTGGCGATTTCCGCGGCCTGTAGCTTCGACGTCATGCCGCCGGAGCCAAGGCCGGAGCCCGAGCTGCCGCTGGCCATCGCGTGAACCTGATCCGTCACCCCTTCCACGCGGGGGAGCAGGCTCGCCCCCGGCTGGCGCGGATCGCGGTCGTACAGCCCGTCCACATCCGACAGCAGCACGACCGCCTTGGCCCCCGCCGCCTGCGCTACACGCGCGGCAAGCCGGTCGTTATCGCCAAAGCGTATTTCGGCCGTGGCCACCGAATCGTTCTCGTTGATAACCGGCACGGCGCCAGCCTTGAGCAAGCGGCCCAGCGTGGCGGCGGCATTCAGGTAGCGGCGGCGGTCCTCAAGATCTTCCAAAGTGAGCAGGAGTTGCGCGGCAACGATGCCGTGTGCGGCCAGAAGCTCGCTCCACAACCCGGCAAGCGCGATCTGGCCCACGGCGGCCGATGCCTGGGCATCCGCCAGCGAACCACGCCCGCCCTTCTCCAACCCAAGCCGCGCCGCGCCCAAGGCAATCGCACCGGAACTGACAACGATAACCTGCTGCCCCCGCGCCTTCGCCTCAGCAATTTCGGCAACGAGCGTGGAAAGCCATTCCCGATCAGGGCGCCCCTTCCCGGCGAATAGCAGGGCGGAACCGACCTTGAGCACCACACAGGGTGCAAGGGCGGGATCGGCAAGGTCAGCGAGACGCGCGACAGACATGCGCGCGCGTTAGACGCAGATGAGGGTGCGGCAAAGCCCCACGTTACGATGGGCCGCAGTCGGGATCAGCCCAGCGGCGACCATTCGGCTGGTTGTTCGTCATCATCGTCATCGTCGCTGATGACGGTGTTCGGATTTTCCGTTGCCGTGCGTGCTGGCAGATAGTCCAGCGCCGCATCCAGCAGCGCATCCATGCCCGCCCCGGTCGCGCCGGAGATGGGGAACACGCGCTCCGCTCCCGCTGCTTTCAGCTCCCCGGCGAACGCTGCCGCGAGTTCAGCGTCGGCGAGATCGATCTTATTAAGGGCGATCAGGCGTGGTTTTTCCGACAGGCCACCACCATACGCCTCCAGCTCCCGCTCCACGATCTGCAACGCTTCGGCTGGATCGGTGCCTGAGATGTCGATCAGGTGGATCAACACACGGCAACGTTCGATATGGCCAAGAAAGCGGTCACCAATGCCCGCTCCCTCCGCCGCACCGGCAATAAGGCCGGGAATGTCGGCCAGCACGAATTCGCGATCACGGTGGCGCACGACGCCCAGTTTCGGCACCAGCGTGGTGAAAGCGTAATCGCCCACCTTGGCCCGGGTATTGGAAATCTGATTGATGAAGGTGGATTTGCCCGCGTTGGGCAGGCCAACCAGCCCCACATCCGCCAGAAGTTTCAGCCGCAGCCACAGCCACAGTTCCTGCGACGGGATGCCCGGCTGATGCTGGCGCGGGGCGCGATTGGTGGAGGTGGCGTAGCTGGCATTGCCGCGCCCGCCCATGCCGCCTTCCAGCAGGACGAAACGTTGGCCGACCTCCGTGAAATCGGCGAGCACTTCCTCCCGCTCCTCGTCCAGAACCTGCGTGCCCACGGGAACGCAGATGACGAGATCGGGCGCGCTGGCGCCGGTCCGGTTCCTGCCCATGCCATGCGACCCGCGCTTCGCCTTGAAATGCTGGGTATAGCGGAAGTCGATCAGGGTATTGAGGCCGGGCACTGCCTCAAACACGACATCACCACCCTTGCCGCCGTTTCCGCCGTCCGGGCCGCCATATTCGATGTATTTCTCTCGCCGGAAACTGACCGCCCCCGGGCCGCCAGCGCCGGAGCGCACGAATATCTTGGCCTGATCCAGGAAATGCATTGTTCGTTCAGCCTCAAGCGCCGGTGGGACCGTCAGACCCTCCGGCTATCCTAGCGCCCCAAAGGGCCGCGGGCGCGCAGTCGCACTTGCGGGCCGCTTCTCGCGACCCGAACCACTCCATGACGCAGGGGCCAAGTAGCATTCAGCCGGGGACCTGCGCAACGCAGGCCAATATGGCCAGCGTCGGCTGCTCTTTCCGACGGGAATGGAGCGATTACCAACACACTGGTGGAGCCGAGGGGGATCGAACCCCTGACCTCGTCATTGCGAACGACGCGCTCTCCCAGCTGAGCTACGGCCCCGTTCCAGTGTCGCGCGGGGACTGCCCCGCGAAGAGCGCGCTCCCTAGCGAAAACCCTTTCCGCTTGGAAGAACAAAAATACGCGAAATCGAGACGCTAGTTTGGTACCTGATTATCCGGCGCATCCCCGGCCAGCGGCTGAACGATCGGCGTCGAGATGGTGCTATCTGCCGGGGCGACCAGCGGAATGCGCGCGCCGGTGGTGGGATCGAGAACCTCGCCCACCGGGCTGGCACTCGAATCCAGCAGTGCGCTGGCCAGCGCCGGCCCCGACGCGCCATGCACCGCGACATAGCCGGGCTGCGACGCGCCATAGCGAGAGCCGTACTTCATATCCCATTCGGCGGACGCCACGCGATACTGATCATATTCGTTGAAGAACTGACCAAAGACCGCCTCAAAACGCTGGAGGCCCGCAACGGAAAAGGCGGCGATATCCTGCGGGGGCGTGGTCTGGTATTCCGTAGAGATCGACAGCGCGGTTTCGCACAGGCCAACCAGCGTCGGTGGCAACGCGAAATAGTTATAGACCGAGGTCATCAGCGCTTCTCGCGCCTTCACCCCTTCATTGCGCGAGCCGTGCGCAGTGCGGAACTGTGTATCCAGCGCAGTGTTCGTCGAAGTCAGCTTGCGGGAATGCTGCTTCAGGAACGACCCGTAAGATTCGAGAACGGGCTGATACTTCGTATCGAGGCAGTTGAGCGCCGCGACATTCCAAGCAGAGCGGAAGTGCCAGATCGCCTCGTTCTCGTTCAGATTGGCGTTCACTGTCATGCGATGGCCATCAGCCCCAACGGGAGGAATGTTCATGACATAATCCGCGCCACCCGGCGGGACGGGGCGGAAAGGAACAACCTCTGCGACGGGCGCCGGGGGAGGAGGCGGCGGAGGTGGAGGGGGTGGCGGCGGTGCAGGCGTCTGACATGCGGCCAATAGGGCAAGCGCGACCAGTGCCGCGGACCTACCCACTTGTTTCAGACCAATCGATTCCATGACGGCGCGCACCCCTCTCATCGGCACAGATAATATGCCCCATCGCGCCTTGCGCGCGGATTAAGAAGCCTATCGTGCTGCGAGATCAAAGAAAACGCCCGGACAGCATAGAAACTGCCCGGGCGCGACGAAACGAATCAGGCCTGCGATCAACCGCGTTGAGCAGGCCGTGAAATCGGGTTCGGGATCAGTCCCGCTGCCCCATGAAGCTGAGCAGGAACTGGAACATGTTGATGAAATCCAGATAGAGGCTCAGCGCGCCGAGGATCGCCATCTTGCCGAGCGGGAAAGCCGCCACTGCGCCAGGATTGGTCATCTTAGCATGCTGGACAGACAGATACTCGTTCTTCAGCCGCTGGGTATCGTAGGCGGTGAGGCCCGCGAAGATCAGCACGCCGAGGAAGCTGATCGCATAGCTCAACGGTTCCGAACCGAGGAACATGTTGATCACCGAAGCGATCAGCAGGCCGATTACACCCATGATCAGGAAGCTGCCGAAGCCCGACAGATCCTTCTGCGTGGTATAGCCGAACAGGCTGAGGCCCGCGAAAGCGCCAGCAGTCGCGAAGAACGCGGCCGCGATGGAAGCGCCGGTATAAACGAGGAAGATCGTCGACATCGACAGGCCCATCAGGACCGCAAAGCCCCAGAACATTGCCTGCAACGTACCGGTAGAGAAACGGCGTGCGCCGAAGCTCATCGCAAAGACGATCGCCAGCGGCGAAAGGATCACGACCCATGCCAGGATGCCACCGTTCATGAACAGGTTGGCGGCCGGCGATTCCGCGCCACCGCGCGAGAACAGCAGCGCAACGACGCCTGTCAGCAGCACGCCAGAGGTCATGTAGTTGTAAATAGACAACATATGCCGGCGCAGACCTTGGTCCATAGTGCCAGCACGTTCGGTCCCCAGAGAACCCACAGACTGCGGCGACGAACCGAAGCTCGTCCGAGTGGGGCGGGGATCGTTCCAATTCGCCATTAGATATCTCCGTTCCGGCGCCGAGCGACGACAAGCCGGTAGCAGCAATATCGCCATCAACGGCGCAGGATTCAAGGAAAACCCGCCCTAGGCCGTTAACTCTTCGCCCGGGCTTCCGCCGCCATTTCCGCGCTGCGGGCCTGCGCGGCCCGTAATGTTTGCCTGATCAGGGACCGCAGCGCATCGTCCTGATCGAGCGCATCGAGCCCCGCCTGCGTCACCCCGCCGGGGCTGGCGACGCGGCGCGCCAGCTCGCCCGGATCATGCTCCGACGACGCCGCAAGCGCAGATGCACCTTCCACGGTGGCCATGGCCAGACGCCCCGCTTTATCGGGATCGAGCCCCAGTTCCGTCGCCGCAGCCGACAGCGCATCGATGAAACGATAGACGAATGCGGGCCCGGATCCGGCAAGCGCGGTGACAAGATCGAATTCCCCCTCGTCCACCCATTCCGGCGTGCCAAGTGGGGCGAGCAGATCCATGATCGCCGAACGACCAGCATCATCGAGACCGCTTTCAGCCACCGCCATCGGCGACTTGCCCAGCGCTGCCGAAAGGTTGGGCATGATCCGAACAGACCCGCGGGCGCGAGGGAACTGCTGCCCGAGCACCGCAAGTTCGACGCCCGCAAGAATCGACATCAGCACCGTGTCCGCGCTGACCAGCGGTTCAACCTGCGGCGCCACGTCGCCCAGCGTCTGCGGTTTTATACCCAGCAGTATCGCATCGAACCGCTCCCCATCAGGCAACGCAGTGAGAGCGCGCACGCCAGCAGGCGCTTCTTTCAGAAACGGATCGACGACAGTGAAGCGCGAAGGTTCAAGGCCGGCGGAAAGCCAGCCACGCAACATGGCGCCAGCCATATTGCCGCAGCCGACGAGAAGGATCGATCGATAAGCCATGCCGCGCGCTGTGCCGCAGCGAAAAGCGCCTGTCTATGCCTCGCCCGCAGCATCCACCAGCGCGGCGTCGAGCGCATCGCGCGGCTTCTTGTCGCCCCACAGCACGAACTGGAACGCCGGGTAGAACCGATCACATTCCGAAACCGCGCTTTCCACGGCAAGCTGGGCCATCGGCAGGCTGAGCATGCCATCATCTCCGAGCAGCAGCCCGTGGCGGTAAAGCAGCACGCCGCCGCTGGACCATATATCGAAGTGGCCGATCCAAAGCTGTTCGTTGACCAGCGCCAGCAACTCGTAAGCGGCCTTGCGCTTGGCGTCCGGCACGCGGATTTCGGGCAGGCACAGCAGTTGGAGCACCCGATCTTCCCGGCGCCAGATGCAACGAAGCTGGTATGTAGTCCAGCTTCCGGGAATCTCGCCCGAAATCTCGTCCTCACTGATGTGTTCGCACGGCCAGCCATGCGCTTCGAACAGCTGGGCGAGCATATCCACCGGAGCGGATTCTTCGGATTCCTCGATCGGGTCACGCCCCGCGTTCATCATCAAGTTCCCATCCCTGCGACCTGATGCAGGACATGCGACGCGATCATGGCGCAAGGCAATCGCGGTTAATGACGCGACTGGGCAAAACTCGACAACCCTGTTGGCAAAATGTGCAAAACGGGTGGGTAAATAACCCATTGCCCGGACCGCAGTCAGTCTAGCGGTTTAACTTCTTCACCCTGCGCACTGGTAAAGCGGAAGGAATCGACATCCTTCTGCTTAAGTTCGCTCACCAGCCGATTAGCCTCCCCAGCGTTCGCGAAAGGACCAACAACTAGGCGGTTGGTCTGGCCCCACTTCGCCACATGCGGTTCAGGCTTGTCGAGCAGCCCGGCCGCCGATCGCTTGATCCGGCGCCAGTCGAAAGCCAGCGCATCGGTGTCTCGCCCGGTGGCCACTTGCACCCAGTGACGGCTTGGGATCACGGGTTTGGGCGGCGGCGCGGCGACAGGCGGCGCTTCGCGGCGAGGCTGGATCGTCGTAATGTCCACCGCGCCCGATGAAGCTGCGACCACCTGGCTGGAACCGGCGCGGGAAAAATCGGAAAAGGCGCTGGCAAGATCGCGCGGCGGGGGCGGAGGCTCCGGCGTTGGAGCTATGGGTTGCGCGGTCGACACCGCAACGGGCTGCGGCGCATCGACCGCAGCCACCAGAGCCGGAGCCGCAGACGGGTTGGCCACTGCTGGCGTCGTCTGGGTTGTTTGAGTGGGCCGAACTGCTGCGCGAACGACAGGCGTGGCGGTTCTTTCTTCGCGCCGGGGCACACCTTCGCGAGCGCCGAGCGGTTCGCCGCTGGGCACCAGCCGCGCATCCGCTGTGCGAACAGGAACGGGTGTGGCAGGCTGCGCACCATAGGCAACCACCGTGGGAGCATCACGCCCGATCTCGTCAGCCTGCGGGAAAGCGCCAAGATTGGCGGCAGCCGCCTGTTGCGACGGAGTTAGACGCGGCATGTAGCGCAAATACGGGCCGAGCCGGCCAGAGAGGCGAGCGGGCAACATGGTTTCGGCAATGGAAACCGCTTCATCCGCCTTGCCAAGAATGGCCAGCGCGAAGGCTCGCGTGCGGTAAGCGGCCAGATCGCTGCGCTGGAGGGCAGGAAGCAGCGTGGCTTCGGACCCACCCTGATCCCCGGAAATCGCCAGGCTGAGGGCGAGCCGGCGGGTGATCGCGGCATCGGCGCCGGATTCAAGAACGCGCCGGTAATCCGCCTGCGCGCGGGCGTTGTCGCCCACCAGATCATAAGCAAGACCGCGATCGCCAAGGTGGGCCATGGTCAGCGCCCCAGCCTGTTCCGCCTGCGCGAACAGCGCCAGCGCCTCAACCGGTTGCTGATGGCGGACCAGCCAGGATGCCCTTGCCCCCGCCACCCGCCCGTCGGACGGAGCGATCGCCTCTGCCCGCTGGATGAACCCGGCGGCGGTATCAAGATTGTCGAGCGCCAGCGATGCCTCTGCAGCAGCGACCAGTGAATCGAGCGAGGTCGGATTGCGCGAAAGAGCGCGCAGCGCCTCGTTCAGCTTTTCCGTCGCCGGATCGGGCAGCGGCTGCACCACAGGCTGGGCATAACCCTGCGCCATGACTTCAGGCGCAGCAACGACCAGCGCGCTGCCCGCCAGAGCAAACGCAAAGGTTTGCGTCAGGCAAGGCTGGCGCTGCACGATATTCCGGAGACGGATCATGGCCTCACTGCCCGAAGCGGTGCGGCGAAACCGCACGACAATGCTCCGCGCTATTGATTGTTCTGACGGCCGAGGAAGCGCGGAATGCGCAGCGAGCTGCCACCATCCTCGTCTTCTTCGTCCTCATCCTCACGCCGCGCACTGGAGCGGGAGAGGTTGGCCATCCGTTCAAACAGCGTGCTGCCGCCCGGGGGCGGAGAGGCGGGAGCGGTGCGCCGAACGGGAGGAGGAGCAGCTTCGCCCGCTGCTTCTTCGCTGCCGGAACCGAGAATGGTCCGACGGCGCCCGAACACGGGCTCGTCCGCTTCGGCCAGCCGGCTCGCATCGAGGAGCAATTCGTCCTCATTGCCGGACCCGCTGCCTTCGCCATCCTTTTCAGGCGTCGCTTCGGACTGAGCTTCGAAAGTCAGTTCGAAGGCGTCATCACCCGCTTCGCCGTCCGATGCCTGCTCCGCTGCTGCAGCGACTTCCGGATCGCGTTCGATGCGGGTGCCGGCCAGCGAGGCATAGCCCTCGTTCCCGCTCTGCCCGAAAGCCTCGTCATTGGCGGGGTCGCTCGGTGCGTCGTCCTGATAATCGTCCTCGTCAAACTCGTAGCTGTCCGAGGATTCAGAAGTTGCGCCTGCTTCGTCCACGAAACGCGCGGGCTGGGCATATTCCGGCATGTCACCCGAAACCGATGTCGTTACCGCATCCTCCGCCAGTTCTTCCTTGGTCGGCAGCGGCAGCACGGGCTTCTTCGGCGCGCGTGAGCTGGCGAAGCCGAGCGGCTGACCCGCCGCGGCGTGCGCCTGATCGGCGCTCTGTTCGATACCGGTGGCGACCACGGAAACGCGGATCTTGCCGTCCAGCGACGGGTTGAACGCCGAGCCCCAGATGATGTTGGCTTCGGGATCGACCAGTTCGCGGATGTGATTGGCGGCTTCATCCACTTCGAGCAGCTTCATGTCCTCGCCGCCGATGATGGAAATGATGACGCCCTTCGCGCCAGCCATGGACACGCCGTCGAGCAGCGGATTGGCAATCGCGCGTTCGGCCGCTTCGAGCGCGCGGTTCTCACCCTCGCCCTCGCCAGTGCCCATCATCGCCTTGCCCATTTCACCCATGACGGAGCGCACGTCGGCGAAGTCCAGGTTGATGAGGCCGGGCATGACCATGAGGTCGGTGATCGAACGAACGCCCTGCTGCAGCACTTCGTCGGCAAGCTGGAACGCTTCCTTGAAAGTCGTTTCAGCCTTGGCGACCAGGAACAGGTTCTGGTTGGGGATGACCAGCAGGGTATCGACGTTCTTCTGCAGTTCTTCGATACCGGCTTCGGCCGAGCGCATGCGCCGGGTGCCTTCGAACAGGAACGGCTTGGTTACCACGCCGACCGTGAGGATGCCCTTGCTGCGCGCGATTTCCGCGATCACCGGGGCGGCGCCGGTGCCGGTGCCGCCGCCCATGCCAGCGGCGATGAAGACCATGTTCACACCTTCCAGCGCGCGCTCAATCTCCGCCACCGTTTCTTCAGCCGCCGCGCGACCCACTTCCGGACGCGATCCGGCGCCGAGGCCGCGCGTGATATCGGGGCCGAGCTGAATGCGGTGTTCCGCCACCGCATTGTTCAGCGCCTGCGCGTCGGTATTGGCGACAACGAAGTCCACGCCTTCGATATCGGCGTGGATCATGTTGGCGATCGCGTTGCCGCCCGCCCCGCCGACGCCGATCACGGTAATGCGCGGGCGCAGTTCTTCCACCGAAGGCGGGCCGATATTGATGCTCATTTTACATGCTCTCCTCAGGGAGCGAGTGATTTAATCTCGTGCATCGCTTGTGCCACAAACGGATTCAGGGGTGCAAAAGGTAAATACAACTATCCACAGGCGCGCTCGCACCGTTTCATCGCTAGAAATACTCGCGCATCGCGGTCCAGATACGGTTCAATTGCGCCATTCCGCCCGCTTTGAAACCCGTCTGGAAGCGTGAGCCGACAGAACGGATGTCGACCGGATCTTCCGCCGCATAGAGCACCAGCCCTGCCAGCGTAGCGAATCCCGGCACCGCATGCGCTTCCGGCAAGCCCCTGAGCTGCGGCGAACGGCCGACGCGCACAGGGCGGCCCAACGCCGACTGCGCATAGTCCGCCAGTCCCGCCAATTCAGCCCCGCCGCCCGTCAAGACGATCTGTCGGGCGTTACGGCCAGTAAAGCCGTGAGCGTCCAGCGCGCGGCCAATATCGCCGACCAGCCGGTCCAGTTCGCCCGTTATCACGCCGATCAGGTCGGCGCGGGGGATGCGGTTCTTGTCATCCGCCCCGCGCGCCAATGGGCCAGCGCCTTCATCGCCCGGCCCGTTGACCGGCACTTTTTCCCCATGATCCGCCGGGCTGGCGATGGCGGAGCCATAGCGGCACTTGAGCCGCTCGGCCTGAAACCGCCGGATGCCGAACGCGGAAGCGATAGCATCGGTGATATCGGCCGATCCGCGCGGGATGGCCTCCAGCCCGACGAGCATGCCGCCGCTGTATATCGCCACGTTGGTGACCTGCGCACCCAGTTCGACCATCGCCACGCCCAGATCGCGTTCCTCCGCGGAAAGGCAGGCGTGGCCGGTGGCGAGCGGAGAGGCGACGACCGCCTCCACATCCAGATGCGCATTCTGCACCGCTTCGGTCAGATTCCGCATCGGCGCGCCATCGGCCAGCATCACGTGGATATCGACGCCCAGCCGTTCAGCATGGAGGCCGCGCGGATTGGCGATCCCTTCCGCACCGTCGAGGAAATAGCAGGCGGGCTGCGCGTGCAGCACCGTGCGCCCATCCGGCTCTACACTGCCCCGCGCGGCGATCAGTAGCTGCTCGACATCCTCTTCCTCTATCCGGCGGCCGCCGATGTCGATTTCGACCGGGACGACATGGCTGGCCAGCCCTGCGCCGGAACAGCCGATCCAGACGCTGGAAACGCTGGTCCCGGCCAGCTTTTCAGCCCGCTCGATCGCGTCGCGCACCGCATAAGTCGCGGCGGCCATGTCAGTAACATAGCCACGCCGGATGCCCTTCGACGCGCGATGACCGCTGCCAAGCACGATCATCTCGCCGTTTTCCGTGATCCCGGCGATCATCGCGGAAATGCGGAAAGAGCCGATGTTGACCGCGCCGAACAGCCGCTCGATGCGTGGATTGCCTGCAGGACTGTTCCTGGGTTGGCTGGCCATCAGGTTCCCTTGTTCCCCTGCGCTTCCTCACGACATTCCGGGCAGCGGAGGTAGAACCTGTCCGGATTACGCATATCGAAAGCCACCGCCTTGCCACCGATCAGGCGATTGACCCCGTCGATGCGGGCGAATTCCATCAGTGCGCCCGCCGCACGCTCTGCCCCTTGCGGCAAAGCCAGCGTCTGACCCGTTCCGAAAGTCAGGTTCCAGCGGCGATTGCCAATCCATTCCGCCTCCGAAACCTGCGGTTTCAGCGCAGGTGCGGCGTCGAGCAGGGCAGCCAGCGCATCGACCTGTTGCCGCGCACCGGGGCCGGATACCTGCAACATCCCTTTCGCCTCAGAGCGGGAAATCGGTTCCAACTCGTGTCCGGTACGATCGATCAGCACCAGCCGATCCGGCTTCTTCAACACTGCGTGCGGTTCCCGCTCCACCACGTCGACCACGATGGTGTCGGGCAATTCCCGTGAAACGCGGGCATCCTGCACCCACGACAGT
The DNA here is from genome assembly GCA_035555595.1 of Croceibacterium sp. Taxonomy (GTDB): domain Bacteria; phylum Pseudomonadota; class Alphaproteobacteria; order Sphingomonadales; family Sphingomonadaceae; genus Croceibacterium_A. The sequence continues at coordinate 36,964 of DATMGK010000074.1, read as the reverse complement.
TCCATCACCGAGGCGCGGAGGGCGTTGAGATCGACCAGCGGCATCGCCCGTTCCTGCTCGCCCAAAACGCGCTCATAGACCTTCAGCTCGTTCATGCGTTCGACGCCGCGCACTTCCACCCGGGCGACCTGATAGCCAGCCCGCGCGGCGGCTTGCGCCATCTGCTGCCCGGCAAGGGCGGTCAGGCCCGCGAAGCTGGCGACCATCCACGCCAGCGCGACGAAAGCGGCAAGGATCATCACAAGGAATGCCTTGTGCAGTTGTTCTTCGGTGAACGGCAGAACGCGCAACATCGCGGAAACGAGGGAATTGGTATGCGCCTTGGCCTGACGGACCTTAGCCCGGCCAGCCTGCGCCCGGGCCTGACGGCGCACAGGGCGGGCATTGCGGCGGATCGTCTGCGCCATCAGCCGGCCCTTTCCAGCTTGCCGAAATGGATCAGCGCATCGGCCACGATGATTTCCACCAGATCCGCATATTCGATGCCGCAATGCCGCGCCTGTTCCGGCACGAGGCTGAGCGGCGTCATGCCCGGCTGGGTATTGGTTTCCAGCAGGAACAGGCCGTCCTCTCCCTGCTCGTCATCCCAGCGGAAATCCGACCGGCTGGTGCCACGGCAACCAAGCAGACGATGCGCCTTCAGTGCGTAGTCGAGGCACAGGCGAGCGATGTTTTCCGGTATCTGCGCCGGACAAACATGTTCGGTCATGCCGTCGGTATATTTGGCATCGAAATCGTAGAAGCCGCTCTTGGGCACCAGTTCCGTGACCAGCAGGGCGCGGTCGCCCAGAACGGCCGTGGTCAGTTCACGCCCGCGGATATAGGGTTCTGCCAGCAGGGTATCGAATTCCTGCCACGGGCCGCGCACATCGCGGCGGATCGGGTTGCCGTAATTGCTCTCTTCCGTGACGATCGCCACTCCGACCGAAGACCCCTCGTTGACCGGCTTCAACACATAGGGGCGCGCCAGCGGATCGGCCTCGTACAGTTCCTCGCTCCGCACGATGCGCCCACCCGGCATCGGCACGCCGTGTGGGACCAGCGCATGCTTGGTCAGTTCCTTGTCGATCGCGATGACGGAAGTGGCGAGGCCGGAATGGGTGTAAGGGATGCCCATCAGGTCCATCATGCCCTGCACCGTGCCGTCTTCCCCCGGCACGCCGTGGAGCGCGTTGAACACGACATCGGGCGCAGCCTCAGCCAGCCGCGCCGCCACGTCGCGATCCATGTCTATCCGCGCTACGCGATGGCCGCGCGATTCCAGCGCCTCTGCCACGCCCTCACCGCTCATAAGCGAAACCGGGCGTTCATTGGCCCAGCCGCCCATCAGGACCGCGACATGCAGACGGGAAAGATTGACCGCACTCACTTCAATACCGTCCCACTCGCTGAATTTCCCATTCCAGCGCCACGCCCTGGCTCTGCCCGACGCGTCGCCGCACTTCTTCGCCCAGCCCTTCGATATCCGCACTGGTGGCGTCGCCGGCGTTTATCAGGAAATTGGCGTGCTTCTCGCTCACCTGAGCGCCGCCCATCCGAAGCCCGCGGCAGCCTGCCGCATCGACCAGCCGCCATGCCTTGTCGCCCGGTGGGTTCTTGAAGGTGGAACCGCCGGTCTTGCTGCGCAGAGGCTGCGATTCCTCGCGCGCGGCGGCGATGCGATCCATCTCCGCGCCAATTTCCTTCGGATCGCCGGGCGTGCCCTTGAACCGGGCCGCGACCACGATGGCACCATCCGGCAATTGCGAATGGCGATAGGTATAGCGCAAGTCGGCCGCAGGCACGGTGATAACACGGCCCCCCGGCAGGACGACGTCACAATCAATGAGGATATCGGCCACTTCGCGCCCATAAGCGCCGCCATTCATGCGCACAAAACCGCCAACTGTGCCGGGAATGCCGCGCAAGAATTCCAGCCCCGCGATCCCGGCATCGCGAGCGGTTGAGGATACCAGAATGCCACTGGCCCCGCCGCCGCATTCCAGCACCTGATCGCGGCGAACCTCCACAGTGGCGAAAGGCTTTCCCAAGCGCACGACCACACCCGGTACGCCGCCATCGCGCACGATGAGGTTGGAGCCGAGGCCGAGGGCCATGACCGGGGTGTCTTCATCGATCCGTGCAAGGAAGTCCGTCAGGTCTTCCAGATCGGCAGGTTCGAACAGCCAGTCGGCCGCACCGCCGCTCTTGAACCAGACCAGTTTGTCGAGCGGCGCGTTCTGAGTCAGCTTGCCGCGCACCTCCTGCGGCACCCAGCCGTCACCGCCATAGCCATCATCGGAGCCTGGCGCCCCGGCCTGCTGATGCCATGATCCTACCTGACCGCTCACGCCGCGCGCCCCCGCCGTTCCGTGATGGCACCCGCCAGCCCGGCGGCCCAGCGGGTGATGTCACCCGCGCCCAGACAGACGATCAGATCGCCCGGAGCGATGACTTCGGCCAGCCGTTCGGCCAGTTCATCCGGCCCGGACACTTCGGACGCCGCACGATGGCCGCGTTCACGCAGGCCCTGTACAAGTGCCGCCGCTTCCACACCGGGAATGGGCGCTTCGCCTGCCGGATAGACCGGCGCGACGAAGACCATGTCGGCATCGTTGAAGCAGCCCTGAAAATCCCCCATCAGATCGCGCAAGCGGGTGAAGCGGTGCGGCTGTGCCACCGCGATCACGCGACCGCCGGAGCCGGAAACCGCTTCACGAGCAGCGGCCAGCACGGCGCGGATTTCCACCGGGTGATGGGCGTAGTCATCGATCACCGACGTACCGGCGACTTCCCCCACGCGGGTGAAACGACGCCGGACGCCGCCGAAGCGGGCGAAGCCGGTGCGGATCGTTTGGTCATCGCAGTCCAGTTCCACCGCCACCGCGATGGCCGCCAATGCGTTTTGCACGTTGTGTCGGCCTGGCATGGGCAGCAGGATATCGGCGATGCGACGCTGCTGCCCGTCACGATCGGTGTGGATCGCATCGAACAGGTTACCCCCGCCCGCCGCCAGATCGCGCGGCCGCAGGTTTTCTGCCCGCCAGTCTGCCTGCGCGGAAAAACCGTAGGTGATGACGCGCCGGTCACGCACGCGGGCGATGGCCTTCTGCACTTCCGCATGATCTACGCAGAGCACCGCCGCGCCATAGAACGGCACGTTCTCGATAAATTCCACGAAAGCTTCGCGCACAGCGTCGAAGCTGCCGTAGTGGTCGAGGTGTTCCGGATCGATATTGGTGACGATGGCATATGTGCCATCCAGCCGCAGGAAGCTGCCATCGCTTTCGTCGGCTTCGACCACCATCCAGTCGCTCGCGCCAAGGCGGGCGTTGGAGCCATAGCTTTCGATAATGCCACCGTTGATCACGGTAGGATCGATGCCGCCCGCATCCAGCAAGGCGGCGACCATCGAGGTCGTCGTCGTCTTGCCGTGCGTGCCCGCAACCGCGACCGTGCGTTTCAGCCGCATCAGTTCGGCCAGCATCTCCGCACGGCGGACCACGGGAATGCGCGCTTCAAGAGCGGCGGCGACTTCAGGATTGTCACGCCGCACGGCGGTGGAGGTGACGACAACCGCCGCATCGCCCAGGTTTTCCGCCGCGTGCCCGATCAGCACCTTGATACCTCGCGCGCGGAGGCGCTCTACCGACGGCCCCTCCGACAGGTCGGAGCCCTGCACGGTATAGCCCAGATTGCACATCACCTCGGCAATGCCGGACATGCCGATGCCGCCGATGCCCACGAAGTGGACGGTGCCGATATCCGTTGGGGCGGCCTTCATCGCGAAGCCCCTTCGGCGAAGGCGCCCCCCGCCCGCACTGTCGATTCATTGGCGACGCGGATCACGTCCTGAATCGGTGCGGCGCCAAAGCTTTCGATCAGGTCGGCCAGATCGCTTGCCGCATTGGGTCGGCCACAATTCCATGCACCATGCGCAGCGTTGGCCAGTGTTTCGGGATGTTGCGCCATGGCGTTGATCTGCTTGGCCAGTTCCTTGGCGGTGAAATTATGCTGGCGAATGGAACGCGCGCCCCCGGCTTTCACGATTTCCCGCACGTTGGCGGCCTGATGGTCGTCGGTCGCGATCGGCAGCGGGATCAGGATCGCCGGGCGGCCCACGGCTGTCAGTTCGGCAATGGTCGATGCGCCGGCACGGCCGATGAACAGATGTGCATCACGCAGATGCAGGTGCATGTCGCGGAAATAAGTGCCGAGTTCAGCCGGAATGCCATGGTTGGCATAGCGTTCACGCACCGCGTCCAGATCTTCGGCACGGCATTGCTGCGTAACCTGCAGGCGCGAACGCAGCGCGGGCGGCAGCATGGCCAGCCCATCAGGCACGACTTCAGACAGCACCCGCGCGCCCTGGCTGCCGCCGGTGACGAGCACACGAAGCAGGCCTTCTTCCGTAAAGGCCGGGAACGGTTCTTCACGCAGGACCAAAACCTCTGGCCGCACCGGATTGCCGACCAGATGGACCTTCGGAAGATACTTCGGCTTCAGGCGATCCACATCCATGTAGGACGTGGCGATCGCATCAACCCTGCCCGCCAGCAGCCGATTGACCCGGCCCAGAACCGCGTTCTGTTCGTGAATGACCGAAGGAATGCGCGCGGCACGCGCGGCCAGCAGAGCGGGTAGTGCGGGATAGCCGCCGAAGCCGATCACCGCGCTAGGTTCAAAGCTTTCGTACAGTCGCCGCGCCATGGCCCGGCCCTCCAGCACGGCGCTGACCCCGGCGGGCCAGCGCAGCGGGTTCTTGCCGAAGCGGCCCGCGGGCAGGACATGCGCGGGCAGGAAATCCGGCTTGCCCGGAATGGCTTCCCCCCGAGCGTCGGTGATCAGCGCGACATGGTGGCCGCGCCGCTCCAGCTCCTCAGCCAGTGCAAAAGCGGGCGTCAGATGCCCACCCGTGCCGCCTGCGGCCAGGACATAGTGGCGGGCGACGGTTCCAGGATTGGGGCTCATCGCTTGCCCTCCGCTTCGTCCCGGCCGGGCAGTGCCTCGTCAATCGCGCCGCGCCAGTCGAACTTCTCGCGGCTGAGATAAGGATTGCGGCGCGTGATGGCGAGCAGGAGGCCGACCAGGAAGCACTGCGCGATAGTGGATGAACCGCCATAGCTGACGAGCGGCAAGGTAAGCCCCTTCGACGGCGCGAGTTGCAGGTTGACGAGGATGTTCACGAACGCCTGTCCACCGAACAGCGCGATCAGTCCGGTGGCGGCGAGGATGATGAACAGATTGTCTTCATCCACCAGCCGCACCAGCGCGCGAACCACGATGGCGAGATAGAGCAGCACCACGACGCCGCAGATCAGCAGCCCGAATTCCTCCCCGATGACGGAGAAGATGTAGTCGGTATGCGCTTCCGGCAGGGCCAGCTTGCGCGTGCCGAGCCACAGCCCGCTGCCGGTCCACCCGCCGGCCATCAGCGTGCGGCTGGCAAGATCGACCTGATCGAACGCGGTACCGCCGCCCAGGAAGCTGTCGATGCGATGGCGCGCGTTGTCATAGAACATATAGGCCAACACCAGCAGGCCGATGGCGCCACCCGCCAGCATCCCGATCCGCTGCAACGGCAGGCCCGCGAGCATGACCAGCACGAACCAGCAGCCACCGAACAGCACAGCGTCACCAAGGTTCGGCTGAATCATCAGCAGCGCGAGCACAAGCAGGGTGAAACCCGCGCTGAGCGGAATGACCGGCAAATCAGGATCGCGCGAACGCCATGACAGTATCCATGCCACCGCCACGGCGAAAGCGGGCTTCAGGAATTCACTGGGCTGAAAGCGGATGCCGAGATCGAGCCAGCGCCGTGCGCCGTTCACCTCGCTGCCGATTACAGGCACCAGCAGCATCGCGAAAACCATCGCCGCGCTGAGCACGATGGCCCCACGCCTCACCAGTTCGCGCGGCAACATGGACGTGCCAAGCATCGTCAGGATGCCGAGCAACTGCCATTTCAGGTGAAGGTTGAAGAAGTGCAGATCGCTGAGCTGGGCCGCGCTGGTGGAGAGACGCCGCGCACTGGCCGGCGACGCCGCCGCGACCGCGATCGCGCCCAACGCCATCAATATACCGATCAACAACAGTAGCACGCGATCGATCTCGCGCCACCAGATCTGCAGCTGCCGCTTGCGCCCTTGCGGAAAATGCTCAGCCCGCTGCGCGCGCTCGCCGGTGCGGGGGATATAGGGGCGCGCCGGGTTCATGCCGCTTCCCCTGCAGTGCAGCGAGCCGATCCGCCTTCACCGCCCGCAAGCCCGGTGACCAGCGCGCGGAAGGAATCGCCGCGCACCTCGTAATCACGGAACTGATCGAAGCTGGCGCAGGCGGGGGAAAAAAGCACCACATCACCCGGTCGCGAAGCCTCCACCGCGCGGCGCACCGCTTCGCACAGCATCTCGCACCGCTCGACGTGCATGAAAGGTTCGAGGATTTCCGCGAAACGCGGCCCCGCCTCTCCAATGGTGTAAGCTGCGGCGATGTTGCCGAACGCGGGCGCGCATTCGTCCAGATCGTCACCCTTCGGCAGCCCGCCGCAGATCCAGTGGACACGCTTGCCGGGATTGGGCGGATAGGCCGCCAGCGCCGGAGCGGCGGACGCAGGGTTGGTAGCCTTGCTGTCGTTGATGAACAGCACTCCGCCGAATTCGCCCAGCACTTCCATCCGGTGCGGCAGGCCCCGGAAGCTGGCGAGGCCGCTGAGCACTTCCGCTTCTGAAAGGCCCAGTTCCAGCACGATTGCGGCAGCGACGGCCGCGTTCTGGAGATTGTGCGGCCCCTGTAGCGACGGCCAATTCGCCTGATGCGCCTGCCAGAAGGCATAGCGGGCGCAGACCGCCCTGCCCTGCGGACGGCGCGCCTGCTCTGCCTGCTGAATGGCCGAAGTCTGCTCATCAGCGCAGCCGAACACCGCGAACTGGCCAGCGTCCTGCAGCGCGAACAGCCGCGCCTTGGACGCTGCGTAGGCCTCGAACCCTTCATACCGGTCCAGATGATCGGGCGAGAGATTGGTCAGCGCAGCGGCCTCGCAAGCGAGACTGCTGGTGAGATCTATCTGGTAGCTGGACAGTTCCAGCACATAGGTTCCGCCTGCGGGCAACGGTTCCTGCCCCAATATCGGCAGGCCGATGTTTCCGCCCATGCGGGCCGGTCGCCCGGCGGCATTGAGCAGGTGGTTCACCAGCGCGGTAGTGGTGGATTTGCCATTGGTGCCGGTGATGCCAACGACCTTGTGCGGCGGCAAATCGGCGCGGGCCTGCGCGAACAACTCTATGTCGCCGATCAGAGGCACGCCTGCTTCTCGCGCGCGGTCTGCGATGGGATGGGTATTAAGCGGCACGCCGGGCGACAGGACCACTCCATCGAACCCGGCAAGATCTATCAGCAGAGGATCGGCCACTGTTGCGCGCCCGGCCAGCTGATCGCGCGGCCCCTCTCTCCGATCCCACGCGGTGACGTCCGCCCCACTGGCCAGCAATGCTTCTGCCGCCGCCATGCCCGAACGGGCAAGGCCGAGCACGGCATAGCGTTTGCCGGTAAAGGCGGAGGAAACGATCATCGCAGCTTCAGTGTCGCCAGGCCCAGCACGGCCAGCACGATCGCGATGATCCAGAAGCGGATGACCACGGTCGATTCCTTCCAGCCGAGCTGTTCGAAATGGTGGTGTATCGGCGCCATCCTGAAGATACGCTTGCCGGTGCGCTTGAACCAGAACACCTGAATGATGACGCTGGCGGTTTCCACCACGAACAGGCCGCCGATGATCAGCAGCACGATTTCGTGATGCGCGGCCACCGCGATCGCCCCCAGCGCGCCGCCTAGCGCCAGGCTGCCGGTATCACCCATGAACACCGCCGCCGGTGGGGCGTTGAACCACAGGAAGGCCAACCCCGCCCCCATGATCCCGGCGCAGAAGATCGCCAGTTCACCCGCGCCCGGCACGTGCGGAATGCCGAGATAGGCGGAATAGTCCACGCGACCGACCAGATAGCAGATCAGCGTGAACGCCCCCGCCGCGATTACGACCGGCATCGTCGCCAGCCCATCCAGCCCGTCAGTAAGGTTCACGGCGTTACCGAACCCGACGATCACCGTCGCCGCGAACAGGTAGTAGAACGGCCCCAGCGGCACTGAACGGCCGGAAAGGAACGGAACGTAGAGGTTGGTGCTGATCTGCCCGACGATAATCCACGCAGCGATGCCCGCCACGACGAATTCCAGCAGCAGCCGCACTTTGCCGGACACACCCTTGTGGCTGCGTTTCGTCACCTTGTCGAAATCGTCGAGGAAGCCGATCAGGCCGAAGCCCGCCGTCACCGCCAGACAGGCCCAGACAAAGGGATTGCGCGGGTCCATCCACAACAGCATCGACACGACCAGCGAGGTCAGGATCATCAGCCCGCCCATCGTGGGCGTGCCGACCTTGGCCTGATGCGTCTTGGGCCCGTCCTCGCGGATAGGCTGACCCTTGCCCTGCCGGACGCGGAGCATGTTGATGAACTTCGGCCCGATCAGCAGGCCGATGACCAGCGCGGTCAGCAGTGTCGCCCCCGCGCGGAAGGTCTGGTAGCGGACGAGGTTAAGCAACCCCTCGAAATTCAGCCATTCGGCAAGCAGGTACAGCACGGGGCGATCAGCCTTCCCTGGTGGCGAAATGGGCAACAAGCCTGCCCAGACCCACCGAATTCGAACCTTTCACGAGCACCGCATCACCGCCAGTGAGGCCGAATTCCTCCAGCGCGGCGATAGCTTCGCCCGGATTGCCGCAATGGGCGTAGGCAATGCCCTTGCCAAGCGTATTGCTGCCGGGTTTCCCCAGTTCGCGCGCGAGGGCCTGCATCTCGTCGCCCACCAGCACCGCATAGTCGACCTGCGCGTCGGCGAGCGGCTCCAGAAGCTGGGCGTGGAAGGCGGGGGCGAAATCACCCAGTTCCTTCATGCTGCCCAGAACCGCGATGCGCCGCGTGGCGGGCGTTGCGCCCAGTTGCGCCAAGGTGGCGCGCATGGAGGCAGGGTTGGCATTGTAGCTTTCGTCGATCAGCAGCGCCTGCCCACCCGGCACGGCGATCCAATGCCGTGCGCCGCGCCCCTTAAGACCGCCCATTTCCGCGAGTGCGAGGCCCGCCGCGCCGAGATCGCTCCCGGCTGCATGAACCGCCGCCATGACAGCCAGCGAATTGGCGACCCAGTGTTCGCCCGGTTCCGCGACGGAATAGCAAAGCCGCGTGTCGGCCAGCGCCGCCGTAACCAGCGAGCCGCCGTTCGCGGCAGGGATGGCGTCGAGCAACCGGATACCCGCATCAGCGCTGCGGCCGAACGAGAGGACCCGCGCCCCCTGCCGTTCAGCTGCCGCGCGCAAACGGGCAAAGTGCGGGCTGTCCGCCGGGATGACCGCCGTTCCGCCCGGTTGCAGACCAGCGAAAATTTCCGCCTTGGCATCGGCAATTGCTTCCTCGCTGCCGAGGTTTTCGATGTGGGCCGGGGCGATGGTAGTGACGACCGCCACATGCGGGCGGACTTGTGCCGAAAGGTCAAGGATTTCGCCGGCATGATTCATGCCCATTTCGAACACGCCGAACCGGCTGCGCGATGGCATTCTGGCAAGGCTGAGCGGCACGCCGACGTGGTTGTTGTAGCTGCGGACGGAGCGGTGAGCGCGCCCCTTGCTGCCCCGTTCCAGCGAGGCGAAGATCGCTTCTTTCACGCCCGTCTTGCCGACCGAGCCGGTGACGCCGATCACACAGGCATCAGCGCGCTGGCGGGCAGCCGCCGCGAGACGTTCAAGCGCCCTGTTGGTATCGTTAACGAGGATATGCGGCTGGGCAATCGGCTGTTCCACCACGGCGGCTATGGCGCCGTTGGAAAATGCCTTGTCGACATAGAGATGGCCGTCGCTGCTTTCGCCTTTCAATGCGAAGAACAGATCGCCGGAACGCACATCGCGGGAATCCATTTCAACCCCGGATGCCTGAAAGGCCGCGCTGGCCCGGCCGCCGACGGCTTTCGCGGCCTCATCCGCGGTCCACAGCGCAAGTCGCCGGGTATCCCGCTCATTCGCAGGCCAGCGCAGGGTCTTCAGAACCGCATTCATCGTTTGCCCGCTCCTGAAAGATCGGCGGCGCATTCCCGGGCCACCGTCACATCGTCAAATGGCAGGATGCGGGCGGCCTCTCCGGCGCCGATGATCTGCCCCTGTTCATGCCCCTTGCCGGCGATGAGGACGATGTCGTCCGCGCCAGCTTCTGCAATGGCGCGGCGGATCGCATCGCGCCGGTCACCGATTTCGATAGCGTCCGGTGCGCCCGCCAGCACTTCGGCCCGGATCGCGGCAGGATCTTCACCGCGCGGGTTGTCATCGGTGACGATCACCAGATTGGAATGCGCGGCCGCCACGCGGCCCATTTCGGGTCGCTTGCCCCGGTCGCGGTCGCCGCCCGCCCCGAACACGGTGATAAGGCGGCCCGTCAAATGGGGGCGCAGCGCCTCTATCGCCGCGCCGAGCGCGTCAGGCGTGTGGGCGTAATCGACATAGATGGGTGCCCCGCTGGCCGCGATGGCCGCACGTTCCAGCCTTCCGCGAACCGGCTGCAAGCGCCCCAGCGCGTCGAACACCGCCGCCGCATCGCTGCCGGTGGAGAGCACCAGCCCCGCCGCAACCAGAGCGTTAGCCGCCTGATAGGCACCGATCAGGGGCAGCAGGACCTTATGCCGCGCACCCTGATATTCGATCTCAAGTTCCTGCCCCAGATGGCCGGGATTGCGTGAAAGCAGGCGGATCGCATCACCCGCCTCGCCCACCGTGAACAGGCGCAGTGCGCGCGCCTTGGCCGCCTGGATCGCCTGTGCGCTCCACGGATCGTCAGCCCAGATCACGGCTGAGCCACCTTCGCTGACCACTTCGGAAAACAGCCGCATCTTGGCCGCGAAGTAGTCTTCCATGTCCGCATGGTAATCGAGGTGGTCGCGGCTGAGATTGGTGAAGGCCCCGGCGGCGACCGGCAACCCTTCGTTGCGGAACTGGCTGAGGCCGTGGCTCGATGCCTCGTAGGCCACATGGGTCACGCCTTCACGCGCCAGACCGGTCATGTTGGACAGGAACGTGACGATATCAGGCGTGGTGAGGCCGGTGGAGACGCTTTCGTCAGGCGTGGTCACGCCAAGGGTGCCGATAGACGCCGCGCGCTGGCCGCACATGCGCCAAATCTGGCGGGTCATTTCCACCGTGGAAGTCTTGCCGTTGGTCCCCGTCACCGCGACCACGGTTTCCGGCACCGGGCGGAAGAACTGCGCCGCCAGCCGCGCAAAGGCCCGGCGCGGCTCAGGATCGGCAAGATGCACCGCCCCTGCCACTTTCGCTTCCGGCCGGGCGACCACGGCGATGGCACCTGCGGAAACGGCTGCGGGGATGAAATCCTCCCCGTTGGCCACAGCACCGCGAAACGCGCCGAATACCGTGCCGGGCGCGACCTTGCGATGATCGATCGCGAAACCCGTCACCGTTTCATCTGCCCGAACGCCAGCATCAATGCCTGCCGCTTCAGCCAGCCGGGCGAGCTTCATTCGCCGCTCCCACCAGTATCGCCGACCAGCGGCTTGAGGTCCGTCAGGTCGATATCGCGCCCTTCATCGGGGAACACGCCCAGCAGCGGACCGATGCGCGGGACCAGCCGGCCAACGATGGGTGCGGCATTCCACGCGGCGGTGCGCTGATAGGAACTGGCTGCCGTTCCCTTCGGCTCGTCAAGCATGGCGATAACGACGTAGCGCGGCCGGTCCATCGGGAAGGCCGCAGCGAAGGTGGAGACGAGCGAGGTGCGCTTGTATCCGCCCGCGCCCGGCTTTTCCGCGCTGCCTGTCTTGCCGCCGATGCGGAAGCCCGGCGCCTCTGCCTTGCGGCCGGTGCCATAGACCACGATCATGCGCAGCAACTGATTCATGCGCGCACTGGTGCTGGTCTTGAACACGCGGCGCCCGCGGTTGGCCTGCCCCGGTTCCACCTTCATCAGCGTGGCGGGGCGCCAGATGCCACCATTGACCATCGCGGCATAGGCGCTGGCAAGATGGAGCGGGGTAACCGCGATGCCGTGGCCATAACCCACTGTCATCGCCCGCAGACGCGGCCAGTCGCCGCTGGCCCAGATCGGGAAACCGCGCGCGGGCAGTTCGATATAGGGCCGCTCGTTCATGCCGAGGTCCGCCATCGTCTTCTTCAGCCGCGCGGCACTGAGATCGTCCACTATGCGCGCGGTGACGACGTTGGACGAATGGATCAGCATTTCCGGCGTGTTGAGCGAAGAACCGAGTGGATGACTGTCCTTGATAGTGAAGCCGCCAATCGGGAACGGCAGCGCAAGATAGCGGCGGGAAAGATCTGTAATCGTGCCCGCATCAATGGCGGCGGCGACAGTCAACGGCTTGAAGGTGGAACCGAGTTCATAGACCTGATTGGTCACCCGGTTGAACATGTTGCTCTGCCCCTGGGCATCGATCTTGTTGGGATCAAACCCCGGAAGCGAAGCGAGCGCGAGGACTTCGCCGGTATCGACATCCAGCACGATACCCGCCGCGCCCACTGCATCGACAGACAACATGCCCCGACGCAGTTCATCCTCCAGCGCGCCCTGCACCCGCGCATCCACCGACAGAGCCACGGGATCGCCCCGGCGCGCCGGATCGATCAGCCGATCGTTCAGCGCCGATTCCATGCCGACCTGGCCCTTGCCGTTCTCGTCCACATAGCCGAGTACGTGGGCTGCCATCGCGCCTTGCGGATATTGACGGTCGGTTTCGCTGGGCAGTTCCAGCGCCAGTTCGCCGATGGCGTAAACGCGGTTGGCTTCTTCCGGCAGCACGCGGCGACGCAGATAGCCGGACTTGCCAGAAGTCAGGCGGCGGGTGAGCCACGCCTTGTCCAGATCGGGGAAAATGGCGTTCAATTCGGCCGCAACTTCCTCCGCAGGGCGGACGAGCGGGGTGCCGCCGTCGTCCATCGCCTCTGGATTGAACCACAGCGCATAGGCCGGGAAAGCACGCGCCAGTGGCACACCGTTGCGATCGGTGATCTCGCCACGCGGCGGCAGCAGCGCATCGGCCATCGACCGGGCCTGCGGCGGAGGTTCCACCAGCCCGAGCCACGCAATCCTGAACAGCGCCGCCACAGTCAGCGCGAAGAAGATCAGGCCGATTACCAGAACCCGAAGCTGCGCGGTAAGCAGCGCACGCCGACGAACATCGGCCAGCCGGACGCGGCCGGTCGGTGCGAGGACCGAAACCGGGACGCTGTCCGCAAATGCATTCATTGAGCGGCGCTCGCGATCACCGCACGCAGCGGAACGCGAACCGCACCCAGCCCGCCGCTGAGCGGCCTGTCATCGACATGCTCAGGCTCGAGCAGAGCCTCTTCAATCGGCTTGCCAGTCAGCGGTGAAACCATGCGCGGATATTCCGGTGCATCGCCCGTAGCACCCGCCACGCGGATCGGCTCCGGCGCGCCGGGCAGCGGCGGGGCGCCGAAATCGGCCAGACGGCGTTCGTTCTGGAGGAACTGACCCGCCGTCGGGGCGGTGTAGCCGAATTCGACATTGTTCCACGCCGCGAGCTGCAACTGGTTGGCGCGCGTTTCGAACTCCGTCTCAAGCAGCAGTTTCTGCCGTTCGAGCGAGACGATCTGCCGCTCTGCACGGATCACGTCGCTGCTGACGGCATGCACCTTTATGTGCAACACCAGATAGAAGACGGCGCAAAAGGCGAGCGCGGCGATCCAGCCGATGCGGCGAATACGGCTCTGCGGGGTCATGCAGCCTCCTTCCGGGCGGGTGCGGCTGTGCGCGCGGCGGCACGCAGGGTGGCGGATCGGGCGCGCGGATTGCGCAACAATTCGGCATCTGAGGCGCGGACCGGCTTGGCCACCTTCTCGAACACCGGGCTGGCCTGAGCGGGCGCATCGGGCAGATGACGGCTGGCGCGCGCGGTGGAGCCAGAGGCTTCGCGCAGGAAGCGCTTTACGATCCGGTCTTCAAGGCTGTGGAAGCTGACCACGGCCAGCCGTCCGCCTTCACCCAGAACCGCTTCCGCGCCCAGCAGGCCCGCCTCCAGTTCGTCCAGCTCTCCATTCACGTGGATGCGGATGGCCTGAAAACTGCGGGTAGCGGGATCCTTGGGCGCACCAGCGCGATAGCCCAGCGCCTTGCGAACCACGGCAGCGAGTTCGCCGGTGGTGGAAAGCGGCCGCGCGGCGACGATCGCGCGGGCGACGCGGCGGCTCTGCCGTTCCTCGCCATAGAGCCACAGCACATCAGCAATTTCCGCTTCTGCCGCTTCGTTGACGAAATCGGCCGCGGTCGGGCCGGCGCGGCTCATCGTCATGTCCAGCGGGCCATCAGCGGAAAAGGCGAAGCCGCGATCAGGCTGATCAAGCTGCATGGAGGACACGCCGATATCCATCACCACGCCGTCCACCTTGGCGACGCCAGCTTCCGCTAGCGCAGTGACCATTTCGGAGAACCGACGCGGATGCAGCACCAGCCGGGGCGGATTCTCGCTCGTTTCCGGCCATGCGGAACCGATGGCAATGGCATCGGGATCACGGTCGAAGGCATGGACGGTGGCGCCCGCGCCCAACAGCGCACGAGTGTAGCCCCCCGCGCCGAAAGTCGCGTCCACGATAACATCGCCGGGCCGGGGCGCCAGCGCCTGCAACACTTCGTCGAGAAGGACGGGAATATGCGGGGCGGCGGTCACTTGCGCTTCCCCTTCGCCATGCTGTCCGCTTCCAGCTTGCGGCACACGGCCTGCTGCCCTTCCCAGCCCTGACCCATCGCGTAGAGCTGTTCCGGCGCCCAGAGGGTGAAGAACTGGCCCCCGCCAAGGAAGCAGATCCCACCGCCGATCCCGCACAATTCCGCGAGATGATCGGGCATGACGAAACGCCCGCTGGCGTCGAACGGGATTTCGGAGAAGGTCCAGAGCTGGATCGAACGCAGTTCCCGGTCGAACTCACGACCAAGCCTCAGCGCGCCGTCTTCCTCTCGATCAAGCTGGGCATCGAAGTTTTCGGTGCGCGAGAGGCCGAAGCCGGTGAGGCAGTTCCACCGATCATGCCGGGCGAGGCACAGGGTGCGCGGATCGCTTTGCTGCGGAGCGATGGCATTACGGAACGCGGGCGGCAGGACATAGCGGCCTTTTTCGCCGCGAGGCGAAAAGCCCTGTCCGCTGTATCCCGAGACCGTCTTTGCCGCCACTTCCCCCGCTATCCCTAACCTGAACCTGTCCGCGTCAATCCGGGCAAACCTCCCCCGTTCGGCCGCGCGTATGCGCGCGGCCGTCATCCCGTGATCGGGATGCACGACGGGCGGGTTGTCCGATGGACTTGTTATCTAACGCGGGTGTTCGCGGGAGAAAAGGGGAAATTACGGGATATTATGCCCCACACTGCACATTTTCCCCGAAAACAGGCACACTGCACCAAGGTCTGCGGAGCCAACTAGGACCAAAAACCAAGCGAATCACCCTGCGTATTCTCAGTCAGCTGCGAGAATCAGCGGTTATTTCCCGCGATTTCCCCAAAAGCCTGTTCGAACAACCAGTCCAGCGCCTCGGGTGCGCCGGGTGGAGGATGGTGAAGATCGAGCAGAGCAGCGTCCGCCAGCACGATGACCTTCCCTTTCCCGATAAGGCAGCGCGCCAGCACCCCGCCTCCGGAAATCTGACATCCACCATCGGGCGACACCGTGAAGAGGCCCGCACGATCGATGGGAATCCCCACACCATCGGCTCGGGCCGTTTCGACGCCGCCCGGACGGTCCACATCGAATTGCAGGTCGAGCCCCCAGTGCAAAAGGATCGGGGAAAGCAGGATGACGTCCTGAGGCCGCCGACGATCACCGATAGCGTAGCGGGATTCGCCGGTCAGCATCGGATCGGCGAACAGCAGCAGGCGACCGCCGCCGCGCACCCATGCATCCAGCGCGACGTTTTCCGGCGCGCCTAGCGCGCGTGGCTGCGCCAAGAGCAACATATCCAGCGGGGCGAGATTTTGATCGGTCAGCATGTCGAGCGGTTCGATCGCAAACCGCTTCTCGATCCGGTCCCGCACCCAATGGCTGTCGCCGGTGCCATCCACAAGATCGCCAAAGCTGCCCGATTCCCCCCAATAGATCGGGATCGTGCCCATCAGCCCCAGAACAGGGCGCTGCTCCGCCGAAGTCGCTTCCGAAACGCTGCCCTGTCGCTGATCCTGAGATTGGGCGCCGCAGGCAGCAGCCAGCGTCAGCAGCGCAGAGGTAAGTGCAACCTCAAGGCCGCGAGAGCGCAGCATCCGTCGGCTCTGCAAGTATCGCGGGCGGCCGTATCTCGATCTGCGTTTCAGTGGGAGTCGCCACCGGCAGATCGGGCACGATACCTGCTTCAGCCAGAGGATCGCTGGGCACCTTGCCCTGCGGTGTGGCGGCCGGGCTCACCGCCTCTGGCACCACCTGTGCCTCGTTCTGCCGAGCATTTGTCAGAACCACGTTCGCCAGCCCGACCAGCAAGACCATTGAAGCAATTCCGAACAGCCCGACCTGCAACCGCTGCATCGCCTGCGCGCGCGTTCCCTTGAGGGAAGGCGCGGCCAATTCTTCCACAGAGGCGGCGGGACTGCGATGGTCGAGAGGTTCTGTGGCCATGCCGCGCGTTTACCGGACCGAACCTTAACGCAGCCAGTCAAAAACAGGCAGGCCCTTCGCCTTCAGCCATTCGCGATTGTAGAGCGATGACAGATAGCGAAAGCCGGTGTCGGCCAGAATGGTAACGACGCGGCTGCCGGGGCCAAGTTGCCGGCCCAGCGCGACCGCGCCGGCCACGTTGATACCGGATGACAGACCAAGGCAAAGCCCCTCTTCACGCAGCAGACGGGCGACCCATTCCAGCCCTTCTTCGTCCGAGATGCGGAACTGCGTGTCCACCGGCGCGCCTTCGAGATTGGCGGTGATGCGGCCCTGGCCGATACCTTCGGCCACAGAGCTGCCTTCTGCCCGCAACTCACCTTCCGCATAGTAGCTGTAGAGCGCCGCCCCATGGGGATCGGTCAGCGCGATGCACACCTTCTCGTCAAAAGCCTTCAGCCCCATTCCCACGCCCGCAAGCGTGCCGCCGGTGCCCGCCGCGCAGGTAAAGCCATCGACCCGGCCTTCCATCTGTTCCCAGATTTCCGGGGCGGTGCTTTCGATATGGGCCTTGCGATTGGCAATATTGTCGAACTGGTTGGCCCAGACCGCGCCTTCCATCTCTTCCGCGAGACGGCGCGAGGTGTGCACGAAATGGCCGGGATCGGAAAACCGCGTGGGCGGGACGAGCACCAATTCCGCGCCCAATGCGCGCAGGGTGTCCATCTTCTCTTTCGACTGGTTTTCCGGCATCACGATCACCGCGCGATAGCCGCAGGCATTGGCCACGAGGGCGATACCGATGCCGGTGTTACCCGCCGTACCTTCTACGATGCAGCCGCCGAGTTTCAGCGTGCCCCGCGCCTCTGCATCGCGCACGATCCACAGGGCAGCACGGTCTTTCACCGAAGCGCCGGGGTTGGTGAATTCACACTTGGCCCATATCTCGCACCCGGCCGCCTCGCTCGGACCCTTGAGCAGGGCGATCGGAGTGTTGCCTATCAGGTCGAGCGTGCGGCCAAGCGGTGCAGGTGCGGTCATGGCGCGGAGTTAAGGCGCGGCGCCCGAGCCCGCAATGCAAATGCGCTTCGGCGGGGTGAAATCAGTCTTCCTCTGCGATGCGGACGCGCAGTCCGTCGAGCGTATCGGTAAAAGGAATCTGGCAGGAAAGGCGCGATGTTTCATCGCGGTCATCGCTCGAATCCAGCAGATCGTCCTCATCCATCGACATCGCCGGCAACAGCGAGAGGAACTCCGGATCGACATGCACATGGCAGGTGGCGCAGGAACAGCAGCCACCACACAGCGCCAGCAGCTCGTCAAAGCCGTTGTCGCGGATTGCCTCCATCACCGTGAGGCCGGCCCCAGCCTCTACCTCTCGCGTTTCGCCTGAGCGGGTGGTGACGATCAATCTGGGCATCGACGAGCGTTCCTTTCTGCCGCCGGGCTGCTACTTGCCATGCCGGGTTTTGGCAAGGTTGCGGAAAGTGGGCCAATGGCGCTGACGGCGGAACAACTGGCAGAGGGGCTGAACGCACTGGCCGCGCGCGAGCCTGCGGTGGCCACCGCCCTCTCCCGCGCCGGATACCCGGAGCCGCGCATTCGCGAACGAGGCTATCGCACTCTGCTGCGGACCATCGTGGGCCAGCAGGTCAGCGTCGCCGCCGCTGCCAGCGTCTGGAACAAGATGGAGGCCCTGTTGGGCGAAGAACTGCTGCCAGAAACGCTGCTGGCCGCTGACTTCGACGCGCTGCGCGCCTGCGGCCTGTCGCGGCAAAAGCAGGGCTATGCCCGGTCGCTATGCGAACTGGTCGCGGGTGGCGAACTTGATCTGACGAGCATGCCGGAAGACGACGAAGAAGCGATCGCACAACTGGTACGGATCAAGGGCATCGGCCGATGGTCGGCGGAAATCTACCTGCTGTTTGCCGAAGGACGCGCGGATATCTGGCCTGCGGGTGATCTGGCGGTGCAGGCAGGCATCGCGCGCATCCTGAACCTGCCGGAAAGGCCGAGCGAAAAGGCAACTCGCGAGTTGGCCGAGTCCTGGCGCCCGCACCGCGGCGCGATGGCGCTGTTCACCTGGCATTGTTACAACAACCCGGCGCTGTGAGGTTGAGGGCGGCCGGCTTCTCACCGGCTTGTTCGAGTCTGGCGTAATGGCCCGACTGCATCGATCGGCGTGAAGGCAGCGCTCTAGAATTCAACCACCACCGAAGGCGCGCTGCGCTTCGCCTCACCGTGATAGGCAGCCTCGATATTATTGCCATCAGGATCGAGCACGAAGGCGGCGTAATATCCCGGATGATAGGACCGTTCACCCGGCGCGCCATTATCGCGCCCGCCATGAGCCAGCGCCGCGCGGTAAAAGGCATCGACCATCGCACGATCCCGGGCCTGAAACGCGAGGTGATGGCGGCCCGTCAACACGCCCATCGCCGCCTCACTATCCGCCGTACAAACGAAAAGCTCGTCCGCCCACAGATAGTCTTCAGCCATGCCCGAAACGGGAACTTCCAGCGCGGCCAGAACAGCCGCGTAGAAATCCTGACTCGCCTTGATATCCTGCACCACGATCTGGATGTGATCGATCAGGCGGCCGAAATGCAGTTCTTGTGTTTCCATGATTACCCTTCGCGCGAGGTGTTGTGAGGAAACATCCTACGACGGCTTCTTTTTATTACCATCGATCAACACCGCCTGCTGCCAGCGGCTGGGCGCCTTGTCCGTGCGGTGTATGCAGCCCGCCCAGCAGCAGGGCCGTTTCTTCCCCTCCCGCAATTCCTCACAGGTCCGGCCGATACGGCGCTGGCGCGTGGCCGCCTGCTTGGCGTCATCGACCCAGCAGATGAACTCGTTGCGGCCAAGCGGTGTCAGATTTTCCCAAAGCATCAGGATTTCCGGGTCCGACCGCAGGGCAGCCTGCAAATCCTCGCCCGCTTCGTGGACTGTGCCGTGAGCAAAAGCCTTCGCCATAAGGAACTTAAAACACGAGTATGCGGCATCGGGCAAATGCCCGCACTCATTCCCCCATCGCTCGTGGCCGTTCCCGACCAACCGTCGACTCCATTCGACAGGATGTATTTGCATCCCCGCTGCCCGCGCCTAATCTCGTCTCTATTGAAACTTGTGAAGCCGGGTCCGGTTCAGGTTACGCAATCAGGGGAGATTGACCGATGCCTCGCACTCTTTTTACGCGCGGACTTGCCGTGCTGTGCCTCGCCGCTACGGCGATCGGCACGACTGTCCATGCCCAGCAGGGAGATACCATGACCACTGCCGCCCAAGCCGTTTCACAAGTGCCGCTGATCCCGCGCGATGTGCTCTACGGCAACCCCGTCCGC
This sequence comes from Croceibacterium sp., assembly GCA_035555595.1. Lineage (GTDB taxonomy): Bacteria > Pseudomonadota > Alphaproteobacteria > Sphingomonadales > Sphingomonadaceae > Croceibacterium_A. The sequence continues at coordinate 16,989 of DATMGK010000074.1, read as the reverse complement.
GCGCAGGGGGGCATCAGCCCCGACGGCAAGTGGCTGAGCTGGCTGGCGCCGTGGGAAGGCGTGATGAACGTATGGATCGCCCCGGCGGACAGCCCCACAGCGGCAAGGCGGATGACGGCCGCCGCCGACCGCCCGATCCCGCAATACTTCTGGGCGCCGGATTCGCAGAGCGTGCTTTACGTTCAGGACAAGGCGGGGGACGAGAACTACCTGCTGTATCAGGTGGACGTGGCGAGCGGAGAAGAACGCACGTTGACCCCGTTCGAGAATACGCGGGTGCAGGTGACAGGCGTTTCGAACACGATCAGGGATCGCATCCTTGTGGGTCTGAACAACCGCGACCCCCGGTTCCATGACGTATGGTCGCTGAACCTGAAGACCGGTGAACTGACAGAGGTGATGCGGAACGAAGCGGGTTTCATGGGCTATCTGGCCGATGACAGCCTGACGCTGCGCTGGGCGCTGACGGCCAATGCGGGCGGCGGCACCGACATGTACGAGATCAAGGACGGCAAGATCGCCGATACCCCGCGCGAAACCACCGGGCTGGAAGACGCGCTGACCACCACGGTGGGCGGCTACACCACCGACGGGAAGACGCTCTATTGGGTGGACAGCCGGGGCCGCAACACCGCCGCCCTGATCGCGGAGGATACCGCCACCGGCCAGAAGACCGTGGTGGCCGAAAACGACAAGGCCGATATCGGCGGCACTCTGTCCAACCCGAAAACGGGCGTGGTGGAGGCTTACTCCGTCTATTACCTGAAGAACGAATGGGTCGGCATCGATCCGGCGGTGAAGGCTTCGCTCGATTTCCTGTCGGCAAACCTTCCGGGCGAATTCGGCGTGCAGGGCCGGACCGAGGATGACACGAAGTGGATCATCGGCAACGATCCGCTGACCGGGCCGAGCAAGGTCTATCTCTACGACCGCCCCGCCGGAACGCTGACGGAACTCTACACCAGCCGCCCCGATCTGGTCGGCGCGCCGTTGCAGGCGATGCACGCTCTGGAAATTCCGGCCCGCGACGGTCTGACCCTGCCCAGCTACCTGACGCTTCCGCCGGGCAGCGACCCCGATGGCGACGGCGTGCCGGACAAGGCCGTGCCGATGGTCCTGCTGGTCCACGGCGGGCCCTGGGCGCGTGACGGATACGGCTTCAACCGCGCGCATCAATGGCTGGCCAATCGCGGCTATGCTGTGATGAGCGTCAACTTCCGCGGCTCCACCGGCTTCGGCAAGGACTTCATCAATGCCGGCAACCTCGAATGGGGTGTGGCCATGCACAACGACCTGATCGACGCGGTCGAATGGGCGGTGGGCAAAGGTATCGCGCAGAAGGACAAGGTGGCGATCATGGGCGGCAGCTATGGCGGATACGCCACGCTGGCTGGCCTGACTTTCACACCGGAAGAATTCGCCTGCGGGGTGGACATCGTCGGCCCCAGCAACCTCGAAACCCTGCTCGCCTCCATCCCGCCCTACTGGGAACCGCAGGTGAAGCAGTTCCACGAACGCATGGGCAACCCCAACACGCCCGAGGGGTTGGCGCTGCTGAAGGAACGCAGCCCGCTCTACAAGGCTGGTGATATCGTGAAGCCGCTGCTGATCGGCCAGGGCGCGAACGACCCGCGCGTAAAGCAGGCGGAAAGCGACCAGATCGTGGATGCGATGCAGAAAGCGGGCATCCCGGTCACTTACGTGCTGTTCCCCGATGAAGGCCACGGCTTCGCCAAGCCCGCGAACAACATCGCGTTCAACGCCGTGACGGAGAACTTCCTCGCCACCTGCCTCGGCGGCCGGGCGGAGCCGCTGGGCGATGCGCTGTCAAAATCGACGGCACAGGTCGTGACCGGCGCCGAGCATGTGAAGGGGCTGGCCAGCGGGGGCTAAGGCAGGGCCCATGAAATGCCGGACACGCCGACAATCCATGCCGGGCGCTTCGCGCTTCGCCAACTGACGCGCGATGATACTTCGGCACTGTTTCCCACTCTGGCGAGTGAGGAACAGTGCCGGTTTCTCTCACGCTCGCATTTCCAGAACGAAGACGAACTGGCCGCATGGCTGACGGACCCGAACTGGAATGGACGAAGCTGGGTGGCGGTGGACAAGGCCGACAGCACCATCGCGGGGCGCTTCGTCGCCGTCCCGACGGATGAACCCGACGTGACGGAGCTGGGCTATATCACGGTGGCATCCCGTCAGGGGCAAGGCGTCGCCCGCGAATGCATGACCGCCCTGATCGGCCACTTGTTCGAACGCGAAGGCAACCGCCGCCTGATCGCGGAAATCGATTCCGAAAATACCGCGTCCATTGCGCTGGCAGAACGCCTGGGCTTCACGCGTGAGGCATACCTGCGTGAGCACGAGCGGACCCATAAGGGGCTGTGCGATCTGCTGATTTATGGCCTGCTTCGCCGGGAGTGGCAGCAGAACGGATAGCTCGCTGGGCGCACGCAAAGCCGGTCAATGATACGGGTCACAAGCGATCCCGTCATGATCGCCGTCCATCCCCTCACGATAGCCGGGTTCGCCGAGATAAATCGGTTCGGTGCCCGCAGCGCGAGCGTCGTCACAACCCTGCCAGTAATCGCCAGCCTGAGGTAGGCGCACACGCATATCGGTGGCAGCGCTCAGCGTTTCGACCGCAGCGGATCCCTTCTGCCGCCCTTCTTCAGTCGTGACCACCCCCACCGTTGCTCCAATCACAACAGCGGCGCCAGCATACTTTATAATTTGACGACCAAAACTCATGATCCCGGAAAGTTTCATGAAAATATGAAGTAACGGTTTAAGGATGTTCGATTCGCACACTTCCCATCATCCGGCGGCGAGCCCGGACGTTACGCCAGCGTAGGAGGGTAACCACGCGGCCGGCGCGGCGTCAGGGACGCGCGCTGGGGCGGGCGGCGGTTGAGGTGCTGGCGCCTTGGTCCAGATCACCTTGCGAACGGCCCGATACGCTATGCCGCGGCGTCCGGGCTCAACCTTCGATTATCGGCGACCGGCCGACAGGGGGTAAAAGGCTCGCGCAAAAGCCCGCCTGCCACGCGGCTGACTGATGCCGCGCCATCATGGGGCTGCCGTGTTCCCGCCCCGGGGGTGCCGGGGGCCATTTCCTGCCTTTGGCGGAGGCGGGATACCGACAGCCATCTTCATCCGGTCTGCCGCGTCTGGCGCTTGGTGGCGTTGCCGAGGGGTTATCCGCCCCATGAGCTACGCGTTGCGCCGGCCGCGATGTCCGCGAGGGACAGGAGGGGGCGCAGTCGACGGCGCTCTCTCTGGTGCGGGCGCATATAACCAATATGGTTCACAATGTCAAGGGTGAAGTGCCACCCGCCCCCGCCCCTGGCCTTCGTCATTCCCGCGCAGGCGGGAATCCAGATGACGCGTTGCGGTGCTTTTTCTCGCTGGATCCCCGCCTGCGCGGGGATGACGAGGGGAGAATATTAAAAAAGGCCGGACCTTCTAGAGTCCGGCCTCTCAGGAATTAATTTCATGTATCAATATCTTACGCGTATCCCAGAACGGAAGCGGGAGCCGAAGGTATCGAAATAGGCGGGGTTGGTGGGATAGTTCGATCCAGCACCGCTACCACCACCCGGGGCGATGGAGGGCTTGCGGTCGAAGATGTTATCCATCGCGCCGAAGATTTCGACATGGCGATCACCCGATCCCAGCGGAATGCGATAGGTCATGGCCAGATTGAAGTAGCTCGCACCTTTAACCCGATTGGTGTTGATGCTGTTTTCGATAGTGGGATCATAGCCTTCGTCCTCCGGACCGATCCGGTTGACGTGATAGATGCCTTCGCTGACCCGACGCCATGAGAGCGTAGTGTTGAAACCCTCGTTGTCATACGTGACGAAGGCATTCCACATCCACGGCGGCAGCGGGTTGAAATCCCCACCATCCACGACTGGCCCAGTCTGCCCGGCGTAATTGATTTCGGGCGCTGCCGGGTTCGGCTGCGAAATGAGATCGTACTGCCGGTTGGCGAGCAGGCGGAAGCTGACAGCGCCGTTCCAGTTCGCGCTGACATCCGCGAGGGAAAGGCGATAATCCACTTCGAAATCGATGCCGCGCAGTTCCAGTTTAGCCAGATTGACCTGACGCGCATCGATGAACGTGATGTTCGTCGCACCCTCTGGACCATAGGTGATGCGATCGCAGAAGATGCTGTAGTCTTCACAGAAATCGACAATCCGCTGCCCGGACAGTGTGGTGACGGCATCTCTGATCTTGATCTGATACCAATCGACCGAAAGTCGGAGACCGGGTACGAAGCTGGGCCGGAACACCACGCCCGCCGTAGTGGTATCCGCCTTTTCCGGCGTTAGCGCGAAGCTGCCGCCGTTGAGGATCGGCGTCCAGTCGTTGCCCCCGGGCTGCTGACCCAACGCCGGGTTATCGACGATGCCGCTGACCGAGCCTGGCTCCGTCGGGACGTTGCGGAGGAACGATTCACGGAAACCCGCAGCGCGGATATCGCGTGACCGGGACGCGCGGAACCGCAAGTCAGGGATCACGTCATAGATCGCGGAGATTTTCCAGCTGGTTGTCTTGGCGGTCTTTTCTTCCAGCGTATCGCGGTTGGTAGCGTGATTGCGGGTATAACGGATCGCCCCGTTCAATTCGAACATGTCGCCGGCCAGCGCCAGATCGCTGAACACCGGCACGTTGAGTTCCGCGAAACCTTCCAGCACGTTGATCTTGCCGGAATAATCCATGCCGAAGGAATAGGCGTAATCGTTGTATTCAGGGATATCGCCGTGGGTAACCAGACCGGCCTCTGCCCGATAATCAACGCCGAAAGCCGCAGAGATCGGCCCTGCGCCCCAGCCTTCGTAAATCTGGCCCTGTGCGGAACCGGACAGGACATGCTGATCGTAGATGAAATCTTCGAACAGCGGACGATAGACATAGGCCAGTGCGGCAGGATCGGCATTGTTCAGGCCGAACAGATTAAACGGCACACACCCTTGCGCACGCGGATCGGGATTGGCCTTGGTCAATTCCTTGCAGATCACCTTGTTGGGATCATTCGGATCGACCACCGCCTGCAGGGCAAACTGGAACGGCGCATTGACGCGCACGTTCGTGCGATCCTGGCGGCGCTTGTTACGCCCGTATTGATAATAGGCGTTCCACGTCCAGTCGCTGAACAGCGGCCCCTTGAGACCAATCAACCCGCGGAAGACATCCGCTTCGGCGCGATTGTCCGAAGTCAGGACACCGTCCAGATCCTTCCCCAGATTGAAATCGGTGCCACCCAGAAGCGCGCGCAGATCGTCAGGAATGAAGGGGTTGTCGTTATTGACGACAAAGCTTGAACGCGGACCGATGATGTAGCTGGTGTTGGAGGCGGTGCGTTTCGCGTAAGTGCCTTCCAGCTCTACAGTGAGGGCATCCGTCAGGTCGTATTCGCCATAGACGTAGCCGACCCAGCGTTCGACCGGCGTCTGGATATCGCTGTCATCATAAGTGGAGGCGCCATCGCCACCCTGACGAGCGCCGATATGGGCAGCGTTGAGGAAGCGACCGGTATCGTACTGCACAACCCCGGTGCCATCATCGTTGAAACGCATGTTGCGTGCGGCCAGCGCCGCAGGTGCGCGATCGCGAACGACGCCGCGCGGATCGTTGTAAGCCTGCTTTGAATTCGGGCCGATGATGTAATGCGGCAGGCCATATCCCGGCGAGCCGGGAATGCTGTAGCCGGAACGATCATCGCTGCCCGGAATCAGGTTGTTGGAGTTGGTGAAGATATCCCAGCTCTCCGCGCACCACAGACGCACTTTGGCGCAGTCCCCGATGCCCTTGTTGTTCTGATACTCAATGCTGGCGACGACATGGCCGCGGCCATCGTCAAAACTCGTGCCGCCCATCAGCGAGGCGTGGTAGCTCTTGCCGTCGCCGCGGGTCGTCTGGCCATAGTCGACCTGCGCTTCCAACCCTTCGAAATTGTTACGCAGGATGATGTTGACCACCCCAGCGATCGCATCCGAACCATAGGCAGCCGAGGCGCCGCCCGTTACCGTTTCTACCCGCTCGATCATTGCAGAGGGGATGACGTTGAGGTCGATCGCGCCGCCATCCGAGGTCGGGATGAAGCGGCGGGTATTCACCAGAGCAAGCGTGCGCGTGCCGTTGAACGGATTGAGCCCGCGCAGGTTCGCGTAAGCGGCGCCGACGCTGGGCCCGGCGGTTATGCCCGCGTTCGCATCAGACTGGAAATTGGAGTTCTGGGGGATCACGCGGAGCGTTTCCGCGACGTTTACCTGCCCCATGTTCTGCATGAGATCGACGCCGATAACGGTCGCCGGGGTCGGCTGGTTAAAGCCGCTCGCGCGTTCGATACGGCTGCCCGTGACGACGATGGTGCTGCTTTCGGCAGTGGCGCCAGCGTCCGCTTCTGAAGCGTCCTGCGCCATTGCCGGTAGCGCGATAAATGCGCTCGCCGCCAAGGCAGCGCCCGCCAGCAGGCGCGTCCTGACCGCAATTGATCCCAAGGTTGCCATTATTATTCCCTCCCAAGGTTGCGTTGCCGTATCCCGCTTCTTCCAAGGGGATGCCCGCATTCTCGGGAGCCTGATGGCATCGGGGGTGCCGGTGATACTTGCCCGGTAGGGTAAAGGATTGTGCCGAAAGCGGCACTCCGGCGCGCGGGCGCGGAGGCTCAGGAAAAGTAGAGGCGCAGAGCGGTGCGATCGATCTGGGAGCGGATCGCGCCGTCGGGAATCCAGCGACGATAGCTGGCCAGCACATCGGTGTAACCGATACGCTTTTCATAGCCGACAAACGGCGCATCGCTGCCCCACAGAAGGCGGTCGGGCCCGACGCGGGCGACCAGTTCGCTGGCCACGGCCTGCGCCAGTTCCTCAAGATCGCCATCGGGATCGTCACGCCAGGCGGCGGTGCCCGGCAGGCGGAAGCCGCCCGACAGTTTGATCCAGGTATGCCCCATCTGCACAGCGTCCAGCATGGCCGCGAACCCGTCGCAGGCCAGCGGGTCGGCCGGGTCCGGGTGGCCGAAGTGATCGATCACAATATCGACGCCGCTTTCAAGCAACGCGTCGAGCACGGGGCGCAACTGCTGACCCTCGATCGCCACATGAACATGCCAGCCCAGATCGCGCACGCGGCGGAACAGCAGGCGATATTCGTCGGCGCGGAAATCAGGCATGCGTTCCTGCCGCGCCAGTTGCAGCCGGATGCCGACGATGCCGTCTGCCTGCATGCGTTCCAGTGTGTAGCGACCCACCGTGGGCGCGACGATGGCGGTGCCGCGTAAGCGGTGATTCCGGCGCAGCGCGTCGATGGTGTAATCGTTGTAAGTGCCCACGATGCTGAGGCCGGAAATCACCGCGAAATGGATGCCGTGGCGGTCCATTTCAGCCAGCAGATCTTCCGCCGTGAAAGCATAGTCAGGCTGAATCCATGCATCGCCCGAAACGGGCATGTCGGGCGCGAAGATATGCGCGTGGCAATCGACGAGCGGGTTGCCTCCCCCGTCTTTTGCGCCCGTGCTTATGTGATCGTCAGAACGCGACACCATTCCCCATCCCCTTCGGCGGCGCTTCAGCCGCGCGGATAATCGTTCGCGTTGAGCACCCAGCCGGGCATGTCGGAAAAGTCCGCGCGCGGTGGCGCGAAGATATCGACCAGCAGGTTCACACCCGGATCGACCGCCGCCGAGGTGTGGATCACGCGCGGCGGGATCACGCAGACGGACGGCGTGCCGCAGCTTTCGTGTTCGTCATCGCGCCATTCGGCCTTGTTCGCGGTCCACGGCCAGCGCAGGTGATGTTCATAGACCCCACCAATGGCCAGCGAGCACTGTTCGAAATTATCGTGGTGATGCGGGCTGAGCTTGGCCGGATCACGCGGGCCGAGCTGCGGCGGGAACACGTTGACCATGAACGTGGTGCAGCGAAATATCTTGCCGAAGCGCCCTTCCTGATCCGGCACGTCGAGGCTGTAGCTGCGGATGCGGAAACCGTCGGGCGGCGTAGGCCACGGCTCGAATGGCGGCACCTGCGGGTGTGGGCCGGCATAGTTCGCGGCATTGGCCACCTTTGCCGCAATATCGGCCGACTGCGTGGAGATCAGGCGCACCACCGGGCCTGCGCCGGTTACGGTAATCCGGCTATCACCCGGCGGCACCATTGTGACGGTGAAACCGGCGACATCCACCGTCTCGCCATCCGCTTCTACCCGTGCCGAACTGCCCGCTTCGGGAAGCAGGAGAACGTATTCGTCAACCTGGCCCTGACGTTCGAACACCGCCCCTGCCTCTGCTTCCGAATAGCAGACGACGAAGTTCTGGCCGCGCGTGTACCATGTGCGATGGCCCGGGCCGGTTTCCTGCGGTGCGCTGTCATAGAACCGCGCATAAGTGGAGGTGCCGAAAACCGAAGCTGGCTTGGCGCCGCCGCCGGCAGTGGAAAGCCGCGAGCGGGGATCGTCTGTCTCGTACATCTGCGTTACCTGTCGTTCTGCGCCTGACGGTATCCGTCGGACCAGGTGAGAAACGTCGCAGGCTGGCGCCCACTGACGGGATTGGCGAAGTGGAAGCCCATCGGCGCCACTTCCGGAAAGGGAGCGAAAGTCACGCCGCGCAGAGGAGCGTCGGGCGGATACTTGGCGACATCTTCCGGCCGGGGCCTGAACCGCGAACTGGCGGCGGGATCGATGCCCGCCCAGCCGCCGGTGTAATCGCCCAGCCAGACGTAATCGAGATCCATGCCGTGGATCTTCCAGACGCCGTTTTCGAGAACCGCCTGGTTTTCGTAGATACCCGAAATCCATGATCCGGGCGTTTCATGCGCGGAATTGAACTGGAACAGGCGAAGACGGATGTTGGCGCGCGAGCCATCTTCCGATGGGGTGACGTAGGGCTGCGTCTTCTGGTGGATCGCCATGCTGGGGCCTGTCCGGCCACGATCGCCATAGCGGTTGAACAGCGATCCGCGCACGCGTTCCCGCCCGACATAGGTGCCGATGTAAGAAAGCTCTTTCCAACCATCGATGGAGAACAGATCGGCGGTGCCGTTCCATTCGAATTCATCGATGTAGTAGCCATAGGCGTTCGAGACGTTTTCCGCCCCGTCGAACGCCTCTGCCCGCGCCAGCAGCGTCGCCGCATCGCCGGTGCCTGTAAAACTGGGCTCCTCATACAAGGCCATTCCAGCGGTGATTTTCGCGGGTGGTGTTTGCGGATAGCTGGCGCCCGGCAGGGGACGGGCCCAGCCATCGGCATAGGTGGCGCGCATGCGTGGGGTGCGGTGAAGCGCGGCGATCCGCCACTTGCCGTCGTTCCCCCGTGCCAGATCGAAGGTCTGCACGGCTGCGGACCAGAAAGTCTCCCCACCATGTTGGCCGGTCATTCCGATTTCGATCACGCGGACAGAGGCGCTGGCCCCGTCTGCCGCCACCGTGACGACCGGCATGAGTTGAGGGCGATCATTCAGTTCGCCGGTATCCAGCCCAGGAGTGCCAAAAGTATGAAGCGCGGTCAGCACGCCATCGCGCCCCGACCAGCGCCCCGCCCCGGCGATTTCCACCGATCCATCGGTGGTGAAAAGATCGGCGATGTCTTCATGCATCTGCCGGTCGAGGTAAAAGCCGAATGCGGCGACCAGATTGTCCGCGAGGCTGGCAGCCATCAGCAGCTCCGCCCTGGCTGCCAGCCCCCCGTCAGGCAGGACACTGGCCGCCGCCCGTCCGCGCGGAACAGGGGTTCCGGCCTGATCGGGCGTGTAGTGATAATCGACCCTGCCCACGAGCGCCGAGACACTGTGCCAGCCGCCGGCATAGGGCCCGGCATATTGCGGGTGATAGTGCATCCGGGCGATCTTCCAGTTGCCGCCATCCCGTGCGTAATCGATCACGTGGATGCCGCCCGCCCAGTCGGCGGCCCTGCCCGCCTGCCCTGTCAATGCGACCTCGTGCCAGCGGCCCCGTGCACTTTGCCCGTCGGGCGAAAGAGTGATGACCGGCGTCATGAACAATCGCAGATTCAGCCGATCGGCCGAAAGGCTGTCCGCGCCGCCGCCCATCGTGCGGCGCAACAATGCGTGAATATCATTCCGCCCGGATGCAGTGGTCGCCCCGTCCGTCCACACGCCAGCGGGCGTGAACAGAGCTGCCATGGCCGCCCATTGCCCGGCATCGGCATAGTGGCCCCACAGGTGCTGCAACCGCTTGATCTCGCGGATCGAGCGTATGTCCTCCAGCCGGGCAGTCTGTTCCGCCGCGCCGCCAGCCTGCGCCAGCGGGATTCCGCCGTTCGCCGCGCAACCCGCGACGATCGCGGCGGCACCGCCGAGCAGAAGCGCCCGGCGGCCTAAGCACATCGAAGCGCCGCTCACTTCGCCGCCCCCAGCGCCACCGCCTCGCGATAGACGCTGTCATCAATCAGGGTCGCAAGCTGGTCGCGAGAGCGAGCCGGGCGTTCATCCCGCGCGGCGAGCCATTGTTCTTCCACCACCAGCACATCGAGCAGATCCGAAGGCATCGAGGCGGCGAAGTTATGGTGCTTCCAGCCGTCCGCCACGTCCTGCGGATCATGTTCACCAATCGTGCTGACCAGTTCCTGAGCACGAGTTGGGTCCGTGCGGAGCGCCGCTGCCGCATCCATGATCGCGCGCACGATGGCCACAACCTTCGCCCGCTGGGCCGGATCTGCGAGATTTTCTGCCGTGGTGTTGAGATTGAACAACTCGCGATAAATGCCCTTGCCCTCGAACTCGACAGCATCGCCCTTCAGCGCGCGCAGAGCCTGTTCGCTGTAGGGTTCCCAGATCGCCACCGCATCGACATTGCGATCCTCAAGCTCCTTCGCCATCCGGTCCAGCGGCATCACCGACACGGCCTCTATGTCGTTGAACGACAGGCCATGTTCGGCCAGCATTCTCTCAACGAAATAGCCCGCCGAGGTGCCGGCGATGGTCGCTATGCGCTTGCCCTTCAGATCGGCGACCGTGTTGATGCCTGCCGAACGCCGGGCGACGATGCGATAGAGCCCCTCTGTCACGTTGAGCACGACGCGCACGTTCGGGTTTTCAACCGAGTAACGCAGAAGCTGCGTTTCAGCATGGGTGGCGACATCCGCCACGCCTTCTGACCCGTAGCCGGGAATATTGGCACCACCGACGAGGTTGGCGATGCCGCCCATCTTCACAGTGGCTTCGCCCGGATAGAACGCGTCTGCCGCCAGCAGCACGGGCGCGATCTCGAACGTCTGGATATTGCCGTGAATCGAGATAGGGCCCGGATCAGCCTCTTCCGCCGAAACGCAGGCCGAGAGCGAGAGGCCCGCCGCCATCAGCGCACACGCGATATTCCGCAGTGACATCTTCCCCATGCTTCCTCTTCCCCTTGTCGGCAGCTCTTGCCCGCCATCCATGTTCAGGCGGCTATCGCTATCCCGTTGATGAGGAACCGGCAATTTCAGCGACCCCTAAGTGCCGCACAGGAGAATATTGCCTTCCGGCCCATGCAAATACGCCCCACCATCAGCCCCTGACCCCGACGACAGCCGCCTGAGCCGCGCGCCCGAACAGGGTGCCATCGTTACTGACCATGACGAGAGAGTAGCCGTATTCGAGGTAGCGGAGCGCCTCCTCCACACTGGCGGCGGCGATGCCGCTGGCCTTGCCTGCGGCGCGGGCATCTTCAGCCACGCGCACGACCATCGCATCCGTTTCAGGATCGTCCGGCCGCCGTCCGCTGGAAAGGAACAGGTCCCCCAAGCCGACGAAAACGCCGCCGACCGTCTCGACATCAAGGAAAGCCGGGGCCTGTTGCAATATCTCCCACGCTTCAAGCTGGACCATCCGCAGGCAGCGATCGCCGCGCGCGATATAGTCGGCCATCGGCGCGAGCCCCCAACGCCCGGCGCGAGAGGTGGAGCCCAGCCCGCGAGTGCCGCGCGGCGCGAAGACCATCGCCCCCGTTATCCGTTCCGCCATGGCGACATCGGCGACATGCGGCACCAGCAGGCCGTCGGCCCCGGCATCGAGCAGCCGCTGGATCTGCGCGCCCGAACGATCCGACAGCCGGACGAGCGCAGCCATGCCCGCCCCCTGCGCGGCGACGATCATGCGGTATGCCGTTTCCATATCAAGCGGCGCATGTTCCAGATCGACGACGACGAAATCGAAACCGGCGTGGCCCAGCATCTCGACCGTTTCCAGCGCCGGAATCTTGACCCAGGTTCCGAGAAGTCCGTCCGCCTTGCGCGGGGGGTGGCCGAATTCGATCATCGATAATGTTCCCCGACGCCGGGAAGCTTAAAGCCGGCATCGCTTTTCATGCTCGAACCACGGCCAGCGGAACGGAAATTGCCCGAACCGGCACCAAAAACGAACGATTCCGCCTCGCGCTATCTCTCGCGGGCTGAGAGCGTTGGCGAGCGGGTGAGGACAGCCTAGCGCCGGGACATGGAACGCTATCCCGGAGCCACTATCCTGCCGTTGGGCGGCCAGAGCCCCCGCATCCACGAAACCGCTTTCGTCGCGCCCGGCGCGCGCGTGATTGGCGATGTTGAGATCGGCGCCGGAGCCAGCGTATGGTATAATTGCGTGCTGCGCGGCGACATCAACCGCATCGTTATCGGCGCGGGCAGCAACGTGCAGGACGGCACCGTGATCCATGTGGAGGACGAGCCCGACCTGCCCACACTGATCGGCGAAAACTCGCTGATCGGCCACATGGCGCTGCTCCACGGCTGCACGCTGGCACCCGGCGCCTTTGTGGGCATGGGGGCGATCGTGATGGACGGCTGTCATGTCGCATCGGGGGGTATGCTGGCAGCGGGCGCACTGCTGCCGCCCGGCAAGGTTATCGGCGAGGCGGAACTGTGGACCGGCCGCCCCGCCACGCTGCGCCGCACTCTATCACCAGCAGAACTGCAGGGAATGGCCAAGCAGACAGCGGGATATGTGCGAACGGCCGTGCGGCACAGGGCAGCCCTGAACGGGTGAACCGCCGCAGCGCACCTGCCACAGGCGGCGCCAATAGTTGAACGAGGGCGCGCACCGGGAAGGACCAGCTTTCTCGTGTGCCGGGGGCAGCCACTTACACGCCACTTAAAGTCCGATCTGCAAGTGTTTGCGAAGTAAGGCAGGTTTTCCACTCACACTTCCCGCACACCAATGCGAGTAACGGTCGTTATACAGGAACCCGACCGCAAGCTCTATTCGAAAGGGCAAATGCCAGCGCCCCTGCGGTAAAGTCGTCAACGGCGCCCACCCCCTAGTTAGCAGGCAATAAACCAGCCGTTAGAGGGGAGGATTAGATGCTCAACAGGGTTTTACTGGTTTCCGGCTCCGTCATTGCAATGGCCATGCACCAACCCGCCCTGGCGCAGGCTAATCCGGGAAACACCCAGGAAGAAGCCGAAGAAGCCCGCACCAGCGGCTTGAGCGAGATCGTCGTGACCGGCACCCGCATCGCCACCAACGTGCAGGATGTGCCGATCGCGATCACCGCGATCAGTTCGGAAGACCTTGAGGCGCAGCAGATCACCACTTTTGCCGATCTGGGATCGGTCGTTCCCAACGCTACGTTCCGTAAATCGCAAGGCATCTATGGTGCGGGTGTTTCCGTGACCGTTCGCGGCCTTGGTACGACGAACACGCAGTTCTCCTCGGAACCGGCGGTCGCCTATTACATCGACGACATCTATTATCCGTTCCTGTTCGGATCGAACTTCGACCTGCTGGATCTGGAACGGGTCGAAGTGCTGCGCGGCCCGCAGGGCACCCTGTTCGGGCGCAACGCGATTTCGGGTGCGGTGAACCTCGTTTCGCGCCAGCCAAGCTTTGGCGATTTCAGCGCTTATGTCGATGTTACCGTAGGATCATACGATCGCATCGACGCGCGTGCCGGCATGAACATCCCACTCGCCGAAAACCTGGCCGCCAGCATCTCGGTCGCTTCAAAGAAGCGTACGGGTTACATGGAACTGCTGGATTTCAGCTGCGAAATGTATCGCAAGGGAACGCCGGAACTGGCGGGCACCTTTCCGTTCCAGAGTTCAAAGACAAGTTGGGTCGGCGGGCGGCAGCCAGACAACTGCGTGATCGACCATTATGGCGGTGAAGACATGCGCGCTGTGCGTGGCGCGCTACGCTGGGAGGCGACGCCTGATATCGAGCTGAATATCTCTGGCGACTATACGAAATCGAACAACGAATCCGCCGCGGAGAAGGTGTTCGAGTATGATTACCAGCTTAACTATGGGAGGCTGCGCGATCTTGATGAATTCGGCAATGCCTGGGGCCCCTATAACGGCATAATCGACGAAACGGCCCCTGCCGTGAACAAGAACTTCATCACCATGTTCGACCGGTATTCGATACCGGGCACACCGTTCCGGTGGGACGAAAGGTTCGAAACAGACGATCTCTACAGCACCTATGACAATATGTGCGATCCCATCCCCGCGGGAACGCAGATCCCTGGGAACACCTATTACAATGGCTCTCTGTTCCGGGGTGGCAATTGCTGGGGCCGAACCGTTCCGGTCGAGAACTGGGGCGTCAACGGCAAGCTGCGCGTAGGCGTGACGGACGACATCGAGGCGATGGCGATTGCCGGATACCGGCGGATCTACACGCGCTTCGGCGCTGGGTGGGACGGCACGCCCCTGGCCGATTCCATCATCTATCACGAAGATACGATGACGTACTGGAGTGGCGAACTGCGCCTGACCGGACAGCACGGATGGCTGGATTGGGTCGCAGGTCTTTTCTACTATGACGGCAAGGCGGTGGAGAACGGCCACCCGCAGAACGTCCGCAACGGCACGCAGCAGTTCCACGATGTCATCTATCATCCGGAAGCCAAGGCTGCCTATCTGAACGCCACCCTGCGGCCCTATGAGCTGTTCGGCATCCTCGACGGTTTGAGCATCAACGGCGGCATCCGCCGGTCGCGGGATGAGAAGTTCGTGGAATATTCGGCGCTGTTCGACAATTCCCTTCCCGGATCAACCACGTTCCGGCCGGGATCGAGCAGCACCGTTTTCGACGTGATGATCGAAAACAGCCGTTGGGACTGGAAGGTCGGCGCCGACTACGAAGTCACTCCAGACATCATGGTCTATGCCTCCGCAGCAACAGGATATCGCCTGCCGGGGTTCCAGACGCGCATCTTCCAGGCGGGACAAATTCAGCAGGAATATCCCACCGCGCTGATCAGCTACGAAATCGGCTTCAAGGCCGATCTGTTGAACCGGCGCCTGCGACTGAACGGCGCGGCGTTCCGCATGGACTATTCAATGCGGAACGGTTCGTTCAGCGGTCGCGAACCGCGTTATGATGTGAACAGCCCCACCCTGCAAATCCTGCCGGGTAACGAAACGCTGATCACCGACGGGCCGGATAACACGCAGTTCTCCGATGACTTCAGCAACTGCCGACCGTACAACGCCGCCACTGACGGCGCGCCCAATGGCACCACGGTAGGCATCACTTGCATCGGGCGTTCATGGAATTACCCGGTAGCAGACGGCGATCCGATCCAAGGTCTGGAACTGGAAGTCACGGCCGAGCCAATCGATGACCTGACTATCAACTATTCGTTCGGTTACACCGACCGCGGTTCCACTACCGGACGACCAGTTGGCTTCCCGGACTACACCATGAACGGGGGCATCCAGTACCGTCTGGAAGTGCCGGACCTGGCAGGCACGATCACGCCGCGCCTGGACTGGTTCTGGATCAGCAAGGTCGCGTGGAGCACAGACTATACCCACCTCGACGATCCGGCACGTTCCACGTTCAATGCCCGTATTACATATAACAATCTGGAAGACGGCTATAATGTCTCCCTCGGCGTCACTAACCTGACGAACGAGAAGTACTATCGCCAGAAGACGATATTCATTCAGGGCCTGGGCGCCGGGGCAAATATGGGACAGCCATCCAATCCCCGCGAATGGTATCTTAATGTGAGCAAGTCGTTCTGATCTTTCATGGCAATATAATTCTCCGTTCGACCCGGGCGATGGGTGTGTCCATCGCCCGGGTAGTGGCAGCGAAACGGGGCAAGAAAATTCAGACAGACGGAGAGCGATGGTAATGGATTTCTTGCAGCCAGCAGGCATGATTTCCCGCAGGGCGATGCTCATATCCGGATCGGCTTCGGCGGTATTATATTCCGCAATTGCAAGGGGCCAGACGGGCGGAGCGATCCGATCGTACGAGCCAGCGCGAAAGCTGACCAATGTCGATCATGCGGTTGTCTATCAGCGCGATGACGAGATGACCGGCTGGCCGCACACGATGGGCTACTGGAATTTCGGCGATGGCGAGCTGTTGCAGCAGGTGACATCGATCACCACCCGATACGGCAGCGCGGATGACATCAGCCACGACAATCTTGGGCGCGAGGGGCTGGGCAGCAAGTCGGTCGCGCTTCGGTCGCGCGATTGGGGCCGCACCTGGGAAGAACCGGTCATCAACATGATGACGAATGCCGACCCGGCGATGGCCGGGGCAAAGACGATGGGCGATCTTCAGCCGATCGACTTTCTGGACAAGAACACCATCCTATCCAACAGCGGGGCCGGTTTCGGCACGCCCGAAGGCCGCACCGACGTGCGCGTATCGCGCAATCGGGGCCGGACATGGAGCCCATCCATCGCCGTGCCCAAGGATGCGCTGCATTCCATATCCGGGATGAATTCGGTCCTCGTCCGACCCGATGGCACGGCGCTGATCTGGTTGATCGAAGTCGACAAGGAAGGGTGGAACCGCCACCCCTGCGTCTTCGCCCTGCCGCCGGGCGGCACGGATTTCCATTTCCTGACTTTCATCACGCCGAAGCAGGACCCGTACTACGCCGCCAACGGCGATTATCAGAGCACCTATCGCTTCGGCGGGCATCGCTGGTTCTATCCGCGCGGCTATATGCTGCCGAGCGGGCGGATGCTGTGCGTGCTGCGTTGCCAGCGCGACCCCACGGGCGTGATGTGGA
>DATMGK010000073.1:0-76531 GCA_035555595.1 Croceibacterium sp. | reverse complement strand
CACGCTGCCGCCCAGCGAAAGGGCGAAAACCCTGCCCAGTGGCAGGGTATAGGCATAGCCCGCCTGCAACTTCGTGATGCGGAATGCCTGATCGTGCAGCGGATCATCATGATCGGGAAAAAGTTCGTCATTGGCGACGTTTTCCAGCCGACCGAACAGGGTGTGACGATCGGTCACATCCCAGCTCGCTTCTGCCAGCCACGCCGTCAGCGTATCGCCCGGCATGCGGTTCTTGCTGGAAAACGCCGCCGTGGCGGCCAGTCCATTGCCTGAATTGTAGATCACGCTGGCTGTCGTGCGCGCCTCGTCCTGACCCGGATGCAGCGCCTCCGGCTCGTCAATCCGGGCATGGCTGACCTGCATGGCCCAGTTGGGCGAAGGGTTGAGCGTAGCCCGCACCGACCAGCTATCGAGCCGGGGCTTTTCGATATCCCAGCGGTCTTCATCCGGTTCCCGCCCACGGAAGCCGGAAGCTTCTATCTGCCACAGGTCGGTCGCCACGCCGCCGGTCAGCACGCCGAACGTGATGTGGGTGGAATCGAACCAGTGGTGGGTGATCGGCGCGTCAGGATTCAGGCGGGCGGAGGCGCGGTGCATGAACGCTGGCGGCCCCAGCGCCGGTTCCCCCACCGGGGCGGCATAGAGGAAAGCGCGGGTATCATCCGCGATATCCAGATCGAGCCGCGCGGACAGTTCCATAAACAGATCATGCGGATGCTGGCGATCGACCAGCGACACACCGTCAGCCGTTTCACCCACCGCAAACAGGATAGGGTATCCGCGATCGCCCATCAGCGGATCGGCGCTGACCATGCCCTTGAATTGCAGGCGGCCGCCATCGAACGCCTTTTCCGCCATGACCATCGCCATCGACTGCACGAACACCATGTCATCACCGCGAGGGCCGGTCTGATCGGTATAGGCGCCCCAGGCATAGCCGTGGGCCATACCCTGCCAGCCGCCGCCGAGATTGAAATGCACGCCGGGCATCATCCCTTCCGCCTGCGGCAGACGCGCGGTGCCGGAACCTTCGGCCGGGCCATCGGGCATGGAATGGGCGGTGTGGCCCATCATGCTGTGATCCATCTGCGCATGATCCATCGCGGAATGGTCCATCTGCGAATGATCCGGCGCGGGCTGATCCGTGGGCGTATCAGCCGGTTGTGCGGCAGGCTGATGGTCGTGACTTTGCGCCGCAGCCATGTGCGGCAGCAGGAGCGCCGCGGCGGCGCTCGCTAGAAAGAGGGTCTTCATCTCAAATGTCCTGAACTGACGAACTGAAAAAAGGTTCGAAAGATCAGGCCAATCGGGGTGGCGGCGGGATGGGGTTCGCGTCGAAAGCCGGCGGCAGGGAGGATTCGGCGGCGGAGCGCGGAAGGCCGGGGCGCTGTGCCGGCACGGTCAAGGCGTCAGAAGAAGCCATGATCGCGCAGCCCACGCAGACGTGAACGATGGCCGCGGCGCCGCCGCGATCCTCACGATCCCGGTTGCCGTGATGGCCTTCGCCATGCTGCCCGTGCATCTGCTGCGCCTGCCCCTGATCGTGGCAATGGCCCGCCTGCGCGCTCGCCGTCGGCACGAAGCCGAGCGAGGCGAACAGCAGGACGAGGATCAGCAGCAGGCGCATCGCTATCCCATATGGCCGAGCAGCATCCACAGCGCCATAGCCACCATCATCACGTTTTCCGTGAGCGAGAGGAAACCCAGCGGCACGCGGCTGGAACCGCCGACGCAGGCGCATTTCAGTTCCCGCTTCTGGATGTAGACCGCGTAAAACACCGAAACGCCGCCCACGGTGCCGATGAACAGCGCCAGCGGGATCGACAGCCAGTCCAGCGCGCGCGCCGCCATCAGCACACCGGCCACCGCCTCTGCGAACGGGTAGATGTAGCCATAGGGCACCCATCGCTTTGCCAGCAGGTCGTAGTTCAGGAACATGGTCGAAAACCGTTCCACATCCTGCAACTTCAGCATGGCCAGCACGGCCATCGAAAAGGCGATGAACCATTCCGCCGCGCGAACGGTGAAGGCAGAGCCGAACGCGGCGTAGCTGGCGGCGAGCGCCAGTGCGCCGGTAATGGCGAACACGGCCAGCACGGGTTTGTAACTGGTCGCGTCGGGATCGGCTACTTTCAGGCCGAAGAAGCGGCGCAGATCGTCATACCCGCCGATCCGATCGCCGCCGATGAAGATCTGCGGCGTGGTCTTGACCCCATGTTCGGCCTTGAACGCATCGGTCTGTTCGCGGGTGGTGAGCCAGCGGTCATCGACCGTGTAGCCCTTGCTTTCCAGCAGGTGCTTCGCCTTCAGCCCATAGGGGCAGGTGTGGGTGGGCATCACCATGCGATGCAGGGTGGCCGTGCGGGGTTCACTGGATGCCATGCAGGGGCTCGATTCGTGATTGTTCCATCGTGAAGGATCACCATATACCTTCCGTACCATGGTACGGAGTCAAGCATGGCTGCGATGAGCATTGCCGAACTGGCCCGCGAGGCCGGGGTCGGCGTGGAAACGGTTCGATACTATCAACGGCGCGGGCTGCTGACCGATCCCCGCCCCAAGCGCACGGGCGTGAGCGGCATCCGCCACTATGGCCCGGACGAGGTGCGGCGGCTGCGCTTCATCCGATCCGCGCAGGCGGCGGGCTTCACGCTGGAGGAAATCGCGGAACTGCTGCATCTCGACCGCACGGATGACCGGCCGCGTGCGCGGGAGATGGCGCGCGCGCGGATCGCCGCGCTGGACGCGCAGATCGAAACGCTGGAGAAAGCGCGGCGGTCGCTGTCAAAACTTGCCCATGAGTGCGCGGCGAGCGACAAGGGGCCGTGCCCGATCATCGCATCCTTCGATGGCGCAGCCTGAACGTGGCCGCATGACGACGCCCGCCGTCCTCGTAACCGGCGGCGCGCGGCGGATAGGCGCGGCGATCAGCCGCAGGTTCGGCGCGGGCGGGTGGCATGTGGCGATCCACTGCAACAGATCCGTGGCGGAGGCAGAGGCGCTGGCGGCGGAACTGCCGAGTGCGGAAGTGGTGCGCTTCGATCTGGCCGACAGCGCGGCGGCGGTAGCGGCGGTGAGCGAGTTGGCGGAGCGGCTGGATGACTGGCGCGCACTGATCAATTCGGCGTCGGTATTCCGGCCAGACGACGCGCGGGCGCTGGACATCGGGATCGGCTGGGAAGCGATGCAGGTCAACGCCAGTACCCCGGCACTGATGGCGCAAACTTATCTGCGGCAGGCGCGGTCAGCGGTGGGGCGACGGGTGATTCAGGTGACGGATCAGAAGATCGCCAACCCCAATCCCGATTTCTTCAGCTATACGATGAGCAAGCACGCGATGGCCGCCACTGTGCCGATGCTGGCCATGGCATCAGACCCGGCGGACCGGATCTACGCCCTCGCCCCCGGAGCCATTCTGGCAAGCCACGATCAGGCAGAGGGGGACGCGGACATCTCGCACCGGCTGAACCTGCTGAAGCGCCGCACCTCTGCCGACGAAGTCGCTGAGGCCGCATGGTTTCTTGCCAGCGGGCCACTGGCGAGCGGGCAGACGCTGTTCGTGGATTCAGGGCAGCACATGCTCGCCCAACCGCGCGACGTGATGTATCTCGCCCGCGAAGGAGACGGCGGATGAAGAGGCGTCACGCCCTCGGCACGCGGATTTGGCACTGGGTAAACCTGATAAGCGTCGCGATCCTGTTCATGTCGGGACTGAATATCTCCAACGCGCATCGCCATCTCTATTGGGGCGAATGGGGCTTCGATCCCAAAGATGCGTGGATGCACGTCATGCGTTTCCCCGGATGGGCGACGATCCCGAATTACTACAGCCTTGGCGGCGCGCGCGACTGGCATGTGCTGTTCGCATGGGTGTTTTCGATCTCGCTGCTGCTGTTCATCGCGGGCGCGCTGCTGACCGGCCATGCCCGGCGCGATATCGTGCCGGGGCGGGAGGAACGGCGCTGGCCGGCGATATGGGCCGACATCCGCGCGCATCTGCGGTTCGATTTCACGCACAGCGCGGGCAAATACAACACGTTGCAGAAACTGGCCTATGCCGTGGTCATCTTCGTGCTGCTGCCGCTGATGGTGCTGACCGGCATGGCGATGAGCCCCGGCATGGACGCCGCGTGGTCATGGCTGACACCGATGTTCGGTGGGCGGCAAAGCGCGCGGTCGATCCACTTCATCGTGGCGTGGAGCGTGTTCGCCTTCTTCGTCGTGCATGTGCTTCTGGTGCTGCTGAACAAGCCGCTGAGGAACCTGCGCGACATGATCACCGGAGGGCGCATCGATGAAGCGGCGTAACATCCTGGCCGGTATCGCGGCGCTGTTCACCACCGGCTGTTCGAAGATCGGCAAGACCGAATGGTTCGGCACATTGGTGGACGGGGCCGAAACAGTGAGCCGCACCGCGCAGCGCACGCTGGGCGGCAGGCCGGCCATGGCGCGCGAATACAGCAAGGCCGACATTTCCCCGTTCTTTCGCGGCAACGGCAGCATCGGCGTGGGCACACCCGCCTATAACGAGGGTCTGGAAAACGGCTTTGTCGCGTGGCGCCTGCAAGTGCGCGGGCTGGTGGAGCGGGAACTGAGCCTGTCGATGGACGAGTTGCGCGCCCTGCCCCAGCGGACCCAGATCACGCGGCATGACTGCGTGGAGGGGTGGAGCGCGATCGGCCAGTGGACCGGGCCGCAGCTTTCCACGATCCTGGACATGGCCGGGCTGAAGCCAGAGGCTCGATATCTGATTTTCCGCTGCGCCGACACGCTGGGCGGCGCCTATTATTACGAAAGCTGCGACATGGATGACGCGCATCATCCGCAGACGATCATCGCGCACGAGCTGAACGGCGAACCCCTGCCAGAGGCGAACGGCGCACCGCTGAGGCTGCGGATAGAGCGGCAGCTAGGCTACAAACATGCCAAGTATCTCACCGCCATCGAAGCGGTCGACAGCTTCGACGACATAGAAGGCGGTCAGGGCGGATACTGGGAGGACCGGGGATACCAGTGGTATGCGGGGGTCTAGGGCCAATCGACGTTCAGTTCTGCCAGCGCCGATCGGCCTAGGCCCTACGCCCTAGCTTCGCACCTTTGACGACAGCACGCGGCTGAGTTCGCCCAGATGGGCGGCGGCTAGGCGGGCGTTGGTCAGGTAGCGCCGTGCCGGTTCGTCAGCGACGCGTTCGTCCAACAGTTCGAGATTGCCGTTCACCACCTGCAACAGGTTGGCGAGTTCGTGCGCCAGCTCTGGCAAGGCGTGCGTGCTGTCGGTGGATTTGGATAGTGCGCCCATGATTAGCATCTACAAAGCGCTGACTAACGAAGCGTTCCGCGCTTTATCCGTATTGCCAGCCGGTCAGGCGGCCTGTGCGCCTGTGGATGGCACCACCTGCATGAAACGTGGCTTGCTGCCTTGGGAGGCGCCCGGCGTGCCAGCAGGGGTCGCCAGCGGGTAATTTCCCGGCGGTAACGCGGCCAGCGGCATCCCCGCCGCCGCGAGGGCATAGGGCGATACGCGGTGGCGCGTGCAGAGCCCGCCCGCGCCGTCGCCGACCAGCGGCGTTTCGAATTCGATGGCGATGGTCGCTTCCTCGCTGCGTGCCACCGTGCCCACGGCCAGTTGCCCCTCCCCCAGATCGAGAACCAGCCCGGTTCCGACAGGCACGCCCAGCAGGCCATCGATCCGGGCGCCGGTTTTCGACAAGTCGCGCATGACGGCGTCATATCGGTGATCGTCGTGAATCACGCCCACCCGGCGATAGACCGTGCGTCGTTCCTCCCGATGCTTTTCAGGGCCGGAAGGTTCCAGACGCATGTCACCGCTGGCCATGCGTTCGACGATCTCCTCAAAAGGAACCGCCTTCGAATAGATCCAGCCCTGAATGTATCGGGCGCCCCGTTCGCACACGAGGTTGAACTGGTCGAACGCCTCCACCCCCTCAACCGTGGTTTCCATGCCCAGCGCCTCGGACAGGCCGATGATCGCGGTGATGATCTTGGCGCTGTTCTGATCCTGCTGGGTGCAGGAATCGACGAAGCTCTTGTCGACCTTCAGTTTGTCGAACGGGGCAGAGCGCAGATAGCTGAGCGAGGAATAGCCGGTGCCGAAATCATCCAGCGCCAGCCGCACGCCCAGTTCCTTGAGCGCCTTGAACGTGCGATCCGTCTGTTCGCTGTCGCCCATGAACACGCTTTCGGTCAGTTCCAGTTCCAGCCGATCCGCAGCGATGCCGGATTCGGCCAGCGCCTGAGACACTACGCCGATGAAGCCATCGCTGTTGAACTGAACCGCCGAAACGTTGATCGCCACGCGCACACTGTCCGGCCACTGCATCGCGTCACGGCAGGCGCGGTTCAGCGCCCATTCGCCAAGCTGGCTGATGAGGCTGGATTCCTCCGCCGCCGGAATGAAGATGCGGGGCGAGACATCGCCGCGTTCCGGATGCTGCCAGCGCATCAGCCCTTCCAGCCCGACCACGACATTATCCTGCGTGCGGACAACCGGCTGGTAGTGGAGCTGAAGCTGGTCCGTCGCCAGCGCCTGACGCAAATCATCGAGCAGGAGGCGGCGTTCCTCCTCCTCGTCCTTCAGGTCGGATGAGTAGAAGCGGAACTGGCCGCGCCCGCCGTTCTTCGCCGCGTAGAGCGCAAGGTCCGACGCGCGGGTAATCTCGTCCCGGTCGATACCGTCGTAGGGCGCGATAGCCACGCCCACGCTGGTGCCGATGATCGCGCGCTTGCCATCTATCGGATAGGGTTGCGACACGATCTGGATGATCTTGCTGGCGAGATCGCCGAGTGCCCCGCGATCATCCATATCGGGCAGGATCACCTGAAACTCGTCACCGCCCATGCGGCCGATTTCACCCCGATTGCCAACGATTGAGCGCAGCCGATCCGCAACCTGACGCAGCAGTTCGTCACCCGCCGGATGGCCCATGGTGTCGTTGACGTGTTTGAACCGGTCCAGATCAAGCATCATCAGCGCACAGGCCCGGCGGGCGGTGCGATAGGCGGCAAGGACGCTTTCGAGCCGCCTGTTCATGCGGTGCCGGTTGGCGAGGCCGGTCAGCGCATCGTATTCCGCCATGCGCGCATCGAGTATCTTGCGTTCGTATTCGGCGGTGACATCCTTGGCACTGCCGCGATAGCCGAGGAAAACACCGTCTTCCCCAAACAGCGGATGGCCGGAAAGCGCCCACCATGTCGACCGGGCAAGCCTGCGATCCCCCTCCCCCACGACGCGGACGATCAACTGGTTGATGCGGCTGCGCGCGTTGAGCTGGAAGTTCAGCGGGCGGCCGTTGCATTCATCAGGATTGTCGGAATCCGTTTCAAACAAGGCGACCAGTGGCCGGGCGAGAACGCTGTCCGCCGAGCGGCCCAGCTTTTCAATCGCGTCGCCGGAGAGATAGATCAGGCGCCCTTCCGCATCGGAAGCCCATATCCAGCCGATGCCGGCGCGTTCGAATTCGTCGAGCACCTGTAGGCGACGGGCGCTGTCTTCCGCGCAGATGACTGTAGCGGCGGTGTTGGCGGGAGAATGCGTGGCGGCGGAGCCGCTGCGCGCCAACCCTTTCAATATGCTCCGTACAGCCATCGTTCGCCTGCCTGCGCGCTTGCCGCGCCCGGATTCCCTAGGCGGACGTTGGTTTATTTTGGGCTAACAGGGCGAAGATCATGCGGGAGCAAGACGGCGATCCGTGCGTTTGATGCGGCAGGAGGATCGAGCCATGACCGCTACCGATACGTCCACACCCCCATTTCCATCCCGCCCCACCCCGTTGGACCCTGTGCCGGAAGGCCTGGGATTCACGGCTGCCATGTTCTCGTTACCGCAGCGCAACTGGGGCTGGCTGGTTGCACGGGGGGCCGCGCTGATAGTGCTGGGTATTCTGGCCTTTGCCTGGCCAGGGCCGACGCTGTTCGCCTTCGTGATGTTGTTCGCCGCGTTCAGTTTCGCGGATGGCGTGTTTTCGGTGATCGCCGCCGTGCGCGGCGCCCGGCATAGCAGCGAGCGGTGGGGATCCCTGCTGTTTTCCGGGCTGGTCGGCATCGCGATCGGCGTGCTGTTCATACTGTTTCCCGTGCTTTCGACATTCGCCTTTGCGTTCGTTTCCGTCGTGATGATCGGTGCCTGGGCGGGCGTGACCGGGGTGTTGCAGATCATGGCCGCGATCCGCCTGCGCAAGGTGATCGAGGGCGAGTGGCTGCTGGCGCTGGCCGGTGTGCTGTCGCTGCTGCTGGCTGTGGCGATCGGCTATATCGCGGTGAACGACCCGGCGGTGAGCGCGCTGTCAGTCGCCTGGCTGATCGGGATCTATGCCCTGATCGGCGGGATCACGCTGGTGGCGCTGGGCCTGAGGCTGCGTTCAGCGGCGCGGACAGCCGAATGAATTGGGTGACGGCGGGGCCAGTGGGCCGCCGCCGTCACGCATAGCTCAGTTCTTGCCGAAGAGGCCCTTGGCCATGTCGGTGATGTCATCCACCACGCTGCCATCTCCATCCCGGTCAAGCTTGCCCAGAATGCCGCTGGCATAGGGATTGTTTTGCAGGGAATTGGCGAATTCCATCAGCGATCCTTCGCCGCCGATCTGTTCCACGATCTGCCGCAAGGTGCCGGTGGGCAGCCCCGTCTTCGCTGCGGCAGCTTCAACCGTATCGCCCTGCTGCTGATGCGCGACGCCCAGCGCGGCAATGGCCTTTTCCGCCATCGAGGGATCGATGCCCACCTTGTTGGCAAGGTTCGCCACATCGTTTGGCGCGCCGCCGATACCGCTCAGAATGGTGTCGAAAATGCTGCTCATGCTCGCGATTCCTTGATTCACCCGTCCATGAGCATGATGCGCCTTACACGCGGCGGCGCAAGGCGGATTCGGACGGGGAAGAGGATCGCGGGGCCAGCGGGTTATACGCTGGCCCGGCTGCCCCTCTCACACAGGAGAGGGGCAGTATCGATCAGGCTGCCTGCGGGGCGGCCTTGCGCACGCTTTCGTCAACATGCGCTTCGAACTGGGCGAAGTTGTCGACGAAGAGCTGCACCAGTTTTTCAGCAGTGCGGTCGTATTCTTCCTTGTCCGCCCAGGTGGAGCGCGGATCGAGGATGGCGCTGTCCACGCCCGCCACCGCAACCGGCACGTCAAAGCCGAAGTTCGGATCCTTGCGGAATTCCGCGTTGTTCAGGCTGCCGTCGAGCGCAGCGTTGAGCAGCGCGCGCGTGGCCTTGATCGGCATGCGGCTGCCGGTGCCGTACTTGCCGCCCGTCCAGCCGGTGTTGAGCAGCCAGCACTGCACCCCGCCCTTGGCAATCCGTTCCTTCAGCAGGTTGCCATAGACGCTGGGATGACGCGGCATGAACGGCGCGCCGAAGCAGGTGCTGAACGTCGCCTCTGGTTCGGTGACGCCGATTTCCGTGCCCGCGACCTTGGCGGTGTAGCCCGAGAGGAAGTGATACATCGCCTGATCAGGCGTAAGGCGCGCGATCGGAGGCAGAACGCCGAACGCATCGGCCGTGAGCATGACCACGTTGGCCGGAACGGGGCCGAGGTTTTCCTCGCTGGCGTTCGGGATGAATTCGATCGGATAGGCGCCGCGGCTGTTTTCCGCGAGCGAGTTGTCATCCAGATCGAGTTCGCGCGTGTCGCGATCGATCACCACGTTTTCCAGCACGGTGCCGAACATCTTCGTGGTGGCGTAAATCTCCGGCTCCGCCTCAGCAGAAAGACGGATCATCTTAGCGTAGCAACCGCCTTCGAAGTTGAAGACAGCCGTATCCGACCAGCCATGTTCGTCATCGCCGATCAGCGTGCGGCTGGCATCTGCGGAAAGCGTGGTCTTACCGGTGCCGGAAAGGCCGAAGAACACCGCCGTCTTGCCATCGGAACCGATGTTCGCGCTGCAATGCATCGGCATGACGCCGCGCGCGGGCAGCAGGTAATTGAGGATGCCGAACACGCTCTTCTTCATTTCGCCGGCATATTTCGTGCCGCCGATCAGGATCAGCTTTTCGGACAGGTTGACCGCAACCACCGTTTCCGAGCGGCAGCCGTGCCGTTCCGGATCAGCCTGGAAGCTGGGCAGATCGATGATCGTGTATTCCGGCGCGAATCCAGCCAGTTCTTCCGCAGTCGGGCGAACGAGCAGCGTGCGCACGAACAGGCTGTGCCACGCCAGTTCCGTAACCACGCGCACGTTGACGCGATGTTCCGGCTGCGAACCGCCGAACAGGTCCGCCACATAGAGCGTGTCCTTTTCAGCCAGCGCCTTCATGAAATCGGCCTTCAGCGCGGCGAAGTGATCCGGCGTCATCGGCACGTTGACCTTGCCCCACCACACGGTGTCTTCGGTCTCTGCATCGCGGACAATGAACTTGTCCTTCGCGCTGCGGCCGGTGTGCTTGCCAGTTTCAACAACCAGCGGGCCGTGCGCGGCCAGCAAGCCCTCATTCCGGCGCACGGATTCTTCGACCAGGGCAGCAGTGCCCAGGTTGGCGCGAATGGTGGCGCCGGTATCAATACCCTGCCGCGAAAGCGGCACGAAAAGCGAAGCGGTCACTGGGGAACTCTCCCTTATATATATCACCGAAAACAGGCCCGGCTCTTACTGCGCGCGCATAGTGCGCGCGGGCGTTTCCGTCAAACCACGCGGATGCAACCGCGACGATCCGTTTCATACCGGGTCGGTCCGTTGGGGAAAGTCAAACTGCATGCAACCACGCAACCGGGTTTCATGACGCCCGACATGCAGGCAGAATCAACGCGCGCGCAGGCACGTTCCGCGTCCGATTGTATCGGCCGGTATATCTGTTTACGAGTGAGGCGGATGGCCAGTTCGTTCAATGGGATCGCCCGATGATGCACGGGGACGCGGCACCGCCGACGCCAGCCCAGGGGGCCGCACCCGGCGAGCACCTGCGCAGCATCGCGCTGGTCGATGACGACCGGAATATCCTGACCACCCTGTCGATCGCGCTGCAGGCCGAAGGGTATGCAACGCGCGTCTATTCCGATGGGGAAACGGCGCTGAAGGCGCTGGTGGACAACCCGCCGGATCTGGCCGTGTTCGACATCAAGATGCCGCGCATGGACGGGATGGAACTGCTGCGCCGGTTGCGGGAGCGGTCGAACCTGCCGGTGATCTTCCTGACCAGCAAGGACGAGGAGCAGGACGAGGCCGCCGGTCTGGCGATGGGCGCGGACGATTATATCTCCAAACCGTTCAGCCAGACGCTGCTGCTGGCGCGGATCAATGCGATCCTGCGCCGCGCCGGTCCCCCGCGGGAAGCGGGCCGCGAGCCCGATGCGGTAGTAGGCGAAGGCCCCGGCATCGTGCGCGGCAGGCTGACGATGGACCCTGCCCGGCACCGGGTGATGTGGGACGCCCAGCCCGTTTCCCTGACGGTGACGGAATTCCTGATACTGGAGGCACTGGCGCAGCGGCCCGGCGTGATCAAAAGTCGCAATCAACTGATGGATGCGGCCTACCCCGACGACGTGTTCGTCGATGATCGCACAGTGGACAGCCATATAAAGCGCCTGCGCCGCAAGTTCCGCGCGAGCGACCCGGAATTCGACGCCATCGCCACGCTTTATGGCGCGGGTTACAGCTTCTCCGATGGCTGAAGACCGGCAAGCTGGCCGGAAATGGCGGCTGAGGTTTCCGTTCGACGCATCCCTCACCGCGCGCATTCTGGCGGTCAACCTGATCCCGCTGATGCTGCTGGCCGGCAGCCTGTTCTTCCTCGATTCCTATCGCCGGCAATTGCTGGACGAACGGTTCAAGCTGGCGCGCATCGAAGCGCAGATAACGGCCGAGGCACTGGCCGGGGCCACGCGCGCCCGGCAGGAGGCGCTGCTGGTCCAGATCGGTAAGGAGCAGCGGATGCGCCTGCGGATGTATGACGCGCAGGGCGAATTGTGGGCCGACAGTTTCGCGCTGGACAAGCCATCGTTCGTCCTTGCCGATCCGGTGGCCGCGCCCTTCCCACAGGATTTCGCGCGCGGGCTGGACCGGGTGGTCGACTTTCTGGTCGGCGCGCGGCAGCCGCCCGATTTCGAGGAACCGGAAGAACAGGATGCCAGCGCCTGGCCGGAACTGGTCCGCGCCCGCGAACAGGGGCTGACGCAAATCGAACTGCGCCGCGCGCCCGATCGCACGCCGGTTATCACCGCCGCCGCCCCGGTGGGGCGCAACGGCGCGACCCTGCTGACCACACGCAACGCCAGCGACATTACGCAGGCGGTGCGCGATGCGCGAACATCGCTGCTGACGATCATTGCCTTGTCGCTGATCGTATCCATCATCCTATCCCGTTATCTGGCGCGCACCATCATCGATCCGCTGAGGCGGCTGGGCGGTGCGGCGGTACGGGTGCGACTGGGACGCGAACGCGGCGTGGAAGTTCCGCGTATGCAACAGCGCCGCGACGAGATCGGCGTGCTGGCGCGGGCGGTTTCGGACATGACGACAGCCCTGCGGCACAGGATCGACGCGGTGGAATCCTTCGCCGCCGATGTCGCCCACGAGATCAAGAACCCACTGGCCAGCCTGCGCAGCGCACTGGAATCCCTGCCGAAGGTGGACGACCCCGACCTGCGCGCGCAACTGACGCAGATCGCGGCGCACGATGTACGGCGCATCGACCGGCTGGTGACGGAAATCTCCGAAGCCAGCCGCATCGACGCGGAATTGAGCCGCGCCACCTTCGAGGCGATCGACCTGGCCGCGCTGATCGAAAACGTGGTGCGGAGCCGGGAAGATCGCGGGCTGAACGCCGGGCGCGCCGTTACCGTGGAGCGCGAGACGCGGCCCGCGCTGGTGCTGGGCGTCCCGCTGAGGCTGGAGCGGGTGATCGACAACCTGCTGGATAACGCCGTGTCATTCTCCCCCCCCGGCGGCGAGGTTGTGGCCTCTGTACGACATGTCGTGGGTACGGATGGCGGGCGGGTGCAGGCGCTGGTGTGCGATGAAGGGCCGGGCATCCCCGAAAGCGAGCGGGAGAAAGTCTTTACCCGGTTCCATTCCGTGCGGCCCGAGGACGAAAGTTTCGGCAACCACAGCGGACTGGGGCTGGCCATCGCGCGCACGATCACCGAAGCGCATGACGGAACGCTTTCCGTATCCGGCCGCGA
The DNA here is from genome assembly GCA_035555595.1 of Croceibacterium sp. Lineage (GTDB taxonomy): Bacteria > Pseudomonadota > Alphaproteobacteria > Sphingomonadales > Sphingomonadaceae > Croceibacterium_A. Next base: position 63,395 of record DATMGK010000073.1, on the reverse strand, counting down.
GGACGGGCAGGACGGCACGTGCATGGTGCTGGAACTGCCCGCCGCATGACGCCAGTGCCGCATCAGGCAAGCTGCGTGGCGCTGGCCGGACGCGGAGTGCTGATCGAAGGGCCGCCGGGAAGCGGAAAGTCCAGCCTGGCGCTGGCCCTGATCGATCGGGGCGCGACGCTGGTGGGCGATGACGGCATCCTGATCGAACAGCGGGATGGGCGGGCATGGGCCCTGCCCCCGCCCAATATTCAGGGACTGCTGGAAGTCCGCAATGTCGGGCTGATCACGCTGCCCGCTTCACCCGCGCCGATCTGTCTGGTGCTGCGGTTGGACCCGGCGGCCCCGCGCTATGTCGAAACGGCGGAAGCCGTGGAGCTGGCGGGCGCATCGCTGCCGCTGATCCGCCTGTGGCCGGACAGTGCGATTCTGGCGCTGCGGGCGGAGCAGGCACTGGCTCTTCACGGGACGGACTGAACCGCCCCCTTCCCTTTTGCGGGGCCCCGGCGCACATGCCTTCATATGGTGGGCGATTCATCAGACGAGCGGCAACAGATCGTACTGGTCACGGGTATGCTCGGCGCGGGCAAATCCACAGCCCTGCGCGAGTTGGAAGACCTTGGCTGGGAAGCGATCGACAACTTTCCGATCCGCCTGCTGTCGCGCCTCGTCGGCGACGACCCGCAGAAACATCCGCTGGCCATCGGCTTCGACTGTCGCACGCGCGGCTTCGTTCCAGATCAGGTGATGGAGCGCGTGAGGAAGCTGGAAGGGCGCGACGATATCGTGCTGAGCACCCTGTTCCTGGATTGTGCCGGGCATGAGCTGGAGCGGCGTTTCAACGAGACGCGCCGCCGCCATTTTCTGGCGGAAGACCGGCCTGTGGCCGACGGGATCGCCGCCGAGCGCGAGTTGATGTCGCCCTTGCGGAACTGGGCGGACGTGCTGATCGACACCACCCATTTTTCCAGCAACGACCTGCAGCAGCGCATCCGCGAATTGTTCGGCGCCAGCGCGCCGCGCGAAATGACAGTGACCGTCACCAGTTTCGGCTTTGCGCGCGGGATGCCGCCGGTTGCCGATCTGGTGTTCGACATGCGGTTCCTGCACAATCCGCATTGGGACCCGCAGCTGCGACCGCTGACCGGGCAGGACAAGGGTGTGGGCGAATATATCGAACGCGACCCGGCCTTTGCATCCGCTTTCACGCGCATCCGCGAACTGCTGATCGAACTGCTTCCGCGATATGCGGCGCAGGGGAAAACCTATGTAACCATCGCCTTTGGCTGCACGGGCGGGCATCACCGTTCCGTTTACGTGGCCGAACGGATCGCCGGGGCCTTGCGCGAAGCGGGCTTTTCGCCCACTGTGCTGCACCGCAACCTGGGGTCCCGTGCGGGCGAGATGATCGAAGGACCGCAACAGCCGTGACCTGTTTACAGACAACCGAGCGCGTAACCGGGGCGCAGCTCACGGATACGGGTTTCCGCATCGCATGATCGGTATGATCCTGGTTACACACGGCCATCTGGCCGAGGAGTTCGTTCACGCGATGGAGCACGTGGTCGGGCGGCAGAGCGATATCGCCACCGTGTGCATCGGCCCGCATGACGATATGGAAATCCGCCGCAAGGAGATCGCCCAGGCGATCAAGAAGGTCGATTCGGGCCGGGGCGCGATCATCCTGACGGACCTGTTCGGCGGTACGCCATCCAACCTGGCCATATCGCTGCTGAAGCCGGGGACGACGGAAGTCATCGCGGGCATCAACCTGCCGATGCTGATCCGGCTGGCGGGCGCGCGCAAGGAAATGGGCCTGCAGGCCGCGGCTGCCGCCGCGCGTGACGCGGGCCGCAACTACATCACAATCGCGTCGGAGTTTCTGGGCCAGGAGGCCTAGCCGACGCATAAACGGGGAGAGGCGTCTTTGGGAGAGGCACGCCGCGAGGTAACGATCGTCAACAAGCGCGGGCTGCACGCCCGTGCCAGCGCCAAGTTCGTGGGCACTGTCGCGGACATGCCGCAGTGCCAGGTCACCGTGTTGAAAGACGGCCATTCCGCTGCCGGCGGATCGATACTGGGCCTGATGATGCTGGGTGCGGCGCGTGGCGATACTATAGAGCTGGTCGTGACGGGCGCGGACGCCGAAGCGCGCCTGGGCGAACTGATTGAAATGATCGAAGGCGGCTTCGGCGAGGATTGACGCATTGGCCCAGCGCCGCACGATTACCGGATTTTCCAACCCCACGGTCAAATACCTGCGTTCGCTGCGCGACAAGAAGCATCGCAAGCGCGAAGGCCGGTTCCTGGCCGAAGGGCTGCGCCTGTTGACCGATGCCCGCGAAACGGGCCAGTTGCCCGAGATGCTGGTGATGGCCACCGGGCGCGAACCGCATCCGTTGCTCGATGCGCTGGAGGCGGAAGTCGAGCGTGCGGGCGGCGAGATCTTGGAGACCGGCGCGGACATCCTGTCCAAGATCACCGGCAAGGAAAACCCGCAGGCCGTGGCGGGTGTGTTTGCGGAATTCGACACTTCTCTGGCCTCGCTGGACCGCGATTCCGCGCCGATCTGGCTGGTGGCGCAGGCGCTGCGCGATCCCGGCAATCTGGGCACGATGCTGCGCACCGGCGACGCCGTGGGCGCAGGCGGGCTGATCCTGATCGACGACAGTGCCGACCCATTTTCCGTGGAAGCGGTGCGGGCCAGCATGGGCGCGATCTTCACCCAGCGTATCGCGCAGGCGCGGTGGGAGGAGTTTCTGCCGTGGCTGCGTTCCGGCGCGGGGCAGCTGGTGGCCGCCAGCCTGCGCGATGCCATGCCCTATCGCGAGGCGCCCTATGCCGCGCCGTGCTTCATCCTGGTGGGCAACGAATCGCGCGGGCTGCCGGAAGAATACGAGATGGCCTGCGACCTGCGCGTGACCATGCCGATGCGCGGGCGGGCGGACAGCCTGAACGCCGCCGTGGCCGGGGCCGTGCTGGCCTATGAAGTGCTGGCCCATATCGACAGGTGATGCGGAACGGCCGACAAGGGAGACCGTTTCAGTTTCAGTGTTTCTGAAGGATCGACGATGGCCATCAAGTTTCTTGCGCCTGCCCTCCTCCCTTTGGCCGTGGCCGCGTGCATGACGCCTGCCGCTGACGCACCCTCGCTGACGGGGACGAACTGGCGCTTCACCACGATTGACGGCGCGGCGCCCGTTGCGCCCGAAACGAAACTGGAATTTGCCGAACGGCTGAGCGCCAATGCCGGATGCAACGGCATGAACGGGCACTGGCATCTGGATGGCAATCGGCTGGTGCTGGAAGGGCCGATGATTTCCACCCGCATGTTCTGCGAAGGGAAGATGGAGCAGGAAGCCGCGGTCAACGCGCTGCTTTCAGCCAACCCCACCGTGGAGCTGTCAGGTAATGTGCTGACGCTGAAATCGGCTGAGCATTCGGCGGTGCTTGCGCGTAACTAACCCGACGCGTCAGTCGCCCGCAACGAAGCTGGTGATGCGCCAGCGGCCGTTACGGCTGGACGCGATGAGGCGGTAATCGATCACGCTGCGCAGCTTGTCGGTGGCGATGAAGCCCTGCTGCTTGTCCGACAGTTGCACCTGCTGATAATCGCGCTCCGGATCGAGAGCAGTGAGTTCCACCACGCTCCACGAAATAGTGGCAACTTCTGCGCTGTCGGGATCGGGCGCGGACAGCACCGGAACCCGCTCTCCAGTGACCAGCCAGCCGGAAACGGGGTTGATCCGGCCAAGGTCCTGATCGAAAAACCACGGAATCGTGATCCCGCCCTGAGCATTGGCCGAGCAACCCAGAGCCATCAACTCGTCAAGCTCGTTCCACAAATCCCATGACTTGTCTTCCAGCCGCTTACGCAGTTCCGCGCTGCTGGCGCCGCCGCCGAAATCGAGCTTGATGTCCTGCGCGGCGAGAGCGGCGAAAGCATCTGCATCGCGCCGCTTCACCGCATCTGCCAGTTGAGCCCGGAAATCATCCGCGCCTGCCACCGTGGCACAAGTATCGCGCGGAGCGAGAGGGCCGGCAGCCAGCGGCGTGGGCGTTGGCATGACAATCTGCTCCGCGGTTTCCGCCAGTTCCTCCGCCGGAGCATCCTGCTGGCTGCACGCGGAACACGCGAGCAGCAGGAACAGGGCGGAGGCGGTCGGTTTCATCCGGCGCTTCGTGCCCCCTCGCCCCCGCCGGTGTCAACCAGACGTGCAGCAGGTTCTCCCTCTGCCGCGCCATAACGGGGCGCGCTTTCGATGACAGGCACGTCCTCTATTTCGCGCTTGCCGATCTCTATGTGTTTTTCGCGCAGGCGCTTGCCGGAAGAAAGAACGTTGCGTTCGAAGCTGCCGACGAAGTCGTTATACTTGCGAACCGCGCGATCGAGCCCCGCGCCCATGCCCTTGAGATGATCCGCCGCAACGGCAAGGCGATCGTAAAGTTCGCCGCCCATCCGCCCGATCTCCTGCGCTTCGCGCGCCAGCCCATCCTGCCGCCAGACCTGCGCCACGGTACGGGCAATCGCGACCAGATTGGTCGGGGTGGCCAGCAAGACCTTGTTACGAAACGCGAAGTCCCACAGCTCCGGATCATGTTCCAGCGCGGCGGCGACAAAGTGTTCGCCCGGCACGAACATCACGACATAATCCGGGGCATCTTCGAACTGCGACTGATAGGACTTCGCGCCCAGCGTCTGCACATGGTTGCGCATCGATTTGGCGTGCAGATCGAGATGGCGCGAGCGTTCGCCATCGTCGTCAGCCTCAAACGCGGCCTGATAGGCGTTGAGAGATACCTTGGCGTCGATGACCAGTTGCTTGTTGCCGGGGATGCGGACGATCGCGTCGGGCCGCTTGCGCCCTTCATCCGTATCCACCGAGTGTTCGGTGATGAAATCGGTGTGTTCGGACAGGCCGCACTGTTCCAGTACATTCTGGAGCGCGCGTTCGCCCCAGCGGCCGCGAGCCTTTGGGGCATTGGTCAGCGAGTTGCCGAGACGTTGCGCCTCGCGCCGAACTTCCTCCTGCCCCGTGCGCATACTCTCTATCAAACCGGTCAACTGACCGAAGGCGTCGATGCGCCGCTTTTCCAGCGCCTCAACCTGATTCTCATAGCGTTGCAGGCGCTGGTTCACCGGCTCCAGCAAAGCGGCCACGGCCTGCTTGTTGGATTTTTCCGAGTGGCCGAACTTCTCCTCCGCCCGCTTGAGGAATTCCTCCTGCGCTCTCGACAGCACCTCTCCGCCAGCAGCCTTGAACTGAGCGACCAGATCTTCCCGCGCCTGATTAAGCTGGGCGATCTGCTTGTCGAAGTTCTCAGCATTCGCCCTGAGCGTCGCGATCTCTATCTGCGCCTGGCCGAGTTCAGCGGCGGCGCGTTTGAACTGAGCCTCATTATCCTTCGCCGCGCCATCGCGGTCGTCATGCCGCGCTTTCCAGTCGGCTATCGGGCGCGAACCCGCGAACCAGCCGAGCGCGGCGCCGATCACCAACGCGAACAGCACAAGAATGATGGCGAACGGTTCCACGCAATACTCCGGACCAAAATGGAACGAAGCGCGAACTTATCCGCTCCGCCCCCGCTTCACAAGCGCCAGCCGGAAACTATCCAACGCCCGCATCCGCTTTCGCGCAAGAACGGGCTTGAGCATCGCGCCCTAAGCGCTGTATGGCGTAAGCGAATTTCGTGATTGCGAAGTTTTCAGGATTGTGAAAAGCGGCACCACCACCGCCCCCAACCGGAAGAGGACATCCATGGCCACCGATATCGAGATCGCCCGCGCAGCCAAGATGAAGCCGATCGGAGAGATCGGCGCCCGCCTGGGCATCCCGGAAGAATCGCTTGAACCCTATGGCCGCACCAAGGCCAAGATCGCGATGAGCTGGATCAACCAGCAGAAGGATCGCCCCGACGGTAAGCTGGTGCTGGTCACCGCCATCAACCCCACCCCCGCCGGCGAAGGCAAGACCACCACGTCTGTCGGCCTGACCGACGGCCTGAACCGCATCGGCAAGAACGCCGCCGTCTGCCTGCGTGAGCCGTCGCTCGGCCCGTCGTTCGGCATGAAGGGTGGCGCCGCTGGCGGCGGTTACGCCCAGGTCGTGCCGATGGAGGACATCAACCTCCACTTCACGGGTGACTTCCACGCGATCACCAGCGCGCACAACCTGCTAAGCGCGATGATCGACAACCACATCTACTGGGGCAACGAGCAGGGTTTCGACACCCGCCGCATCACCTGGCGCCGCGTTCTGGACATGAACGATCGCGCGCTGCGCCAGATCGTCAGCTCGCTGGGCGGCGTGGCCAACGGCTATCCGCGTGAAGCCGGGTTCGACATCACGGTCGCTTCCGAAATCATGGCGATCCTGTGCCTCGCGACCTCGATCGAAGACCTTGAGGAATCGATCGGCAACATCATCATCGGTTATCGCCGTGACAAGAGCGCAGTGCGCGCTCGCGACATCAAGGCCCACGGCGCGATGGCCGTGCTGCTGAAGGACGCGATCCAGCCGAACCTGGTGCAGACGCTGGAGAACAACCCGGCGTTCATCCACGGTGGTCCGTTCGCCAACATCGCCCACGGCTGTAACTCCGTGACCGCGACCAAGACCGCGCTGAAGCTGGCCGACTATGTCGTGACCGAAGCCGGTTTCGGCGCCGATCTGGGTGCCGAGAAGTTCTTCGACATCAAGTGCCGCAAGGCGGGCCTGAAGCCGTCTGCCACGGTGATCGTCGCCACGGTGCGCGCGCTGAAGATGAACGGCGGCGTGGCCAAGGCCGATCTGGGCAAGGAAAATGTCGACGCGGTGAAGGCCGGTGTCGTCAATCTGCTGCGCCACATCGAAAACGTGCGCCAGTTCGGCGTGCCGGCCGTGGTCGCCATCAACTTCTTCATCAGCGACACCGAAGCCGAGTTGCAGGTGATCAAGGATGCGGTGGCCGAAGTGGGCACCGAAGCCATCGTCTGCACCCACTGGGCCAACGGCAGCGCCGGGACCGAGGAACTGGCCAAGAAGGTCGTGGAAATCGTGGAAAGCGGCGCTGCCCAGTTCTCCCCGCTCTACCCCGCTGAAATGCCGCTGTGGGAAAAGATCAACACGATCGCCACCCGCATCTATCGCGCTGACGAAGCGATCGCCGACCAGTCGGTCCGCAACCAGCTGAAGGCATGGGAAGACGCCGGGTTCGGCAACCTGCCGATCTGCATGGCGAAAACTCAGTACAGCTTCACCACCGACCCGACCAAGCTGGGCGCCCCGGTGCACCACACCGTGCCGGTTCGCGAAGTGCGGCTGGCGGCGGGCGCCGGGTTCATCGTGGCCATCTGCGGCGACATCATGACCATGCCCGGCCTGCCCAAGGTACCGAGCGCGGAATTCATCCGCCTCGAAAACGGACAGATCGAAGGCCTGTTCTGAGAACTGGCTGACAGTCTAAACAAAAAGGGCCGCTCTTCGGAGCGGCCCTTTTCCGTTTGGCGATTATATGAATTACAAGGACGCCATCAAAACTTAATGCGTAAGCCAAGAAAGCGGGTTCCATCGCCCTTATCGATGGAGCCAACCTCAAGGTTGCCAATCTTCATATTGAGCGCCTCTCCGATTTCCTGAGAGGCAGTCTTTTGTGGTGGAGCGGTTTGCCGGACGCGGTATTTTTCATTGTCCACCGCAGTGCAGACGACAATCTCATCGGGCTTTGCCTCGGGGCATTCCTGTGCGCCACCTTTATCTCGCGGCACCGTCTCTTCATCAACGGGGCCGTAGACCTCTCCTCGCACCGTGGCCGGCTCCTCTGCGAGGGGCGCGGTAATCACCACCGGGGGCAGGTCGGCCAGCAAGATCGCTACTCGACCGCTTTGCCTGATTTAGCCTTCACCACACTCTCCCCTTCAACACAGCGGGTTTCGCCGCATCCCCTACTCCATCGCCGAATCCCAGTGTTCCACGATCTTGCCGTCGCGGACGCGGTAGGTGTCGTACCACCAGACCTTGATCGTCTGGCCAAAGCGGTGCGGATCGGGGATTTCGCGCTGGAACATCAGTTGCACCAGATCGCCTTCCGCCATGACGAATTCGAACTTCGTCAGCGGATGGGTGCCCGGTTCAAGCGGTTGCGAATCCGGGAATTCGGTGTGGAGGAAGGCGATCAGCGCCTCCACCCCATCGGGTGCGCTGGGGCTGTTCTGTTTGTAATCCGCCGACATGTATTTGCGCGCGGCGTCGATGTTCCTGCCGTCGATCACCTCGTGCCACATATCGAGCACGAGCTTCTTGTTCGCTTCAAGCTGGCTGTCAGCCACGGCCTGCGCCTCCCCCTCCGTCTTTACGGTGCATGCGGTGAGCAACAGCGCCGAAGCCGCGGCGAAAGCGATCCCCCTCCAGGCCGCCTTCACCCTCAGGCAGCCTTGCGCAGCTTGTCGAGTTTCTTGAGCGCCATCTGCCGCTTCAACCGACTGAGATGGTCGATGAACAGCACGCCTTCGAGATGGTCCATCTCGTGCTGGATGCAGGTGGCCATGAGGCCATCCATCTCTTCCTCGTGCGTGTTGCCGTCCAGATCCTGCCAGCGCACGCGGCAGGTTTTCGGCCGGTCGACATCGGCATAGATATCCGGAACCGAGAGGCAGCCTTCCTGATAGGTGCCCAATTCCTGCGCCGGATCGAGGATTTCGGGATTGATGAAAATCCGCGGTTCCTTGAGCGTGGGCTGATGGTGGTGATGGTGCCCGTCATGATTGCAGGGCTCCGGCTCTGCATCAGGGTCTTCCGGCTGGAGATCGATCACCAGCACGCGCAGCGGCACGCCGATCTGAATCGCGGCGAGGCCGATGCCGTGGGCGGCATACATCGTCTCAAACATATCGGCGACGAGCGTCTTCAGCTCCGCGTCGAAAGTCTCGACCGGGGTGGACACGGTTTTCAGCCGGGGATCCGGCACTTCAATGATTTCGCGAATGGCCATGCCTGAGAAGATAAGCGCATTGGCGCGCGGCGACAAGTGAACGCCGCTTATCGCGGGCGGTTTAGAAACATGCAGGCCAGCGCCAGCAGGCTGACGGGAACGGCGATGGGCAGCCACCACTGGAAGAACTGCCAATAGACCTGCGCCGTCCACCGGCCCGTTGCGGGATCGATGAACTGGCCCAAATGGTTGCGCCCTACCCGGCCTGCCAGAACCCACAGCACCGGCAGGGCGGAGGCGAGCAGCGCGAAGAACCAGCCGCCGATAATCCAGCCAGCCGCGTTCCAGCCGCGCATCACGCCACGGGCCGCCGCGCCCTTAACGCCTGCGCCAGCGTTCCTTCGTCGAGATAGTCGAGTTCGCCGCCGACCGGCAGGCCGTGGGCAAGCTGGGTAATCCGCACCGGGAAGCCCTCCAGCCGTTCGGCGATGTAGTGGGCGGTGGTCTGCCCTTCGAGCGTGGCGTTCATCGCCAGCACGACTTCATCCACGCCCCCGGCGGCCACACGGTCCATCAGCTTGCCGATCGAGAGGTCTTCCGGCCGCACGCCGTCAAGCGCGGAAAGCCGCCCGCCGAGGACGTGATAATGGCCGGTGAACAGCTTCGCCCGGTCCAGCGCCCAGAGATCGGCCACGTCCTCCACCACGCAAAGGCTGCGCGCGTCGCGGCGGGAATCGGCACAGATGGCGCAGGGATTGCGGGTGTCGACGTTGCCGCAGACCTGGCATTCGACCAGCGTTTCGCGCACCGATGCCAGCGCGTCCAGCAATTGCACCAGCGCAGTCTCTCGCCGTTTCACCAGCCACAGGACCGCGCGCCGGGCGGAACGCGGCCCAAGCCCCGGCAACCGGGACAGCGCGCCTGCCAGCGCCTCGATCTCTTGCGATGCCATGGTGCGGGAGATAGGGCCAAGCCGGGCGAAGAGGAAGGGAGCCTATGCGTATCATCTTCATGGGCACGCCTGATTTCGCCGTCCCCACATTGAATGCCCTGCACGAAGCCGGGCACGAGATACCGGCGGTCTATACCCAGCCGCCCCGCCCCGCCGGGCGCGGCAAGCAATTGCAGCCCACCCCCGTGCATCGCGCGGCCGAAGCGCTGGGGATCGAGGTGAGGCATCCGGCGACTCTGCGCGACGTGGAAGCGCAGGCCGATTTCCTGTCGCTGGAGGCTGACGTGGCGGTGGTCGCCGCCTATGGCCTGATGTTGCCGCAGCCGGTGCTCGACGGGCCGAAGCACGGATGCCTGAACGTCCACGCCAGCCTGCTGCCGCGCTGGCGCGGGGCGGCGCCGATCCAGCGGGCGATTCTTTCCGGCGACCAGATGACGGGCGTGACGATCATGCAGATGGCGCGCGGGCTGGACACCGGCCCCATGCTGGCCACCGCGCGCGTGCCCGTGGAGGACAAGACCAGCGGCGAGCTTCATGCAGAGCTGGCGGAGATCGGTGCGCGGCTGATGGTCGATACGCTGGGGCAGATCGACCAGTTGAAAGCCGAACCGCAGCCCGCGCTGGGCGCGACTTATGCGGCGAAGATCGACAAGGCGGAAACCCGCGTGAACTGGACGAAATCCGCCGAACTGATCGAGCGCGAAGTGCGCGCCTTCGCGCCCTTCCCCGGATCGTGGTTCGACCTGGATGGAGAGCGTATCAAGCTGCTGCGCGCGCATGTGATCGGCGTGAACGGCGCGCCGGGCACGGTGCTGGACGAACAGTTCACGCTGGCCTGCGGCGATGCCGCGCTGCGCCCGGCGATCCTGCAACGCGCCGGAAAACCGGCGATGAGCGCGGAGGAGTTCCTGCGCGGCAAGGCGGTGCCGGTGGGGACGGTGTTGCGGTGATCAGTCGATGACGCGCTTTGCCATTACGCTGGAATTCGACGGCGGGCCGTTCATGGGCCTGCAACGGCAGGACCATGGCCCTTCCGTGCAGGAATCGGTTGAGCGCGCGGTGTTTGAAGTGACCGGCGAGACGGTGACGATGCACAGCGCGGGGCGCACGGATAGCGGCGTTCACGCGCTGGGCATGGTCAGCCATGTGGACATAGCCAAGGCGATCGAACCTTTCCGCCTGATGGAAGCGTTGAACGCGCGCCTGCGGCCTGATCCGATTGCGGTTCTGGCCTGCGCGGTGAAGCCGGACGACTGGCATGCGCGGTTTTCGTGCGTTGGCCGCCGTTATCTCTATCGCATCCGCAACCGCCGCGCCCCGCTGACGCTGGAGCGGGGTCAGGTATGGCACGTCACCCGCCCGCTGGATGCCGACGCCATGCATCGCGCCGCGCAGGCGCTGGTGGGGCGGCATGATTTCACCACGTTCCGTTCCGCCCATTGTCAGGCGAATGACCCGGTCAAGACGCTGGACCTGCTGGACGTGCGGCGAGATGGCGACGAACTGCTGATAAGGGCTGAGGCACGCAGTTTCCTGCATCATCAGGTGCGGTCGATGGTCGGCACGCTGGCCCTGGTGGGCCTTGGCCAATGGCGCGAGGAACAGGTGGCGGAAGCGTTGGCCGCGAAGGAGCGCGCGGCGCTGGGGCTGAATGCCCCGGCGGACGGGTTATACTTCGTGGAAGCGCTTTATCCCGCGGAAGGTCAGGCGACTAAGGAGGCGTAGCGGGTGCGGCCCCGGCCGGTTGCTGGTTGCGCGGGGCCTGTTCTACCCGAATGCCCTGCCCGTCGATCCGCACGTCCACGGGCACGCCCTGCACATCGCCGGAAATCACCGCCCCGCCATCGCGGGTGCCAATGGTGACGCCGCTGTCACCCAGCGGAATGGCTTGCAGATCGGGAATGTCGAGCGGTTGCACCGGTCCGCTGGGGTCCGGGCTGGGCGTGGGAGTGGCGGGTCGTGCAGGCGCGCGTTCACCGCCGAGCGCCTGCGACATGAAGTCCTTCCAGATGCGCGCGGGAAGCCCGCCGCCTGAAACGCCCGCCAGCGGTGAGTTATCGTCGTTGCCGATCCACACGCCGACCACCAGCCCACCCGCGTAACCCACGAACAACGCGTCGCGGTTATCCTGCGTGGTGCCGGTCTTGCCGAAGTTGGGACCGCGAAGCATCGCCGCGCGGCCGGTGCCGTTATTGATCGCCCGTCGCAGCATCTGCTCTATCGCCTCATGCTGGCCGTTGGACAGGCTGGATTTCCCGTCGAACAGACGGCCGAACCAGCCCGGCTCCTCCGCCGTGAAAGCGGTCGCTTCCACCGGGAAGCTGTTGGCGGCGACCCCGGCATAGGCGGAGGTCAGTTCCAGCAGCGTCATCGTGGACGTGCCGAGCGCGAGGCTGGGATCGCCTTCCGCAAGCGGCGATTGCACACCCAGATCGCGCGCCATCCCGATCACGGCATCGTCCCCGACCATGCCCCACAGCCGCACCGCAGCGACATTGCTGGACCGCGCGAACGCATCGGCCAGCGTGATCGTGTCGGAGTAATTCCCTCCCGCGTTTCTGGGGCGATAGGAGCCCTGCTCTATCGGCCGGTTATCGATCGTATCGTCAGGTTCCATCCCGCTGCGCAGCGCGGCGAGATAGACAAACAGCTTGAATGTGGATCCGGGCTGACGGCGCGCCTGCGTAGCGCGGTTGAACGACGACTTGGCATAGTCTCGCCCGCCGATCATCGCCACGACTTCACCATTCGGGCGCATCGCCACCAGAGCCACCTGCGCGCCGCCCAGCGGAGCACGCTCCACGGCACGGCGTGCGGCGTTCTGCAGGCGGGAATCGAGCGTGGTGCGAAGTGTCTGGCGGGAATAGCTCGCCTCTGTAAGCGCGCGCGCCTGCGGCAGGGCCCAGTCGGCGAAATAGGTGCCGGTGGGCAGATCGTTCTTGGTCCGCACGTCGACCTGCGGGGTGCGGACCGCGCGCGCTTCCTGTTCCGTCAGATAACCGGCCGCGACCATCGCGTTCAGGACCATGCGCATGCGCCGTTCGGCCCGTTCCGGATTATTAGTCGGCGCAAGGCGCGAGGGGGCCTGCAACATGCCCATCAGCATGGCGGCCTGCGGCAAAGTCAGGTTTTCAGGCTTGCGATAGAAGTAGTGCAGCGAGGCGGCGCGCAGGCCGTAAACGTTGTCACCGAAATAGGCGTTGGAGAGATAACGTTCGAGAATCTCATCCTTGGTCAGCCATGCCTCCAGCCAGAAGGCGATCAACGCCTCTCGCGCCTTGCGCGTCAGGTTCTGTTCGGAGGTGAGGAAGGTGAATTTGGCGAGTTGTTGCGTGATCGTGCTGCCGCCCTGCGTGCGGCCGCTGGTCAGGTTGCTCCACGCCGCACGGGCAATGCCGCGCGGATCGATGCCCCAGTGGCTATAGAACCGGCGGTCCTCGATCGCCATCAAAGCTTCCACCACATGCGGCGGCAGCTCCGCTACCTTCACCGGCTGATCGATCTGCGCACCGTTGCGCGCGATCGGCGTACCGTCGGCCGCCAGCAGGGTTATCTGCGGAGGGGCAATGGGCTGGAGCGACTTGCTGAGCGGCGCGGTGACGGCCAGCCACAACAGCAGCAGGACAAAGAGCGCGAGGAATCCGCCCGCCACGCGCCCCACCCACCACAACTTGCCCCGCCCGCGCCAATAGGCGGGTTGCCACCACCTGTCCTTGCGGGGAGCGGGTGGGCCGAAGCGCCGATCAAGTTCATCATCCAACCATGCGCCGAATTCCGGATCGCCGGGGCCGTCATCGTCATAGAGCGGCGAATAGGGCAGGTCTTCATCATGCGACCGGGGAGCATCATCCGGCGCGCGCGAGCGAGAAAACGACCACGGCCAACGCGCTTTTTTCACCGGACCTGTGGCGGGGTAATCCATCGTGAAGACTGTGTTACCGAAACAACACAGCTTTTGCGAGAGGGTTTTGTGGATTCGTTGTGCATCCGCACGCGAGGCGCCCCCTTACCCTAGAACTTGTTGTCGCGTGGGAAGCCCTGTGGCGGCAGGCGGCCGGCGGCGCCGCGGGCCACTTTCCACATGTGGATTTCCTTTTCCGTCCGGGTGCGGCCGGTTTCGCCGCCCATTTCCCATGACAGCCCGTCTTCCAGCCGGAGCGTGGTGGCATCGGCCAGACCGCCATCGCGATAGCGTTGCAGGGTCACGCCCTGCCCGCGCGACATCACCGGCAGTTCTTCCAGATTGAACACCACCAGCTTGCGGTTGTCGCCGACGACGGCGACGTGATCGTGTTCCGGCGCGATGGGGTGGACGACGGTGAGCTTGCGACCGTCCTTCAGGTTTACCACCTGCCGCCCCTTGCGCGTTTCGGCCAGCAGTTCATCGGTGATCGCGGCGAAGCCGTGGCCGGTGCTGGAGGCGAGCAGCAATTGCATGCCCGGTTTGTGGACCAGCAACGCCATGATCTGCGCCGCAGCGTCGATATCCAGCGTGTTGCGGATCGGTTCGCCAAACCCGCGCGCGCCGGGCAGCTTGTCCGCGCCGAGGGTAAAGAAGCGCCCGTCATCCCCGGCCAGCAGCAATTTGTCGGTCGTCTGCGCGTGGACGGCGAAAGCGGGGCCATCGCCTTCCTTGAACTTCCAGTCCTGATCCAGCGGCACATGCCCGCGCGCGGCGCGTATCCAGCCGCGTTGCGAGAGGATTACCGTGACCGGTTCCTTCTCGATCATCGCGTCCATGCTGAATTCCACCGTGGGGGCAGCTTCCGCGATCGTCGTGCGGCGCGCGCCGAGTGCGGTATCTTCCGCGTATTCCTTGCGCAAAGCGCCCAGATCACGCTTCAGCCGGGTGCGCTGGCGGGCGGGAGAAGCGAGCAGTTTTTCCAGCTCGTCCTGTTCGGCCAGCAGCTTGTCCCGCTCTGTCCGCAGTTCCATTTCCTCCAGCTTGCGCAGGGAACGCAGGCGCATGTTGAGGATCGCTTCCGCCTGCCGGTCGGTCAGGTTGAATTCGGCCATCATGACCTGCTTCGGCTCATCCTCCGTGCGGATGATCTCGATCACCCGGTCGAGGTTGAGGAAGGCGATGATGTAGCCTTCCAGCAGTTCCAGCCGATCGGCGATCTTTTGCAGGCGGTGCTGGCTGCGGCGCTGAAGGATATCGATCTGATGGACGATCCAGTGTTCCATCAGCTCTTTCAGCCCCATGACCATCGGCGTGCGGGTGGCATCCAGCACGTTGAGGTTGAGGCCGAAGCGCGTTTCCAGATCGGTGAGCTTGTAGAGGCTTTCCTTCAACAGCTCCGGATCGACATTGCGGCTCTTGGGCACGAAGACGATGCGGATGTTCTCGTCGCTTTCGTCGCGCACATCCTCAAGAATGGGCAGCTTGCGATCGGCGATGAGCTGGGCGATCTGTTCGATCAGGCGGCCTTTGGGCACGCCATAGGGCACTTCCGACACGACAAGCTGATACTGCCCGCCGCCAAGGCGTTCGATACCGGCGTCGCGATCCGCATCGTCCTTGCTGTCCACCGCGTGGAAGCGACCGCGCACGCGGAACGAACCACGCCCGGTTTCATAGGAATGGGAAATCGCATCGGCGCTGTCCACGATCAGGCCGCCGGTGGCGAAATCCGGCCCCTTGAACAGTGACATCAGCCGCGCATGTTCGGCGTGGGGGTTGTCGATCAGTTCCAGCGCGACGTCGATCACTTCCGCAGCGTTGTGGCTGGGGATGGAGGTCGCCATGCCCACGGCAATGCCGCTGGCGCCATTGGCCAGCAGGTTGGGGAACAGGCCGGGGAACACGACCGGTTCCTGTTCCTCGTTATTGTAGGTCGGCACGAAATCGACGGTGCCTTCGTCCAGCCCGTCCATCAGCTGCATCGCGGTGCGCGTCAGGCGGCATTCGGTATAGCGTTCCGCCGCCGCTCCATCGCCGTCGATATTGCCGAAGTTGCCCTGCCCCTCCACCAGCGGATAGCGCAGCGTGAACGGCTGGGCGAGGCGGACCAGCGCGTCATAAAGCGCCAGGTTTCCGTGCGGGTGATACTTGCCCATCACGTCGCCGGTGATGCGCGCGCATTTCTTGAACGGGCTGCCCGGATCGACCCGCATCTGCCGCATGCCCCACAGGATGCGGCGGTGAACCGGCTTCAGCCCATCACGCAGATCCGGCAGGGACCGCGCGGTGATCGTGGACAGCGCATAGACGAGATAGCGATCGCCAAGCGCGCTCTCAAACGGCTCGTCAACGATGCCGTCCGACGGGTTCTCTTCATCTCCGAGGGTCACCATGCAGCCGCCCTAGCAGCGGCGCGCCGGACGCGACAGGCGTAAGCTGGCGGGTTTCAACAAATCGGCCGCCGATTCCATTTGGCCAGAATCACAATGTGGCATAAATAAGGCGAAACTATGGCGAGAAGGAGGCGTATGATGAAGCGTTCTACGTTGAAATGGCTCTCTCCCCTTGGTCTGCTGGTGCTGGCAGCCTGTTCCGAAGCTTCGGACGAGGATTGGACACAAAGCTCTGAAGATTCGGCACTCGAAGCACTTGGCGCGGAAGTGACTACAGAGACGACATCAGTCGTCGAGCGGGCAGAGATTCCCGTTTCGCTGCCTAGAATGGCCTATATTTTCGATTATCGTTTCCGCCTTTCCGGCCAGGAAATCGCGCCACTCCAGCAAAGGCATGTTGAGATGTGCGAAGCGCTTGGCCCTTATGCGTGCCAGATAGTATCTCTGGATCGCACCGGAGACGAAGAAGCCATCTCTGGCGCACTCCACCTTAAGGTGGCCTCAGACAAGGCGCGGATATTTGCCACCAGCCTCTCTGACACGGCCGTTGCCTCTGGCGCGGAAGCGATCGCTGCAAATATCCGTGGTGAAGACTTAGCGAAATCCATCGTGGATACCGAAGCGCGGCTGCGCAGCCGAGTAGCCTTGCGTGATCGGTTGATGGAAGCACTGAGGACGCGAAAGGGCACTGTGCAAGAACTCGTTCAAGCGGAACGGGGCGTGGCGCAAGTGAATGAGGAGATCGATCAGGCGCAGAGTTGGCTGAACGAACAGAGGGGCCGAACAGCCTTCAGCCAGATAAAAATCGCTTACGAGTCAGCGGTGCCCGGCGGCGCATTCCTCGCCCCAATCAAGGGTGCGTGGGGGGCTCTTGGCGGTGTTCTGGGCAGCATGATCGCCATCTTAATAATTCTCGGCGCCATCGGCGGACCTCTAGCACTCGCGGTGCTGGGAATCCGCAAGTTGCGACGCAGGTTTGAGCCGGTCGAAGCCGAAGCATAAGTACTGGAACCCTCCCCGGGCAGTCCCCGGGGAGGAATCAGCTGCGCTGCATGTCGTGGCTGTCGGCGGGGATGCGGACTTCGATGCCGTCGAGGTCGTCGGTCAGTTCGATCTGGCAGGACAGGCGGCTGGTGCGGACGGCCCCGGCGGCGAGATCGAGCATGTCTTCCTCGTCCTCCACCGCTTCGGGCAGCCTGTCGAACCATTCGGGCGCGACGATGACGTGGCAGGTGGAGCAGGCCATCTGCCCTTCGCACGTCCCCTCCAGCGGCATTCCAGCCGCCTGGGCGACGCCCAGCAGGACATCACCGGGCTGAGCCGTTGCATCCAGCTTTTCGCCGTCGCGTGTAACGAAGGTGACGCGAATGTCCGTTATCCTTGTTGCGCTGCAGCACGATTAATCATTCCGGCGGCTTCTTCAAGCTCTGCCGTTGTTGTGTATCGCCCGAAGCCCAGCCGGATGGAGCCGCGCGACTGATCTTGCGTCAGCCCTATGGCCGCGAGAATGCGGCTGGGCTTGCCGCTTTCGCTGGCACAAGCGGAGCCGGTGGAGAACATCACACTGCGCGTGTCCGACATCAGGCGACCGACGTCGAGCCCGTCGCGGCGAATATTGAGATTGCCCTTGTAGCGGTGCCGCGTGCTGCCGTTGATCTGCCAGCCGGAGAAAAGCTGCTGCGCGCGGTCCCACAAGGCGCCGGCATGCGCGGCGTCTTCCTCCATTCGCTCCATCGCGAGCTGCGCCGCCGCGCCCATGCCAGCACAAAGCGCCGGGCTGAGCGTGCCGGATCGCAGGCCGCCCTCCTGCCCGCCTCCGGTCAGCACCGGGTGCAGATCCACCCCATCGCGAATCCACAGCGCGCCGATTCCCTTGGGGCCGTAGAACTTGTGCGCGGACACGGCGATCAGGTCTGCCTCCGCTATCGCCATGCGACCCGCCGCCTGCACGGCGTCACACACGAAAAGAGCGCCCGCCGCCCGTGCGCGGGTATAAAGATCGGCCACGGGTTGCACGGTACCGATCTCGTTATTGACCTGCATCACCGCGACCACGCCAACGCCGGGCGGAAGGGCCACTTGCGGATCGACCAGACCGTCGCGATCCACCGGCAGGAT
Organism: Croceibacterium sp.; assembly: GCA_035555595.1. Classification (GTDB taxonomy): domain Bacteria; phylum Pseudomonadota; class Alphaproteobacteria; order Sphingomonadales; family Sphingomonadaceae; genus Croceibacterium_A. Next base: position 45,130 of record DATMGK010000073.1, on the reverse strand, counting down.
GGTGGTGTCTCCGGGCAGGTCGAGCGCGGTGTTGAGCACGGCGGAATGTTCGATGGCGCTGACGGCAACCGGCCGCCCCGCCCGGCCCGGATCACACCCACGCAGGGCGAGATTGAGCGCCTCCGTCGCGCTGCCGGTGAAGATCACCGTGCCACCGGGAGGGAACAGCGCGGCGACCCGTTCGCGCGCCAGTTCCACCGCCGCTTCGGCCTGACGGCCCATGCGGTGCGCGCTGTGCGGGTTTCCGAAGCCAGTACTGCCGGGGCCGTCGAGCCATTTCAGCATGGCTTCCCTCGCTTCGGGCGCGAGCGGAGTCGTCGCCTGATTGTCGAGGTAGATCATGCCGATGCAGCCACTTCCTGCCACGCATTCAAAAAGGCGATGAGATCAGCCTCGGTCGTGCTCCAACCGATGCTGACGCGCACGGTGCGGCTGGCCGTATCCTCATCAATGCCGAAAGCGGCGAGCGTGCGGCTGCGTTTCAGCGTGCCAGAGGAACAGGCGCTGCCAGCGGAAATGGCGAAGCCCATTGCATCAAGCCGGATGAGCAGTGCGGCCGCGCTGATCTTTTCAGAGGTGAGCGCGAGGATGTGCGAGCATTGCCGGCCAAGCCGCAGAACATCGCCGTGATGGCGAAGCTCATCCTTGAAATCGAAACGCTGGGGGTAGGACGTGGGCCAATTCTCAATCCCGCCCGCTTCCAGCGCGGCGGCGAAGCCCATCGCGGCAGGCAGGTTTTCCGTGCCCGCGCGATAGCCGCGTTCCTGCCCGCCGCTCGGTTCGAGCAGCGCATAATCGCGCAGCAGCAGCGCACCGATGCCGATCGGGCCGCCAAGCTTGTGAGCGGAGATCACCACCATGTCCGCATCGGGCAGCGGCACCTTGCCGCCCGATTGGGAACAGTCGGCCAGGAATATGCCGCCACCTTCACGCACCATGGCGGCGATAGTCTCGTCATCATGCGGCAGCATGACCGTGCCGGTTTCCGGGTTGATCGACTGCACGGCGACAACAGCCGGGCCACCGGAGGACAGCGCCAGGGCCAGAGCATCGGTATCGAGCGCGGCGCAGCCATCATCGTCCTTGCCGACAGGCAGTATCTGCGCGTCGGGCGCGGCGCGGAACACGGAGTCGTGCTCCACGGCGGAGATCAGGCGGCGGTCGGCCTTCGCGCGGCCGAGGCCGATGGCCAAGGCCTCGCTCGCGCCCGAGGTGAAGATCACTTCGCCCGTCCAGCCGAGCGCCGTTTTTACCCGTTCGCGCGCATCTTCGAGCGCGGCGCGGGCGGCGCGGCCTTCGGCGTGGGGGCTGGAGGCATTGGCCCAGATATCGAAGCCGCGCAGCATGGCATCGCGCGCTTCGGGGCGCAGGGGCGTGGTCGCGGCATGATCGAGATAAATGCGGGTCATTGCGCGGGAATTGCGAAAAGTTGCACGGTCACTATATAGCCCCGCACTCTCCGGACGCCAGTCGTGTGGCCGGAACAATCAGTTCCTTAGAGCGAGCCCTATGCCCTCCGTTATCTTTCCCGGCCCTGAAGGCCGCCTTGAAGGTCGTTTCTCCCCCGCCCCGCGCCCCCGCGCGCCGGTGGCGATGATCCTGCATCCGCACACACAGGGCGGTGGCACGATGAACGACCGCATCGTGCAGCGGCTGTACAAGACCTTCGTGGATCGCGGTTTCGCCACGCTGCGTTTCAACTTCCGCGGAGTCGGCCGCAGTCAGGGCAGCTTCGACAACGGCATCGGCGAGCTGAGCGACGCGGCGAGCGCGCTGGACTGGGTGCAGACGATTCACCCCGAAGCGCAGACGACGTGGGTCGCGGGCGTGAGCTTCGGCGCGCTGATCGGCATGCAGCTGTTGATGCGCCGACCGGAGATTCGCGGCTTCATCTCCATCGCGCCGCCCGCCAACATGTACGATTTCTCGTTCCTGGCGCCCTGCCCCGCCAGCGGCATCTTCATTCAGGGTGCGGCGGACACGGTGGTGCAGCCGAATTCCGTGGTGAAACTGGTGGAGAAGCTGCGGACGCAGAAGCACATCACCATCCATCACGAGGAAATCCCCCGCGCCAACCACTTCTTCGAGAACGAGATCGAAGAACTGATGGGTTCGGTGGACAACTATCTGAACTTCCGGCTCGACCCGAGCTGCACCATCCGCTGAACATCGTCGGCTGATTGAAACAGGGCCTGCGTCGCAGGGCCTTGTTTCGCTCGACCCCTTATAGTAATGTTACATCATTACGATGATCGCCCTCATCCGCCCGCGGGGCGATCCGATAAGGAGAGGAGCGAGCCATGTCTTATCTCAATCAGGTGCAAGACCCACGACGGCGCGCGGGAGCGCTGGCCGGAACGATCGCGATAAACGGCACTATCGCCCTGCTGGTAATCGTCGGACTGACAATGACCGGCGTCAGGCAGGCGGCACCGGAGCGGGAAGAGATCATAGACTTCAAGGTACCGCCCATTCCCGATCCGACGCCGACCCAACCGCCAGAAGCCACCGCGTCTGTCGCGCCGCCTATCGTGGCGCCGCTGCCGCCAGTCACCATCGCCCCCTTTCCCGATACAGCGGTGGATGTGTTTGATCCGACCACGCTGGTCACAGATGTGATTGCAAACCCTGACCCGATTCCGACGATCACGCCCACACCCCGCCCCATCCCGGTCACGCAGCCCGTCGCGGCGCGGCCGAGCAATGAGGCAAAGGGATGGATCACATCAGACGATTATCCGCGCCGGTCACTGGTGGACGGTAACGAGGGCACGGCCCGCTATCGGCTGGTGATCGGCACGAATGGCCGTGTATCGAGCTGCGAGATCACCACATCGACCGGCGATACCCTGCTGGATCAGACGACCTGTCGCCTGATCGAACGACGGGCGCGCTTCTCCACAGCGACCGACGGCAACGGGGCCAAGGTGCTGGGCACCTACAGCGGGTCGGTGAGGTGGGAGATACCGAAACGGTAGGCTGAACCCTCGCGCGCGATGGCGAGCAAGAGGGACAAGGGGCCGGCTTCCTAGCCCGGCCCCTGTTCCATGCGGTCGATCGGAGCGACGCCGCCGCTGTCGGGAATCGTCCAGATGAGCACGTTGGCCACCATTATCGCGGCCAGCACCAGCATCAGCCCGGCCTTGCCGCGCTGGCCCCGACGCCACAGCAGCACCGCGCCCGCAACGAGTGCGAGCGCGGCCAGCATGACGATGGATAGAACAGTTGCGAGATTCATCGGCCGCCGAGCTTACCCGCCATGCCGATGATGTCGTCCAGCGGATTTCCGTCGCCATCAAGATCGAGCATCGCGCCGATCCCGCCAAGACCCGATCCGGCCGCCGCCGAACCGCCACCACCCAGCACCGACCCCAGAATGTTGCCCAGAATGCCGCCGCCCGGCGCGGGTGTAGGCGCGGACGTGGTGCCGCTGGTGCCCGATGCGCGCGATGAGAGATAGCCGCCCACCAGCATCGCCAGAATGGGCAGCATCTGCTTGAGCAGTTCCGGGCTGATGCCGCTGGTGGACGAAGCCTGACCGGCGACCTGACGGCTGACATCCTTGGAGCCGAAAATCTGGCCCAGCACATCGTTGCCGCGGGAAACATCGGTCGCCTGCGGGCCGATCACGCTTTCCAGCAGACCGCCACCGCCGAGGCCGCCGAGCATGCCGATGAGGTCGCCAATTCCGGCCTCACCCCCACCGGCCGCTTGACCGCGTTTCTTGAAGCCACCGAGAATGGCTGGCAGCAAAACTTCGGCGCCTTCCTTGGCGGTAGCCGGGCTTACGCCCAGTTGCTTCGCCATTGCATCAAGCCCGCCGCTGCTCCGCAGTATTTGAACCATATCCATGCGAGAGTTCTTTCCGAATTGTAACAGCTTGTAAAAGCCGTCCCTGGTTGTTGACCCGCGCCTCGAACCCGAGGAACCTCTTAGAGCCATCCGGCCGGGAACAGAAGTCACCACCGAGTCTTCAGAGTCTCGTAAACGGTGTGGGGTCCAGCTTTTCCACTCTGAGGCAGAGGAGATTTCCATGGGTATTTTCAGTTCGATCAAGAACGCGATCTTCGGGAAGGCCAAGGCGCAGGAAGCTCCCGCCCCCGCAGCAACAACGCAGACAGCGCCCGTCGCGCCGCAGCCGCAGGTAATCGAAGAAGTGGACGTGGAAGCACGGCTGGACGCCCTGCCGGGCGCCGACAAGCTGAACTGGCGCACCTCCATCGTGGACCTGCTGAAAGTGGTCGGCATCGATTCCAGCTACGAAAACCGCAAAGAGCTGGCGCAGGAACTGGGCAACACCAGCTATTCCGGTTCGGCCGAAGATAACATCCTGCTGCACCGCCAGACCATGCAGGCGCTGGCGAAGAACGGCGGCAAGGTGCCCGCGTCTTTCCTCGACTGAGCTTGACCTGATCCGGCAGATGCGGCGAAAAGCCGGTCATGCCGATTACAAATGAAACCTTCACCCGGCGTCAGGCCCTTGGCGGGCTTGGCGCCGGTGTTGCGATGATGACCGTTCCGGGCTGCGCGACGCTTTCCCAGGACATGAGAGCTCAGGGAACGGGGATCGACCCCCACGCTCTGCTGGACGAGATCGCCTATAACCTCCTGACGCATGAGCCGGAGCGGGCGACGACGCTGGGTGTGGATGTGGGCGCCCATGCCGCCCTGAGAGGCAGGCTGAAGGATCTGACGCCGCAGGGCATAGACGCCTATGCCGCGACGCTGCGCACCGACCTGAACCGGGTGCGCGCGGTGGACACATCCGTGCTGGACGCCGCGACCCGCACCAGTTTCGAAGTGGTCGAAAGCGCCTATGCCACCGCGCTGGACGGTTTCGCCCAGCCCTATGGCGACGTGGCCGTGGGATCGTGGCGCAATACGCCCTATGTCGTGATCCAGAACGTGGGCGGATATATCGACTTCCCCCGCTTTTTCGATTCCGACCAGCCGGTGCGCGATGCCGCTGATGCGGACGCTTATCTATCTCGTCTGGAAGCCGTCCCGGCGGCGCTGGAGGGAGAGCTGGAGCGTGTACGCGCCGCCGCTGCGCGCGGGCTGATCCCGCCTGCCTTCCTGCTCGCCAAGGCGATTCCGCAGATGGAAGCCTCTCTGGCCGATGCCCATGCGGGCGGCACGCTAGTCGATGCACTGGCGCGCAAGACGGCAGAGGCGAATCTTTCCGGCGACTGGGCTGCGCGGGCAAAGCCCATCGCCACCGGGCCGATCGCGGCCGCGCTGGAGCGCCAGCTTGCCGAACTGAAGCGGCAACAGCCGCTGGCGACCGACGATGCCGGAACGTGGGCGCGGCCCGATGGCGACGAATGGTATGCTTGGGGCCTGCGCGCCAGCACCACCACGCGCATGACGCCCGAGGAAATTCACGAGATGGGCCTGACCCAGCTCGATGAAATTCATGGCCGGATGGACCCGATCCTGCGCGATCTGGGCTATACCCAAGGGTCCGTGGGCGACCGCATGACCGCGCTGGGCGAAGACCCGCGCTTCAAGTTCGCGGATGGCGATCCCGGCCGGGCGGAAATCATGGCCTTCATTCAGGAGCGGATCGCGTGGATTCGCGCGCAGATGCCGCGCGCCTTTTCCACCGTGGTCCGCGCCGATCTGGAAGTCCGCCGCCTGCCTCTGGCCGAAGAACCGGGCGCGCCCACCGCCTATGGCGGCGCGGGCAGCAAGGACGGATCGATCCCCGGCAAGATGTGGATCAACCTGCGGACCACCGACCTGCACCGGAAATTCGACGTGCCGACGCTGGTCCATCACGAAACCATCCCCGGCCATGTGTGGGAAGGCGAATATTCCAATCAATTGCCGCTGATCCGGTCCATTCTGGCCTTCAACGCCTTCTCCGAAGGGTGGGCGCTGTATGCCGAACAACTGGCGGACGAACTGGGCGCTTATGACGAGAACCCGGCATGGCGGCTGGGCTATCTTCAGGATCAGGCGTTCCGCGCCTGCCGGCTGGTCGTGGATACCGGATTGCACCGCAAGCGCTGGACCCGTGAGCAGGGCATCAGCTTTTTCATGGAGCGCAACGGCAACAAGCGCTCGCAGGTTGAAAGCGAAGTCGATCGCTATTGTTCGTGGCCAGGGCAGGCCTGCGGATACAAGGTGGGCCACAGCGAAATCGTGCGCCTGCGCGCCCGAGCGCAGCAGGCCATGGGCCCACGCTATGACCTGCGCGGGTTCAACGATGCGGTGGTCAAAGGCGGAAATTCGCCGCTGGACGTGCTGGCCCACACCGTAGACCGCTATATCAACGGCAAGGCGTAACCTATTGCTCGATACGATGATTGACAGGGGGCAAGCCCGTCGTTCTATTGCCCGGCTACATAGGGGAGACGGGCTGCATGTGGCTGCTGGATAAGTTTCTTAAGAAGGCGATCCGTACCGGCCGTCTGATCATCACCGATTACGACGGCAAGATTTATGAATATGGCCCCGGCGCGGAAACGATGGACCGTGGGCCGATGCACCTGCGCCTGACCAACCGGAAGGCCGCCGCGCATATCGCCCGCTATCCCCAGGTTGGTGCCGGCGAAGCCTATATGTGGGGCTGGCTGGAAATCGAAGAACCTTACGACATCCGTGACATGGTGCTGTTCGTGACCATGAACGCGAAACGCGATGGCGGTGCTTCGTTGAGGCCAAAGGGCCCGCTGCGCACCGCCGCGCAGAAAACGCTGGCGAAGATCGACAGCATCAACCTGCGCGGCAAGGCACGCAAGAACGCCGAACACACCTATAACCTGACCCGGCGCCTGTACGAGCTGTTCCTTGACGAGGACCGGCAATACACAATGGGATACTATCGTGATCCGGATGTGAGCCTGGAAAAGGCCCAACTGGACAAGAAGGCCCACATCGCCGCGAAGATGTATCTGAAGCCGGGCATGAAGGTGCTGGACATCGGATGTGGCTGGGGCGGCCTGGCGCTCTATCTGAACAAGCATTACGGCTGCGAAGTGCTGGGCGTGGCGCTGGCGCCGGACCAGATCGCTTTCTGCAAGGAACGTGCGAAAGCCGCGGGCGTGGACGACAAGGTCAAGTTCGCGCTGATGGATTACCGCGATGTAGAAGGGCAGTTCGACCGGATCAGCAGCGTCGGCCTGCTGGAACACGTCGGCACACCGCATTACCCGCAGTTCTTCCAGCATACCGCCAAGCTGCTGAAGCCCGATGGCGTGATGTTCAGCCACTGTTGCGGCCGCGCGGGCCCTCCCGGTTTTACCGATGCCTGGACGCGCAAGTACATCTTCCCCGGCGGCTATATCCCTGCCCTGTCGGAACTGGTGAGCGAAAGCGAGAAGGCCGGCTGGCAGGTAATGGACGTGGAGGCCATGCGCTTCCACTACAGCCACACGCTGGAGGAGTGGTACAACCGCACCGTGATGCACAAGGACGAGATCGTCGGCATGTACGACGAGACGTTCTATCGCATGTGGCAGTTCTATCTTGCAGGCGCGGAGCAGAGCTTCCGCCACGGCAAGCTGGTCAACTGGCAGCTGGTCTATGTGAAGGATCGCGCCGCCATACCGATGACGCGCGAATTCATGCACCACGAGAGCGAGCGTCTGCGCGAAAGCGAGGAGCCGCCCGTCTGGCATCTGGCGCAGGCCGCGGAGTAACACCCGTTGCCGCCGTGGGCGGCGCGCGATGTTTGTGCGCCCCCACCGGATGCAGAGCAGGTAGCATGCCACCGGTATTCTTCCGGCGGGCGGTTCTTGCCCGTCTGCTGCTAACCGTCGCAGCGCTGGTCTGCTGGAGCGATGCCCCGCTGGCGCAGATCAGAAGAAATGGCCGCGTGGCGTGACGCGCCGGGAAAGTATACGAACTGGATACGCGCAATTGCATCCACTTCGTCGGTCATATGGCGGAACTCGCCGGACTGAGGGTGGAATATCCCCGCGATCTGCTGCGCAAGCCCAAGGCGTGGCTGAACCGCATCGGCGAGCTTAACCCGCAAGTGGGCGCGCGCCGCGCGCGCTGAATGTTCAAGACTTTGCGCCGAAGCTCGCCACCTGCTCTGCCAGATGGCTATCCATCCTCTCCCAACTGAGCGCCACCAGCCTTTCGAGGACATCCAGGTCCACCTGATCGAGCCGCTTCACATAGAGGCAGGCCTTGCCGGTCGAATGCTTGCCCAGCCGCGCGAACAGATCGTCCGCCTCCGCCTGCTGGTCGCCGTAAGACCCGGCAAGATAAAGCGTGAGCGCCGCCTTTCGCGGACTGAAGCCAGCCTTGCACATCGTTCCCGCACGGCCACTCTCGTAGCGGTACTCATAGCTTCCGTAGCCGACGATGTTCGGTCCCCACATCTTCGGTTCGAGGCCTGTCACCCGTCGATAGAGCGCATCGAGCGCCTGTGCATCGGCTCGCTGGCGCGGGTCGGGCAGTGCGGAGAGGAAGTCTGCGACGCTTGCGTTGTTAGCGGCTGTCTTGAGTTCGGCCTTTGCCATCTCTCTCTCCTTGCCGAGCACCCCGCGCTGGCCTAGGGGCTGCGCCGCATTCTGCTCGCTTACCCGCCGGAGAACAACGTCCATGTCTGATATCAAGCGCGTCGTCCTTGCCTATTCCGGCGGCCTCGACACCAGCGTGATCCTCAAGTGGTTGCAGGTCACCTACAACTGCGAAGTTGTGACCTTCACCGCCGATCTCGGTCAGGGCGAGGAACTGGAACCGGCACGCCAGAAGGCGGAGCTGATGGGTATCCGGCCGGAACACATCTATATCGACGACCTGCGCGAGGAATTCGTGCGCGACTTCGTGTTCCCGATGATGCGCGCCAATGCCCGCTATGAAGGCGATTACCTGCTGGGCACATCGATCGCGCGGCCGCTGATCTCTAAGCGACTGGTCGAGATCGCGCACGAAACCGGCGCCGACGCCGTGGCTCATGGCGCGACCGGCAAGGGCAACGATCAGGTGCGCTTCGAACTTTCCGCCTATGCGCTTGACCCGAATATCAAGGTCATCGCCCCGTGGCGCGAGTGGGACCTGACCAGCCGCACAGCGCTGATCCAGTGGGCGGAACAACACCAGATCCCGGTTCCGAAGGACAAGCGCGGCGAAAGCCCGTTCTCCACCGATGCCAACCTGCTGCACACGTCCTCCGAAGGGAAAGTGCTGGAAGACCCCTGGCAGGAGGTGCCGGACTACGTCTTCTCGCGCACCGACAACCCGGAAAACGCACCGGATACGCCCGAATACATCGAGATCGAGTTCGAGAAGGGTGACGGTGTGGCGCTGAACGGCGTGGCAATGAGTCCCGCCAGCCTGCTGACCGCACTAAACGATCTGGGCCGCAAGCATGGCATCGGTCGCCTCGATCTGGTGGAGAACCGCTTCGTCGGCATGAAGAGCCGCGGCATGTACGAAACGCCCGGCGGCACGATCTACGCCGTGGCCCATCGCGGTATCGAGAGCATCACGCTGGATCGCGGCGCAGCGCATCTCAAGGATGAGTTGATGCCGAGGTACGCGGAACTGATCTACAACGGCTTCTGGTTCGCGCCGGAGCGTGAAATGCTGCAGGCCGCAATCGACCTAAGCCAGGAGAAAGTTTCCGGCACCGTGCGGCTGAAGCTCTACAAGGGGCTGGCGCAGGTGGTCGGCCGCAAGAGCGCGAACAGCCTCTATTCGGAACGCCATGTGACGTTCGAGGACGATGCCGGCGCTTATGACCAGCAGGACGCCGCCGGCTTCATCAAGCTGAATGCGCTGCGGTTGCGGCTATTGGCGCAGCGCGATCGGCGATAATTTCACCCGGTTTTGCCATTTTGCGGCGGACGGTGGAGTTATCCAGCCTTGTCCACTGGCAATAGCGCCAGAAGTGGATAAATGGCGCGCTGGCCCATTGCCCGAATCATCCGGGCGGCGCACCTTCAACTTATCGAACGGGGATTGGCCCTTCCGAGGCAAAGGCTGAAAGGCCAGCGGCGGAGAAGGGATTTCGGAACCGTATCGACGCGATGGCGAGATGCCGCGCGGTGGAGGAACGGAGCGGGAGCCCTTCGGGTAAACCAAACCGATCCACTGAAATCGCGAAGGCGCAAAATCGACAAGACCGGACTTTGAAGTCCATGCCGAGGTGACGCAGCGTCTTCGGACAACGCCGAACCGCCTGAAGCAAGGATGGACAAGACTCGGTCGCGGAACCGACGGTTGGCACGGAATCGATCTTCGTGATCCGAGACCCGCCGCTGACGGAACCGGCGCCGGCGCGAGCGCCGGGCGACAGAGACGCCGCTCCCCGGCACATCCCTTCGGGGATATGTCATAGCGGCTTTGAAGACGCCGGGCGTAAAGTGTCCTTCGGGGCCCACACGCCGGCGAGAGTGGGGTCGGCCGCGAGGCTGGCCCCATTTCTCTTTTGGTGCCCCATTTCAACATTGAACGATGCCTTCGAGCATTCTGGCTTTGACTCGCCTGAGCCCCTGCTTTTGCCGGGGAGGCGGTTTGGGAACGGACGAAGTGTGGCCGAACTGGGGCGGGATGAATGCGGGTGGGTATCCCGACTCTTTTTGCCTCCTTAGGAGTCCCGGGCCATGGCGGACGGGAATCCAAGAACCATGCTGCTACGCGCTTCGCTGGCCGCTGCCCTGCTCGGCGGTTCGTTGACTGCGGCGCTGGCGGCTGCTGAGACTGAGCCCGCTGTTGTGGCGGACGAGGTTGTTCCGGCTGAGGACGCGGAGCTGCCGCGGTTTGAGGCTTCCGAAATCGAGACCACCGAAGCCGAAGACGCGGGTGACGACATCGGCGGCGGCATGGCCAGCTGGTACGGCGCCGAGTTCGCGGGCCGCAAGACCGCCAGCGGCGAAGCCTTCGACCCCACAGAGTACACCGCCGCGCACCGCACCCTGCCTTTCGGCAGCCGGGTTCGGGTGAGCCGGGGCGAGCAATCGGTGATAGTACGGATCAACGATCGCGGCCCGTTCCACGGCAACCGCGTGATCGACCTGTCCCGCGCCGCCGCCGACGAGATCGGCCTGGTCCGCGCCGGTCGCGGGCAAGTGCAACTGGCGCTGCTCGACTAACCCGACCTCACACTACATCGCCGCCCCTGCGCCCGGCCCCTTCGCGGGAGGCCGGACGGGGATGCGCGACGTCAGCCCTGAAGCTGGCCGCGGATGGCGCCTTGCGGGAAGGCGGCGCTGTGGACGTTGACGTAGTAACCGGCCGGATTGGCCACGATGGCCTGCGCCAGATCGGCCGCGATCGGCAGACAGCCGCTGGCCGTGCCATCGACAGGCGCCTGCAACGTCACCACCGGCGCGCCAGCCTGACCCGCCGCGCCCGTGTGGACGTGGGCCACGGTCGGCTTGTCCTGAGTGATCACGTCATAGAACATGTAGCAAATCTGGCCCTTGGGCGGATCGACCACCAGCGTGACCCGGCCACTGCCCGACCCATCGCCCGGCCCCGGCACTTCGGACCAGCCATTCAGCCCCGCATAGACCGGCACGCCGGTGTTGGGCGGCGGAGGCGGCCCGCCGAACTGCGCCGCAGCCGGACCGGCAAGGCCGAGCCCCATCGCCAGCGAACCCAGAACGGCAAAACTTCCCTTCGTGAACCTGTTCATCAGTGTCTCCCTCCTTAGTCGAAAGCGACGTCCGATCCCGAAGCAAGTTCAGGAAAGAGAGGGATTCGTTGATCCCGGCGCCGCTCCGGACAAGGTCAACGTGACAGCGCCATCCCTGTTCCGCAACCCTTCGTTTTGGCGCTTCCGCGCGGCGCGGGTTGACACTTGTGACAGGGTTCCGGGCGGGAATGATGCGCCTTTATTTCGTGGGGCCGCGCGCTTTCCTTCGTCATTCCCGTGCAGGGGGGAATGCAGCGGGGATGAGGGTGCTGTGTCGCTCTGGATCCCCGCCTTCGCGGGGATGACGAAAGAGGGGGGGATGACGAAAGAGGGGGCGTGTGCGCTCTCGCTGTTCCGGCCTCCGCCCTTGTTATTCCTGCGGTCGGCATCCTCGTTACCATCCCGCCCCTCGTCATTCCCGCGAAGGCGGGAAGCCAGCGGGGATGGGGGTGTTGTTGCGCTCTGGGTTCCCGCGTTTGCGGGGATGGATGAGGGGGGTGTGGGATCGCCCTCCCCTTCGACCAGCGTGCGGACGCAGTGCAGCGCGCCGTCGTGCCAGTCGTCCCATTGATCGCCAGCGGCGCGCGTGGCGGCGGCCATGCGGCGGGCCTCGGCTTCCCGGTCGCTGCCGCCGATCTCCTCGCTGCGGCGCCAGACGACATAGTCCCGCCGCGTGGGCGGCAGGTCGGGGGCGGCCTGATCGCTCCAGCCATGCGCCTCCTCCGCCGCCTGCGCGAAATCCGGCGGCGCGGGGTGGCCGGCGTAAGTGGCGAGCAATTCGTCAAACCGCCCTGCCCGCTCCACCGCGTCGAGGTTTTCCTCCACATGCCGGTCCAGCCGCGCGATGTGGGCCAGCAGCAGACGCGGATCGTGGCGCACCTGATGGCCGAGCACTTCACCGTGATAGACGATCGGCACCTCCACCCCATCGAGCGCGCGCGTGGCCAGCACCTGTTCCGCATAGCTGCGCGCGTGGACCAGCGCCGCATCCCACAGCGCCGCGAAGGCCGCATCCTGCCGCCGCGCGCGATAGGCCGTCTCGTGACTGACCCCAACGCGCATGGCCGCGGCGCGCACGTTGCCCTTCATCGCGAGGTGATCGAGAAAGCGGATGCGCCTCTCCCGCGTGAACACCGCGCCATGGCCGAGGGCCGCCACCGGGTCCTCCACGCCATGTTCCGAAGGAATGCCCAGATCGCGCGAGAGCGGCACCCAGCCCCGCCCGGCCGGATGCGTCGCGGGGCGAGCCGTATCCGTAACGGGAGGGGACGCGGCGGCGCTGTCAGGTGAGGAAATCTGGCCGGGAAGCGCGAAGCGATCCTGCGGTAAGCGCGGCGCGACGGACTGGGTCATCGGTTCTGTCCTTATGGGAGAAAGGGAGAACCGGGTTTCTTATGCGCGATGGGGGTGTGTAGGAAAATGGATCAGAATCAGCACAAAAGGTATTATCTCTTAGGCCCCTTAAGCATATTTTGCGTATGCTCGTCCGCAGGCTTCAGCCCCAGTGGCGCAAGAGAGTACCTAGCAACATCAAGAAATGGCAATTTCGATTCCTTCTGCCAGTGGTGCCAAAATATTCTATTCATAAGATGGTTAGTAACAACCAATCTCAAAAGGGGACTACCTTTGTAATGCTGAAGAGTTTCTTTGAGTGCCTTCTTACCGTCACGGTGCTCAACATCCATTAACCAGACATCGCGAAATAGGCGCTCGATACCGTTGGTAGGCTTAAGATGGCCAAAAATTGGCCGTAGCGATCTCACGCCAGCGTACTGAGACAGTCGATTAAGCAGAATTCCAGCAGGACCGCTAAGAAGCCTCAGCTCCTGATCGTCCAAAAATAGCATGAGATCCTGCCGTATTTCAGATTCGTTCTCCTGATATAGCCCCAACTCCTTTATAATACGATTGACCGTCTCATCAGATTTCAGCTCTTCCCTGAGCTCTCCAAAATCTATAGTCATTCTATTGACGGTCCAATAGTGCAAGAACCTCTCCAGAACCTTCAGAACCAAGCGACCAACTTTAACTTTAACGGCACCGTCCAATCTCTCTGCGCCAGATCCAATTAATGTTGCCAACAATGTCGAGGCTCGGGCAAGATTGTCCAATCTTTCGAACTCCGCCTTCGTTTTTTCGGGCAGATCGTCATTCTTTGAAGGGTCTTTAGATGCCACCCGCCCCCGGACTTCCTCACGGGTATCAAGTAACCGCTGCTTCTCCGATCGAACCGTTACGCCGTCCGACGGCTCCGCCATTCTTCCCGCAGCTTGACCGAGCTGCTGCGCCATCTTTAGCAACATATGAGGAGACGAAAGCGCTTTCGGCCTAACCTCTCTGCCAAGATAAACATTCTTGGCATCCTCACATTTTGTGAGGGCTTGTTGAGCGTGAGCACAGATCGCCGCGACCACTTCGTCACAGGCACCCCGCTCTACATATAAATCAAAAGTGAACTGATCGAAATCGACTTTCTCAGGATCGAAGTAGCGTGACGCAGCCTTAGCGTTTGCCCTGAGACGTTCAGAAAGTAGATACGCCTCCAAGTAGGAAACAGAAAATGACACCGATCCACTTGTTTCGTTAAGCAAACCAACCGCGAAATAACCTCTTAAGAAAACTTCTGGCTGAATTTCGAGAGCTTTTCTGTCCGCAAATTCCCGTGCGTATAAATATAGCTCATCGCGCGAAAAACTTCTCCCCTCAACCCTAATATCAAACGCCAAGTTTGTCAGAAATTCTTCGCGAGTCGTCCTACTCAACTTCACAGGGGATTCATCAAATGCCACCACAAAACTTAGCAAGCCATCGACTGCAAGTTGAATGAGTTCAGCACGATGATTAGCTTGTATTAAAGCATCAATAGCGGATTCCTGAAGACCAACAAAATATGCCGGATGAGTATGCAGTCTAAATTTGGAAAAGGTCTCATTAAGCCTGCTCGCCACGGAGTCAGCCTCCTCCGGCTTCATTTCAAAAGCAGCCTCGAGATAATTTGCAATTTCGTTAAAAGGAACTGGTGCCGTTACGTGGTCCACTAGCGCCAGGTAAGCCTTAATTCGATCAATTTGTTCCGTTGGAGATTCCGCTCTGGAAATTACAACTAGGGGACAAGATGTATATTTCTCCAGCTCTCTTATAAGAAAAGAAATTTTTGGCTCTGAATGGAATTGTGGCTCACTCACTATAATTACCGGCATGAAGTGATGACTAATTGCCGATGCGGCGGGATCTATGCCAGTAGCATGAATTATTCCCTTTGAGGGCGGGGTTATTTCGTCACCGGACACCACCAGAGGAAGGATTTGCCTGCCGTCAATTTCTGCACGAAGCAGAGATTGCCCTATCGACCAAGCAAGCGTTTGATTTGGAAAAGATTTTGGTATCTTTAGGTATATACCCCTACTTTCCTGAAGTGCATCAAAAATGACTTTCGGCATTTTCACTTCAAGATCATCAATATCCTCATCTATAGAATCACGGCTAATCCGTGGTATTGGCAAATTAGCATTATTTGGTCGATGCTTATACTCCGGCGACATCTTTTCTAGGTAAGAATCAAGATCGCCCGAAATCTTCGCCAAAACCTTATCAGGTTCGGATTCATTGGGCTGAAACAACTGAGGTTGAACAGCCTCCTCCAAGTGGGAAGATGCCACCCGCATAAAAGTGGGATTCCGCAGCTGCAAAGAAAAATAGCTGATAGCATTATCTACAGCGAGTCGCCTCGCAGCGAGTTTGGTAGTTCTTTCCAGGGCACCCTTACTCACATCAGCGTGATCTGAAATTCCCCGAATTGTAATGCAAGGCACGCCAGCTTTTGCCGATGCCCGAAATACGCCCGAAGACTCAGTTTCAACAGCTAATATTTTACGGTCAATCTTCTTCAACGCATCCTTGAAGTCACCACTCGCCACCACGGGCCCACTGATTATGGGGCCGATTTCAGCGATCGGGTCTTGCGCAAAATCCTCCGCAAAGCCTTCGCCAGATGTTGCACCGATCAGCTCGCTTCTACGTACTTCCGCTTCTTTGGCCCACTTTGCCAAATCTCCTTTAAGGATCGGATGCGATCGAAGAAACCTAAAGCTAGCCGAAAGTTCCGGTGGAACCGGAAAGGGTTTCGGAGAGAATTCAATCACAGTTCTCGTACCGGAAGGTCGCGGCTGCTTACGCCCCCTCCTCGATCGAAACCTTTTTACCGGCGCAACTTCAGCAATCTTCATGTTCTGAGATATATCGATCACCTCGTTGGAAACGCAAACATCTCCAATTTTTAGATCTTGAGTAAGAGAACCAGCGATCCCGACGCACACCACGAGGTCGGGCGAAAAGCGCTCAATTCCCGCCGCAGTCGCATCAGCCGCGTTGTCCGCACCCATTTGCTTCGCTAGAACCGAGATAAGACGAAACCCGTCGGTATCTATGTTGTGCTCAGCAAAAACGAATTCTTTGTCGGGAATTGCATCAAGAGTTGGAAACCATTCCAAGAGCCGGTCATGCTCTTCAGGGAGGGCAACAAAGACGAGAATAGTCGCTTCCTGTGATAAATCGCTCACCCACAAACCCCCGAATAGATAATTATTAATCTTATACTACACCATAACTTAAGTAAATACCAACAAATGCTCCCCATGAAACTATCGAAGGTTCGGAAGCATCTTACCCCAACATCCCCCGCAAATACCGCCCCGTATAGCTCCGCTCCTCTGCCGCGACCTGCTCCGGCGTGCCCTGCGCTACGATCTCACCGCCGCGCACGCCGCCGTCGGGGCCTAGGTCGAGTATCCAGTCGGCGGTCTTGATCACGTCGAGGTTGTGTTCGATCACGACCACGCTGTTGCCCTGATCGACAAGGCGCTGGAGCACTTCGAGGAGTTTGCGGACGTCTTCGAAGTGGAGGCCGGTGGTCGGTTCGTCCAAGATGTAGAGTGTCTGGCCGGTGCTGCGGCGGCTGAGTTCCTTGGCGAGTTTGACCCGCTGCGCCTCGCCGCCGGATAGCGTGGTCGCCTGCTGGCCGACCTTGACGTAGCCGAGGCCGACTTCGTTCAGCATGTGCATCTTGTCGCGGATAGGGGGCACGGCCTTGAAGAATTCCTCCGCATCCTCGATCGTCATGTCGAGCACGTCGGCGATGCTCATCCCCTTGAACTTCACCTCCAGCGTTTCGCGGTTGTAGCGGCGGCCGTGGCATTCCTCGCACGTCACATAGACATCGGGCAGGAAGTGCATTTCGATCTTGATCAGGCCGTCGCCCTGGCACGCCTCGCACCGGCCGCCCTTGACGTTGAAGCTGAAGCGGCCGGGTTTGTAGCCGCGTGCCTGCGCTTCTGGCAGGCCGGCGAACCAGTCGCGAATCTGGGTGAAGGCGCCGGTATAAGTGGCCGGGTTGCTGCGCGGGGTGCGGCCGATGGGCGACTGGTCGATCTCGATGACCTTGTCGCAGTATTCCAGCCCGGTGACTTTATCGTGCGCGCCCGCGATCACGCGTGCGCCGTTGAGCGTGCGGGCCGCCGCGGCGTGGAGCGTGTCGATCGTGAAGCTGGACTTGCCGGAGCCTGACACGCCGGTGACGCAAGTGAACGTGCCGAGCGGGAGGCTGGCCGTCACATCCTTCAGGTTATTGGCGCGGGCGCCGTGGACGGTGAGTTTATGCCCGTTGCCCTTGCGCCGTTTGGCCGGAACTTCGATCTGCCGCGTGCCGTTGAGGTAGGCGGCGGTGAGGCTGTTCGGGCTGGCCAGCACTTCGGCCAGCGTACCCTGCGCCACGACCTCGCCACCATGCACGCCCGCGCCGGGGCCGAGATCGACCACATGATCGGCGGTGCGGATCGCATCCTCGTCATGTTCCACGACGATCACGGTATTGCCGAGGTCGCGCAGGCGCTTGAGCGTTTCAAGCAGCCGGTCGTTATCGCGCTGGTGCAGGCCGATGCTGGGTTCGTCCAGCACATAGAGCACGCCCGACAGGCCGCTGCCGATCTGGCTGGCGAGGCGGATGCGCTGGCTCTCCCCCCCGGACAGGGTGCCGCTGGTGCGATCGAGGTTGAGGTAATCCAGCCCGACATTGTCGAGGAAGCCCAGCCTCTCGTTAATCTCCTTCAGGATGGCGCGGGCGATCTGGTTCTGGGTGTCGGTCAGCCGATCGGGCAGCGCGAGGAACCAGTCCTTCGCCGAAGTGACGGAGAAGCGGACGGGGGTGGCGATATCCTCCCCCGCGACCTTAACCGCCAGCGCCTTGTCATTCAGGCGTTTGCCGTGACAGGTTTCGCACGGTTGCGCCGTCTGGAACCGGCTCAGCTCCTCGCGCATCCACGCACTGTCGGTTTGCAGCAGGCGGCGGTTGAGATTGCCGATCACCCCTTCGAACGGCTTGGTCACGGTATATTCCTTGCGCCCATCCTTGAAGGTGAGCGCCACCGGCAGGCCGCCGGTGCCGTGGAGGATGATGTCGCGCTGATCCTGCGCCAGTTCGTTCCACGGGGTGGTGAGATCGAAGTCGTAAGCCTTCGCCAGGCTGGCCAGCACCTGCATGTAATAAGGCGACGGCGGGTTGGATTTGGCCCAGGGCACGATCGCGCCCTGTTTGAGGCTGAGCCCCTCGTTCGGGACGACGAGCTGCGGATCGAACAACTGCTTTTCGCCCAGCCCGTCACACGTGGGGCACGCGCCCTGCGGGGCGTTGAACGAGAACAGGCGCGGCTCGATCTCTTCTATCGTGAAGCCGCTGACCGGGCAGGCGAACTTCTCGCTGAAAACGATGCGGTTGGGCGGGAGGCCAGCGCCTTTGAGGTTGCGCCCCTGCTCTTCCCCCTCTCGCCCCGGCACCACGCCATCCGCCAGATCGACATAAGCGAGCCCTTCGGCCAGCTTGAGCGCAGTTTCGAAGCTGTCGGCCAGCCGGGTTTCGATACCCTCGCGCACGGCGAGGCGATCGACCACGACTTCGATGTCATGCTTGTACTTCTTGTCGAGCGTGGGGGCGGCCTCAATCTCGTACATCTCGCCATCGATGCGGACGCGGGTGAAGCCGGACTTCTGCCATTCGGCCAGTTCCTTGCGGTATTCCCCCTTGCGACCGCGCACCACGGGGGCGAGCAGGTAGAGCCGCGTCCCTTCCGGCAGGGCCATGACCCGATCGACCATGTTGCTGACCGTCTGCGCCTCTATCGGCAGGCCGGTGACGGGGGAATATGGCACGCCCACACGCGCCCACAGCAGGCGCATGTAATCGTAGATTTCCGTCACCGTGGCGACGGTGGAGCGCGGGTTGCGGCTGGTCGTCTTCTGTTCGATGCTGATCGCCGGGCTGAGGCCGTCGATATGTTCGACATCCGGTTTCTGCATCATTTCCAGAAACTGGCGCGCGTAGGCGCTGAGGCTTTCGACGTAGCGCCGCTGCCCTTCCGCGTAGATCGTATCGAACGCCAGGCTGCTTTTGCCGGAGCCGGAAAGGCCGGTGATCACGATCAGCGCATCGCGCGGCAGATCGATGTCGATACCCTTGAGGTTATGTTCGCGGGCGCCGCGGACGGAGATGTGCGTGAGGGACATGGATGGAGGATGTTCCGCAAATGTTCGCCAAGGTCAAGGGCACGCGAAAGCGGCCCACAGGCTTGCGGGGGATGTGGGGCGCGTGGGTGGGCAATGCAACGCCGAATGGCTGCGCCCGCTATGCCCGGCGCCAGCTTCGGTAGTTGCCCCAGCGTTTCTGCCGCCGCGAATGGGCGAGAACGCCCAGCAGCAGGGCGGCGAGCTGGATGAAGGGGGGAATTTGCGTCATCGCCCAGTAGGCGCGGCGCAACCCCTCTGGCTGGACGACGATGGCGAGATGGCCGGTGACGCAGATCAGCTGCGCGGCGGCGGCCCACAGGGGCCAGATGCGGTTGGCCCGCAGGGCGATCGCGGTGATCGCGATGAGGACGCCCCCGTCGAGCACCAGATGGACCGGGTCCACCCGATCGAACCCCGAAGGGCCGAACAGCAGGTGGTAGCTGACATCAACGACCATCCACGCCGCGATAACCGCCGCAGCCAGCCGTTCCGGAGAGCCCCCTTTCCGGAAAGCGACCAACAGGGCGGCGGCGATCAGCGCGATCTGGATGAGGACGACGGAGGACATGCAGTGCGGCCGCGATTATCACCCGGCCGCTGCCCCGGCGAGTCTCAGCCTGAAACCCTTTCATCCACGCCTTCGAGCCCGCCGCGCGGAGGGCAGTCGTCGGCGATGCCCATTTCGCGCTGCACATCCAGCAGCGTACCGTGAACGCGGGCGAGATTGCCGCCGGCTTCGAGCAGGGCCTGCTGAGATTTCGACAGGCGCAACAGCGCCTCGTGCCCGGTGAAGGGATCGCAACCCGTTTCACGCCGGGCCGAAACCATCGTGGTGAACAGCGAGGAATAGCGCAGCAGCGTTTCGTCGAGCGCCCTTTCGGCCTCGTCAATGTCGCGAGAGATGCGCATCCGCGCAACGGGAACATTCATCGCCATATCGCACTCCATCAGTGCAGATCGAAGATGAGCTGTTCGAAATCCGCTATGCGGCCATCAGCTGTGAAAGCTGCGAGAAAATGGCCAGACCGCCGAGCACGAAAATGACGAGGAACACCGCGATCGCGACAATCGCCCCCATCCTCATCAACGTGCCGTAACGGCCTTCGAACAACTCAGGCACGACCTGAATATCGGCCACCGGGCTATCTGGCCTGGCGGGTTGGACCCGTTCCGGGCGGCTACGACCCCGGAACGAGCCCAGTGCCTTTTCGTCAGACCCGGCCGGTTCCGCGATATAGGAATTTTCATATGTCGGTTGTTCGTATGTTTCCACCAGACGGCGATAGACGGCCGCCGCCTCCCCCCGCGAACGCACGCCGAGCTTGTCGCGCGCAAACTGCACCCGCTGATCGACCGTATGCGGAGAGATACCGAGCTGGCGCGCGATTTCCTTCGACGTCTGGTGCTGGATCAGCAGATCCATCACCTCCCGCTGTTTTGCAGTGAGTTCGCCCAGCAGATTCCTGCCGTCGAAATGTTCGTCGCCCATCATCGCCCCTTGTCGAAACGGCCAACAAACCGTCCGTATCGACCCCTCGTTCCCGACCCTAACCGATTCGAGAGCCAGGGGGGAAGGATTGAATCCCCCGCAACGCTATTCCGCAGCATAATGGACTAGTCTTTTTCGGTTCCCGAGCATCGCCTAGAATGCACCCGTGCCGCATCGCCTGTTCATAGCCATCCGCCCGCCCGCATCCGTTCGCGACCGGCTGATCGATGCAATGGAGGGGGTGGAAGGCGCACGCTGGCAGGACGAAGATGCGCTGCATCTGACCCTGCGCTTTGTCGGAGAAGTGGAAACGCCGGTGGGCAACGATCTGGCCGCACGGCTGGCGCGGATCGAACGGCCGCCGTTTGAACTGCGCGTGACGGGCGTTGGCGCATTCGAGAAAAAAGGCGCGGCCCATACGATCTGGGCCAAAGTCCCGCCAACGGAACCGCTGGAAACGCTGCGGCAGAAAGTAGAGCGGGCGTGCGAACTGGCTGGCCTGCCGCGAGAGACGCGACGTTTCACGCCCCATATTACGCTGGCGCGGCTCAACCGTTCGACAGGCCCGATCGGCGACTGGCTGTCCGTGTGGAACGATCTGACCGCCGGGCCGTGGCAGGCTGAAAGCTTTGCGCTGTATGAAAGCCATCTGGGCCATGAGGGCGCGCACTATGAGGCGGTCACGGCCTATCCGCTGAAAGCGTGAGGGGCCGATATACGGAATGCCGACAGGCTTGTTTCCGCGCCGTCACCCGTTAAGGCGGTTGCCAATGAAACCACCCGGCTGTCAGGAGATCCGGATATGATGCATCGACTGTTCGCCGGCGCCGCGCTGGCCGCCATGCTGCCTGCCTGCGCGACCCTGGAGGATCGAACCATGCCCGCCACCAGTGCCGCCATGCCGCAGGCGACCGGCTATTTCGCGCAGCCGAGCGCCCTGCCCTTCCACGCGCCGGACTTCACGAAATTTAAGGATACCGACCTGCAACCGGCGGTCGAGCAGGGAATTGCCATCAAGCGCGCGGAGATAGAGGCGATCGCCAATAATCCGGAGCCGCCGACGTTTGACAACACGCTGGTCGCGATGGAGCGCAGCGGACAGATGCTGACGCGCGCCATGACGGTGCTGAGCCAGCTTACATCCGCCAACACCAACGACACGCTGGATGCAGCGGAAGCCGCGCTGGCCCCGCAACTGACGGCGCTGTCCGACGCGATCTACCTGAATGATCGGCTGTTCCAGCGGGTGAAAGCGGTTCACGACGACCGCGCGGCGGCCGCGATGACCGGCGAAGACGCGATGCTGCTGGAAACGGTCTATGCCGATTTCGTCCATGCCGGGGCGCTGCTGGATGCCGGGCAGAAGGAACAGCTGAAGCAGTTCAACGCGCGGTTGGCCGATCTGGAAACACAGTTTTCGCAGAAGCTGACCGAAGCCACCGCCGCCAAGGCCCCGATATTCGGCACCCGTGCGGAACTGGCCGGGCTGACGGACGCACAGATCGATGCGGCGGCCGCGCTGGCCACCGAGATGGGCCAGCCGGGCAAGTTCGCGCTGGCGCTGGTCAACACCACCCAGCAGCCGATGCTGACCAGCCTGACCAATCGCGAAACTCGCCGCCGCCTGTTCGAAGCGAGCGTGAACCGCGCCAATGGCGGTGACGCCTATGACCTGACCGGGATCATCAAGGAACTGGCCCGCCTGCGCGCGGACAAGGCGGCGCTGCTGGGCCTGCCAGACTTCGCGACTTACGCGATGTACGACCGCATGGTGAAAGACCCGGCGCAGGCCATGAGCTTCATGAAGGATTTCGTCCCCGCCGTGGCCGGCGCGCAAGCGCGCGAGAAGGGGATGCTGGAAGAAATGGCCCGCACCGATGGCGTGAATGGGCCGTTACAGCCGTGGGACTGGAGCTATTACGCGGAGAAGGTTCGGCAGGCGCGATATGACTTCGACGAGAGCGCGCTGAAGCCGTATTTCGAAGTATGGAACACGCTGGAGAACGGTGTTTTCTTCGCAATGACAAAGTTTTACGGCGTGACCTTCGAACGCCGTAACGACATCCCCACCTATCACCCGGACATGCGCGTCTATACCGCGAAGGATGCCGATGGCACCGAACTGGGCCTGTTTTACATGGACCCGTTTGCGCGGGCCAATAAGCAGGGCGGCGCATGGATGGGCAACTTCGTGGAACAATCGCACCTGCTGAACGACAAGCCGGTGATCCACAACACGCTGAACGTGCCCGCCCCCGCCGCTGGCGAACCCGCGCTGATGACGCTGGACGAGGTGGAGACGATGTTCCACGAATTCGGCCACGCGATCCACGGGATGTTCGCGGACCAGAAGTATCCGTCGCTTTCGGGCACCAATACCGCGCGCGATTTTGTGGAGTTCCCCAGCCAGTTCCACGAGAATCTGGCGATGGTGCCGGAGATCCGCGCGAACTACGCCAAGCATTACCAGACCGGCGCGCCGGTGCCGGTGGATCTGATCGCCAAGAAGGACGCTGCCGGCAACTTCAACCAGGGCCTTGAGTTCGGGGAAACGCTGGCCGCCGCCCTGCTGGACATGGATTGGCACCGTCTGGCCGCGAATCGCGCGGATCAGGCGGCTGGCCCGTTCGAAACCAGCGCCCTTGCCGCCACCGGGCTGGACACGGATACGATCCCGCCGCGTTACCGATCGCCCTATTTCCGGCACATCTGGTCCAACGGATATTCGGCCGGATATTACAGCTATATCTGGACGGAAATGCTGGCGCACGACGCATGGGACTGGATCGAAACCCACGGCGGCGTGACCCGTGCCAATGGCGATCATGTGCGCGCGACCTTCCTGGGACAGGGCCACACCAAGGATTATGCCGTGATGTATCGCGACTATGCCGGGCGCGATCCGCAAGTCGGCCCGATGCTGGAAGCCCGGGGCCTGACCGGGGAATAGGTACCGGCCGCTGTCCTGCATTGGGACGGCGGCAAAACAGCGGATGCGAGGAATATGCCTGTCCAGTTATACTGGCGGCGACAGGCATTGACCTGACAACCCGCCGAACCTGCGCAAGGTGGCGGGCCTACTGCCGGCGGATCGGACGGGAATTGCCCTTCCGTGTCCGTCCGTCGGCGGGATCGTACATCCAAATCAGGCATTTATGGTAAATCCGAAGCAAGGTTTCGGAAACCATTCCTGCCAACCCCCGATTAGGTGAAACGCCCGTAGGCCCGACGGCATGACCATCCGCTTTGCCGCATCAACGGGCGCGAATCTTTCGCGCATGAGCGCGCGCGCCAGGCGCCGGATTCGCGAATTGCCCGCGAACGACAATGCGGTGAGCTGGGCAACGGATGCGCTTCTGCACGCTGCCCTGCGCCATTTCGCCGAGCATGGCCTGTCAGCCGCCCGCCGCGCCCGCAAGCAGGCCGAGGCGGCCTTCTTCGCCGGTGACCGTCAGGGCTATCAATGGTGGCTGGAAGTCTGCCGCGCGCTGGACCGCCGTATGGCCAGCGAACTGGATTTGCGCGACGCCCGCGTTCCAGCGGTCCGCACGGAAGGCGAAAGCCCGAAGCGCGCGGAAACTCCCACTTGTAAAGCTTAACGAGTCGAAAACCTCTTGCCGTTATCGCCGTGATTCTAGGAGCGGCGAGATCAAACGGCTGAAGCAGATCTTTTCCGGTTACTTTGGGCGCGATGAGCGCGACGAACGCGTGCGCGCGAAGCTCGTGGAAACGCTTTACACGCAGCCCGTCAGCCTGACGATCGGTGCGCTGTGCGGCATGTCCGTGGCGGCAACGGCGGCATGGTCGGGCGGAAGCGTGTGGATCACCGTCGCAGCCATGGCGCTGAACGTAGTGGCCGTAACCCGCGTGTTGCTGGCTTACTGGCTTTCCGCCAGCAACAAGCGCCGTTCCGTCAGGACTCTGGAACTGGTCTATGAAGCCGGTGCGTTCAGCTATGCCCTGCTGGCCGGCACGATCGCCGCGCTGACCATTCTGTTCGATAGCGAAACGCATGTGGAGGTGCTCGCCTTCGGCTATGCGCTGGCTTACGCCAACGGCATTTCGGCCCGCAATGCCGGGCGGCCGGTGATCGCGATAGGCCAGTTGATACTGGCGGTGTTCCCGGTGCTGGTAGCCTGCGCCATCGTGGCCACGCCGCCGCTTATCGTGCTGGCCGTGACCACCACGCTGATGATCTTCGCGATGACATCGGTGACAATGCACGTGTTCCGCACGCTGAAGGAACAGATCCGCGCGGCCGACGCCAGCGCGCAGATGGCCGATCGTATGCGCGAACTGGCCCGCACCGATGTGGTCACCGGGCTGGTCAACCGGGCCGGGCTGAATCAGGACATGGTCGAAATGCTGATGGTCCTGCCGCAGAACGAAAAGCTGGCGCTGTTCTGGCTGGACCTGGACCGGTTCAAGGAAGTCAACGATACCCTCGGCCATCCGGTGGGTGACAAGGTGCTGCACGAAGTGGCTGGCCGGCTGCGCGCGGCGGCCCCGGAGACCGCGACAGTGGCGCGCTTTGGCGGCGACGAGTTCATCGTGGTGGCGCAAGTGTGCGACCGGGCGGAAAGCGAACGGCTGGCCCGCGCGCTGGCCGACGAGGTTTCGCGCCCGACGCGGGTGGAAGGCGTGCGGATCGATGCCGCCGCATCGATGGGCGTGGCCCTGCTGCCCGATGACGGGCCCGATATCGACACGCTGATGCAGGGCGCGGACCTGGCGCTTTATCACGCGAAAGTCGGCGGGCGGAACCAGATCTGTTTCTTCGACAATTCGATGACCCGCGATCTGGTACGGCGCAAGGAAATCGAATCCGAACTGCGCGCGGCAATCCAGCGCGACGAGTTGTCGATCTTCTTCCAGCCGATCGTGGATCTGGAAACCGGCCGCATCCGCACGTTCGAGGCGCTGGTGCGCTGGTTCCACCCGGAAAAGGGCGAGCTGCGGCCGGACGAGTTCATCCCCGTGGCCGAGGAAACCGGCGTCATCATCACACTGGGCAACTGGATCACCGCGCAGGCGGCGAAGGCGGCTGCGGGATGGCCGGACGACGTGACGATCGCCGTGAACCTGTCCCCCGCACAGATCAGGGCCCCCGGCGCGGCGCTGGGCATCCTGAGCGCGCTGCGCGAGGCCAATCTGGATCCGCGCAGGCTGGAACTGGAAGTGACCGAAAGCCTGTTCCTGGACGACGACGCCAATACCGCCCGCTTCATCGACGATCTGGCGCGCGAAGGCGTGCGGTTCGCGCTGGACGATTTCGGCACCGGCTATTCATCGCTGGGATACATCAACAAGTTCCCGTTCAAGAAGATCAAGGTGGACCGCAGCTTCGTTTCCGGCCCCAACATCGGGCGCAAGAGCGATGCGATCATCCGCGCGGTGGCGGAAATGGGCGCGACACTGGACATGGATATCGTGGCCGAAGGTCTGGAAACGATCGAGCAGGTACAGGCCGTGCGCGCCGCCGGATGTACGCTAGGCCAGGGATACTATTTCAGCCGCGCCGTGCCCGATTATCTGGCGGCGATGCTGCTGTCGCAGGAACGCGAGCGGGAAACGCGCGAGCGGCTGGTTGGCTGATCCCGCACCGCGCTACATCGGCGCGGAAATTGCCCGGGCCAAGTCGCTGCCGCGCGAGGTGAGAGCATAGACCGGCACGGGCGGAAAGCGATCTTCCAGCCGCCGCCCGATCAGCCGATGCGCCAGCGCACCCTTCAAGGTCAGTGACAGAGCGCGCGGACTGACCGGCGAAAGCGCGGTCGAGATTTCTCCGAACCGGGCCTCCCCCGTGGCAAGGCGCCCGGCCAACGGCAGCGTCCACCGCGTGAGCGCATCGGGCGCCAACCCCAGTGCTTCCCGCGCCGCCATGACCTGTTCCGCCCACACACCGGCGGCAACGCCCCTTTGCGTGAGGACGTATTCGGGTCGCAGCGGATGGCCGTGCCCGGAATTGCGCGCCAACCAGCCCCCGGCGACCAGCGCATCAAGGCTGGCACGCGCCACACCCCGCGCCAGCCCGAGCCGATGCAACACCTCCGCAAAACGAAGCCCGTCCTGCCCGCTGGCCAGCGCCAGCAACGGAACCAGCCAGCGCCCGCTGCTGAGGCGAATGAGGTCTTCCGTCGTGGGCATGACGGCACTCTATCAGACAAAATGATATGTGCTATACTTTTAGTCAGCGATTCGCCGTGAATGCACGATCAAGCAATGAGGAACGATCATGACCCTGACTTATGACGGCTATCTGACCTGCGCGCTGGGCGTGACCGATCTGGACCGATCGATCGAATGGTACACGCAAGTGCTGGGCTTCACCGTGCAATATCGCATGGACGAGATCGCGTGGTGCGAACTTTCCACGGGCGTGGACAAGGTGACGGTCGGCCTGAGCCAGGTGGAGGAAGTGCCACAAGGTGGCGGGGCGACGCTGACTTTCGGAGTGACGGATATCGAAGCCGGTAAAGCCAAACTGGACGCGGCAGGCGTGCGACAGGATGGACCGATCAGCGAGATTCCCGGCATGGTAAAATTGCTGACTTTCTACGACCCGGACGGCAACGCACTGATGCTTTCCGAAGTCGATCCGCAATTCGCCCAGTCCGGCGGTTGAACCGGGCAGCAAGAGAGCCGTATCAGTGTGAAATCAGTGCCGCATGAGTCATCTCGTGGCGGTATTATTGATATTGCGAACTGATAGCATAAATACTTGCCATTAACCGGCTTTTCGCGGTTGCAATAGGGTGTGGGCGGGCCTACCTCCCCGCCGTCGCGCAGAGCGCCTTCCCGCGTGCGGGCTTATGGGAAACGCTCAACAGCAGCCCGAATTGCCCGCATGGTTGAAGGATACGGCTGACCTATGGCTCGCAAGAAGATCGCCCTTATCGGCGCCGGCATGATCGGCGGCACTCTGGCCCACCTCGCCGCGAAGAAGGAACTGGGCGACATCGTCCTGTTCGACATCGCCGAAGGCATCCCGCAGGGCAAGGCGCTGGACCTTTCCCAGTGCGGCCCGGTGGAAGGGTTTGACGCGAAGATCACCGGCACGAACGATTATGCCGATATCGCGGGCGCGGACGTGATCATCGTGACCGCGGGCGTGCCGCGCAAGCCGGGCATGAGCCGCGATGACCTGCTGGGCATCAACCTGTCCGTGATGAAGGCCGTGGGCGAAGGCATCAAGGCGCACGCGCCCGACGCTTTCGTGATCTGCATCACCAACCCGCTGGACGCGATGGTGTGGGCGCTGCGCGAATTCAGCGGACTGCCCCACAACAAGGTCGTCGGCATGGCTGGCGTGCTGGACAGCGCCCGCTTCGCCACGTTCCTGGCTTGGGAATTCGGCGTTTCCGTGAAGGACGTGAACGCCTTCGTTCTGGGCGGCCACGGCGACACGATGGTTCCGGTCACCAGCTACACCACCATTTCCGGCGTTCCGGTCGACGATCTGGTGAAGATGGGCAAGTCCAGCAAGGAAGCGATCGACGCCATCGTGCAGCGCACCCGCAGCGGCGGCGGCGAGATCGTGGGCCTGCTGAAGACCGGCAGCGCCTATTACGCCCCTGCCACCAGCGCCATCGCGATGGCCGAAGCCTATCTGGGCGACCAGAAGCGCATCCTGCCCTGCGCGGTCTACGTTGATGGCCAGTACGGCCTCGACGGGCTGTATGTCGGCGTGCCGGTGGTGATCGGCGCGGATGGCGCGGAAGAAGTGATCGAGATCGCACTGGACGATGCGGCCAAGGCGAACTTCCAGACCAGCGTCGATGCGGTCAAGGAACTGCTGGTGGCCTGTAAGGGTATCGATAGCAGCCTTGGCTGACCTGCGACATCTCGGCCTCGCCGCATTGGCGATCCTCGGCGCATGCGGCGAGCCGGCGTCCGAAGAGGAAGCCGCGCGGTGGGATGCTGCTTTGGCCTGCTTGGAGCGAGCCAATCCGTTGATCGGTAAGCTGGAACAAGCCCAATCCCTGCCGCAGGACGACGATACTCCGGAGTTCGTCTGGAGAGTGGGTGAGGATGGACACTTCGTCGCGGAGATGAACGATCATCGGGACAATCGCACCTCGCAGTTTCTTTTTACCTGTGCCGGCAATTTGAAGAATCGGACCATAGATCTGGTCCAGATGGGGCAGGAGGAAATCCGCCCTGCCGCAAACGAAGTCTGGAGTTTCTGAATGTCCATCCTCGTAAACAAGAACACCAAGGTCATCACCCAGGGCATGACGGGTGAAACCGGCACGTTCCACACCCAGCAGGCGCTGGATTATGGCACGGCCATGGTCGGCGGCGTGACCCCCGGCAAAGGCGGGCAGAGGCATATCGGCCTGCCGGTGTTCGACACCGTGGCCGAGGCGAAGCACGCCACCGGCGCCACCGCCAGCGTGATCTATGTGCCGCCGCCCTTCGCGGCCGATTCCATCCTGGAAGCGATCGACGCCGAGGTGGAGCTGATCGTCGCCATTACCGAAGGTATTCCGGTGCTGGACATGGTGCGGGTGAAGCGCGCGCTTTCCGGCAGCAAGAGCCGTCTGATCGGGCCGAACTGCCCCGGCGTGCTGACGCCGGGCGAGTGCAAGATCGGCATCATGCCCGCCAATATCTTCCGCAAGGGCAGCGTCGGGGTTGTCAGCCGTTCAGGCACGCTGACCTATGAGGCGGTGTTCCAGACCAGCAACATCGGCCTGGGACAGACCACCGCTGTCGGCATCGGCGGCGACCCGGTGAACGGCACCAATTTCATCGATGTGCTGGAACTGTTCTTGGCCGACGACGAGACGAAGAGCATCATCATGATCGGCGAGATCGGCGGCAGCGCGGAAGAAGAAGCCGCGCAGTTCCTGAAGGACGAGGCGAAGCGCGGACGGAAGAAGCCGACCGTAGGCTTCATCGCCGGGCGCACCGCCCCTCCGGGCCGCCGCATGGGCCACGCGGGCGCGATCGTTTCCGGCGGCCAAGGCGGCGCGGAAGACAAGATCGCGGCGATGGAAGACGCGGGCATCCGCGTCTCCCCCTCCCCCAGCGAACTGGGCGTGACGCTTGACGGTTTGTTGAAGGAACTCGCGTAACTCTCTTTCCCCACTGCTGGGATTCCAAGGACCGCCCCGATGGGTAACGAAGCGCAGAATTTCCTTCCCGAGCTGGATACGCCGGACGGCCCGCAACCGGGGCCGAGTTGGGCGAACCGGCGCTGGCCGCTGTTCGATGACGGCAGCGACCTGACGCAGGCGATGGACCCCACGGCGATGAAGATCGCCGTAAAGGAAGCATCCGCCAAGGCTGGCAAGCCGGTGGACGAGCGAGCAGTGGAGAGCGCTGCGGACGATTCCATCCGCGCGATGACGCTGGTTCGCACGTTCCGCGTGCGCGGGCATCTGGCCGCCAACCTGGACCCACTGGGCCTGTCGAAGCAGCATATTCCAGCCGACATGACGCCGGAATATTATGGCTTCACCGGCGAAGCCCTGGACCGCCCGGTTTATCTGGGCGGCAATCTGGGCCTTGAATGGACCACCGTGCGTGAACTGGTGGCCATCCTGCGCAAGAATTACTGCGGCCAGGTCGGCCTGGAATACATGCACATCGCCGACCTGGAGGAACGCCGTTTCCTGCAGGAACGCATCGAAGGCCCGGACAAGGTCATCACCTTCACCCCCGAAGGCAAGAAGGCGATTCTGGGCGCGGTGATCCGGGGCGAGGAATACGAGAAGTTCCTCGGCAAGAAATACGTCGGCACCAAGCGCTTCGGCCTGGACGGCGGCGAATCCATGATCCCGGCGCTGGAAGCGGTCATCAAGTATGGCGGATCGCTGGGCGTGCGCGAAATCATCTATGGCATGGCCCACCGTGGCCGCCTGAACGTGCTGGCCAACGTGATGGCCAAGCCATACCGCGTGATCTTCCACGAATTTTCCGGCGGCACCGCCAACCCGCAGGACGTGGGCGGATCGGGCGACGTGAAATATCACCTTGGCACCAGCACCGACCGTGAGTTCGACGGAATCAAGGTTCACATGAGCCTGGTACCAAACCCGAGCCATCTGGAAACGGTGGACCCTGTTGTGCTGGGCAAGACCCGCGCCCAGCAGGCAATCCGTGACGACCTGTCGGCGCACGAGCAGGTTCTGCCCGTGCTGATCCACGGTGACGCCGCCTTTGCCGGGCAGGGTATCGTGTGGGAATGCTTCGGTTTTTCCGACGTGCGCGGATACAATACCGGCGGTTGCATCCACTTCGTGATCAACAACCAGATCGGATTTACCACCAGCCCGCAGTTCGCGCGGTCCAGCCCCTACCCGTCAGACGTGGCCAAGGGCGTGCAGGCGCCGATCCTGCACATCAACGGCGACGATCCCGAGGCAGTGACTTTCGCGTGCAAGCTGGCGATCGAATATCGCCAGACCTTCAAGCGCGATATCGTGATCGACATGTGGTGTTACCGCCGGTTCGGCCACAACGAAGGTGACGAGCCGAGCTTCACCCAGCCGCTGATGTACGCGAAAATCCGCCAGCATCCGCGCGTGAGCGACATCTATGCGGAGCGGCTGGTTGCCGAAGGCGTGATCGACGATCAGGCCGCCGCGCACATGCGCTATGAATTCGACGCGCTGCTAGAAACGGAGTTCGAGGCAGGCAAGAGCTACAAGGCCAATCAGGCCGACTGGTTCGGCGGCCGGTGGAGCGGGCTGCACCGCCCGGCCGACCCGGAAACGGCGCGCCGCAACGTGGACACCGCGATCGACCGCAAGCTGTTCGACAGCCTGGGCCGCACGCTGGCCACCGTCCCTGACGACCTGAAGATCCACAAGACGCTGGGCCGCGTGATCGACGGGCGGCGGCAATCGTTCGACAGCGGCGAAGGGTTTGACTGGGCGACGGCGGAAGCGCTGGCGTTTGGCAGCCTCGTGACCGAGGGGTTCGGCGTGCGCCTGTCCGGCCAGGATTCCGGGCGCGGCACCTTCAGCCAGCGGCACGCAATCTGGGTCGATCAGGAGACGGAGCGGAAGTACATTCCGCTGACCACGCTGCCGCACGGCAAGTTCGAGGTCTATGACAGCCCGCTGTCCGAATATGGCGTGCTGGGCTTCGAATACGGTTTCGCCAGCGCGGACCCCAAGACGCTGGTTCTGTGGGAAGCGCAATTCGGCGATTTCGCCAATGGCGCGCAGATCGTGATCGACCAGTATATCGCCGCGAGCGAGGCCAAGTGGCTGCGCGCCAACGGCCTGGTGCTGCTGCTGCCGCACGGATACGAAGGACAGGGGCCGGAACATTCATCCGCCCGGCTGGAACGGTTCCTGCAACTGTGCGCGGACGACAATCTGCAGGTGTGCAACATCACCAGCCCGGCGAACTACTTCCACGTTTTGCGCCGGCAGATGCTGCGCCCGTTCCGCAAGCCGCTGATCATCATGACGCCCAAGAGCCTGCTGCGTCACCCGCTGGCCAAGAGCAGCGCGGATGAATTCACCGCCAACAGCCATTTCAAGCGCATCCTGTCAGACCGCACCGAAATCGCCGACGACAAGATCCGCCGGCTGGTGCTGTGTTCCGGAAAGGTCGCCTATGACCTGATGGAAGCGCGCGATCGGGAAGAACTGGACGATACCTCCGTAGTGCGGATCGAACAGCTCTATCCCTTCCCCGGCGAACCGCTGGCCCTGCGCCTGTCGCGCATGACCGCGCTGGAAGAAGTGGTGTGGTGCCAGGAAGAACCGCGCAACAACGGCGGCTGGTTCTTCGTCGAACCGTTCATCGAACAATCGCTGAAGGACGCGGGCAGCAAGGTCGCGCGCGCCCGCTATGCCGGACGCGCACCCGCGGCATCGCCCGCAACCGGCCTCGCCAGCCGCCATATGGCCGAGCAGGCGGCGCTGGTCGCCGACGCGCTGGGCCTTTCCGTCCGTTCCGAAATCCGTCACCGCAAGAAGGGCTGAGATAGTCATGGCCGTTGAAGTTAAAGTCCCCGCACTGGGGGAATCGGTGACCGAAGCCACGATCGGCGAATGGCTGAAGAAGCCCGGCGATCCGGTGAAGCTGGACGAACCGATCGCCAGCCTGGAAACCGACAAGGTCGCGCTGGAAGTGCCATCCCCGGTCGCGGGTGTGATGGGCGAACAGGTCGTGCCGGTGGGCGGCACGATAGGTGTCGGCGCGGTGATCGCCATGATCGAGGACGCCCAGAGCGCGGGCGAGACCACCGAGGTCAAGGAACGCGAGCAGGAACAGCCGCGCGATCAGGCCCCGCCTGCCCCGGCTGCGTCCCCCGCCCCCGCGCCTGCTACGGCACCTGCCGCTGGCGACGAAGGCGATCACACGACCACGCTTTCCCCGGCTGTACGGCGCGCGGTGCTGGAACACGGGGTGGACCCGACCGCCATTCGCGGTACCGGCAAGGACGGCCGCCTGACCAAGGAAGACGTGCTGGCCGCCGCCAAGGCCAAGGAAGCCGCACCTGCGCCTTCCACCAGCGCCCCGGCCCCTTCCCCCGCCCCGGCCGCCGCAGGCGAACGGCGCGAGGAACGGGTGAAGATGACCCGCCTGCGCCAGACCATCGCCCGCCGCCTGAAAGGCGCGCAGGAAGAAGCGGCGCTGCTGACCACCTTCAACGATTGCGACATGACCGCCGTGATCGAGGCGCGCGAAGCCTATAAGGACGTGTTCGCCAAGAAGCACGGCATCAAGCTGGGCTTCATGAGCTTCTTCGCCAAGGCCGCATGTCTGGCATTGAAGGACGTGCCCGCCGTCAACGCGAAGATCGAAGGTGACGAAATCGTCTATCACGATTTCGTGGACATCTCCGTCGCGGTGAGCGCGCCCAACGGCCTGGTGGTGCCAGTGGTCCGTAATGCCGACGCGATGAGCTTTGCCGAAATCGAGCAGGCGATCGCCAACTATGGCCAGAAGGCTAAGGACGGCACGCTGACCATGGCCGACATGACCGGCGGCACCTTCACCATCAGCAACGGCGGCGTGTTCGGCAGCCTGATGAGCACGCCGATCATCAACCCCCCGCAGAGCGCCGTTCTGGGCCTGCACCGGATCGAGGAACGGCCGGTCGCCCGCAACGGGCAGGTCGTGATCCGCCCGATGATGTACCTCGCGCTGAGCTATGACCACCGCCTGATCGACGGGCGCGAGGCAGTGACGGCGCTGAAGATCATCAAGGAAGCGATCGAGGATCCGATGCGGATGCTGATCGATTTGTGAACATCCGGCACTCCCGCGAAAGCGGAAGCATCGGGCCTGAAGTCCCCGCCTTCGCGGGGACGCAAGAGGTAAGAATGGCTGAATACGACTACGACGTCCTCGTCATCGGTTCCGGTCCCGGCGGCTATGTCGCCGCGATCCGCGCAGCACAGCTGGGGCTGAAGACGGCGTGCGCCGAAGGGCGCGAGACGCTGGGCGGGACCTGCCTGAATGTCGGCTGCATCCCATCGAAGGCTCTGCTTCACGGGTCCGAACTGTTCGAGGAAGCGGCGCACGGTACGCTGGCAAAGTTCGGCGTGAAGACCGGCAAGGTGGAACTCGACCTCCCCACCCTTCAGGGTGAAAAAGCCGCCGCGGTGAAAGACCTGACGGGCGGCATCGAATACCTGTTCAAGAAGAACAAGGTCACCTGGCTGAAGGCGTTCGCCACCTTTCAGGATGCGCACACCGTCAAGGTTGGCGACCAGACGGTAACCGCGAAGAACGTGGTGATCGCCACGGGTTCGTCCGTTACCCCCCTGCCCGGCGTCGACGTGGACAACGACAAGGGCGTGGTGGTGGATTCCACCGGCGCACTGGCGCTGGACCGGGTGCCGAAGAACCTCGTCGTCATCGGCGGCGGCGTGATCGGGCTGGAACTGGGCAGCGTGTGGCGGCGTCTGGGCGCGCAGGTGACGGTTGTCGAATACCTCGACCAGTTGCTGCCCGGCATGGACGGCGATGTGCGCAAGGAAGCGGCCAAGCTGTTCAAGAAACAGGGCATGGACCTGCGCCTGTCCACCAAGGTCACCGGCTGCACGGTGAAGGGCAAGAAGGCCACGCTGACTGTCGAGCCATCGGCAGGAGGCGCGGCGGAAACGCTGGAAGCGGATTGCGTGCTGGTCGCCATCGGGCGACGGCCGAATACCGATGGACTGGGCCTTGATGCCATCGGGCTGGAAGTGAACCAGCGCGGCCAGATCGAAACCGACGCCGATTTCCGCACCCGGATCGACGGCGTGTGGGCCATCGGCGATGTGATCCCCGGCCCGATGCTGGCACACAAAGCGGAAGACGAAGGCATCGCCGTGGCGGAAAACATCGCCGGGCAGACCGGCATCGTGAACCACGCCGTGATCCCCAGTGTCGTCTATACCATGCCCGAAATCGCGGGCGTGGGCCTGACGGAGGAGCAGGCGAAGGACAAGGGCGAGATCAAGGTCGGCAAATTCCCGATGCTCGCCAACAGCCGCGCCAAGACCAACCGCGAGCCGGATGGCTTCGTAAAGGTCATCGCCGATGCGGAAACCGACCGCGTGGTGGGTGTGTGGATTATCGCCAGCGTAGCCGGCACGATGATCGCCGAAGCCGCGCTGGGCATGGAATTCGGCGCGACCAGCGAGGATGTCGCCTATACCTGCCACGCGCACCCGACGCATTCAGAAGCGTTGAAGGAAGCGGCGATGGCGGTGACGGGAAAACCGATCCATATCTGAGAATTGGGCGGCAGGATTTCACGGCCGCTTGGCGGCGGCTCGCAATGACAGGTTTTGTGTAGAGCCGCTGCAATGACCCTGCGTCCGTTTCACCTTGCCTTTCCTGTTCACGATCTTGCCGCCGCCCGCGCGTTCTGGGGCGGGGTTATCGGATGCCCAGAGGGGCGCAGCAGCGACCACTGGATCGACTTCGATTTCTATGGCCACCAGATCGTCGCCCATCTGGCGGAAGGCACCATGCCCGCCGCATCCAATCCGGTGGGCGGGCATGATGTGCCGGTGCCGCATTTCGGCATCGTGCTGACGCTGGAGGACTGGCAGATGTTGGCCGACAGGCTAATGGCGGCGGGGACCGAATTCGTGATCGAACCACACATCCGCTTTCGCGGCCAGCCGGGCGAACAGGCAACGATGTTCTTCCGCGATCCCAGCGGCAACGCGATCGAGATGAAGGCCTTCGCCGATCTGGGCCAGTTGTTCGCCACTGACTGAACATCTCTGAATGGCAAAGCCCGCGCTGTAGCGGTAAGCATCCGCCATGTTCGGAAAAACCCCCGTCGCAGCCACCGCGCTTGCCATCGTTATGGCGTTTGCCAGCCCGGGGCTGGCGCAACCGGCCGATCTTTCGAAGCCAAAGGCGCAGCTGGATGCGATCCTTGCCCAATCCTACCCCCAGCTTGAGGCGCTTTATCGTGACCTGCATGCACACCCGGAACTGGGCATGCAGGAAACGCGTACCGCCGCGATCCTTGCCGCACGCCTGAAGGAAGCTGGTTTTGCAGTGACGGAAGGTGTCGGCGGAACCGGCGTGGTTGGCGTGTTGCGCAATGGTGATGGGCCGACAATCCTGGTCAGGGCGGAAATGGATGGGCTGCCGATGGAGGAGAAATCCGGCCTGCCCCATGCCAGCCGTGCACGCCAGATATCGAACGGCGCGGAAACCTTCGTGGCCCACGCCTGCGGGCACGACCTGCATATGGCATGGTGGGCCGGTGCGGCGCAGGCGCTGGCCGCGATGAAGGATGACTGGAGCGGGACGCTGGTATTCATCGCTCAACCGGCGGAGGAAACCCTGACCGGCGCAAAAGCGATGCTGGACGATGGCCTGCTTGAACGATTTCCACGGCCGGATTTCGCCTTTGCCGCGCATGTCAGTAATTTGCCCGCCGGAACTATCTTCGTCAGGGAAGGAGCCGCAGGCGCGGCGTCGGACACGTTCGACATCACGTTCCACGGGCGCGGCGGCCACGGATCGATGCCCAGCGCGACGATCGATCCCATAGTTATCGGCGCCCGCTTCGTTAACGATGTGCAGACGGTGATCAGCCGGGAAAAGGATGCCGCCGCCTTTGGTGTCCTGACCGTTGGAGCGTTTCAGGCGGGAAGCGCATCGAACATCATTCCCAACGAAGCGCTGCTGAAGGTCAACATGCGGTCCTATTCCGCAGAGGTGCGAGAGTTGCTGACCGACGGGATGACCCGCACCGCCAAGGCGGTGGCGGCGATGGCCCGCGCACCGGAACCGACGATTTCCTATGTCAGGGGCACGGCCGCGCTGATCAACGACACCGGCATGGCGCACCAGGCGAATGCTGTGCTGAGGCCACTCTATGGCGATACAGTGCAGTTCGTGCCCGCCAGCGGCCCGCCGGTTTCCGCAAGCGAAGATTTCTCCGAATTCGTAGCAGCCGGGGTGCCGGTGTTGTTCTTTGCCATTGGAGGTTACGACCCCGCCCAGATCGCCGTCGCCCATGCGCGCGGGGAGCCTGTGCCAGTCAATCACTCACCGTCGTTCGCCCCCACACCCGATCGCACCATTCAGGCAGGCGTTTCTGCCATCGTCATGTCGATAGTGGGCGGCGTGCGGCCCGGCCCCGTTCCGGCGGGTGGTTAGCCACATGGCCCGGCAACGCATCATGCAGCGCTTTGCGCGCTGGCACATCTGGATCGGCTGGCTGGTCGGCCTGCCCATTCTGATGTGGACGGTGACCGGACTGGTCATGGTCGCCCGCCCTATAGAGGAGGTGCGCGGCGATCATCTGCGCGCCGCGCCTGCTTCGATCGATCCGGCCAAAGTGGCGTTTCCCACCGGTCTGAACGAGCCGATCCGTGAAGCGCGGCTGGTTCAGCAGGCAGACGGCGCGGTATGGCTGATCGTCGCGGCGGATGGCCGACGCTGGCGTTATTCGCCCACCACCGGGCAGGCCCTGCCCCCAGTGCTGGAAGGTGAGGCGCGGCGCATTGCCGATTCTGCCTATGCCGGCGAGGCGAAGCTGGACACGATCACCTATTTCAACCCCGAAGAAACGCCGCGCGAAGCGGGCACCAACAGTTCCGTGTGGCAGGCCGTGTTCAGCGATGGAACGCGGCTTTATGTCGATGACATCAGCGGCGAGGTGCTGACCCTGCGCACCGGGCAATGGCGGCTCTATGACCTGATGTGGGGCCTGCACATCATGGACCCGGTGGAGCGCGAGGATTCGCACAACCCCGTCGTGGTCACGTTCGCCGTGCTGGGAATAGCAGGATCGCTGCTGGGCTGCGTGCTGCTGTTCCGCCGGCGCAAGGCGCGGGTGAAGGCGTGACGGCCGCCGCGATCGCCCCGATCATCACGCCCGCCCTGTCCCCCGTGCTGGAACTGGTGGGCATGGCGGTGTTTGCGCTGACGGGCGCATTGCAGGCGGCACGGTTGCAGCAGACCTTCGTCACCGCGTCGTTCTTTGCGCTGCTGACCGGCGTGGGCGGCGGTTCCGTGCGCGACGTGCTGATCGGCACGCAGGCGTTCTGGCTGCGCGATCCGTGGGTGGCGATGGTGGTGCTGGGCGTATCGCTGGTGGTGTGGATCACCCCGCGCCGCTGGTGGGAAGGGCAATTGCTGGAATGGGCCGATGCCATCGGGCTAGGCGCCTTCACCGTGCTGGGTACGGCCAAGGCGCTGGCGTTCGGCGTCGATCCCCTGCCCGCGGCGATTCTGGGCGTGGTGACGGGCTGCGCCGGGGGCATCATTCGCGATGTGATCGCGGGCGTGCCGTCCATCCTGATGCGGCCGGAATTATATGTGACAGCCGCCGCGATGGGCGCATCGATCTATGCGCTGGGCCACGCGATGGGGCTGCCGACCGGCCCGCTGGGCGTGGGTGCGGCCATCGCCGCCTTCGCGCTTCGCGGCGCGGCGATGGTGTGGAAGATCGAGCTGCCAGCTTACTCGCGCGAGGGTTAGAGCCCTTCGGCGGCTGGATTCCCGCCTTCGCGGGAATGACGAAGGGGCGGTAATGGCGGGGCGCGCTGGAATAGCGCGCGCCGTATCAGTAGCCGGTCTGCGCGGTTTGATAGGGTGATGGTGAGCCGATCGCGGCGCGGGCGCGGGCGTAGCTTTCATCATCCCATTGGCGGTCATTGGCCGGATCGTAGGCGCCATCGCCATAGCTGCGCGCCTGATCGTCGCCATAAACCTCGACCCCGCTGACGCGACCGTCGTTGCCGATCCAGCAGGAATAACCCTGTCCGCCCGCCAGCTCGCCGGAAACCTGCCAGCCGTCGCCAGTGCGATTGGCACCGTCAACGCTGCCAATACGGCCTTCCTGCCGTTCCACCGCGTCGACGCACATGCCCACCGCGCGGTCCATGCCCTGCCCGCCGACGTTTCCTGACGGCGCGTAACCCGGTGCGCGGTCGGGATAGCGGGGCTCGGGATAACTGGTGCGCGTTTCGCGCGGCTTGCTGGCAGCACTGGCGATGGCCGCCAGCCCGCCAAGAACCAGTACGCCGGCCAGCACATCCCCTGTGCTGATGCCGTCGCGACCGTGGCGGTGATGACGGTCACGGTCGCGGCGATCACGGTCCACGTTGCCCGCATCACCATCATAAGTATGAACGGTGGGCGGGCCAGCTTGCGGCAGATCCAGCGCGGCAACGGGCGTGGCCATCATGGAAAGCAGTGCGGCAAGGACGGTGGCAGTGGAAAGCTTGCTGGTTTTAAGCGCCATGTCGGCACCCCTGCAACATCGGCGCAGCCTGATCGCGGCGCCGGAAAGGCTGACTGATGGCTAGGCGGCCCAGACTTGCGACAGTCTGAACCGCCAGCCCTGACGAGAATTACAGTCCGCGAATGCCGCTGTAGTCGATGTCGACCACCCGGCCGTAGCGGATCTTGCAAGTGAACTTGCCGCTATCGTAGCCGGCATAGCGGTCGTTCCATCCCCGATAGTCGTTGCCCCAGCCCCGGCCATAGCGGTTGTCGCCCCGGCGCCAGTCGCGACCCATGGTGTTCACCGCGATGCGGCCCTTCACCGTGTAGCCATCGCGTTTGCGATCAATGCTGCGGATGTCCGTCACCTTGGCATTGCCGCGATAAGAACGGCCGCTGGCATTGCGCTCCGCCGCGCGAACGCACTGTTCCACGGAACTGCGCGCATCGCCGCCGCGATTGTCATAACGATCATCATAGCGATCGCGGTTGCGGCCGGCGCTGGAGGCCACCGCGGCGATACCGCCGATGATAAGTGCACCGGCGATGATCTCACCCGCGCTGATGCCGTTGTCGCGCCGGTCCCTTTGGTCACGCGACTGAGCGAATGCCGGGGACGCCGAAGTGACGGCCATCGCACCCGCCGCGACGGTGGCGATCGTGCCCCTGGCGAAGGCTTTGGAAATGGTCTTCATGGCTCGTTCCTCTCATGCGAACCCGGGCGAAGCGCCCGGCGTAAGGCATGAGATAAGACCGCGCCGATTTTGCGTGACTGAATGACGCTGGCAGGATTTGTTCAGGAAGTAGGTTTGTTTTATGAACATCCAAGTCCCCCACGGAGGTCGGGGACTCAGATGACTACTGAGGGTTCAGGCCGGTCCATTGCGCCAGGAATGAGAGCACATCGGCGGCTTCCTCTATCGCCTTGTCCGTAGGCTTGCCCGACCCGTGGCCCGCGCGGGTTTCGATCCGGATCAGTTGCGGCTTTGGCCCCAGATTGGCGGCCTGCAATGCGGCGGTATATTTGAAGCTGTGCCCCGGCACCACGCGGTCATCCGTATCCGCCGTTGTGACCAACACCGCCGGATAAGGTGTGTTGGCGTGGATATTGTGCAGCGGGGAGTAGGCGCGCAGCACCTTGAAATCCGCCTCTTTCGAAGGATAGCCGTAATCGTCCACCCAATAGCGGCCCGCAGTCCAGCGATCGAACCGCAGCATGTCCATCACGCCCACGGCCGCATTGCCCGCGGCGAACAGGTCCGGCCGCTGGTTGACCACCGCGCCGACCAGCAGGCCACCATTCGACCCGCCCTGCACCGCCACTTCGCTGGCCACGCCCTGAGCCTTCAGGAATTCGGCAGCGGCGATGAAATCGTCGAACACGTTCTGCTTGTTGGCCAGACGCCCGCCATCATGCCACGCCTTGCCGTATTCGCCGCCGCCACGGATGTTCGCCATCACGAACACGCCGCCCGCCTCTACCCAAGCGGTGCGGCTGGCTGAAAAGCCGGGCGTCATGGAGATATCGAACCCGCCATAACCATAGAGCAGCGTCGGCGCCGGGCCGGTCACATCCTTGCGCCGGACGATGAACATCGGCACCCGCGTGCCATCTTTCGACGCGTAGAAGCGCTGTTCCACCACGATGCTCGCAGGATCGAACACCAGTTTCGGCGCCGCGAACACGGAAGTTTCCCCGCTGGCCAGATCGAGCCGATAGATCGTTGCCGGGCGGTTGAAGCTGGAGAAACTGTAGAAGGTTTCCGTATCGTCGGGCTTGCCGGTGAACCCGGCTACGCTGCCGATTCCGTCCAGCTTCACCGGCGGCAGTTCCTTGCCCGTAAGATCGAACTCCCGCGCGAGCGAGCTGGCATCCTTCAGGTAAGAGACGATCAGCCGCCCGCCGACGAGCGAAATGCCATCGATCGTTTCCGCCATTTCCGGCGCCACGGTCTGCCAGTCGCCATCCGCCTTGCCCAGATCGATCGAGGCAATGCGATAGAGCGGCGCATCCTTATTGGTGGCGAACCACAGTGTATCGCCGGTGCTGTCGATCAGGCTCCACGCATTATCGAACCCGCTGACGAGCTGGCGCGTCGCCCAATGCTTCTGCCCCCGCGCGGCGAGATCGATGACGCGCACTTCATAGCGCGCATCGGTGCCCTTGGAACTTGTGATGACCGCCCAGCGCCCGTCACTGGTGACAGTCGCCGAATGGCCGACTTCACGGTCATCGGGCGTCGAGAAGACGAGTTCGTCCGCGCTCTGAGGCGTGCCGAGGCGGTGGAAATAGACGGCCTGATCGTAATTGAGGGCCTGAAAATCCTGCCCTTCCTCCGGCTCGGGGAAGCGCGAATAGAGGAAGCCTTCCTCCCCCACCCAGGCCAGATCGGTAAACTTGGCCCAGCGGATTTCGTCACCCAGCGGCTGCCCGGTGGTAACGTCGAGCACGCGCAGGATGCGCCAGTCCGTGCCGCCATCCTGCACACTGTAGAGCAGTTTCGAGCCGTCAGGCGATGCCTTCCAGCTATCGAGCGCGGTTGCCCCGTCCTGCGCCCAGGTGTTGGGGTCGATCAGCAGGCGCGGAGCGCCGTCCAGCCCGTCACGCACATAGAGCGGGCTCTGGTTCTGGAGGCCGGAATTGCGGGTATAGAAATAGCGGTTGCCGCGCTTCACCGGGGTGGAAAACCGCTCATAGTCATAGAGCTGCCCGATCCGTTCCTTGAACCACGCTCGCGCGGGAAGCTGCGCCAGATATGCATTCGTGACGGCGTTCTGCCGTTCCACCCAGTCCGCCACCTCGGCATCGTTGCGAACGTCGTTTTCCAGCCAGCGGTACGGATCGGCAATCGTTTCGCCGAACTGCGTTTCGCTGGTGCTGTCCTTGCGGGTTTCCGGATAGTGGGGTGCGGCCATGTTCTGCGCCTGAGCTGTAACGGAAAGAGCCGCCGCATAGACAGCCACGGCAAGAACGGGAAGGCGCATCGGATACTCCAGCTGAGCAAAAGCGGTTGCGACTGTAACCGTTGCCGCTGGGTTTGCAATTGCGGGGGAGCGGAGTTTTGGCGCGGGGTGGAGAAACCATCCCTCTCGTCATTCCCGCGCAGGTGGGAAGCCAGAGCGACAATGCACCAAGCCCGCTGGAT
Source organism: Croceibacterium sp. (assembly GCA_035555595.1). Taxonomy (GTDB): domain Bacteria; phylum Pseudomonadota; class Alphaproteobacteria; order Sphingomonadales; family Sphingomonadaceae; genus Croceibacterium_A. The sequence continues at coordinate 2,679 of DATMGK010000073.1, read as the reverse complement.
CACTGACGAATGAGAGCGGGCGCCACATTTCGCTTCAGGTTGAACAACCTTCAACCCCTTCCCGCGCCGAAACAAAAAAGGCCCCGACGATGCGGGGCCCTTCCTGATTTGGATGGGAGAAAGGCTTACGCCTCTTCCAGTTCCTCGTTCATCACCGGGCCGCTGTCCTGACCCTTGGCGTCCACGTCACGATCGACCAGTTCGATGATCGCGATCGGAGCGGCGTCAGAGGCGCGGATGCCTGCCTTGATGATGCGGGTGTAACCACCTTCGCGACCGGCGTAACGTTCGGCCAGCACTTCGAACAGCTTCTTTTCCTGCGCTTCGTCCAGAATACGAGCGTGGGCCAGACGACGGTTCGACAGGCCGCCGCGCTTCGCCAGCGTGATCAGCTTTTCGACGTAGGGGCGCAGTTCCTTCGCCTTGGGCGTCGTGGTCTTGATCTGCTCGTGCTTGATCAGAGCCGCGGCCATATTGCGCAGCAGGGCGGCGCGGTGGCCGGACTTGCGCTGCAGCTTGCGGCCGGAAATACCATGCTTCATCTCAAAACTCCGTTCGTAAGGGGGCCGTGCAAGGTACCCCGGTCCTGGCGGCAGTCAGGGTCGCCGCCATCACCCGTTTACGAGGAAGGCGATCAGCCGAGCAGTTCCTGCTCCAGCTTCTTGGCCATTTCCTCGATGTTCTCGGGCGGCCAGCCCGGGATGTCCATGCCGAGACGCAGGCCCATGCTGGACAGCACTTCCTTGATCTCGTTCAGGCTCTTGCGGCCGAAGTTCGGCGTACGCAGCATCTCCGCCTCGGTCTTCTGAACCAGATCGCCGATGTAGATGATGTTGTCGTTCTTCAGGCAGTTGGCCGAACGCACCGACAGTTCCAGTTCGTCCACCTTCTTCAGCAGGTAGCGGTTGAGCTGGTTCGCGTCGCTTTCTTCCGGCTGCGCGGCAACGCCGATCATGGTCGGCACGGCCTGCGGGATGCCGTCTTCGAAGTGGACGAACAGGGTCAACTGATCCTGAAGAATGCGGGCAGCATAGGCCACCGCGTCTTCCGGCGTGACGGTGCCGTCGGTTTCAACCGTGATCGACAGCTTGTCGTAGTCCAGTTCCTGGCCAACGCGGGCGTTATCGACCTTGTAGCTGACCTGCTTGATCGGCGAGTAGAGGCTGTCGATCGGGATCAGCCCGATCGGCGCATCCACCGGACGATTGGACACGGCCGCGACATAACCCTTGCCGGTATCAGCCGTCAGTTCCATGTTCAGCGTCGCGCCCTCGTCGAGGCGGCAGATCACCAGATCCTTGTTCATCACCTCGATGTCGCCGGACACCTGGATGTCACCCGCGGTCACATCACCCGGGCCGGTCTTGGCGAGCGAAAGCCGCTTCGGGCCTTCACCTTCCATCTTCAGCGCGATCTGCTTCACATTGAGCACGATGTCGGTCACATCCTCGCGCACACCGGCGAGGCTGGAGAATTCGTGCAGCACATTCTCGATCTTGATCGAGGTGATCGCAGCGCCCTGAAGGCTGGACAGGAGCACGCGACGCAGCGCGTTGCCCAGCGTCAGGCCAAAGCCGCGCTCCAGCGGCTCGGCAACGAAAGTCGCCTTGCGCTTGCCATCGCCACCGCTTTTGATGTCGAGGCTGTTGGGCTTCTTGAGTTCCTGCCAGTTCTTCGTGTTGACGGACATGGACTTCCCCTTGGGACTAGGTTCTGGCGCAGCGGCCGCGGAGCGCTTTGGGGAGCGCCGCGGCCGATGCGAATTCATTTGGCGGCTGCAACACCGCCGGCAGGTTCGATCAGACGCGGCGGCGCTTGGAAGGCCTGACCCCGTTGTGCGGGATCGGCGTCACATCGCGGATGGATGTGATGGTGAAGCCCACCGCTTGCAAGGCCCGCAGCGCGGATTCGCGACCCGAGCCAGGACCCTTGATCTCCACTTCCAGCGTGCGGACGCCATGTTCGGCGGCCTTCTTGCCAGCGTCGTCAGCGGCGACCTGAGCGGCATAGGGCGTCGACTTGCGGCTGCCCTTGAAGCCCATCATACCGGCCGAGGACCAGCTGATGGCATTGCCCTGCGCGTCAGTGATCGTGATCATGGTATTGTTGAAGCTGGCGTTCACGTGAGCGACGCCGCTGGTGATGTTCTTGCGCTCCCGCCTGCGGATGCGCTGTGGTTCGCGTGCCATATGGTATCTACCTGTCCAAAATCCAAAAGAGGAAAAGCCGTCCGTTCCGCTTCATCCCGCTGCAGGCGCGTGGCCCGGCGGAGCAGCGGAGGAGAGCTTACTTCTTCTTGCCGGCGATCGGCTTGGCCTTACCCTTGCGGGTGCGGGCGTTGGTGTGGGTGCGCTGGCCGCGAACGGGAAGACCCTTGCGGTGACGCAGGCCGCGGTAGCAGGCGAGATCCATCAGGCGCTTGATGTTCATCGCAGTATCGCGACGCAGGTCGCCTTCCACGGTGTAGTCAGCGTCAATGGTTTCGCGGATCTGCAGCACTTCGGCGTCGGAAAGATCCTGCACGCGGCGGCTGTGATCGATGCCCAGCTTGTCGGCGATCTTCTTCGCCGTCGTCGGACCGATACCGTGGATGTAGGTGAGCGCGATAATAACGCGCTTGTTGGTGGGGAGGTTTACCCCGGCAATACGAGCCACTTAGTTCTCCATGCTCCACAGGGG
>DATMGK010000072.1:0-17388 GCA_035555595.1 Croceibacterium sp. | reverse complement strand
GAGGCGGCGGGGGAGGCGGCGGCGGCGGCGGCGGGGGAGGCGGCGGCGGGGGCGGCGGAGGCGGCGGAGCCGCACGGCCACCGAAGTTCACAAGCAGCGAACCCAACACCGAGTGGGTGGAGATGTCGGTTTCCATCGCCTGACCAAGGTTGTTGGTCACCTTCACGTTCTCAACATTGAAGTAGCGATACTTCACACCGAGATCGACGCTATCGCTTACCGGAACGCGGAGGGTTGCAATACCCTGCCAAGCAAAGGCCTTGTCTTCCGCATCCAGGAAGTTCGGCGTGCCCACGCCGAAATCAACACCGGCAAGACCGGCGCCACCGCCGAACGAAACGCCGACGCCGTCATTCCCGCCCAGATCGATCAGGGCATTGATCATGCTGGAGTAAATCTTTGCACCGCCATCGGCGGCCACCGGAGTACCGAAGGGCGTAGGAGCCGCGCTCCAGGCCAACGATTCGATATCCAGATTCTTGTAACCCGCTTCCGCTTCAAGGCGGAACGCACCAAAGTCGTAACCGAGAAGCAGATCGGCTTCCCAATCGTTTCCGGTGCCAGCAGTGATAGTCTGCCCAGTTGCGGGAACATTGAAATCGATGTCTTCAGGAATGGTGACACCACCTTCGACACCAACGTACCACGCCTTATCGCGCGCTACGGCTGGGGCCGCGATGACGGCTGTCGCCGTTGCGATCCCCAAAGCAATCTTACGCATATGAAATCCCCTTAATCGAGCATAGGGCCGGTCCCTTGACCGGCCCCCTATGCAAGCCGTTCAACGACGACAATACTCGCGCACCGACTAAATGTTCCGCACTGCAAAAAAAACGTGTTCGGCAGTCCTCAGATTTCGCCAAATAGCGGCAGTTGTGCAACACTTTGGGGTTTGCGGAAGTGGGAGCAATCCAGCTCAAAGTGCGCTTTGGTGATGCCGGAGCGATTGCGCGCGATCCGGAATCTTGCGCGAAAAAGTTCTGCCCACACTCCGTTCGGCCTCATTCGTGTAAAAAAGCCCGGATCGTTGTCCCGGCCTCCGCGGATCGAGCGCACGATGCTCATAACTTTGTCACTCCGATCCGGGAAGTGAACGGCAAGCCATTCGCGGAACAGCGGGGCCACCTCAAACGGAAGGCGCAGGGGGATCCAGCCGACCGAAGGCACTCCGATAGATGCGGCGCGCGCGACGATCCCCTCCATGAACTCGTCGGTAATGGCAGGGATGACCGGCGCTACCGAACAATGTGTGGGCACTCCTGCAGAAGCAAGTTTTCCCAGCGCCTCCAGGCGCTTCTCGGGCGCGGATGCGCGTGGTTCGAGCAGCCTTGAAAGTCTGGCGTCCAGCGAGGTGACGGAGATGGCGACTGCAATCAGCCTGTGCCGCGACATCTCGATAAGCAGATCCATGTCGCGCAAAACCCGATCCGATTTGGTGGTGATCGTCACGGGGTGGCGCGCTTCTAGGCATACTTCGAGTAATTGCCGGGTTATCCGGTATCGCCCCTCAATCGGCTGATAGGGGTCGGTGTTGGTGCCCATGGCTATGGGCCTTGGTCGATAGCGCGGTTTCGCCAGCGTTTCGCGGAGTAACGTCGCCGCCTGCGGCTTAGCGAACAATTTGCTTTCGAAGTCGAGGCCCGGGGAAAGATCGTGAAAGGCGTGGGAGGGGCGAGCGAAGCAATAGATGCAGCCATGTTCGCATCCGCGGTAGGCGTTGATGGACCGATCGAAGCCGATGTCCGGTGACTGGTTGAACGTCAGGATGGTTTTGGGATGTTCCTCTGTAACGGTGGTTCGCAGCTTCACCGGCGGCCCGTCGAGCACTTCCATATAATCGCGCCAGTCACCATCGGCCTCCCGGTCAGGAAGCCCGAAGCGACCGGGAGCCTGCGAGGATTGCGCGCCGCGTCCGCGTAGTGGGGCATTTGCCTTGCGTTCCATGGATTAGAACATAAAGAGAACGATGTTCGGCGACAAGGTCTTTTGGTATCTGGCGGATGTTCGCCACTTTGGCCGCAAAAGCGTCAAATATCGCCAGCACTTGAAAGAGACGTCCCGCTTTTGCGACTATAGGTACCGGAAAATCGGCGATGCATCTTGCAGATGTGTATTGCTGTATTATATCACCACATCATGTGGGAGGGAGTTCTTGGGGGCAGATGACAGTTCCGCGTAGCAAATCGGGTGCGTTGCGACGGGTGAGCTGGCTGGCTCTCGCGCTGGCGACAGCTGCTTGCTCAGGCCCGCAGCTCGCGCCTCCGGAGCACGCGGTCCCTGTACCTTCAGGATGGGCGGAGACGTCTGCCGAGCCAGTGCCTCTGGATGTTGCGCGATATTGGCGCCTGTTGGACGATCCCGCTTTGACGGAGCTTGTCGAGGCCGCCCTGGTCAACAACCTTGATCTGGCACAGAGCTCCGCTCGCCTGGCACAGGCGCGAGCGCAGCTTGCAGGCGCGCGAGCGGGATATATGCCGCAGGTTTCGGCCAGCGGACGGGCGCAGCAGGATCTACTCGACAACTCCGCAAGCGATCCGCTGGTCACATTGGGCGGGGATGTCGGCTGGGAACTGGACCTGTTCGGCCGGATAGGTGCGGGTGTTTCCGCTTCTGAAGCGGATCTTGCCGCGGCGGGTTATTCTCTGGCGGATCTTCAGCGGCTGATCGCTGGTCAAGTCGCGCTGGCGACGATCAACGCCCGGTCAACGTCGCTGCAACTCGCCATCGCTCGCGATACCCTGGGGTATCAGGACGAGAACCTGCAGATCGCCCGGTGGCGGGTGCAGGCGGGCCTCGTTTCCAGTCTGGACATGGAGCAAGCGAGAAGCCAGCGCGCGCAGACTGCTGCGAGCATTCCTCTGCTCGAAAGCAATCTGGCGGCCACGGCAAATGCCATCTCTACCTTGATCGGGGAGCCTCCAGGACGCGTGTTGGCGCTGCTGGAAACCCCGGTCGCAATCCCGTCGCCGCCGGATATCGCCGGGTTCGAGGCGCCGGCCGAGGTATTGCGCCGTCGTCCCGATGTGCGGAGCGCGGAAGCTTCCCTCGTGGCCAGCATGGCCCGGATCGACGTAGCGCGCGCGCAGATACTGCCGGGCATTCAACTGGGCGGTACGATCGGCACATCGTCGAGAGGACTGGGCAGTCTGTTCGATGTGATAACCGGTGGCGTGTTCGGCAGTCTAAGCCAGCTTATCTTCGATGGAGGGCGCGCCGGAGCCCAGATAGACACTGCGCGAGCTGCAGCCGATGGCGCGCTCGCCGCATGGCGGCAATCGATTCTCGGTGCGCTTGAAGATGTGGAAACCGCGGCCGTCGATCTGGAGAAGGCGAACGAACGGATCGCCATTCAGGCCGAGGCGCTGGATGCGGCAAACAATTCGGCGATTCTAGCCCGCAGCCAGTATCAGGCTGGCCTGACTGATTTCCGCAACCTGCTGACTTCTGAAAGCCAGCTGCTTTCCGCTCGTAATGCCGAAGTCGGTGTGGAGGCGGATCGCGCCAGTTCCTTCGTCAGGCTGACGCAGGCGCTGGGCGGTGGCTGGTCGCCGGTCGAATACCCGCTGCCTGTCAGGGAAGGGGCAAACCCATGAACGATATAATCGCAACAGCTTCGGGCGATGGACAGGCGCAGTCGGTCGATGAATTCCTGGGAACGAGCGGAAAGCCAGCCTGGCGCAGGTGGGCCAAATATTGGGTGCCGGCGCTTATCGCGCTGCTGGTGGTGCTCTATTTCGTCACACGGGAAGATGAAAAGCCGCAGTATGTGACCGAACCCGTTACGGAACGTTCGCTCGATATTGAGGTGACGGCGACTGGCAACCTGCGGCCGACAAATCAGGTCGATGTCGGTTCCGAAGTATCCGGGCGGCTCGATCGTGTGCTGGTGGACGTCAACGATCGCGTGGTGCGCGGTCAGGTTCTGGCGCAGATCAATACCGATGTGATCGAGGATCAGATCAGGCAGGCGCAAGCCAACCTCAATGCTATGCGCGCATCGGTTGCGCAGGCACGCGCGACGCTGGACGTTGACACGGCGCAGCTTGCCCGGCTGCAGGAAGTCTATCGCCTTTCCGACGGTAAGGTGCCGGCGAAAACGGAACTTGAAGCTGCGGAAGCGAATGTCGCCAGGGGGCGTGCGGCGGTGAACTCCGCTCAGGCCAACGTTGCGTCTTCGCAGGCCCAGCTTTCCACCGCCATAACCAATCGCGACCGTGCGGTGATCCGTTCCCCCGTTTCCGGCGTGGTGCTGGCGCGTCAGGTGGAGCCGGGACAAACCGTGGCAGCGAGCTTCAACACGCCGACCCTGTTCGTCATCGCGGAAGACCTTTCGCTGATGCAATTGCGCGTTTCGGTGGATGAGGCCGATGTCGGCCAGGTGGATGCGGGGCAGAAGGCGACATTCACCGTCGATGCCTATCCGGGCCGCAAGTTTCCGGCGACGGTGGAGCGGGTTGCTCTTGCATCCAACAATACGGCGACATCCTCGCAGACCCAGCAAACGGGGCAGCAGACAAATTCGGTTGTGATCTATGAGGCGCGGCTTTCGGTGGCCAATCCTGATGGCCTGCTTCGGCCCGGCATGACGGCGACCGCCAACATTGCCACCGAAAGCACCGGCAAGCGGATGCTCGTGCCCAACGGCGCCTTGCGCTTCAAGCCGCCCGAAGAAAACGCGGCGGGGGGCGTCATGCTCAACGAGGGTGAGAACTTCGGGCTTGAACGCGAGGAGGTTCGTGCAACGATCGGACGGGGCAGCCGCCAGACGGTCTATGTCCTTCAGGACGACGGGACCTTGAAGCCCGTGGAAGTCGTCACCGGGCAAAGCGATGGACGCCATACCGTCGTTACATCGGAAGACCTGAAGCCGGGCATGAAAGTAGCCACATCGATCAGGGCGGCAGAGAAGTGAGCGGAGAACCGCTGATCGAATTGAAGGGCATCACCAAGACCTTCGGGCAGGGGATTGCTGCGTTTCAGGCGCTGAAGGGCGTGGACCTCACAATCGAACGCGGTGATTTCGTGGCGGTGATGGGGCCTTCCGGCTCCGGCAAATCCACCACGATGAACATCCTGGGATGCCTCGATACCCCGACATCCGGCATGTTCCGTTTCCTAGGCACAGAAGTGCAGTCGCTGACTCGCGACCAGCGTTCTCTGCTGCGACGAAAATATCTCGGCTTCGTGTTTCAGGGTTTCAATCTGCTGGCCCGAACAAGCGCAATCGAGAACGTGGAACTGCCGTTACTGTATCGCGGCGAGAAGAAAACGGACCGCCGCGAATTGGCTATGCGGGCGCTCGATCGCGTGGGGCTGGGCCCGTGGGCGCATCATACGCCAGCGGAACTGTCAGGCGGACAACAACAGCGCGTGGCCATCGCGCGGGCACTGGTGACTGATCCGGAAGTCCTGCTGGCGGATGAGCCGACGGGCAATCTCGATTCCGAACGTTCGATCGAGATCATGGAATTCCTGGCGGAACTCAATCAGGCCGGCATCACTGTTCTGATGGTCACGCATGAACCGGAAATGGCGGATTTCGCCAAGACCATCGTCTATTTCAAAGACGGATTAGTGGAGAGAATCGAGCGAGGCCACCGCCATGTTGCACCGGCGGGAGCGGCCTGATGTTCGGCACGACCCTGCTGCTCGCCTTTCGGGAAATCAGGCGCCATATCCTGCGCAGCTTCCTGACCACGCTGGGCATCATCATCGGTGTGGCGGCCGTCATCACGATGGTGACGCTGGGGCGCGGGGTGACTGCAGACATCGAGAAGCAGATCAGTTCACTCGGTTCGAACGTATTCTTCGTGTTCCCGATCCAGACCGACCGTGGCCAGATCCGGCCGTTTGACGAGCGGGATGTGGAGGCCGTGCGGGAACAGGTGGCGGGTGTGAAGTCCGTTGCCGGGCAAGTCGAAAGCCAGGTCACAGCAATCTACAATGGGCAGGATTGGCAGACCAAGGTCGAGGGCGTGAACAACGATTTCCTCGAAGCGCGGGGTATCGAGCTGGAAGAAGGCCGCCGTTTCAGCACGATAGAGGAGCAGGCGGGCAGCAACGTCTGCATCATCGGGCCGACTGTTCGTGACGAGATATTCGTCGCCAGCGAAAGCCCTGTGGGTGAGCGGATGCGGCTGAACAACGTTTCGTGCCAGGTGATCGGCGTCTTCGCCACGCGTGGGTCCGTTGGTGGCGGGGGTAACGACGATAATTCCATATTGATGCCGCTGACCAATGTGCAGCGCCGTTTCACCGGCAATGATGACATCGGCTACATGGTGGTGTCCTACGATTCTTCGTTCAGCAATTCTGCGATGACCAGCGCACTGGTGGATCTGATGCGCGAGCGGCGCGTGCTTCTGGATGGGCAGGCCAACGATTTCGACATCGTAGATACCGCTCAGATCAACGAGACGGTTTCCAGCACCGTCGGCACGCTGACGATCATGGTTGCTGCCATCGCTGCGATCAGCCTGATCGTGGGCGGGGTCGGGATAATGAACATCATGCTGGTGTCGGTGACCGAGCGCACCCGAGAGATCGGCATCCGGCTGGCCATCGGCGCCCTGGCGCGCGAGGTAAGGATGCAGTTTCTGACCGAAGCGGTCGTGCTGTGCTGTTTCGGCGGTCTGGTGGGGATACTGCTTGGCTTCGCGCTTTCCTTCGGCCTGTCGAGCGCGCTGGGCATACCTTATGTCTTCGATCCGGCGATCAATATCCTCAGCTTCGCGATTTCCGCGCTGATCGGGATCGTCTTCGGCTACTTCCCCGCACGGCGGGCATCAAAGCTCGATCCGATTGAGGCGCTGAGGCACGAATAGCGCAGGGCCACCTTGTGGCAGTGCGCTATTTTTCCAGCAGGCGGGGCATCAGTTCCACGAAGTTGCAGGGCCGGTTGCGGCTGTCGAGCTGTTCGGCGAGAATGCCGTCCCAGCCATCTTTTACCGCGCCGTTCGATCCGGGAAGGGCAAAGATATATGTCCCGCGCGCCACTACGGCGCAGGCGCGGGATTGTACGGTGCTGGTGCCGATGGTCTGGTAACTGATCCAGCGGAACAGTTCTCCGAACCCTTCTATGGTCTTGTCCTTTATCCGGTCCATGGCCTCGGGCGTCACGTCTCGCCCGGTCAGGCCTGTGCCCCCAGTCGAAACCACCGCATCGATATTGGGATCGTCGATCCACGCGTTGAATAACTGCGCGATCGCGTCCGCATCGTCTTTCAGGATCGTTCTGGCCGCAAGATTATGGCCAGCGTCCGTAATTCGCGCGGCCAAGATATCGCCAGATGTGTCTTCGTCAGGCCCGCGCGTGTCGGAAACAGTCAGCAGCGCGATATTGATCGGCTTGAATGTCCGCGTCTCGTCGATAGCCATCAGCGCGACCCGGCTGATAGATAGACGCGACCGTTGCCCGGCGTACCATCCGGGAAAGCTGGCCAGGCATTCTGCGCCAGTGCGATACGGCTTTCCGACCGGGCATCGGCCTGACGTTCGTACATCCAGTAATTACGCATGACGATGGCTACGTAGCTGCGGGTTTCCCAATAGGGAATCGATTCCATGTAAAGCAGCGGATCGCCCTGATCCTGCACTTCGCTGTTCCATCGCGTAACGGGCGTCAGGCCCGCATTATAAGCGGCCATGACTTTTGGCAGCGTCCCGCCAGTTGCCGCACTGTCGCGCAGCATTTCCAGATTTCGCTGGCCGAAAGCGAGATTCACGGAGGGGTCGAAGATATTGACCTGACCGGCGCTGAGGCCCAGCCGCGGGGCGTGTTCGCGCACGGTGATAGGCGTGATCTGCATCAGGCCCTGTGCATTGGCGGGGCTGACCGCGCTGGCCCGGAAGTTGGATTCCTGCAGCGTGTGGGCAAAGGCCAATGCCGGGTCCACCTGCCAGCCGTTCGTAGGAGTCCAGCTAGGCGAAGGATAGGCGGAAGACGGGTCAGGCGCGCCGCCACCCGGCGCGTTGGATGCCATATAGAGCTGCGTGGATGGTAGGCTGAGGGCGCGGGCAAGCCGGGTCAGTGCGGCATAATCGCCGGGATCGCCGATCTTCGCCTGATGCAGCAGAACCTTGCTGGCCAGATCATCCCGACCGATCTGCGCCAGCGCGATGGCGATGCGGACATTGTCGATCCGCCCCAGCTTGCGCCAGTCTTCGGACGAGAAATCCGATTGGCTGAGCCGCGCGGGCATTTCGGACCCAAGCTGCTCTCTCGCCAGCATTCCGTATAGCGTTTCGTCATCGCCCGCTGCGGTACGCAGCAGCTCTGCGCCGCGAGCGGGCTGCCTATTACGCAGCGCTGCGCGGCTCGCCCAGTACAACCCGGCAGAGCGCAGCTCAGTATTGCCTGCGGCATAGGCTGCGCGCTCGAAAGCTCCACCGGCGAAGGCGAAATCGCCCATGCGCCACGATGCGAGGGCGGCGGTCCATTCGCCTTCCGCCACCCACGGGCCACTGCCGGTTTGAGCCACGGTTTGCGCCATGGCCAGCGCTTGCGGGTCCATGTTCTCTATGTAGTAGCTCCAGGCCACGCGTTGCCGCCATTCGGCGCGGGCGGCGGGGCTGAGCACGGAGTCGATGCCGTCCAGAAGCAGCCGGGCCCCATCCGGATCGTCATTGGTTATCCGGTCGAGAATAGACTGACGGATGCTGGCGGGCATCGTGCCGTCTTCGATCGTCGCGGGCCGGGTGCGTTTGGGAGGATTGCCCACTCGCGAGAAACTTCTTTCCGCGGGGAGGGAGGGCATCGAAGTTGCGCCACGCGAGAGGGAGAGCCGGCCAAGTTGTGCGGCCTGCGGCAGATTGCTTCCCCGCGCCATCCACGTCTGGATTTGTCCGAGTTCCACCCGTGGCGAACCGGCTGCCAGATATAGCTCTGCACGGGCTACTTCGGTCAGAAGGCCATCAGGTTTCTGATCGAGCAACGCGGCCGCTCCGGACCAGTCCTTGCGGTCAATCGCGGCGAAAACAGCGCGGTAGTGCTCTGCATCGTTATCAGCGAGCTGACGCGGCGCAGCACTTCGCTGGGCGATCGCGGAAAAATACTCGCGGGTCGGCTGGGCATGCGCGGCTGAGCCAAGCGCCAGTCCAGCCACTGCGACAAGCCATGCGGGTCTCAATGCCTGTTCCCCTCGGTCCAATCGAGCCACTGCTGCCACAGACCTTTCCGTAATCTCGGCTGTTCCAGCAAACGGGCGGGTGAATAGCTGGTCATCAGCGGCAGTTTGCCGCCTTGAATCTCGATTTCGCCAACGGGGGGAGCGGGTTGCGCCGAGCCGTTGCTGAGCAGCGGCAGAATGTCACGGCCGAGCACGATAAGCCGTTCCGGCGCCGCGAGCGACAGGTGATGGCGCAAGACATCGCCCATTCCGTCGCGGCCCAGGCCAGGCCAGTCGGGCACAGGATCATGACTTGGCAGCGCGGCGGCAAGATAGAGCTTGTCCGGATCGAAACCCATCGCGCGCGCCATTGATACGATCAACTGGCCTTGCCTGCCAGACAACAGGGTATCGCTGTCTTCAGCTTCGGGCATCGGCACTACGATTGCCAGCGGCGCGCCCTGAGGGCCGCGCGGGGCAAGCCGAGGCCCCGGGCCGGCGCGATCGAGAGTCGGTTCCTCCAGCCACCAGCGGCTGAATGCCTCCAGCGACGTGGGCCAATTCGCGGATTCCCCCCCTATCGACGGTGGGGGCGGTTCGGCCGGGGCTTCCTCGATCCGCTGAACGGGTAAAGCTGCGGTGTCGGCCTGTTGATCGGCCAGCCAGCTTTTCGGATCATCGCTGAACATCATGTCCACCCCGGCCAGCCGCCACCAGTCCTGCGTGGCGGCGATCTGTTCCTGCAGTGAAGGGGTGCGGGGGCTTGGCATGGTCAGTCGCGGTCTTGACCTGCCCGGTTGCAGGTATCAAGCCCGCGCGGATGACGACGCACAATCATGGCAACCGCAAATGAGTGACCGCGAATCGATGCCGGTCGACGTAGTGATCGTCGGCGCGGGTCCTGCGGGGCTGGCGGCGGCGATCCGCCTCAAGCAACTGGACGCGGCGCTGGAAGTAGTGGTCCTCGAAAAAGGATCGGAAGTCGGCGCGCATATTCTTTCGGGCGCGGTGATCGATCCTCGTGCGCTGGACGAACTGTTGCCGGACTGGCGGGAGACATGCCCACTGGCTGAAGTTCCTGTGACGTCAAACCATCACTGGGTTCTGACGCGCGGCGGCAAATGGGAAATGCCGCATTTCCTTCTGCCACCGCTGATGTCCAACGAAGGGAACTATACCGGATCGCTGGGTAATCTGTGCCGGTGGCTGGCCGAACGGGCAGAAGCGCTGGGCGTACAGGTTTTTCCCGGCTTCCCGGCTTCGGAGATATTGCTCGACGATAACGGCGCGGTGATTGGTGTGGCTACCCAGGACATGGGCGTTGCCGCCGATGGATCGCACAAGCCGGACTATCAGCCCGGCATGGAGCTTCACGCGAAATACGCCTTTTTCGCCGAGGGCGCTCGCGGCCATCTCACGCGGCGGCTGAAGGCCGATCTTGCACTCGACAAGGATGCGCAGCCCCAGATTTATGGCGTTGGTATCAAGGAATTGTGGGATATTCCTGCGGACAAACACGATCCTGGAAGGGTCATCCATACGCAGGGTTGGCCGCTTTCGGAGCATGAGGCGTGGGGTGGGGGTTTCCTGTACCATCAGGCCAATGGCCAGGTGGCGCTGGGCTTCGTAACGGCGCTTGATTACGCCAATCCGTGGATAAGCCCGTTTGAAGAATTCCAGCGCTGGAAGCAGCATCCTGCCATTCGGGAAGTGCTGGAAGGCGGGCGGCGGGTTTCATACGGCGCGCGCGCGATCAACGAGGGCGGCTGGCAGAGCGTGCCGCGGCTGTCTTTCCCCGGCGGCGCACTGATCGGATGCGCGGCTGGCTTCGTTAACGTGCCCCGGATCAAAGGCACGCATACCGCCATGAAAAGCGGTATGCTGGCAGCAGAGGCAGCGGCTGCGGCGATTGCCGCAGCACGAGAAAAAGATACGCTTTCAGAGTATGATGTCACCGTTAATTCAAGCTGGATAGCAGATGAACTGAAGCTGGTTCGCAACGCCCAGCCACTGGTGGCAAAGTTCGGGGGGGCGCTGGGCACGGTGCTGGCCGGTGCCGACATGTGGATGCGGACGCTGAAGATCGGGCTTCCCGGCACACTGGGCCATCACACAGATGCCGAAAATACGGGCCGTGCCGATCTCTATCCGCGCATCGCCTATCCGAAACCCGATGGCGTCATCAGCTTCGATCGCCTGTCCTCGGTGTTTCTGTCGGGCACCAACCACGCGGAGGATCAGCCGTGCCATCTGCGGTTGAGAGACCCCGAAGTGCCGCAGAAGGTGAACTGGCTGATCTATGCCGGTCCGGAAGCGCGCTATTGCCCGGCGGCTGTCTATGAGTGGGTCGAAGAGGGCACAGAGGGGCCCAAGCTGGTTATCAACTCGCAGAACTGCGTCCACTGCAAGACTTGCGACATCAAGGACCCGCCGCAGAACATCGAATGGGTGACGCCAGAGGGCGGTGGCGGCCCTAACTATCCGAACATGTGAGGGGGCGGCTTGCGGCTCTTTGAAACCGCCTATGCCAAGATCAATCTGGCGCTGCATGTCCGGCGGCGGCGGGGCGATGGCTATCACGAATTGGAGACGCTGTTCGCCTTCGTCGATGCAGGGGATCGGCTTACTGCCGATACCAGCATGCGCGACGAATTGCGGATCACTGGCGAGTTTGCTGACCAACTAACTGATCCATTTGGCAATATTGTCGCGAATGCACTAACTGCTTTGCCGCGTCCGGATGGCTTATCGATCACGCTGGAAAAGAACCTTCCCGTAGCAGCCGGTCTGGGTGGGGGCTCGGCGGACGCGGGGGCGGTGTTCAGGCTGGTGCGCGAAGCGCATGGCCTGCCGGACGATTGGCGGGAACGTGCGGCGCGCTTGGGTGCTGATGTGCCCGCCTGCGTCGAAAGCGTGGCCTGTATCGGGCGTGGCACCGGGACGGAACTGGAGTCGGTCGAAAACGACATGGCTGGAATGGGCGTGCTGTTGGTGAACCCGCGCGTGCCACTGGCAACTGGCCCTGTGTTTGCCGCGTGGGACGGGGTGGATCGCGGGCCTCTGCCCACTGGTCCGGCATCAGCGATTGCCCAAGCCGGGCGGAACGATCTGGAGGCAGCGGCGATCACGCTGTGCCCGGCGGTTGCCGAGGTGCTGGCGGAACTGCGCGAAACTCCCGCCGATCTCGTGCGCATGAGCGGTTCCGGCGCAACGTGTTTTGCGCTCTACCGACGTCATGACGTCATGCGCGAAGCCGCGGGAAAGCTGGCTTTGCGCCGTTCCGAATGGTGGCAAATGCGGGGTAGCCTGAGATGATGACTCGCGAACCCAATGACGCCTTCTGCATCCTGGGGGAACCGCGCTTCGGGGGTATCCTAGTTGTGTCGGATCATGCTTCGAACAGAGTGCCGGAGGATGTCGATCTCGGTATCGATCCGTCGCTGCTGAACGAGCATGTGGCGATCGATATCGGTGTTGCCGAAGTCGCCGCGCGAATGGCTGCGCGGCCCGGCATCGCGGCCTTTCTGGGTAATGTGAGCCGGCTGGTCTGCGATCTGAATCGCGAGGAGGATGCACCAGCGGTGATCCCCCATTCCAGCGATGGGCACGACATCCCCGGCAACCTGTTCGATGTTGCCGGGCGGGAGGAGCGGCTGGCACGGTTCCATCGCCCTTATCACGAGGCACTGGCTGTTCTGCTGGAGCAGGCGCCACCTGCCCTGATCGTATCCCTGCACAGCTTCACGCCGCGCCTCGCTGCCCGTCCGGAGGAACAGCGCCCGTGGCAGGTCGGCATCCTTTACAACGAGGATGATCGCGCTTCCCGCCTCGCCATTCCACTGCTGGAGGCGGAGGGACTGATAGTCGGAGATCAGCAACCCTATTCCGGCAAGCTGCTCAACGCGACGATGAACCGCCATGCGGAGGCGGAAGGGCGGCTCTATGTCGGCATCGAGGTCCGGCAAGACCAGATCGGGCACGAGGCAGGGCAGGCGGAATGGGCGGAACGCCTCGTCCGCGTTGCCAATGCCGTTGCGGTGGAATTGATGGAATAGCCCGCCTTTGCGCGGCAATGGCCTTTTGCTCTTCGACTGTGTGCCTATCTGCTATACGGCGCGCGAAACTCGTGTTCCTTAGTCATTCCTGAAAGCCTGCTCATGCCCGCCTATCGCTCTCGCACCTCGACCCACGGCCGCAACATGGCCGGCGCGCGCGGATTGTGGCGCGCGACGGGCATGAAGGACGATGATTTCGGCAAGCCCATCATCGCGGTGGTCAACAGCTTCACCCAGTTCGTGCCGGGTCACGTTCATCTGAAGGACCTGGGCCAGCTTGTTGCGCGAGAGATTGAGGCGGCGGGCGGCGTTGCCAAAGAATTCAATACAATAGCGGTCGATGATGGCATCGCCATGGGGCATGATGGCATGCTTTATAGCTTGCCGAGCCGCGACCTGATCGCGGACAGCGTGGAATACATGGTCAACGCGCACTGCGCCGATGCCATGGTCTGCATCTCCAACTGTGACAAGATCACGCCGGGCATGCTGATGGCCGCGCTGCGGATCAATATCCCCGTGGTGTTCGTTTCGGGCGGACCGATGGAAGCGGGCAAGGTCGTGCTGCGCGGGAAGGAACACGCGCTGGATCTGGTCGATGCCATGGTCGCCGCCGCTGATGAGACGATGACGGACGAAGAGGTCGCGACGATCGAACGGTCCGCCTGTCCGACCTGCGGATCGTGCTCCGGCATGTTCACCGCCAATTCGATGAACTGCCTTACGGAGGCACTGGGTCTTTCCCTGCCCGGCAACGGATCGCAACTCGCCACTCATAGCGATCGCAAGCAGTTGTTCGAACGGGCTGGCCGGCTCGTCGTCACGCTCGCGCGCCGCTATTACGAGGAGGATGACGCGAGCGTCCTGCCGCGCTCAATTGCGGGTTTTGAGGCGTTCGAGAATGCGATGTCGCTGGATATCGCGATGGGCGGATCGACTAACACGGTGCTGCATCTACTCGCCGCCGCACATGAGGCCGGGGTGGATTTCACCATGACCGATATCGACCGGCTTTCGCGGCGTGTGCCGGTGTTGTGCAAGGTCGCCCCGGCCAAAGCGGACGTTCACATGGAAGATGTCCATCGGGCTGGCGGCATCATGGCGATCCTGGGCGAAATGGACCACGCTGGATTGCTGCATACCGCCTTGCCGACCGTCCATAGCCCTACGATGGCTGACGCGCTGGAAGACTGGGACGTGGGTCGCACGCGCAACAACAAGGTGCACGAATTCTACGCCGCAGCGCCCGGCGGGGTGCCTACGCAGACGGCGTTCAGCCAGTCGCGCCGTTGGGATGCGCTTGATCTAGATCGGGAAAAGGGCGTTATCCGCTCTGCCGAACATGCCTTCAGCAGGGATGGCGGGCTGGCGGTTCTTTATGGCAATATCGCCCTTCACGGCTGCATCGTGAAAACGGCCGGGGTGGATGATTCCATCCTGAAGTTCACCGGCCGGGCGCGTGTTTACGAAAGCCAGGACGCATCTGTTGCCGGGATCCTTGCGGGCGAGGTTGTCGCAGGCGATGTGGTCGTAATCCGTTACGAGGGGCCGCGTGGCGGGCCGGGTATGCAGGAAATGCTCTATCCCACCAGCTACCTCAAATCGAAGGGGCTGGGTGCGGCCTGCGCGTTGATCACCGATGGGCGCTTTTCCGGCGGCACCTCTGGCCTTTCCATCGGCCACGTTTCGCCGGAAGCGGCGGAAGGTGGACTGATCGGTCTGGTTGAAACCGGCGACACCATCGAAATCGACATTCCCGGCCGCACGATCAATTTGGCCGTTTCGGATGAGGAACTGGCCGCGCGTCGCGCCGCGATGGAGGCGAAGGGCGATGCCGCCTGGCAGCCTGCCAAAGCACGCCCCCGCAAGGTTTCCGTGGCGTTGCAGGCTTATGCCGCCATGGCCACCAGCGCAGCGCGGGGCGCTGTGCGCGACGTGAGCCAGCTCAAGACCGGCCGCTGACGCAATGGTGGGCGGGGCTGGGGCCGCAGATCCCGTCCTCACCGTCGCGCAGATGCGCGCGGCGGAGCAGGCCCTGATCGATGGCGGAGAAACCGTCGAAAGCCTGATGGAGCGTGCGGGTATCGGCGCCGCCGATTGGGTGTGGCGCATGGCGGGGTATCGCCCGGTTAGCGTATTGTGCGGCCCTGGGAATAACGGCGGCGATGGCTATGTAATCGCTCGGGAATTACGCGATCGCGGTATTGAAGTCAGCGTTATCGCGCCGCTGGAACCCGCCACTGCCGCTGCACGGGCCGCCCGCGCGAGTTGGGACGGCGCGGTGGGGCATGGCGGAGCCCGCGGTGTGCTCGTGGATTGCCTGTTCGGCAGCGAACTTGCCCGGCCTCTGTCAGACGAACTGGCCGGGTTGCTGCGGCGCGAAGCCCTGCGACATTCTGCACTGGTGGCCGTTGACGTGCCGAGCGGGATCGACAGCGACCGGGGCGTTGCGCTCAACGAAGATTTGCCGCGCTATGATCTTACCCTTGCTCTGGGTGCGTGGAAGCAGGCGCACGGCCTGATGCCGGCTCTGGCCACAATGGGTGAGATGCGGCTGGTGCCGATCGGCATCGGGCCTGTAGATGGTGCGGCAGAGCGGCTTGCACGGCCGCGAATTGCCCCGCCCGGGCCCGCCGCGCACAAGTACAGCAGGGGTCTGGTGCTGGTAGTGGGCGGATCGATGCCCGGCGCGGCGTTGATGGCGTCCGAAGCGGCGATGCGGGCCGGGGTTGGCGCTGTGCGCCTTTTCGGCGCGGGGCAGCAACCCACGGCGTTGCCAGACCTGATTGTTCGCGAAGATTCGCTGGGTGACCTGCTGGCGGATAAACGAACCGGCGCGGTGCTGATCGGGCCCGGTCTCGGCCGCGACGGTCATGCGCGGGAGCGAGTGGCGGAAGTGCTTGCCGCTGGACTGCCCACCGTTCTGGATGCCGATGCGCTCACTCTGCTCTGGCCTGCGGCGATCGAGGGGGGCGATGCTCCCCGGATACTGACTCCGCACGAGGGTGAACTGGCGCGGTTGGCGGAAAGCTTCGGCGTAGAAGCAGACGGCAAGCTGGCCACCGCGCGGGCGCTGGCGTCGGCTACAGGTTCGGTGATCGTGGCCAAGGGGCCGGATACGGTGATCGCCGAACCGGGTGGCCGTACTGTCTTCGCGCCTTCACCTACATCGTGGCTGGCAATTGCCGGAACGGGCGATGTGCTGGCGGGGATAGCGGCCAGCCGACTGGCGGCCAGAGGTGACGCCTTTATGGCGGCGTGTGAGGCTGTTTGGCTGCATGGCGAAGCTGCGCGGCTTCGCAGTCCTGCGTTTCTCGCTTCCAAACTGGCGCGCGGTGTATCAAGAGCTTACACAGCAACATTGTGACTGAATATGAAGAAATCATCCGCGTCGCCGCGAAGGGCGACGGCGTCACCGCGTCGGGCCGCCATGTGGCGGGGGCTGCTCCGGGTGACAGGGTGCTGCCCGACGGGGCCGTGCAGCCGGGGCCGCATCATGCCAATCCACCGTGCCGCCACTTTGGCCGCTGTGGTGGGTGCCAGCTACAGCACCTTGACGAGGAGATGCTGGCGCAATTTGTGCACGATCGGGTGATGAATGCTGCAAACGGGCAGGGGCTGGATACGCAAAGGCGCGCGCCAGTTCACCTTTCTCCTCCTCTCACTCGCCGACGCGCAACTTTGCGTGCCGTAAACGGGGGTGGACGTCCGGCCATCGGTTTCAGCGAGGCGGGATCGCACCGGGTGGTGGATTTGCGCGAATGCCATGTGCTGGCCCCGGAAATGTTTGCGCTGATTGAGCCGCTACGCCGCGCGCTGGGGTCGCGGCGGGGAAAATACGCGCTGACGATCGAGCTGACTGCCGCCGACCAGGGTATCGATTGTTCCATCGGAGGATTGGAACTGGATGGTTTGGAACAGACGGAGGCGCTGCTCGACTTCTGCCGGGATGAGGGGCTGGCCCGCCTGACGCTGGATCAGGGTTTTGGGCCAGAGGTGTTCTGGGAACCGGAACCGGCGACGGTCACGCTGGGGGACGTGGCGGTGGAAGTTCCATCTGGCGCATTCCTGCAGGCCACGCCGGATGGAGAGGCCGCGCTCGTGGCGGCGGCGCGCGAATGGCTGGGTGATTGCGTGCAGGTCGGGGATTTGTTCGCAGGGCTGGGTACGTTTGCCTTCGCGCTGGCGCAGGGGCGCAAGGTCATGGCGGTGGAGGCATCGCGCGA
>DATMGK010000071.1:0-23278 GCA_035555595.1 Croceibacterium sp. | reverse complement strand
CGCGGCATATCGCGGCGCGGATCGGGCGGATCGCGGTGCTGACAGGTATCATGGTGATCGTGCTGGCGGCGCTGGCCGGGCATTGGGTGATCCTGGTGATCGCGGGGAAGGAATATGCGCCCGCTTATGGCCCGATGATCGTGCTTTCCGCAGCCGCGGCGATCGAGCTTGCGGGGGCTTCACTCGAAGCGCTGCTTGTCTCTCGCGGGTATGCGTTGCGGAATTTCCTGCTGCGCGCGGTGCCCACGCTACTTGCGATTGGAACTTTGCCTTTTGTGGTTCCCTGGGCCGGAGCGGCGGGGGCTGCTGGCGCGGTGCTGGCCGCCAGTATGATGACGGTGGCAGGGCTGGCGCTGGCTACTCGCGAACGATCGCGCTAGCTTTTGCCGAAATGGGTGACTTTTTTGGCGTGCCGATCCGCACTCCAAGGAGAAGCAGCATCGAGCCGATCAGTGTCGGTCGATAACAGGGAGGGTTTCATGCGGTTTGGGACAGTACACGCAGGTGCATTGCTGCTGGCGGGTTCGGCGCTGGCGATCGGCGCGGCGAGCCCGGCGATTTCGGAAACCGTGGGCAGCGCACAGGGCAATCCGGCCCAACGTTGCACGGCGATGGCGCAGGCCGCGTTTGGCCCCGATGTGCGGATAATCTCCACCAACCACACCGCCGCCACGCCCGCGAGCGGGGCCGGCCCGATGGCGCAGCCCGCGCTGCCGGCCCGCTGCACCGTTGAAGGCGTGATCAACGAACGCAAGGGGGCGGGCGGCAACGACTATGGCATTCATTTCGCCATTGCACTGCCCGATGAATGGAGCGGGCGGTTCCTGCTGCAGGGCGGAGGCGGGCTGAATGGTTCCGTGAATCCGCCGCTGGGACCGGTTGCATCCGGCGATACAGTGGCGCTGGCGCGCGGCTTTGCAGTGATCAGCAGCGACAGCGGCCACAAGGGCGCAGTGTTCGATTCCAGCTTCATGGCGGATCAGCGCGCGGCGCTCGATTTCGCGGAAACCTCCGTGCGGACGGTGGCCCTGCTGGGCAAGGAAATCACGCGCGCCTATTACGGCCAGCCTGCCGCCTATAGCTACATGACCGGGTGTTCCACCGGCGGGCGCGAAGGGATGCTCGCCTCGCAACGGTATCCGGAACTGTTCAACGGCATCATCGTGGGTGCGCCGGCGATGCGAGCGGGGGATTCCAACCTGGGCGTGGAATATACCAATGTCCTGCTGAATGCCGCCGCGCCCAAGGATGCCAGCGGCAACCCGATCCTGAGCCAGCTTCTGACCGCGGCCGATCGCAAGACCATTCTGGATGGGATGCTGGCGCAGTGCGACGCGCTGGACGGGCTGGAAGACGGCATGATCGAGAACGTCGCCCAGTGCAAATTCCAGCCCAGCAAGCTGCAATGCAGCGGTGCGAAGCAGGACGGTTGCCTGAGCGCGGGGCAGGTCAGCGCGCTTGAAAAGGGGTTTGCGGGGCCGTTCGATAAGGCGGGTTATCCCATCTACGCGCCGATGGCGTTCGATACCGGTATCGTCTCGACGCCGATGGGCTATCTGCCGTCAGGCGGGCCGGGTCCGTTCGGACCAGCGCCCACCGCGACCAGCATCGATCTGGATGCGCGGGTACACGCGCTGCGTCAGGATGCGGCTTCTCGGCTGACCGATACGAATTACTGGACGAACCTGAACACCTACCTCGACCGGGGTAGCAAGATGATCTTCTTCCACGGCGTGTCGGACTTCTGGTTCTCTCCCTTTGCGACTTGGGATTATTACCAGCGGGCGGCGGAAACGAACGGCACCGCGTTCACCGATGCCAGCCGGTTCTACATGGTGCCGGGAATGCTGCACTGTCAGGGCGGCAATGCCTTCGACCAGTTCGATATGCTGACGCCGCTGGTTGAATGGGTGGAGAAGGGCAAGGCGCCCCAATCGATCGCGGCCAACCGCACGGGCAAGCCCGAGGAAACCCGGCCCCTTTGTAACTATCCCGCTTACCCGGCCTATACGGGCGGGGACCCGACGAAGGCATCCAGCTTCACCTGCCGGCAGCCGAGTTAAGCCGCTCTACGACCATGCTGCTGACCATTTTCCCGGTGACCCGAAAGGGCCGCCGGGAAGGTGGCATGTCGTCCAGCGCAACGCAGCAGCGGTGTGGCACAAATGAGACAGCGCTGTCTTTCGGTTAGAAAAGACCCCTTTATCTAAATTGGGCGACTATTTTAGGCCCGACCTAGCGAGCACATTCCGAGCCACAGGAGCCGGGCTTGCAACTATCCAATGGCGATAAACGCCGTGGCGCAAGCTCAGGTCTGGAAGAGGAAGACTGGTAGGCCCCGGCCCGAACCATTTGCGCGAGGTGCGCGCGGACAGGTTCGCCCGTCATGTCGGCCAGCATCGCATGCATCGCGAGCCTTCTTCC
This sequence comes from Croceibacterium sp., assembly GCA_035555595.1. Taxonomy (GTDB): domain Bacteria; phylum Pseudomonadota; class Alphaproteobacteria; order Sphingomonadales; family Sphingomonadaceae; genus Croceibacterium_A. Next base: position 20,854 of record DATMGK010000071.1, on the reverse strand, counting down.
AGCCACGGCCCCGGATTTCGGGACACCGCCCGATGGCGGTGTGGGAACAGGGAGAAGACCAGTGAAAATCTCAGTGCGAAAGTCGAAGGGCCGGTGGATCAGCGCGAGTGCGCTGGCGTTGGGATGTGTTCTGATACAGGCCGCCCCGGTCGCCGCGCAGGACGGCGCGGATCAGGGCACCGAGGAGCCGAACGAAATCCTCGTCATCGGCACCGGCACCAACATCTCGGGCGTGAAGCCGGTTGGCAGCGAAGCGATCCTGCTGGACCGCGAGGATATCGTGAAGAGCGGCCTGACCACCGCCGCCGATGTCGTGCGCACGCTGCCGCAGGTTCGCAATCTGGGCGATTACCGCGAGGGTGGCACCCAGGGCACCGGCAATTCGCAGCAGGGCAATGCCATCAACCTGCGCGGTCTGGGCGAAGGGGCAACGCTGACGCTGGTAGACGGACATCGTGTGGTGGCCACGGGCGCGGCGCAGAACTTTACAGAGGCTAACCGCGTACCGTTGGCTGCCCTGGAGCGGATCGAAGTGATCGCGGACGGCGCCTCTGCCATCTATGGTTCCGATGCCGTTGCGGGCGTCGTGAACTACGTGCTGCGCAAGGACTATGAAGGCGTGGAAGCGTCTTTCCGGGCCAGCAACCAGAGCGGCAGCTGGGAATGGGCGCCCTCCATCACCGCTGGCACGGCGTGGGAGGCTGGCGGTCTTGGCCCCGGCAACATCCTGCTGAGCTACGAATATTCCGATCGCGCCGCCTATCTGCGCGGTGACAACATCTATCTGCGGCAGGATTTGTCATCGCTTGGCGGTCCTGATGGGCGATTGAACGGCACCACCGCTACGGCGGGTCTGGCGCCCAATATCTATGTGCCGAATGCCGATGGCAGCCAGAACCCGGTGTATCCGCGTGCGGGCGCCAACACTTACTATGGCCTGCCGACGGGGGCGAACGAGGGCCTGACCGTTGCCGACCTGAGGCTGAATGACGCCAACCTGCTCGATAGCTCGGACTATACGGATTACAGCGGCGCGCAGAAGCGGCACCAACTGGTCGCATTCATCAATCAGTCGCTGGGCGAAAATGTGGAACTGTTCGTGCAGGGCACTTACATGCACCGCAGTTCGTTCTCGCGCACGGGCAATACGCTGTCGCAGAACGTCACGCTGTCGCCCACTCTGTTTGATGAGGATGGCAATGCGACCGCTACGCCAAACCCCTATTACATATCCGGCATTCCGGGTGTCGCACCCGGCTCGCCAATCAATGTGCAGTACAATGCGTACAAGGACATCGGGGCGAGCAACTTCGACGTAGGCGCCGAAACCTATAGCATCACTGGCGGTTTCCGGGCCGATCTGATGGCCGGCTGGAAGGGTGAAATCTATTACACTTACGGCCGCGACGACGCCTGCAACTATTGTCAGACCGGACTGAACGTCAACAATGCGGCGCTGCAGTATCTGATCAATATCGGCGAGATCAATCCGCTGAGCAGCGAGCCGCTTTCGCAGGATATCATCGCACGCTTTACCGGCGATAACATCCAGAGCAGCGGCAACGGCATGGACGATATCGTCCTCAAATTCGACGGGCCGCTGTTCGAATTGCCCGCCGGGCTGGTGCGCGCCGCCGTGGGTGGCGAGCGCAACAAGATGTTCAACTATAACGTCAACGGCGCCAACCGGAATGCCGACAACCAGCAGATATTCGATACGACCGCAGCGCAGAGCCGGCTGGGTCGCACCGTCTGGTCCGCGTTCGGCGAAATCTATCTGCCGATAGTGTCGGAAGATATGGACGTGCCGTTGATGCGTGACCTCGCGATCAGCGCGGCGGTGCGTTACGACGATTATTCGGACGTGGGCAGCACGACCAATCCGAAGTTCGGCGCCACCTGGGAAGTGAACGACGTCCTCAGCCTGAGAGGTTCGTGGGGCACATCATTCCGCGCGCCTTCCCTGCCTGACGTGAACCCCTATGCGTTCTCGCTGGGGCTGGCGTTCCCGTCCAACAATGCCGACCCGCGGGTTACGAACGGCTTCCTGGATGTCCCGGGCGCCCGGCTGGCCAACCTCGCTTACGTCTTCGGTTCGAACCCCGATCTGAAGCCTGAAACCGCCACGACCTGGTCGCTCGGCGCGGATATCGATGCGGGGCCAGTGCGGACCAGCCTGACGTACTACAACGTCAGCTACGAAGGGCGCATTCAGTCGCCTGATGCGCTGGCAGCGTACCAGCAGGGCCTCTATCCCGACTATAACGGTACGGCGGACTTCATCATCCCGATCAACAATCCGGTGACGTGTTCCAATGCCGATATCAGTTCGGCGGATCCGCTGTTGCAGACATATCTGGGCCAAACGATCCTGTATGGCGGGATCACTAATTTCTGCGCGGTCAACGTCCTGGTCGACGGGCGTTACACCAATCTTGCCGCCACGCGGCAGGACGGCTTGGACGCCACCATCAACTATGGCGACATGCATGGAGAGGTGTTCCTCAACGCCTCGCTTTCCGCGAACGTGGTGTTCAACAACAAGCAGCAGGTTGCGGAAGGGCAGCCCTTCGTTGACCGGCTGGGTTACTACTCAACGCCGATCAAATGGCGCGGTCGCGGTTCGCTTGGCGCCAACTGGAAGGGCTTCTCCTCCACCTTGTTTGCCAACTACACCGGTTCGTACATCAACGATCTGGCCGTGGATTCGCTGGGCAATTCGGTCGCCGATCAGAAAGTCGGGGCCAATGTGACCTTCGACCTGACGCTGGGATATGATTTCAAGTTCAGCGAACCGGCGATGGGTGTGCTGCGCAACGTGCGGGCGAACGTTTCGGTGATCAACCTGTTCGACCGGGATCCGCAGCTGGCGTTCACCAGCCAGAGCGCGATCAACGCGGCCTATTCCTCGCCGTTCGGTCGTACAGTGACGTTCCAGCTTACCACCCAGTTCTGATCGGATAGTGGCTTCCCGGCCTCGCAGTCTCCAGCTCCCAGAGAGAATGGCGAGGCCGGGATTTCATTTAGAGGTTACGTGACCATGCAGTTTTTCCGCGGCGCGTTGCTCACCTTTACCGCCGCTTCCGCTATTTGCGTCACAGGTGGGCCGGCTGCGGCACAAATGACGCAGACGAGGGTGGAGCAGGGCGCTCTGTCCGGGGTCGATAAAGGTGAGATCAGTGCCTTCCTGGGTGTCCCCTTTGCAGCCCCACCCACCGGGGAAAATCGCTGGAAAGCTCCTCGGGCGGCGGAACGCTGGCAAGGGACGCGCGAGACGAAGGCTTTTTCCCCAAGCTGCCAGCAGGGCGTATCGCCTGCGGGCTTTGGCCCGTGGACGCACGAATATGTCGTTACGGGGGAGGTGAGCGAGGACTGCCTATACCTCAACGTCTGGACCCCGGCGAAACGATCGGGTGAAAAACTGCCGGTCATGGTGTGGATACACGGCGGCGGGTTTTCCGGCGGGTCGGCTTCGGTGCCGATCTACGATGGATCGAAGCTGGCCGAAAAAGGCGTTGTCGTCATCGGCATCAACTATCGTCTGGGGCTTTACGGCTTCATGGCGCATCCGGAGCTGACGGCGGAAAGCTCTCCTCACGCCTCCGGAAACTATGGCCTGATGGACCAGATCGCGGCGTTGAAGTGGATCAGAGCCAATGTCGCGGCATTTGGCGGCGATCCGGATAATGTGACCATTGCCGGCCAGTCTGCCGGGGCCATGTCGGTTCACCACCTGCTTTCCAGCCCGCTTGCGGAGGGCCTGTTCGTGCGCGCCATCGCGCAGAGCGGTTCCGGAACGGGTGTCAACGCGGGCGACCGCGCTACGGCGGAGCGGGCTGGCACGGCGTTGATGCAGGCGGCCGGGGTTTCCAGCATTGCAGCACTGCGTGCGTTGACTCCTGCCCAGCTGGAAGCGGCGCAGGGCAAGATGGGGCCGGGTGCGGGGATGGGTTTTGCGCCGGTTGTGGATGGGCTGGTGTTGCCGGATGCGAGCTTTGCCGGGGCCAATACCCATGACGTGCCGATCCTGACCGGCATGACATCGGCAGAGATGACGGGGCTTAACCCCGCGTTCGGCAAGTCCACTCCTGCTACCCTGCGGGAACAGATCGATCGCGCTTATGGTGCCTTCGGGCCGGAAATCGCGGCGTTCTATCCGGCCTCGACGGATGCGCAGGCCAATACTGCCGCTGAAGAGCTGGCGATGGAGCGGGGGCTTGCGTCTATGGCGCTGTGGGCGGCCGAACGGCAGGCGACAAGCAAGCAGCCGATCTATGCCTATCTGTGGGATCACGCGGAGCCGGGACCGGATGCGGCGCGCTATGGCGCGTTCCATTCATCCGAAATACCTTACGTGTTCGATATGCTGGACGCTTCGCCAGAGAGGCCCTTTACCGATATCGATCGGCGGCTTGCGGCCATGATGGGCCAATACTGGATCAACTTCGTAAAGAGTGGCGATCCTAATGGCCCGGGCCTGCCATTCTGGCCGGTCTATCTGCAGAGTGATCGGCAGATATTGCAGATCGGCGGCGAAACCTTTGGCCGTCCGTTGCTTCCGGCGGCGAAGCTCGATGCTTTCCGGCGCTATGTCGCGCAGGGTGGCCAGATCGGCATTCTGAACTGAAATGAAGTGTGTGGCGGACGGCCGGGGCGACTGAGCCCTGACCGTCCGCCAGCGGTTTACGATGCAGTCTTCGCCGTCGCCGCATGACGGGCGCGCACAGCGAACAGGCAGATCAGCGCATAGCAGGCGGCAGGCACGACAAGCGCGCCGTGGTACGACGTGATGTCGGACACTTTGCCAACCAGCAGCGGCACGAAAGCGCCGCCGATGATCGCGGTGCAGAGCAGGCCCGAGGTAGCTTCTGCGCTGGCTGTCGAGCGTTCCAGAGTGATGGTGAAGATCACCGGGAACATGATCGAATTGAACAGCCCGATCGACAGAGCAACGAAGCCCGCGCCCACGCCGCCGACAGCGGCGACATAGAAGCACATCAGCATGGCGATCGTCGCGAAAATGGCCAGCAGGGCCGGTGCGCGGAAACGGGTTAGCAGGGCAGAACCGACGATCCTGCCCACCATTGCACCGCCCCAGTAGAACGCCACGGCCTTGCCAGCTTCCTCAACCGAAACGCCGGGCACGCCGTCGCTACCCATCACCCAGCCGAGGAAGGGCACGGAGAAGGCTGCGTCTGAACGGCCCCAGATGCTGGGATCGTTGAGGAAGCCGGTCATCTGCGTGCCGATGGCCACCTCTGCGCCGACATAGAGGAATAGCGTCAGCGCACCGCCAACGGCCCAGGGCGATGAGAAAGCTTCGCGGATCAGCGAACCGATACCGCGGCTTTCGACCGCCGGTTGGGGGGGCAGGGCGTCGTTCACCACCTTGCGGCTGAACCACAGGAACAGCCCGAGCGCGCCGAGCATGCCGAGCAGCCAGAAATAGGCGGTGTCGATGCCGGCCAGTGCGCGATCCCGCACTTCGTCCGTCACCAGCATGCCTTCCTGCACTTCCAGCCCCTTCAGGAACAGGTGCGCGCCAAGGATAGGGGCGATGAACGTACCGAGGGAATTGAATGTCTGGCTGATCATCAGGCGCAGGTGGCTGCGTTCCGGGCTGCCCAGTGCCGCCACCAGCGGGTTGGCCGCCACTTGCAGCACGGTGATGCCGCTGGCGAGCACGAACAGGCCGGTCAGCACCAGCGGGAAAATGGCCAGATTGGCGGAGGCGAGCATCGTGGCGCATCCGGCGATCATCATCGCCAGCGCCCACAGGATCGCCGACATCGGCCTGACCCGGGCGATCAGAGATGCGGCCGGGAAGGACATCAGCCCGTAGGCGATGAAGAACGCGAAGGCGACGAATTGCGCCTCGAACCGCGAGAGGGTGAAGATGCCTTTCACCGCCGCGACCAGCGGATCGTTCAGCGAGGTGATGAAGCCCCATGCGAAGAACAGGCAGGTGACGATGGCGAAAGCCGCCATCGCGCCCGGCTGTGCCGAACCGCCGGCTGTGGATTTAACGGGTACGGGGGCTGCCATGTTAGGGCCTCAGTGTCTGGGCGGTCAGCCGTGCGCTGCCGCTGGTTATCATTGTACCGGCGTCAGTACCGATTGCGATTTCGTAGGCGCCCGGGGCAATTTTCCAGCCCGATCTGCCAGTGTCATAGTCCGCCAGCAAGCGCGGATCGGCGGTCAGGGTCACGCGCTTGCTTTCGCCAGGTGCCAGATCAACCTTGTCGAAACCGATCAGGCGGCGTTCGGACCCGCCGGGGCGGCCGGTGAGATAGAGCTGCACCACTTCCTTGCCCGCTCGTTCGCCGGTGTTGGTGACGGTTACGCTGGCGGTGATGGTCTTGCCGCCTTTTACCTCCAGCCCGTCATACCCGAAGCTGGTGTAGCTCAATCCATGGCCGAACCAGTACAGGGGAGAAAGCCGCTGCCGGGCGAACCAGCGATAGCCCACGTCCGATCCTTCGATCGTATAATCGACCTTCACCGGCGCATCGGGCGCTGCGCCCGTGCCGGGGATTACCGGGCGGGGGAGCTGGTTCTCATCCCGCGCCCAGGTCAGTGGCAGGCGGCCGGATGGATTGACCTCCCCTGTCAGCACGCGCGCAATCGCTTCCCCGCCGCGCTGGCCAGCATACCATGCCTGCACGATCGCGCCGACCTTGCCCGCCCACGGCAGATTCACCGGATTGCCTGTTTGCAGCACGACAACGGTATTGGGATTGGCCGCTGCGACCGCTTCGATCAGTGCATCCTGCCCCAGCGGCAGGTTCATGCTTGGTGCGTCGCTTCCTTCGCCTGACGGCTGATAGACGAACACGATCGCCAGATCGGCATCCTGCGCTGCTGCTGCGGCCGATTCAGGGTAAGTCCCGTTATTGAAGCTGACCTGCGCGTCCTTGAACCGGTCACGCAGCGCGGACAGCGGGGCCGACGGGTGGAACACCACGTTGGACCATGCTGCCATCATGCCTTCACCGCCCAGCGGCACATTCCGCAAAGTAGCGCCCGGTTCGCGCCAAGGGTTCGTAACCTGCGACGAGCCGGTGCCCGAGGGCACGCCCGCATCTGCGTGGCCGCCGATCACGGCAATGCGCCTTGCGTTCGCGGCGATGGGCAGGATGCCGTTCCGGTTCTGCAGCAGGACGATCGCGTCCTCCGCCTCTTGCTGAGCGACCTGGGCGTGAGCGGGGAAATCGATGGTTTCCTTCGCCGGTTCACGGTCGAACAGACCGGCTGCGAACATCGCGGTGAGAACGCGCCGCGCGGCATCGTCCACCCGCGCTACGGGGATCGTGCCGGCGGCCACAGCCTCTTTCAATGGCTTGTCGAACCACACCTGCTTGTCGAGCTGTTCGCCCGACTGCTGATCCAGCCCGGCGGTGAAGGCGCCCAGTTCATGCACTGCGCCCCAGTCCGACATGACGAAGCCCTTGTAGCCCCAGTCACCCTTCAGCACGGTGTTGAGCAGCCAGTCGTGCTGGCAGCCATAGACGCCGTTGACGAGGTTGTAGGAACACATGACCGATCCGGGATCGCCGCGTTCTATGGCGATCTGGAAGGCCAGCAGGTCGCTTTCCCGCGCAGCCGCTTCGCCGATCACGGAATCGGCGGTCATGCGGTTATGTTCCTGCCCGTTCAGCGCGAAGTGCTTTACGGTGGAGATGATACCGGTGGACTGGATGCCGCGAATGGATTCACCCGCCATCACGCCGGCGAGCAGGGGGTCTTCACCGACATATTCGAAGTTGCGACCGTTGCGCGGATCGCGCAGCAGGTTGACCCCTCCGGCGAGCTGGACGTTCAGCATCTTGGCCCGGGCTTCCGCCCCCACCATACGGCCGCCGTCATAGGCGATAACCGGGTCGAACGTGGCGGCGAGGGCGAGGCTGGAGGGCAGGGCGGTGGACATGTCCTCCGCCCCGCGCACCATCATCGGGTTGGTCACGCCCAGGCTGGCATCGCTTTCTTCCAGAGAAGGTATGCCAAGCCGCGCATTGCCCGGAATGTGCCCGGCGGAGCCGATGGCGCCTTCGGGCATCTCATACGGGCCGAAGGGCATGGCCATCGGCCCGTGCAGAAGCGCGATCTTCTCATCGATCGTCATCTGCGCGAGGATCAGTTCCGCGCGCCGTTCCGCGCTGAGCGTGGAAACCATCCACGGGCGCGATGCCACTGTGGTTTCCTCTTGGGCAGCCAGCGGCGGTGTGCCGAGCACGGCGGTCGCGCCGAGCAGAAGCGCGGCAAGCCTGAGCGATTTCATGATATTCCTCCCCTAAGGACCTGCATCGTTATCTATTGTGCAGCAGCATCCATTTCCGCGCCCCACGGATCCTTGCCCGGCTTGGCCGTGCCATCGGTGGCGAAATCCATGATGACGTCCGCAGCCCGGTCGTAGCGGGGCCATGCGGGCAGGCCTGCTCCGTTCGGATCGCCCGTTTTGGCGAAGTTCACCAGATATGCGCTGGTGATCCGGCCGGCGGCATTGTCCCGCGGCGTGGTGCGATCTTCGTATTTGATCGCCTGAGTATCGAAGAAGAAAGGGATGTCCGTGGCATGCCCCGCACCTTCCTGCGCCGGGAAACCGGCGGGCGCGGGAGGCGGGTTTTCCGCAACGTAGGAGAAGCGATAGGCATAGACCGGCACGCCCTGCGCCGCGATCACCGTTTCGATGTTGCGCGCGCCGGCAATCATCATCCCGGTCCGACCGCCCATGTCACCGCTGGTCGCGCCGATCATCATCGGCACCTGCGTGAAAGTGCCCGCGCGGTAGGCAGCACCCGCATCCAGCGCCAGCTTCCCGTCGGCAAACGGGCTGGCGAAAGTGCGTGGGCCATTGGGGTTGAACATCGCCATCATGGACAGGCCGTCCGTCACCTGATCCGCTGACAGAGCGCGCAGTTTGGAAAGCGCCTGCGGATCGTCGGCGGCGATGCCGTTCTTCTGAGCGAAGGCGACGCCGATTTCCTCGACGGAAGCCAGCGTGGTGCCGCCCATGCCGCCGCCGTCACCGCCGGACATGACGACGGCCTTGCTGAACAGCCCCTTGGCCAGCGGCGAAGTGACAAGCGTATGCACGGACATGCCGCCCGCGCTTTCGCCGACGATCGTCACATTGTCAGGATCGCCGCCGAACGCCGCGATATTGCGCTGAACCCATTTGAGCGCGGCGAGTTGATCCATGTAGCCGTAATTGCCGATCAGCCCGCTGTCCTCGTCCGCCTTGGTCAGGGCCGGGTGGGCGAAGGTGCCGAAACGGCCGACGCGATAGTTGGCGCTGATGAACAGCACGCCCTTTTTCGCCAGTTCCGCACCCGAATAGGTGGGCGGGGACGCGCCGCCGTTCACGAAACCGCCGCCGTAAATCCAGAAGATCACCGGCAGTTTGCCCGTCGCCCCCTCCGGACGCCAGACATTGGCATAGAGGCAATCCTCCGCCGGAGGGGTGCCGAGCGGGGCCGCATCGCCGCCAAACGGGATCTGCATGCAATCGTTGCCATAGGCGCTGGTATCGCGAACGCCGGTCCAAGGCTTTGCCGGCTGCGGTGCGCGCCAGCGAAGATCACCCACGGGCGCGGCGGCGAAGGGAATGCCCTTCCAGCTGATGACGCCGTCTTCCACGGTTCCGCTGATCGTTCCGCTTTCGACGGCAACATCTTCGCCTTCGGCCAGCGCCGGAATGGCCAGGCAGGTGCTCGCTGCCAGCACCGCAATCGAAACAAGATTTCTCATGGCAACCTCTCTCATATCGTCCCTGTATCGGGGAGGGCTGTGCCCATGGGCGGCCCCTCTCGCACATTCTATTTACACGAGCCGCCAAATGAGACAACGTTGTCTTAATGACGCTGCCCAGCGCGCTACGCGACAAGGGCGGGTGATAAGGAGAAGGGTGGTGGAAACCAGTCGCCTATTTCTTCCGGCTGTGGCGCCACATTCGGCGGGCGATTTCTATGCTTTGGTCAGCGGCGAAGCGCTTGAACAGCGCGGCGCGCCGGCGCGTGTGGCGTGGGAAATCGAGCGGCTGGCTGCCCAGCGCGGTTGGCCTGCGGGTGAATCGCTGGGTTCCGAAGCCGAACTGAGGCGATGGTTCGGGGTAAGTCGGGAGACTTTACGAGAGGCCATACGAATAGGGGAAAGCCGGGGCGCGATGCGGATGAAGCGCGGGCGGTCCGGCGGGCTGATCCTGTCGCGCCCGACGATCGAGCAGACAGCGGCCTCTCTGGCGGCTTACATGCGCGCCACCGGCATCTCTTCGACTGAATTTGAACGATCGGTTCGCGGGTTCGACATGCTTCTGGCGTGGCAACTGGTGAGGGGGCCGAAAGAGCTTCCGGCCCGCCGGATCAACGAATCTCCCCGGCATTGGCTCGCGAGGGCCAGCGGCCGGACGACATACCTGATCTACCTCGCGGCGCTGGACGAACTGGCTCCACATATGACTGGTAGAGCGGGGATTCCGAAGGAATTGGGTGAGGTCATCGCAAAGCGTGATCCGGGCGCGATCATGGAACTTCTTTCAAAGCTGCCGTTCGTCTCATCGCGCGCGCATGCAGAAGAGTCATCCTGCCCGGACAATTCCGCCCGTGCGGCAGCCATTGCTGTGGCTATGGCAGAAAGGGGTGTGAGCGGTGGCGCGGTCGATCTCGGAAATGAGGCGGCGCTGTGCGAGGACTTCGACACATCCCGCCCGATCCTAAGGCAGGCCCTGCGTATTCTTCAGGATCTCGATCTGATCCAGGTCCGGCTGGGGCGTGGGGGCGGATATACGCTGAAGCCTCCTTCGCCGATCGGGATCATCCGGCAGATGTTCGTGTGGCTGGCGGCGCGCAATTGCTGCCCCTTTTCGCTGAACGAGCTGATGTGGGATCTCAATTCCGCCAATCTTCGCATAGCGGGGGAACAGCTTGCCGCGATGACCCAGGCAGAGCGACATTCCCACTGCGATCGGCTGGACCGAATACTGAAGGAAAGCCCTCCGGGCGCGAAGTTCATCGCCTTGCAGCAGGGGCTTGCTGCCATTGCCCGATGCCCGGTGGTGGATACGTTGGCTCGCTGCATCGTGTCGTATCAGGCGCGCAGCTATGGCGACTTACCGATGCAAAGTCCGGTTCCGGCGTTCAAATCCATGCAAAGCGCAATTGTCGAAGCCTTGCGTGCGTGCGAGATCGACAAGGGCGAACGGACGCTGCGGCGATTGCAGAACAGGTTCGAGGAAGCCGCGATGAAAAACGCTGGCTTCCTGACCGCTGCCGAATAGCAAATCTTGCCGCTGATCCGGTGGCGTCGTTGGCTATTTGATGGCAGAGGAACAATGGGAATAGGGGGAAAGAGCGGTTCATGACGACCCGAAAGCGGCGTCCAACCATCGTCGATATCGCCAAGAAAGCGGACGTTTCGTTCAAGACCGTTTCACGCGTGCTGAACGAGCATCCGCGTGTTGCGGATGAATTGCGCGCGCGCGTGCTCAAGGCCATGGCGGAACTGGATTACCACCCCAGCCTTGCGGCGCGTTCACTGGCTGGTAGCCGGGGGTATTCCATTGCGTTGCTGGTCGATCAGACCGAGTTCTTTCACAGCAACGACGCGAACGCCTATTTCGCCCCTTATCTGGTCGAATTGCAGGCGGGCGCACTGATCGCCTGTCGCGAGAGGGGATACCACTTCTTCGTTGAACCTTACGATCCGCGATCGGAGAACTTCCCTAACGATCTGCGCGCGCAATTGTCCAAGCTTGCGCTTGATGGCGTATTGCTCGCGCCGCCTTCATCGGACCGGATGGTCATGCTGGATGCGCTGGAGAATTGGGGTATCCCCTATGTCAGGATCGCGCCTGGTATCGATGTCGATCGTGCGCCATCCGTTTCCACCCATGAATATGAGGGAACGGTGGCCATGGCGGAGCATCTGCTGTCGCTAGGGCATCGGCGGATCGCCATGATTGGCGGGCCGGATGCTCATATCGCCGCGGGCGTTCGTCGGCTGGCCTTTCAGGACGCTTTGGGCGACAAGGCAGAGCTTCTTTTCCATCCGGGCGATTTCACGTTTTCCAGCGGGCTTGTCGCGGGCAGGGCCCTGCTTGATCGGCCGGACAGGCCAACGGCGATTTTCGCCGCAAACGACTTCATGGCGGCAGGCGCAGTGGCTGCTGCGGTAAGCTGCGGATTACAGATACCGCGGGATGTGTCGGTGGCAGGCTTTGACGATTCGTCTGTCGCGCGTTTTGTCTGGCCTCCGCTCACCACCGTTCGGCAACCGATCCGGGCCATGGCAGGCGCGGCAATCGAATATCTGGTCAACCGCGCGGGGGGGCGGGACAGCGTTGAAAAGCGGATCGAATTACCGGCTTCGCTGATCGTGAGGGAATCAACGGCACCGCCGGCCGATGCAGTGCCAAGGGGCGAACCTTGAACGGTCTTTCGCCATCGGCCTGCTTCATTGGGCACCCGTGCCCGATCAAAACCGGCCTTTACATCGCTACGCGTGTGAGACAACGCTGTCTTACGCATCACGCCCGGGATCATTTCGTGCATCTATGGGCAGAGCTTCACCGGAGGGACGGATGATGAAGGCTGATTCACGAGCACTGAAAACGTGGCTGGCGCTGGCGGCAATGGGCCTGCTGGGCGCCTGTGCCGAAAGCGGCGTGGTGCAGCCAGAACTGGCCGTGCGATCAAAGTCGATCATCGAAGCCGATGGCCAGCGTTTCCGCGATCTCGACGGCGACGGCATGCTTACCCCTTACGAGGATTGGCGGCTCGATCCTGCCGAACGGGCGAAGGATATCGTCTCGCGGATGACGGTGGCGGAGAAAGTCGGCACGCTGATGCATTCGACTTTGCCGGGCAACGGCGGCATGCTCGGCCGTGCTGACAGCTATGATCTGAAAGCGCTTGGCCCGCTGGTGAATGAGAAGCACGTCACCAGCTTCATCACGCGGCTGGCGCTTGCGCCGGCGGAACTGGCACGAGAAAACAATTCCGTTCAGGAACTGGCGGAAGCGACCCGTCTGGGTATTCCGCTGACAATCAGCACGGATCCGCGCAACCATTTCCAATATGTTCTCGGTGCGGGGGAAAGCGCCAATGGCGTCACCCAGTGGCCCGAACTGCTGGGCTTTGCCGCCCTGCGCGATCCCGCGCTGGTGAAATCCTTCACCGATATCGCCCGCAAGGAATATCGCGCGGTCGGCATCCACATGGCGCTTTCGCCGCAGCTGGATCTCTTCACGGAACCGCGCTGGCCGCGCGGGGCGGGCACCTTCGGCAGCGATCCCGCGCTCGTCAGCGAGTTGGGCGGGGCCTATGTCGCGGGCCTGCAAGGTGGCGACAAGGGACTGGCGCCCAATGGCGTGATGACGGTGGTCAAGCACTGGGTCGGCTATGGCGCGCAGCCCGAAGGGTTCGATGGCCACAACTACTATGGCCGCTTTGCCGAACTGGACGGGCAACTCGATCTGCATGTGCAGGCTTTCCGCGGCGCGCTGGCGGCGAAGGCGGCGGGGGTCATGCCTGCCTATCCGATACTGACGGATGTGGAGATCGACGGGAAACCGCTGGAAGCCGTCGCGCCGGGTTTCAGCCGGCAATTGCTGCAGGACATGCTCAGGCAGCGTGAAGGTTTCGACGGGATCATCCTGTCCGACTGGGCGATCACCCGTGACTGCGGCCCGCGCTGCGTGGCACCGACGGCGGCCAACCCGCAACAGCCGCAGGACATTGCGACCTCGTGGGGCGTGGAAAATCTCACGGTCGGCCAGCGATACGTCAAAGGGCTGGAGGCCGGGCTCGACCAGTTCGGCGGGACCGATGACGTACAGCCGCTGATCGATGCGGTTGCCAACGGCGATGTTTCGGAGGCGCGGCTGGACGAAAGCGTAACCCGTGTCCTGCTGGCCAAGTTTGAGCTTGGCCTGTTCGAAAATCCCTACGCTGATCCCGACAAGGCCACGCAGACGGTCGGCACGGCGGAAGACATGGCGCTGGCCGCGCGCACCCAGCGCGAAGCGCAGGTGCTGTTGCAGAACAAGGGCGATGTGCTGCCGCTCGTGGCGGAAGGCAAAAAGGTCTGGCTGTTCGGCATGGACCCCAAGGCCGCCGAAGCGGCCGGGCTGACCGTGGTCGACGACCCCTCGCAGGCCGATTTTGCCGTGGTGCGCGCGGAAACCGCATCCGAACCACTGCATCCCAACCACTTCTTCGGCAGCCGCCAGAAGGAAGGCCGCCTCGATTACCGTGACGGCGATCCGGCTTACGAGGCGCTCAAGCGCGCGAGTGCCGCCGGCGTGCCGACGGTGCTGGCCATATTCCTCGACCGCCCGGCGATCCTGACCAACGTGCAGGACAAGGCATCCGTGATCCTCGCCAATTTCGGCGCGGACGACGCGGCCGTGCTGGACGTGATCCTGGGTAAGGCCACGGCCAAGGGCACGCTTCCGGTGGAACTGCCGCGATCAATGGAAGCGGTGGAAGCGCAACGCCCCGGTGCCCCCGACGATTCCCGCGACCCGCTCTATCCGCGCGGCGCGGGGATCGTGCCTGCGAACTAGGCCCGATCGATTTCAGGAAATGGCGAGGCGGAAAGCTGCCATTGGCAGTCCGCCCGCCAGAACTGAATGTCGTTGACCTAAGGTGCTCTGCCCAGGCTGTAAGGGCAGCTTGTGCGGATCATTACAACACCGGTCTTTGACTATTTCAAATATGGTGTATCCTTCCCGGATAAACGGATGACGTTCAGAAAATCCGGGAGTTGGGATGCGGAGATTTGGATGCGCGGGCCTCGTCTGGGGCCTTGCAAGCCTATTGTCTAATGGCGTCGCCACTGCGCAGGAGGCGGAAGACCTTCCGCCTCAGCCAGAGGTTGTGCGGGAATACGTTCCGCTATCCCCAGAACGGCTTGTCGAAATGGTGCCCCGGCATCCCGGCTATCTTGGCGCGCTCGCGCCGGAAAACCTCAAAAAACCACGCCCTGCCGCGCCAATAGACCTTACCGGGACGTGGTTCATCGACCTGCGGGAAGGCTTTGCGAAATTCCTGTTCGGCCCGCCCTATCCGAATTTCGGGCGTGAAGGGCGGGAGGCGCTGATCGAAGCGCCCAAATACGCCGCGCGTAACGAGACTTACCGGGATGCCATCGGGCAATGTTATCCGCCCGGCATGCCAATGATCATGACGCGGGTGTGGCCACACGCCTTCATCCAGTTGCCAACCGCGATATACATGATCAGCGGCTTCAATAACTCCGTCCGCACGATATTCCTCGATGGTCGGGATTTCAGCAGTGCTGACCTTGTCGTTCCAAGTTACAACGGTGAATCGATCGGACATTTTGAAGGCGATACGCTGGTTGTAAGAACCAGATATTTTGAACCAGACAACCATTACATCGATTACGGCATCCCGATTTCCGATCAGTTCGAGATGACCGAGCGCATCCAGTTGCTGGAAGGCGGCACGGTGATGTCGGTCGAATACATCATGACCGACCCGGCGATGTGGGAGGGGGAGTGGCGCTCTACCAAACGCTTCAACCGTCAGGACTACACCGACATCAACGAATCCAACTGCATCCTTGCCTACAATGCGAACCTTCCCGGCACGGAACTGGGGCGCGAAGCGGCCGAGGAACGGGGAGAGAGCGAAGTCGAAGGGGTTGCCGGTGATGAGTAATCTTGGTCGTTGGGGAATGTGCCTTGCCGCGTGCGGCATCACTGCGGTTACACCGGCGTCAGCGCATCACAGTTTCGCGATGTTCGACCAGACAAAGATAATGACGCTGCGCGGAACCGTGGCGGAATTTCAGTGGACCAATCCGCATGTCTTTATCGAACTGGATGTCCCCGGTGGCGGCAAGGTCGCCCACTGGAGCATCGAGTTGAACAGCCCGAACAACTTGCGTCGGCAAGGGTGGACGCGGGCTTCCCTGAAACCGGGAGAGCGGGTGACTTTGCGTATCGCGCCTTTGCGCAATGGCGTGACCGGCGGGCTGTTTCTGGATTTGACGAAGGAGGACGGCGCCGTCCTGGATTCGGGTCTGCCCAAGAACGGCACCGCAGTGAACGTGCCGCGTGTGTGAACGGTTGAAGGAGGCTGCCATGATTATTTCGAACAAGCGCCTGCTCGGTACGATCGCGTTGGCCCTCGCGGTCCCGGTCGTGCCGTCGCTCGCGCATCACAGCTATTCCATGTTCGACATGAGAAAGACGGTCGTGCTCGACGCCGAAGTCGCCCGGTTCAAATGGCAGAACCCCCACGCGTTCATCGAAGCGGATGTCGCCGTCGCGGGTGGCGGCAAGGAGCGATGGGCGATCGAGATGACCAGCCCCAACAATCTCATTCAGGCCGGGTGGCGGCGGACTTCGCTGAGGCCGGGCGACAAGATCAAGCTCTACGTCCATCCGCTGCGTAGCGGGGTGAAAGGCGGCAGCTATGCTGGCGTGCGTTTCCCTGATGGTTCCACCCTTGGCGAGGTGGAGTGAATGGTGATTGGAACCGGAACTTCTGATCGCCGCGCGCACCGGTGCCTGTTCCGGCGCCTGTCCCGGCGCCTGTCATTGCTCGGCGCGATCGCTTGCGCCGTTGTACACCCCGCGGTGCTGGCGCAATCGGCGCCTCCCGCGCAATCTCCCCCGCCGGATGGCGTGGTGGCGGGGCAGGGCGCGGCTTATCCCAAGGGCAGTTATGCCGCTCTCGATCAATTGCCGGATTGGGGCGGAATATGGTTCCTCAATCGCGGCGCGCCCGGTGCGGCGGCATCGTCTCCGATTCTGAAGGGCGAATATCGCGAACGGTATGAGACGTGGCTGGCCGCCGCTCGCGAAGCGCAGGGCGTGGTTACCCGTAACCGCTCAAACTGCAGCCCGCCCGGACTGCCCCGGATCATGCAACTCGCCCAGTATCCCTACGAGTTCATCTTTGCGCCGGGCCGCGTGACCATAAACCAGGAAGCGTGGATGCAGACCCGCACCATCTGGACCGATGGCCGCACGCATCAGGAAGATCCGGACCCGACGTTCATGGGCGATTCCATCGGTCATTGGGAAGGCGATGTGCTGGTCGTGGAAACGCTGGGGATTCTCGATGATCTCGAGATTGAGGCCGGCGTTTTCCATTCGCCTCAATTCAAGCTGACAGAGCGCATCAGCCTCTCGCCGGACAATCCCGATGTTTTGGTGAACCAGATGCGGATGGAAGATCCGGAAGCCTTCGCCGAACCTTTTGAGGTGCAGGTCACATACAGCCGCAATCGATACGGCGTCCTGTACGAATTCCAGTGCGCCGAGAACGACCGCAACCCGGTGGGCGAGGACGGCCACACGCAGTTCAATTGAGGAAAAGCGGGCGAAATTTTCGCTTGCTCTCTCAGTGGCAGGACTGATCGGAACGCGCTGAAATAAAGTTTGGCTGGGGCGGCAGGAGACCCAGCCAGGAATGCCCCAAGTACCTGAAAAGAATGGTTTCTTCGTTCCGCCCGGCCGTGGTTCGCCACGGCAGGGTACCACGGAGGGGTACCACGACACATGTGCGGCATTCAGAACGTCACCCGCAAGCAAGGCCGATACTATTACCGTCGTCTCATACGTTTAGGTGGATCGGCAGCTTGATCATCTGCTCCGCCTTCAGCTCGTCAGCCGTGGCGGAAACAATGACGTTGGACTGCAGCGGCGTAGCGGTGAACTCGATGATGGCGGACGGGTTGAGCCGGGCGCCGGTCTCCTCGGAGAGGCCAGTCACGAAATTGTGGGCCTCGTCCACGATCATCACCGGCCGCACGAGCCGCATCACATTGGCGAAAGACCAGCTGATCTCGCCGGGACGCGTTCGGGCATTCGCAGTATTGCGCATCAGGCCCTCCGGCAGTGTACGGCCCTTGAAGAACGCCTCGTAACTCTCGTCGTCCTTGTAGACGTTGCGCTGTTCCGCCTGCGCTACGCGGAAGCCCGATGCGGCGCTGGCGGCGCTCGTCGATTATCTCGAGCGCAACCAAAGTCTGACGGAATGGAGTTCGCTCGTCCACTTCCTACCCTATCTGCATCGTGCCGACGCGCGCCGCTTCGAAGCCTTTCTCGAAGCGCTGGTCGCGAAGGTGCCGGGCCTTATCGGCAGCAAGTTGATGGCGCAGTTTCTCGCGCATGGAAGGGCGCAACATCCAGAGTTGGTCGAGTGCCATCTCGCCTACTGGCGTGAAGCTCGCTCCCGACAGGCCCGGCAGGCCTATGGCGAAATCGTCGCGCTCGCCGCGCTCATCAATCCCGAAATCGTCTGGGGAGCGCCTCGGCTTGAAGCGATTCTCGACGATCCTGATGCTGTCGACGCGCGCGCCGGCGTGGCGCTTTCGGCGGCGCAGGTATTTGCCGACGGCGAGCGGCGCACTGCCGCCTCCGCATTACTTGTTCGCCTGCTTGGTGCCGGCGAGGATCGAGTCTGGCGCGCGGCCTTTGATCTTTTCCGGATCGCCGACGAGCTCACGCCGGACGAAGGCACCATCGCACTTCTCCAGGCGATCGCCGACAAGCTGGAGCAGGCGCCGCGGCTCGACGCGACCTTCGTTGTAGAACGCCTCTCGAGCTTACTGCCGCATCACGCCGTGCTGATTGGAACGCTGGCGCAGCGCCTCGCCGACCAATGGCGGACCGACCTTGGCGATATCCAGACGGCGACAGCGATGGCGACATCGCAACTCGTGGACTTGGCCATCACGCTTCACCGATTGGGGCCGGATACCCGCGAAATCGGTACAACGCTGGTCGAGCAGCTGATCGCGACCAACGCCTATGAGGCGCGGCAGATGCTGGACCAGATCGACAGCCGGTTTCGCGCGTCCGCACAGGTGCCACGGCGTCCAAGGCTGCCGCGAAGGTCTGAACGCCGGTCTCGGACATCGAGGCGACGCGGGTCGACGATCTCCTGATCCTGACGAGGATGCTATCAGCGCGGGATCAGACCGCCCCGGCTGCGTCGAGTCACCGGTACTCTGCTGCGCTAGGCTCCTTCTTCGCCAAGTTCCGCCGGGACGCGCGGTGCGCGTCTCACGTGCTTAGGCTAACGGTCACAGATCGGACGGCGGCAGACGGGGCGACAAGCGCGCGGAGGCACCTTTTGCCGCCGCTAGAGTAGTGCCACAGCGTAGGTATCGTGCTCATCATCATCGGGCGTGGCCGCGATACCCCGCCGTTTCAGCATACCGCTGCTGTCATAGCATAATGCCAAGATGCGCTATCGATGACGCCTTGGCGTTAGTAACAATAAAACCTATAATGTAGTTATGGAAGCCGGTGCGAAAAGAACTGAGCAAGATGGTGTGGCGGCAACGCTGCGCCATGATGCGATTGTTGCACTTGGTGAGCTACTGGCGTCCATTGCGGACATTCTCGACGGCCAGTCCATCTTGCGACGGCGAGCCCCCACTAGGGCTCGACGGATTGTCTCGATCATGATTGCCTTCGTGGTCATGATGGTCACAAGCGCCGTTCGCCATTGGGCCGTAGCGGTCCGGAGAAGGGGAACAACCGCAATGACGGCGTCATTGCGGCACCTCCACCATCCGCCCAGAGGCTGGGCGGCGCCCTAAGCACCTCCGCAAGCTGTGATGCGTGCTCGCCACTGCGAGCACGCCCTTCTGTATGCGCAGCTAGCGGGACCGGTGGGCCGATGCCGACCCGACTATTCGAGGGGCGCCACAACGTCGACATCTTCGTCGCCCCGAAATACATCAAGAAGACCAAACATGATGAGAAGGTGGCGGTCACTATGAGCCGCCATCAAAAGGAGCTTGCGGAGTATTACGACCGCAAGACCACTCCCCGCGGCACAGGGGAAGCCCTCCAGGACGCCCTGTTCGAGTACTTTCGCGATGAGATGCAGTTGGAGGGTGTGCAACGTGGTTCCGTCAAGCTGGTAGCTGGACGGGATCAGAGAACTGCCGAAGAGCGCAACCGGGCGGAGTTGAAGGCACGTGAGGAGCGCCTGAAAGAGCAGGAAGAGGCACTAGAAAGGAAGAAGGCAATAGCCGAGGCTCGGGCGCGCGAACTCGGTCTGCAAGTTGAGGAAATCGAGTGGCAAGAGTCGGGGCTGAAGCACCGCCTCGCAGTGATCAGCGAGAAGGAGCATCAACTCGAAGCGTTGCTCAAGGGCGCAGAAACAGACCGTACCGCAGCTCAGGCCGAATTATCGAAGGCCAGCGAAGCGCGGGCAGAGGCGCAGCGCGTGCAAAGCGAAGTCGAAGCCTTGCGCGAGAAGCAGGCAGAGGCCGACCGGAAAAGGCACGCTGCGGAACTGCAGCAGGCGCAACTCCTTCGATCAGCGGCCGAGGCTAACCGAGAAGCGATCACGGTGCGCGATGCTGCCGACAAGACCCGTAAGCAATTGGTGGAGGAGCTGGCCACTGCGCAGCGAGAACGCAAAGATGCGGCCGAGGCGCTGGCTGCGGCAGAGGTGAATCGGCGTGATGCCGTTCAGGAGCGTGCAGAAGCAGATCACCTTCGAAGGGAGGCGGAAGAAGATCGACGTCGAGGGCGAGATCGGCTTTGTCGCGAACAGGCTCAACTCGCCTTGTTGGAACGCGCTTCCGATGACGGTGAAGGGCTGAACCTCCGCACGAAGGGCGGCCTGTTCGAGATGGACAAGGAGAAGATGACCTCTAACGAGAGGGAAGCTTACGGCAGCCCTTGGTCGAAGACGCTCGTCGCGATGGCTCGCACCTTCGCCGTCATCCTCGAGCGCCTCCGCGAGGCAGCACGTAAACTTCGCACGCGCGAGGAGGTGGCTGATAAGCGAATGGCAGAAGCGGAACGACGCGAGCGTGACGCAATGCAGCGGGCTCAGCAGAGCTTGGCTCACGACCG
>DATMGK010000070.1:0-7825 GCA_035555595.1 Croceibacterium sp. | reverse complement strand
GCAGGAAATGGCCCCCGGCACCCCCGGGGCGGGAACACGGCAGCCCCATGATGGCGCGGCATCAGTCAGCCGCGTGGCAGGCGGGCTTTTGCGCGAGCCTTTTACCCCCTGTCGGCCGGTCGCCGATAATCGAAGGTCGAGCCCGGACGCCGCGGCATAGCGTATCGGGCCGTTCGCAAGGCGATCTGGACCAAGGCGCCAGCACCTCAACCGCCGCCCGCCCCAGCGCGCGTCCCTGACGCTGCGCCGGCCGCATGGTTACACTCCTACGCTGGCGTAACGTCCGGGCTCGCCGCCGGATGATCCCTCATGCCCGCCTCACTGGATCCCCGCCTGCGCGGGGATGACGAGTTGAGCTGCGTTCGTCATTCCCGCGAAAGCGGGAATCCAGCGCAACCAACAAAAGTGCGCGAAGCGCTCAACCTAATGCGCCTCATCCCAATTCGCCCCGGTCCCGATCTCGATCCCCAGCGGCACATCCAGTTCTACCGAGGGCAATGCAGCCTCAGCCATGACGCGCTCGATCACTGGCGATGCTGCCACCACCTCCCTTTCCGGCAACTCGAACACCAGTTCGTCATGCACTTGCAGCAGCATCCGCACATCGCTCAGCCCTGCATCAGCCAGGGCTGCCGGCATGCGGGCCATGGCACGCTTGATGATGTCGGCGCTGGTGCCCTGGATCGGCGCGTTGATGGCCGCCCGCTCGCTCCCAGCCCGTTCTGTCTGGTTGCGCGAATTGATGCGCGGGAACCATGTCTTGCGGCCGAACAGCGTTTCCGAATACCCACGCTCGCGCACTTGCTCCAGCGTATGGACGATATAGCGCTGGATGCCGGGAAATCGCTCGAAATAGCGGTCGATGATGGACTGCGCCTCATCCGCCTCGATCCCCAGACGACCGCCCAGACCCCAGCGACTGATGCCATAGAGGATCGCGAAGTTAACCGTTTTGGCTCGCGCGCGCGTGTCGCGGTCCACCGTGCCGAACATCTCCAGCGCAGTGCGAGAGTGAATGTCTTCGCCCGCAGCGAAAGCCTCTTTCAACGGCGGCACATCGGCCATGTGCGCGGCCAGCCGCAGTTCGATCTGCGAATAGTCAGCGGCCAGCAGCACGTTGCCCGGCTCGGCCACGAAGGCTTCACGGATACGGCGGCCGATCGCGGTGCGGATCGGGATGTTCTGCAGATTGGGGTCGGTCGAACTCAACCGCCCCGTCTGTGCTCCGA
Source organism: Croceibacterium sp. (assembly GCA_035555595.1). Taxonomy (GTDB): domain Bacteria; phylum Pseudomonadota; class Alphaproteobacteria; order Sphingomonadales; family Sphingomonadaceae; genus Croceibacterium_A. The sequence continues at coordinate 6,596 of DATMGK010000070.1, read as the reverse complement.
CCAGCGAATAGCTGGTATGGACGCGGCCCGTGTCCGGATTGATCGCCGCCTGCAGGGCATCGGTATAAGTGCTTTTCAGCTTGGCCAGTTGCCGCCAGTCCAGCACCAGCCGGGCAATGTCCGCGCCCTGCGCGGCAAGGCCTTCCAGTATCGCCTGATCGGTCGAATACTGCCCACTCTTGCCCTTGCGGCCGCCCTTGTATCCCATCTTGTCGAACAGGATGTCGCCCAGCTGGCGGGGGCTGCCGACGGTGAATTCCTGCCCTGCCGCGGCATGGATTTCCCCTTCGATGCGGGCGATCTCGCGCGCGAATTCCTCTGACAGACCGGCCAGCGCCTGCCGGTCCACCTTGATGCCGTGGCGCTCCATCGATGCCACCACGGGGATCAGCGGCCGGTCCACCCGCTCGTAGATGCGGGTGCTGCCTTCCTGCGACAGGCGTGGTTTCAGCGCCTTGTGCAGCCGCCAGGTCACGTCGGCGTCCTCGGCGGCATATTGGGTCGCACGGTCCAGCGGCACTTCACCGAAGGGGATCTGCTTTTGCCCGGTGCCGCAGATTTCCTTGAAGGTCAGCGTAGTGTGGCCCAGGTGGCGCTGCGACAGCTCGTCCATGCCATGCCCACCCCCGATCCCCTCTATCGAACGCCCGGCATCCAGCGCGAAGCTGACGATCATGGTATCGTCCACCGGCGCCACCGCGATGCCGTTTCGCGCCAGCACGTTGATGTCGTACTTGATGTTCTGGCCGACCTTCAGCACCGCGTCGCTTTCCAGCAGCGGTTTCAAAGCAGACAGGGCGGCGGCCATATCCACCTGCACCGGCCGTTCCGCGAACATGTCCGCCCCGCGGTGGCCCAGCGGGATGTAGCGGGCGTCGTTCGGCCCCAGCGCCATGCTGATCCCGGCCAGTTCCGCGCGCATGGCGTCAAGGCTGCTGGTCTCGGTATCGATCGCCACCATGCGCGCGGCGAAGGCTCGCTCGATCCAGTGGGCCAGCCGCTCCATCGACTGCACGCATTCATAAGCCGCGCGGTCCACCGCCGGCCATTCGGGCAGTGACTGGCGATTACCCTCCGGCGCGGCGGGCGCACCGGCACGCTCCGGCTTTGCCGGGTTAAGCTGCGTGTTGGGACCGGGGCTACCTCTACCGTCACCCAGCCGCTTCAACAGGCTGGTGAAGCCGTGCTTTTCCAGAAACTGCGCCAACGGTTCCGGCGGAATGGTCTTCAGCGCGAAATCTTCCAGCGGGATCGGCAACGCGCTGTCTTCCTTCAACTGAACCAGCTGGCGGCTCAGCAGCGCCATCTCCCGCCCTTCGATCAGCCGCTCACGCAGCTTGCCGGGCTTCATCCCCTCGGCCGCGTCCAGCGCGCCGATCAGGTTGCCATGATCCTGGATCAGCTTGCTCGCCGTCTTGGGGCCGATGCCATAGATGCCGGGAATGTTGTCCACGCTGTCGCCCATCAGCGCCAGCACGTCGCCCACCAGTTCGGGCGGAACGCCGAACTTCTCGACTACTTCGGGAATATCGATCCGCTGGTTCTTCATCGTGTCCAGCATGTCGATGCAGCCGCCTTCATGCGGCCCACTGGGATCGGCGCATTTGCCGACCAGTTGCATCAGGTCCTTGTCGGAACTGACGATCGTCACGTCCCATCCGCGCCGCGCGGCCTCGATCGCATAGGATGCGATCAGGTCATCCGCTTCCAGATCGTCTTCCTCGATACAGGGCAGGCTGAACGCGCGGGTGGCGTCGCGGATCAGGGGGAACTGCGGCACCAGATCATCGGGCGGCGGCGGGCGGTTGGCCTTGTACTGATCGTACAGCGCGTTGCGGAAACTGGTGCTGCCCTTGTCCAGAATCACCGCCAGATGCGTGGGGCCATCCGCCTTGTCGAGGTCATCCGCCAGCTTCCACAGCATGGTCGTATAGCCATAGACTGCGCCAACCGGCGTGCCCTGCGGGTCGGTCAGGGGGGGAAGCCGGTGATAGGCGCGAAAGATATAGGCCGATCCGTCGACCAGATAGAGATGCTGCTTGTCCGCCATCGGGCCGTGCTAGCAGCGCCGCGCGCCAAGGTCAGCCGCTTTCGCTGTCCTCGCGAATGGTCAGGCGTGATGCAAATGGGGCGGCAAAGGTTGCGCTGCCACAAAGTTGCCATTATTCAGGACAGCGGAATTCGCCTGACGCGGGTTTCACGCCCGACCGCATCGGAAACGATTGGTCGGCGTCCCTAATCTCGCTGCTTGAGGATTGAAAACATGCGCAAGATCGTTCTCGCCGCCGCCGTTGCCGGTGCTGCTCTGTCGCTCGCCGCCTGCTCGGAACAGACCCAGGATGCTACCTCCGAAGCCGCCGATTCCGCGATGGCCGATGCTGAATCGATCGCCGATGATGCTGCCGCGACCGCTACCGATCTCGCTGCCGATGCCACCGATGCGGCTAACGAAGCCGCCGCTGACGTCGAAGCCGCTGTGCAGGGCGAAACGTCCAGCGAAGCCGCTGCCGACTAAGTCATCAGGTTTGCTTACAGAAAAGGGCGCGGCCGGATGGCCGCGCCCTTTTCATTTGCACCGTCGATTCTTCAGCGGCCTTCAGGCCACTGGCTCAGTTTGCGGCCACCGCAGTGGATGATCCGCCGGAGCCATAGCGGGCAGTCGCCCACTGGCGGGCATTCTCGCCATATCCCTCGTAAAGTTCACGGGCGATCATCGCGATCCGGTCTTCCCGGTTGCCGCGCGCACCCTGCCCGGTGACATAGATCGCCAGCGCAATGGCATGTCCATCCGGCCCGGTGATGATGCCCACATCGCTGGATGTATTATTGAGCGAGCCCGTCTTGTGCGCCACCACGACGCCGCCCGGCAACTGGGCGGGGATGCGGCGCACGCCGGTGCGGCAGTTTTCCATCGTGGCGATCAGCAGGTTGCGGCTAGCGGGGCTCAGCCATTTGCCCTGATAAAGCCCGGCCAGCAGCCGTGCCATGTCATAGGGCGTAACGCTGTCGCGCGTGTCGATATGATTGGCCGGATCGAACTCCCCATCATCACGAACAAGCGTCGCGATGTCGCGCGTAAGGGTGAAATTGGCGATGCCGGCGCGCCGGGTCCAGTCGTTGACCACCGTTGGGCCGCCCACAGCTTTAAGCAGCGCGTCCGTCGCCGGGTTGGAACTGCGCGTCAGCATCAGTTCCATCAACTGCCGGGCGGTCATCATCTCCCCCGCGCGCACCGGGGCGATCGCGCTGGAGAACGGGCGAGAGCTTACCGGAAGCAGCAGGGGATATCTCGTATCGAGAGAGAAGCGGCCCTGATCGACCCCTTCAAGGAAAGTCGCGGCAATCGCCACCTTGCTGGTGCTCGCCATCGGGAAGCGCTGGTCGCCCAGTACTGCCACTTCCTCGCCAGTGACTAGGTCGATCGCGGCAACGCCGATGCGCCCGCGCGATCCATCCGCCACCATCGCGATCCGCTGCGCCAGCGGACTGTCGTAGCGTGCCGAAAAGTCCGTCGGAGCGCGGACAGCCGTGCCCAGGGCGTTGTCGAAAGCACCTTCGAGTGTGTTGGCGCGCGCCTGACCCGGCGTCGCGACAGCCAGTGCCAGCGCGATGCTGGCGGCGATGCGTGTAACGATCCCGATTTTCATATCCGCAGGATACCCCCGCTAATGTTGTCAGAATGTTAACCACGCACTTTCGGTTAGCAACCGGATTCGCGGCCAATGGACTCGCGGAGGCGATCAACCGTTGCGCAAGCGGGAACGATTATTGCTCTGACTTGCGAAAGCGCAGCGCAAACTGGTCGGTATTGCCCCGAATCGCCGGGTCAAACACGTTGGCTGATCGGGGATCGTCGCCACGACGATAGAGGTCACTTTCCTCTTCCAGCACGAATCCGGCACTGGTCAGCGCGTCTATTGCCGTCTGCCGGTCGATGCGGTGGAGCTTGTCGGTATCGTTCGTCCCACTGCCGTCTTTTGCATTGTGGTCCACAACCAGCAACGTGCCGCCCGGCTTCAACGCGGCGTAAAGCGCCGCGATCGTCTTCGCGCCGGTGCCTTCAGGCATGGCGCCTATGTAAAGGTCGTGCAGGTTCATCACTGTAACGATCGTGTCGAGCGGTTCGGGAAAAGGCGGTGCGGCAATCGGCCCACGCAAAGGCACTACCCGTTCCGGATAGGGGGCCGCAGCCTCGTCCTGTTCGGTCGCATATTCCGGGCGGAAAGCGATGAACTCGTCGGGCTGAAAGGCATAGACCTTGCCCTCGTGTCCGGCCGCGATGGCCAGCAGGCGCGTCATATAACCGCCGCCCATGATGTAATCGCCGACCTTCTCGCCGGGATCTATCTGCGCGAAGGCCAGCAATTCACCCGGCTTGCGCTTCCCGTCCTGCTTTCGATCCGATTCCGGGCGAGCGATGTCGGCGATTGCGGCGCGGTATTGGCTGGCCGAGTGGCTTTTCGCCGCAGCGTCATTGTCCGCCGCCTTTTCCGCACTGCCACATGATGCCAGCGCCAGGGCCGCAGCCCCTGCCAAAAGGATTTTCCTCACCATCGTTCCTCCCCTCTGTTATCTTTCTCGCCGAACCTATCACGCAGCGACGGCCGGGCAAGTTCTTCAGAAGGCGGCGCGTGGCGGAGAGTTAAGCGTCGGCCAACAACCGTTCGATATCGGGTACCGGCAAATTCGTCAGGTCCTTGGCCACTTCACCCACGATGCGGTCGCGCACTTCCTTATGGCAGTGCTGCCTGATCTGGCCCAGCGTCCTGGGATCCGCGGCGATCACCAGGTCGCCCAATTTGCCCTTCAGCGCCTTGTCGTTCAACCATTCCGCAACTGCCGCGCCATGCGCCAGTTCATCAAGATCGGTGCTTCCGCTGCGTTGGCCTGACGGGTCTTGATGGCGGATACCGGCGGAAAAATTGGTCAGTTCCAGATCGAGTTCGCCAATCGATTCCAGCCGAGGCTCGAGCATTTCCCCAACGTTGCGCATCAGGATGAAGCGTTTGCCGTTCGCCAGCGCGATTACGGCCCTTGGGGGTATCTTCATCGCCATTCTCCTCAGACTCCGTCGCGAGAAGGAACGGTGAGGTTCGCGAATGGTTGCAGCGGGCTCGATCAGCTGTGCTTCAGCCGGGCGGAGCATCACGCCTATTCGTCGTATGAAAGAGAAAGGGCCGGGAGATCGCTCTCCCGGCCCCAATCCTTTACCGTCAGACGGACTGGCTCAGAAGCCCATGCCGCCCATATCCGGCATGCCGCCGCCCGGCATCGCCGGCTTGTCTTCCGGGATCTCGCTCACCGCCGCTTCGGTGGTGATCAGCAGGCCCGCGACCGAGGCCGCATCCTGCAGCGCCGTGCGGACGACCTTGGTCGGGTCGATAACGCCAGCAGCCACGAGGTTCTCGTAGACGTCGGTCGCGGCATTGAAGCCGAAGGTTTCGTCCGACTGGTCGATCAGCTTGCCCGCGACCACCGCGCCGTCATGGCCGGCGTTCTCAGCAATCTGGCGAACGGGGGCCTGAAGCGCGCGACGAACGATGTCGATACCGCGGGTCTGGTCCTCGTTGGCGCCGGTCAGGCCATCCAGGGTCTTGGTGGCATAGAGCAGCGCAGTGCCGCCGCCGGGGACGATGCCTTCTTCCACGGCCGCGCGGGTCGCGTGCAGAGCGTCATCAACGCGGTCCTTGCGCTCCTTCACCTCGACTTCGGTCGCGCCGCCGACCTTGATCACCGCAACACCGCCGGCCAGCTTGGCCAGACGTTCCTGCAGCTTCTCACGGTCGTAATCGCTGGTCGTGGTTTCGATCTGGGCGCGGATCTGCTCGACCCGAGCCTTGATGTCGTCCGCAGCACCGGCGCCATCGACGATGGTGGTGTTGTCCTTGTCGATGGTGACACGCTTGGCTTCGCCCAGCATGCCGACGGTGACGTTTTCCAGCTTGATGCCCAGATCTTCGGAGATCATCTCGCCCTTGGTCAGGATCGCGATGTCCTGCAGCATCGCCTTGCGGCGATCGCCGAAACCGGGGGCCTTCACTGCCGCGACCTTCAGGCCGCCGCGCAGCTTGTTGACCACCAGCGTGGCCAGCGCCTCGCCCTCGATGTCTTCCGCGATGATCAGCAGCGGACGGCCGCTCTGGACCACGGCTTCGAGGATCGGCAGCATCGCCTGCAGGTTGGACAGCTTCTTCTCGTGGATCAGGATATAGGGGTTATCCAGATCGACGGTCATCTTCTCCGCATTGGTGACGAAGTAGGGGCTGAGATAGCCGCGGTCGAACTGCATACCTTCGACGACGTCCAGCTCGAACTCCAGGCCCTTGGCTTCCTCGACGGTGATAACGCCTTCCTTGCCGACCTTCTCCATCGCTTCAGCGATCTTCTGGCCGACTTCGGTGTCGCCGTTGGCGGAAATGATGCCGACCTGGGCGATTTCGTTGGAACCGGAAACGTCCTTGGAACGGGCTTTCAGGTTCTCGATCACATTGCCCACGGCAATGTCGATGCCGCGCTTCAGGTCCATCGGGTTCATGCCCGCGGCGACGGACTTCATGCCTTCGCGCACGATGGCCTGGGCCAGCACGGTGGCGGTG
>DATMGK010000069.1:0-6982 GCA_035555595.1 Croceibacterium sp. | reverse complement strand
GCGGATGCCCACGCCCGCACGGCCGACGCGCGGATAATAGCTGAACAGCGCGGTCCCACAGGCCGCGCAACGGCTCACCACATGCTCCCCGCCGCTGCCGGACGTGAACGTGCTTTCCGCCAGATCGCCGCCCAGCACTGTCAGGCGATCGCTTTCATAGAAAGCGTTGACCACGCCGGTGGAGCCGGTTTGCCGCTGGCATAACCGGCAATGGCAGTTGTTGACGTAGATCGGCTGTCCCTCAACGCGGAAACGCACCGCACCGCAGCCGCACCCGCCTTCATGAACCTGATCCATCGTCAGCCTCCCCGGCCTCAGCCGCAATCCACGCAATGCTCGTCGGCGCCGGTTTCCACCTGAAAGGTGGCGTGGCCGATGCGGAAATCATGCTCCAGTTCATGCGCCAGATCGCGCAGGAAGGCATCGCCGGGATGGCCGCCCGGCATCACCACATGCGCGGTCATCGCCGTTTCGGTGGTGCTCATCGGCCAGATATGCAGGTCGTGAACGGCACTGACGCCCGGCCGCGCGGCCAGCCAGTTGCGAACCGCCGTCTCATCGATCCCGTCAGGCACGGCGTTCAGGCCCATCTTCACGCTGTCTTTCAACAGGCCCCATGTGCCCCAGCCGATCACGCCTACGATCACCAGGCTGGTCAGCGGGTCGATCCACGTTGCGCCGGTCAGCAGGATCACCGTGCCTGCCACCACGACGCCCACGGAAACCAGCGCATCGGCCACCATGTGCAGATAGGCGCCGCGAATGTTCAGGTCATGCTTGCGCCCGCTCATGAACATCAGCGCCGTCGCCGCGTTGATCACCACGCCAATGCCGGCCACCACGATCACCGTCGTGCCCTGCACATGAACCGGTTCGAAGAAACGCCGCACCGTTTCGATCAGGATCGCGCCGATCGCCACCAGCAGCAGCCCGGCATTGGCCAGCGCTGCCAGAATGGAACTGGATTTATAGCCATAGGTGTAACGGGGCGAAGCGGGTCGCTTCGTCATATAGGCCGCGCCCCAGGCGATCAGCAGGCCCAGAACGTCCGTCAGGTTGTGGCCCGCATCGGCCACCAGCGCCATCGATCCAGAAACGATGCCGTATCCGGCCTCTATCAGGACGAACAGCGCGTTGATCGCCACCCCGATGGCGAACGCGCGATTGAAATCGGCCGGTGCGTGAGAATGTGCGTGGGAATGGCCGTGCCCCCCATGCGCGCCATGATCATGTGAATGTCCCGCGCCCATCGCGGTCACTCATAGACGCAGGCGTCGAGCCCGTCACGTCGAACCACACCGATCCGGGCCTGAATGGTATTGCCATAACGGCGGGTGAAGCCAGACGGGCTGACCACCGCCCGTTCCTTGGGCAGGGGCAGCGCGGCCGCCATCCTCGCCGCTTCGGAACGGCTCATCCGCGCCGCCGAATGGTCGAAATACCGCTGCGACCCGGCTTCAACGCCATAAGTGCCAATGCCGGTCTCGGCCACGTTCAGATAGACTTCCATGATCCGCCGCTTGCCCCAGATCTGTTCGATCAGCAGCGTGAACCACGCCTCCAGCCCTTTGCGGAAATAGCCGCCGTTCTGCCACAGGAACACGTTCTTGGCGGTCTGCTGGCTGATCGTGGAGCCGCCGCGGATGCGCCCGCCCTGCGCGTTGCGCTCGATCGCTTTCTCGATCGCCTCTCGATCAAAGCCGTTGTGGGTGCAGAACTTGCCGTCCTCCCCCGCGATCACGGCGGATACCATGTTACGGTCTATCCGGCTCAGCGGGGTCCAGTCCTTCGTGATGCTGTTCTCGTCCATCACCATCGTCGCCGTGATCGGCACGGGCACGAAGCGATAGAGGATGACGATCGCGAAACTGAGCCCCACGAACCAGAGCACCGTCCAGATCAGGAAGCGCAGCACGCGGATCATTCCGTGCACCTAACCGCGCCGCGCGCCGCAGGCAATCTGCGGAACGCCGCCCCTGCCCCAAAATAGTCGCGCCGCGCCCGGTGGCTGGACCGGGCGCGGCGCACGATGCCGGAGAGAGGCCAGCATCGATCCTATAGCGACAAGGCGTATCCCACGTGCAGCGTCATCGGTGTGCCGCGGAAACCGGCGGCGTAGGAAACGTTCGTCACATCTTCGCGCACCCGGGTAACCGCCGTGTCGTAGTCGGCGTCGAAAGCGTTCTCCAACCGCAGGTTCACGCGGTGGCGCTTGTCATTGTCGAGGAAGGCGAAGGCCGACAGATCGACCACGGTATAATTGCCGTGGTTGACCCGGCCGACCGCCGACACGTTGGCGAATACATCACCCACCCAATTGACCGAGGCACTCCCGCCGAACCGGCCATTGGTGGACTGGGCATCAAGAATGAACTTGGCCTGGTCCTTCGGAATGTTGACCAGTTGCACCGTCGTGCCGACCTGCTTGGCCCGCGTGTGGGTGTAATCCACCGTCACGCCGAAGACATCGCTCAGCCGTGCAGCGATCACCGCCTCGCCGCCCCACATCTTCACTTCGCCCGGCGTGTTGATGATGTATCCGTCCGGATAGGCGGGCAGATCGTAAGTCACGCTGATCAGGTTCTCCACCTTGCGGTGAAAGCCCATCACTTCGGCACTGAAACCAGACCTGCGGAAGCCAACCCCGCCTTCGAAGTTCAGGCTTTCCTCGCCGACAAGGTTGGGGTTCCCCTGCTCACAGCACGGATCGATCACATAGAGTTCGTAGGCGGTCGGCAGGCGGAACGCCGTTCCCACCTGTCCGCGCAGATAGACGCCCTCGTCCGCGCCGACACGGCCGGAAACGTTCCATACCGTGGCGTTCTGGCCATCGCTCGGCATGTTGTGCCGCACGCCCGCGGCAAGGCTCAGGTTATCGGCATCGAACTTCACCTGCGCGAATGGTGCGTGGACCGTTTCGCTGGAAGGCGCGATCAGGAATACGTCGTCGAAGCCGTCGTATTTCTGGAAGTCATAACCGGCGACCAGCGCGATCTGCTCGCTCGCCTTGAATTCGCCGAGCACGTTCACGCCGCGATCTTCAAAGCCCCACTTCTCACCCGCGTTGACCGTGGTGATCCCGCTGGTCGGCAGACCGGCCACCAAAACGGGCCGCAGATCGAGATAGGTCGAATCCCAGTCGTGCCAGTAGCCTTTCACGTAGAGGCCGAACTGTTCGCTGGGGGTCCAGTCGATCTTCAGCGAGGCGATTTCCTCGTTCCGCTTGTTCCAGTTGCGAACGTTGTCTTCAGCCTTTGCGAAGTCGAGCCGCGCCATCGTGTGCTGGTACGATCCGCTCAGGCGAAAGGCGTCGGAAGGCTCGAACGCATATTTGCCGCCCAGCGTCGTCACCTTGTAACCGCGCGTGCGATCGTATGCGGAAGGCTGCATGTCCGCGTCGCGGAACGGCTGGAAGCCCTCGGCCTGATCGTGCGACATGAAACCGACGAAGTAGTGATCGCCCGCGCTGCCCCGCGCGTAAGTGTTCAGGTGATAGCCTTCGTTGGTGTCGTAACCGATCTCCACCTGCCCATCGCTGGCCGAAGTGAAGCTTTTGGTGACGACATTCACGATGCCACCCACGGCCTGCGTGCCGTAGTAAAGGCCCTGCCCGCCCTTCAGCACCTCAATCCGTTCGATCATCGATGCCGGCAACGTGTCGAGCGGCGTGGTGCCCGCATAGAGGCGGTTGTTGATACGCACGCCGTCCACCAGGAACAGCACTTCGCTGGTTCGCGATCCGGTCAGCGAAACCTGCACATAATCGAACGCGCCGCTTTTCGGGGCGACGTACAGCCCCGGCACCATCAGGCGCAGCGCGCTCGCCGTGTCCTGAATGCCCGCCTTGTCGATCGCCTCGCCATCGACCACTTCCAGCCGCGATCCGTATTTCTGCAATTCCGCCGGCGTCGATTCCTCGATCCGCTGGGAAAGCACCACGATCTCGCTGTCGGCGCCATCATCCGCCGCTTCGTCCGCCCATGCCGGGTTTGCGATACAGGCCATGCCCGCCGCGCCGGCCATCAGCGCGTTGCGCAGCGAATTTCTTGTTTTCCTCATTCCGGAACCCTCTCCGTCCACTCGTTTGTGGATGCAGCGCTTGGCGGCTCACGAAAGGGGATGTCAGTAAATTACAGTAAAGCGCGCCGTTACATGCACGTTACACGATGAATTGGCCGACATGACGCAGTGGGAAAGAAGTCGCGTCAGGCCCTCTTCTCAGTCTATAATCGCCAGATGCAGGCGCAGACTATTCTCACCTTCGAAACCCGTGGCGCGGCCCTTTACGAAATCACTTCCGAGGTCGCGGAATGGGTGCGGGAAGAAAGCCCCAGCATGGCGCTGCTCACGCTGTTCTGCCAGCATACCAGCGCCAGCCTGCTGATAACGGAAAACGCATCGCCCGCCGTGCACCGCGACATGATGCGCTGGCTGGCCCTCCTCGCCCCCGAAAGCGGCAGCTACGAACATTCAGCGGAAGGGCCGGACGACATGCCCGCACACCTCAAATCCGCGCTGACCGGCAACAGCCTGACGATCCCGGTCGCGGACGGGCGCCTGCTGCTCGGCACGTGGCAGGGCATCTACCTTGCCGAACACCGCCGCGCCCCGCACCGGCGCAGGGTAGTGGCGCATCTGGCGGGCGATTGAACCGCGCCCGGCACTCCGTCGCGCGTCAGGAAACTCTCAGCCCCAGATCGCCCAGCCCCACCGTGCCGCTGGCCATCTCCAGCATCCGGTCCAGGCTTTTCTTCGCATCCAGCCGCAGGCTCTCCTCGATCTCGATGCGCGGCTCCAGATCGCGCAATGCGATGTAGAGCTTCTCCATCGTGTTCAGCGCCATGTAGGGGCAGATGTTGCAGTTACAGTTGCCGTCCGCCCCCGGCGCGCCGACGAAGTTCTTCTCCGGCAGCGCCTTTTCCATCTGATGGATGATGTGCGGCTCGGTCGCCACGATCAGGGTGTCGCCGGGGAAAGTCTTGGCGAATTGCAGGATCGAACTGGTCGATCCGACGTGATCAGCATGGTCGATGATGTGCGGCGGACATTCCGGGTGCGCAGCCACCGGCGCATCGGGATACTGCTCCTTCAGCTTCAGCAGTTCCCGCTCGCTGAACGCCTCGTGCACGATGCACACACCCGGCCACAGCAACATGTCGCGGCCGAACTTGCGGTTCAGATAGCCACCCAGATGCCGGTCCGGCCCGAAGATAACCGGCTGGTCCTTCGGGATCTGCTGAAGGATCGTTTCCGCGCTGGAACTGGTCACGATCACGTCGGAAAGCGCCTTCACCTCTGTCGAACAGTTGATGTAGGTCAGCGCGATGTGATCGGGATGCGCCTCGCGGAAAGCCTTGAACTTCTCCGGCGGGCAGGAATCTTCCAGGCTGCAACCGGCCTCCATGTCCGGCAGCACCACGATCTTTTCGGGCGACAGGATCTTGGCCGTGTCCGCCATGAACTTCACGCCGCAGAAGGCGATCACTTCGGCATCGGTATCCGCCGCCTTGCGTGACAGTTCCAGCGAATCCCCGACGAAATCGGCGATGTCCTGCAACTCGGGCTTCTGGTAATAATGCGCCAGGATCACCGCCTTGCGCTCTTTACGCAGGCGGTCGATTTCAGCGCGAAGGTCCACGCCAGCGGGCGGTTTGATCTCGATGCTCATCCTATGCGCGAGATAGGCGTCCCGCCGCGCGCGGACAACCTCGCATCTGCGTATCAGTCGATCACGCGCCACATGTCGCCAGAATGTGCCACCACCCCGCGCCGCTCCAGATCGATCAGATGCGCGCGCACCGATTGCCCGGCCGCCTGCCACAGTGCTTGCGGCAGCCCCTTGTACATCTGCGGCACCAGCGCGGCGATGCTTTGCGGCTGCTGCGCCAGAAGCCGCAATATCTGCCGCTCCCGCTGGCGGCGATGGCCGATCATGCCACGCACCAGTTGCCGCGGTTTAGCCACCACCGGCCCGTGCGCCGGGTAATAGACCCGGTCATCCCGCCCATGCAGCTTTTCCAGACTGGCCATATAATCGGCCATATCCCCATCCGGCGGCGCGACGACCGTGGTGGACCAGCCCATCACATGATCCCCGGTGAACAGAGCCCCGCTCTCCTCCAGCGCGAAGCACAGGTGGTTGGATGTATGACCCGGCGTCGCCACCGCTGTCAGCGTCCATCCCGGCCCGGTCACGCTTTCCCCGTCCGCCAGCACCCGATCCGGCGCATAGTCGGCATCGAAGGGCGCGTCGGCGCGCGGCTCGTCGCTTTGCAGCACCAGCGGCGCGCATCCCGCCACCGGAGCGCCCGTGCGCGCGGCCAGCGGCGCGGCGGCGGGGGAATGGTCGCGATGGGTATGGGTGCAACAGATCGCCAGCACCGGGGCACCGGCAATCGCCCGCTCCAGCGCGGCCAAATGCTCCGGCATGTCCGGCCCCGGATCGATCACCGCCACCCCCTCTGCCGTGCCGACCAGATAGGTCTGCGTGCCGGTATAAGTGAACGGCGATCCATTGGGCGCCAGCACCCGGCGGACCAGCGGTTCAAGCTGTTCCGCGTCGCCGGTGGGCCAGGGTTGCGGGGGCAGGGCCATGGCCGATCCCTTGGATCACACACCCCGCTTCCGCAAGGGCAACCGCCCCGTCGTCAAAGAGAGGCGACCGCACGTCCCAGCCTGTCGCGCATCCGGTGCACGTCGCCCGGTCCGCCCGAAAACCGGTCATGCCATGCGTGATCCAGCCGTTCGATCCGCGCATAGAGCAGCTTGGATCGCTCCACCAGTTCGTCCAGACCGGCGGGCAGCCGGGCCAGCGGCTCCGCTTCAGGTTCGACCGTTGCCGGCGGCAGGCGGCCATTGCGGCGAAGCTGGAATTCCGAAAGCTCGCCCGCGAAATAGGCCCGGTGGTTCAGCAGCCATGCAATCCCGTGCATCACGCGCGTCGTCGTTCGCAGCGCCTCGCACGACAGCGCCACGCGGGCCA
>DATMGK010000068.1:0-59443 GCA_035555595.1 Croceibacterium sp. | reverse complement strand
ACACCTTGTTGGCCATGATGCCGAACGGCGCGTTCCACGGCGCAATGCCGGCGACGACGCCCACCGGCTCGCGCACGATGATCGCGGTATCGACTGCCTGGCTGTCCTTGCGCTCTACCCACGCAAACGTCTCGCCCAGTGCAGCGATGCCGCGCAGTTGCACGATGGAACCACCGTGCATCATCGGCGCGAAGCTGGCGAGGCCGCCGATCTGCGCCGTCCACGCAGCCGCGAGTTCAGGCACGCGCCGTTCCAGCACGTCGATCATGGCATTGAGCTTGCGCCCACGCTCCGCCGGGGGTGTGGTGGACCAGGGGCCATTGTCGAACGCATCACGCGCGGCAGCGACGGCGCGGTCCATATCCTCGTTGCCGGCTTCGGCCACGCGGGCGACCACTTCCTCGCTGTTGGGATTCACGATCTCAAGCTGGCGGCCGGAAAGCGGGGCGACCCACTCGCCGCCGATGAACAGCTTGTCCGGATGCTGGATAGTTACGCCTTCGGGGGTCATTTCGTCTCTCCGCTGAATCGTTCGCCGCTTATCGGCTAGAAATTGGACATGATTGTGAGGGCGCGACTGTCGAGCGGCTTGCCTTCTGCCTTCAGCTTCAGTTCGCGCTGCCGCAACGTTCCTTGCTCATTAATCAGGAAGGCATGGATCGCCCGCACCTGATCGGGTTTCAGCAGATCGTCCCACCGGGGCATGCCGTTGGGCAGCAGCAGCCCTTCCAGCACGATCTGGTCGAACACGTCATGCGTGCCCGGCTGCATCCGCCGCAAGTCCGGCAGCGGCGCGCGCGGCTGGTTCGAATGGCAGATAGAGCAATTTTCGGTGAACAGCGCCGAACCCATCGCGATCGTTTCCGGGGTGACGCCGGGCAACTGGGCGGGCGGTTCCGGCGCAGGTTGCAGCGCGGGCAAATCCGCAGGCACCGGCACTTCGCCACCACCGATCCTGAACACCAGCAGGCGGTTGGCGTTACCCTTGGCATAAGCGGCGGCGTAAGGCGGGACAAAGCCCCAGCCGCCACCGCCCCAGCCAGCCTGCACGGCGATATATTGCACACCGTCCACGCGGTAAGTCATCGGCGCCGCCAGAATGGAACTGCCGGTATCGATGCTTTTCAACACCTTGCCGGTTTCAGCATCGCGCACGACCAGCTTGCCGGCCAGCGTGCCGTGGATCACTAGCCCGCTTTCCGTCGCCAGCACGCCGCCGCGATCCTGCCAGCCGTCGAAATCGGCAGCCCATTTGGTTTCGCCTGTCAGCGGATCGATCGCCCGCATCTGGGCGGAGAAGGGCTTGTCCAGCACCTGCCGCCATTGGGGCAGCGCCTTTACCTGCTGCTGCATCGGCGGCGGCAGGGTGGGGAGCGCCGCTTCCAGATCGGCAGTGAAGATCAACGCCGCGCCGGGGTTCAGGAACTTCTGGCGATAGGCCGGGCGTTCCTGCCCCGGTGGAACGAACATCAGGTTGCCCATGTCCACCACGGCCGCGAAATAGAGATTGCGCGTGGGATCATAGGCCGCCGGATGCCAGTTGCGTGCACCAGACGTGGCCGGGAACACGATCTTCGGCCCTTGCGAATAGTCGGAAAATTCCGGCGTCAGCACCGGCTTGCCGGTTTCGAGATTCCAACCGCTGGCCCAGCTCGTGCGCACCATCGCATTGGCGGCCAGTGGCTTGCCGCTCTCTCGGTCGATGACGAAGAAGAACCCGTTCTTCGGCGTATGCAGGATCACCGGCCGCTTCGCCCCGTTCACCTCCATTTCGGTGAACACCATCGGCTGAGTGGAGGTGAAATCCCACGCATCCTGCGGGGTTTCCTGGAAATGCCACTTCATCTCGCCCGTCTTGCGATCGAGCGCGACCAGCGAACCGAGGTAGAGATTGTCGCCGCCACTGGGCGAACGGCCATGCAACGGATAGGGCCCACCATTGCCCACGCCGATCACGACCTGATCGAACACCGGGTCATAGCTGATCGCATCCCACACGGTGCCGCCACCGCCCACATCCCAGCGGCTGTTCGCGTCCCACGTTTCCAGCGCTGCATCCAGCGCAGCGTTCTCCTGCTTGCCGGAAGCAGGATCGCGCGGGACGGTGTAGAAACGCCACTTCTCGTCACCGCTGCGAACGTCGTAGGCGGTAACATAGCCGCGCGCGTCGTATTCCGCGCCGCCATTCCCGATGATCACCAGATTGCCGGCAATCGTGGGGGCGCCGGTGACGGTGTAGCCGCGTTTGTGGTCGGCAATCGTGTCCTTGCGCCACATCACCGCGCCGCTCGTCTGATCCAGCGCATAGAGCCAGCCATCGAGCGCGGCGACATAGACCTTGCCATCCGCTACCGCGACACCGCGATTGGCCTGATCGCAGCAGGCGGCGCGATTGGCCTGCATGTCCACCTCAGGCTCGAACTTCCACAGTTCCTCGCCCGTGGCGGCATCCAGCGCATAGACCCGGCCGAGGTTCCCGCTGGTGAACATCACACCATTGATCACGACCGGCGTCGCTTCCTGCACGCGCGTGGTGCCGAGATCATATTCCCATGCGAGGCCGAGCTGATCGACGTTCTGCGGCGTGATATCGGTCAGCCGCGAAAAGTGGCTGCCCGCCCAGTCGCCACCGGGATTGGTCCAGTCGTCCCCTGCGCCGATAACCGATGTATCGATGTCCGGCCGCCCGGCATCGTGATCGGAACATCCGGCAAGCGTAAGCAGGGCAGCGGCGGCCGCGAGAAGCGCCCTCATTTCGGCCACGCCCCCTTGTACTGTTCGAACACCGAACGCAGCGTGCGCGGGGCGCGGCCCGTCACCCGTTCCACCACGTCGCTGACCCTGTCGAAGTAACATTCGCGGATCGCCTGGCCGAACGTCACCATACCCTCGCTGGCCCATGGGATTGGCCCATCGGGCACGACGTCGGACGCGCGGCGCGCCACGCCCAGAGAATCGAAGTAGGCGTACATCCCCTCGTCATCGACGGGTTCGAGGACGATGGGCTTGCCCGCGATTTCGGAAACCATCGCCATCGCTTCAGGAATGGAGATCGCTTCCGGGCCGGTGACATCATAGGCCTGATTGGTGTGGCCATCCTGAGTCAGCGCACCCACCGCCACGGCCACGCAATCATCCCGGCTGACGAAGCCGACGCGGCCATCGGCGCAGTTATCAGGCTTGCTGCCCGCCTGCAGCGCGGGGATCGCCATGGCCAGTGCCACGGCTTCAGAATACTGGCTGTCACGCAAGTGCGTCCACGCCGCGCCCGATTTCTCGATCGCCTGTTCGGTCGCATAGTGATCGTGCTGTTCGGTCGAAGGGTGAGCGGGATTTCCGCCATCGATGATCGAGGTGTAGACGATATGGCGCACCCCCTGCCCCACGCCTGCATCGATCGCATTGGTATGCTGGGACAGGCGCGATCCGACGCGGGTGGTGGAAATCAGCAGCAGCTTTTCCCCCCCTTCCATCGCAGCGCGGAGAGAGGCGGGATCGTCGAAATCAGCCCGCCGGATCGAAGCGCCGCTTTCGGCGAGGTCCGCCATATTCTCCGGCGTGCGCGAAAGGAACACCAGGTCTTCCGCCGCAACCTTTTCCAGCAGCAGCCGCGCCGCCGCATTGCCGAACTGCCCGGACGCCCCGCTGACGATGATCTTGCCCATAACCTCTCCCTTATTGGCGCATGTCATAACGGGTGGTACGGACCGCGCAACTGGGAGGAGAGGGGATAGAATGTCGCTGGCCGTTGAAGACCGCATCGCGCTGCAGGATCTGATCGCAGCCTATTCGTGGGCACTGGATACCGGCGACGCCGAAGGGCTGGTCGCCTGCTTCACCGAAGACTGCGTGATGAGCGAGGAAGTGTTCGACGAGCCCGACGTGTGGGAGGGCCACGCGGGCATTCGCGGCCTCATGGCGCATTACGCCAATGCGCCGGGCTTTCCCGGCCGCCAGCATCATGTGACGCAGGTGCAATACTTCCCGCAGGACGATGGCAGTGTGAAGCTGCGCGGCTTCGCCTTCGTGACCGAGTGCGAGGGAGAGCCGCCGTATCTGCTGCGCTTCACCGGCTGGTATGACGACCATGCCGTAAAGGGTGACGATGGCCAGTGGCGCTTCAAGCGCCGGGTCGTTCGGCTGTGGGATGGCGAAGTGCTGAAGAACTTCCCCGGACGCGGCCAGTGGGTGCCGAGGAAGCGGCCGGACAGCCTGATCATCAAACGCTGATCGCCGCCGCTGAACACCAAGGTGACAGGTGTTGACACTGTTGACACGGTCCTGAGCCGAAAAGCCCAATCCGTCACCTTTCGGGAAAAATCCGTCGCTTTCGCACGCGAAGCGTAACCTTCAGCCGCCGTCCCGCGACGGAAAGAAGGCGCGCGCATAGAGGAAAGGGATGGCAGAGGCATTGCGGAGAAATGCGCCACAAGCCGTGCTGTAGGAAAGCGGAAAGCCGAACCCTTCTGTCGTATCAGGGTGGGTAGATCAAACCCGAGCGGCCAGCACCCAACCCACCACCAGACCGCGATCGGCGCTGGCGGCGATCAATTCGCGCAGGTTTCCGCCATTCCAGTCAACCGGGCGGAAGCCTGCCTCTGCCCCGACCTCTTCCAACAGCAGCGCATCGACATGGCGGCTGATGCCGACGACCAGACCGGGGCGGCGGGCGAACAATTCACGGCCGAACCGGATGCGGTCGCCGCCGATGGCCAACGCCTCCTGACCATCCTCGACAGCCGCGGCCAGCCGCTGGCCCGCCTGAAGCGCGGGATCGTAAACCAGCAGCGACGCCTCTCCATGCCGCCAGCGCCATTTCGGGAGGCCAGCGACTGCTGGCACCGCCAGCGCGCCTTTCAGCGCCTCGCGACGAGATGCGCGGATCATTGCGCTGCCTCGTGCGGGCCGGCGGCGAGGTAGTCGGCAATCTGCTTCAGTTCATCATCGCTGACCTCGCCACGTGGAATGGCTGGCATGTTGCCGATACCCTGACGCGCGGCCATGATCACATATTGCGCGGGCAGGTTATCGCGCGCTTCCAGCAGCGCGGGCTGCACACGGCGAGCGAGCAGGCCGGTGCCCATGCCATTGGGGGCGTGGCACGAGGCGCAATGTTCCAGATAAAGCGCCTCCCCACCCGTGGCGGCAGGGCGGCTGGCCAGCGTTTCCGGCTTCGGCGGAGGAGGAGCCTGTGCGATCGCAGCACCGCCTGCCAGCAGCAGGCCCAGCATCATCAGCCGCTTCATGATTGCTCTCCCGCGCGGCGGCCCTGCCCTTTCGGCCAGATCCCGCTTTTGCCCGGCGCCAGGATCCCGTTGGGGTCCAGCGCATCCTTCACCGTTTCGTTCAACTTCCTGATCGCGCCGCCGCCCCAGTCATAGGTTTCCGCCACCAGATCCATGTAATCCAGATGCGTGCGGTATTCGCCATAACCCTGCGCCCTGGCGTCGGCCACGAGCTGGCGGAAGAACGGATCGATGCGCGCCATCATGGCCGGATCGTCCTTGTTGAAGTTCATCGCGTTGACATTGGTCAGGTGCCGTTCGCCAAAGGCGAAGCTGCCCTGATAATCCATGCCATATTCCCGATATCGGTCATAAGTGCGCCGGAACTGGGCCAGCGCCGCCGCGCCGTTCTGCGGGATCACGGGGGAGAAGCCGATGTGCCCGCCGCGCGCGCCATACCAGTTGGCGCTCTGCATCGCATAGGTGATCGGCGTGCCGGTCCAGCCCGAATATTCCATCGGCTGCCCCTTGACCCAGCTTGTCGGCTTGATGCTCATCGGCCCGATGGCTTTCATCGCCTGTTCAAGCACCTTGTAGGCGGCCTTGTTGATCTCTTCCCGGCCATAGAGGCGCAGCGACACGCCCCACCAGCCGATGCCAAACCGCTTGCGGATCGCGTCGATCACGCTGTCATCCAGCGCGCCGGGCTTATCGGTCCATTCGCCACGCCGTGTCACGACCGCCGCAGCGCGCATCCAGTTGCCGATGCTGGGGGACTGCTGCAACACCCGTTCACGCCGCAGGGGGGCGATGGTATCGACCATGGCTCCCAGATCTTCCGGCCGATCGAACTCGACATCCATGCCCATCAGGCTCTCGGGCTCTGGCATCAGCCACATATTGGCCTTGGTCACGACGCCGAAGTTCGACTGCACGAACATCTGGTCCCACCCCGGCCCGAAGCCGAACGGATAAGCGCCCCAACTGGGCGAACCGGAGAACGCCCCCATGCCGGTGCGCACCACTTCGCCGGTGGGCAGGACCACTTCCATGCCGCACAAGTGCTTCGTGTTTTCGCCGTATGGCGTGTAGCCCACACCACGATCCAGCGCGTTGCCGATCACCGACCCCCAGCTGTTACCGGGAGTGGACAGCCAATAGGGCAGGTTGTGCTTCTGAATGAAGTCATAGAGATCGTAGAACCCGACGCCCGGTTCCAGCAGCACGGTGCCGAATTCCTCATTGAATTCGATCTTCTTCATGCGCGACAGGTCCATGACCACGCTGCCCGAAAGCAGCGGGGCAGAACCGCCATAGCCAAGGTTTTTGCCCCGGCTGATCGGCCACACAGGCAGGCGATGTTCGTTTGCTATCCGAAGGGCGCCCTGCACTTCTTCCACCGTTGACGGTGCGATGGCCCCGGCAGGCTGGTGAGCCGCATTATCGACCGCGAACTTGTCGGCATAAGTGGTCCGGTCAAGCGGTTCAAAAAACACTTTCCCAGCACCAAGCACACTTTCAAACGCGCGTTGCGCCTGAGAGAGCCTGGCGGCCGTGAAACCGGGAGAAAGGGGAACGTCTGCCATAAATACCTTGTCCTTTACCCCATCGACCATTGCGTGCGCGCAGGCGGCCGTGTGCCCGCGTCCAGCCGGATCACATCGCCGTTGAGCAATGAATTGCCGATAATGAACAGCGCCACGCTGGCAAATTCTTCCGCCCGCCCGGCACGCCGGGGGAATTCCGCATCCTTCAGCAGTTCAGCCACGAAATCGTCGGGCAGGAAGCTGACCATGGGTGTGGCCATGAAGCCCGGTGCGATCCCCATGCAGCGCACCCCGTACTTGCCCAGATCGCGCGTCCACACCAGCGTGAGGGCGGCGAGACCGGCCTTCGACGCGGTATAGGCGCTCATCCCCTCCTGCCCTTCGAAGCTGGCGATGGAGCAGGCGTTGATGATAACCCCGCGTTCCCCGTCCGGCCCATCGGGCGCGTTGCCGGTCATGCGGTGGGCCACTTCGGCGGTGACGTTGATCGCGCCGATCAGATTGACTTCCAGCACCTTGCGGATCGCCGCGAGATCGCCCGGCCCATCGGCATCCGCGATCGGGCCGAGGCCGCCGATACCGGCGCAGTTGATGAGAATATGGATCGCGCCGTCGATACCCTGAACGGCCGCGCGCACCGCCGCTGCGTCGGATACGTCGCAATGGACCGATTCCGCCCCTTCCGGCGCATCCCCGCCGAGATCGAGCGAGATGACCCGCGCGCCGGCCGCAACCAGCGCCTCCACCGTGGCCCTGCCCAGTCCCGAATTGCCGCCGGTTACAACCGCGGTCCTGCCTGCCGGCTCCATGCCCTCTCCCGTCGTCATAGTGCGACTTTGACCGGCATTACCTTTCAGCTAGCAATGCCCCAAGTCAAGCAAGGGAGAGGGGGCTGGCCATTACAACTGTTACTCGCGGCGTGCTTTATGATGCGCTCGATCGATTTCTGGCGGCGCTGGACGCGCGCGACCCGGCAAGGGTCGAATGGGCCGATGGCCTGCGCTACACCGAAAACAACGTTGCGCTGGAGCCGGGCGATGGCCTGTGGAACACGCTGACCGCGCGCGGGCCATACGATCTGCGTTTCGCCGATGAGGATAGCAGGCAAGTGGCGCTGTTCACCTGCGTGGAGGAGAGCGACGCCGTTTCCCCCTGCGCGATCCGGTTGGAGCTGCGCGGCGGGGCCATTGCCGGGGCGGAGATCGTTGTGGCCCGGAACAAGGATGAAGGCTTCCCCTTCCTGGGCCAACAGTTCGATGACAAGCCCATCATGCTGGCCAGCGTGCCTGAGGGAGAACGGTCCTCTCGCGAGGAACTGATCCGCATCGCCAATGGCTATTTCGATACGATCGAACGCAACGACGGAACCCTACGCACACCGTTTCACAAGCACTGCAACAGGGTGGAGAACGGCGTCCAGACGACCAACAACGCCACGTTCCCGCTACCCATCGCGCGCCTAGGTTGCGAGGAGCAGTTCGCGCTGGGCTGGTATCGTTATGACGATGAATTGCGCGCGCGGCGCTTCCCGCTGGTGGACGTGGAGCGTGGCATAGTGCTGGCCCACGGCTTCATCGATCATTCGGGGAAACTGGGCGAATACGAACTGACAGACGGCACCCCCGCATCCAGCCCCGTTCGCCGCCCGCACAGCTATTATCTTGCCGAAGCCTTCAAGATCAGGGACGGTGCGATCGAACAAGTCGAAGCGGTATTCCATTCGGTGCCGTATCGCATGCCATCACCGTGGGAAACGCGGGAGGCGGGAGAGGATTGAAGCCATGAGTTCAGCGCGCCGCGCGATTACCCTGATTCTTCTCGCGGGCGTTTTCGTCATGGAAGGGTACGACATAAACGCGATGGCGCTGGCGGTGCCGCGGCTGGAAGGCGCGCTGGGGCTGGAAGCGGCATCTTTCGGGCTGGTGTTCACCGCGCTGCTGGTGGGGATCGGCGTCGGCGGCGCGTTGCTGGCCCCCTATGGCGACCGTTTCGGACGCAGGCTGCTGATCGTGCTGGGCTGCCTTGCCACAGGCGCATTCACGCTGGCCACCGCGAGCGCGACCACGGTAACCGGGTTCCTGGTCTGGCGTGCGCTGACGGGCATAGCGCTGGGCGCGGCGCTGCCCAACGTCAGCGCCCTGTCCGCAGAACTGGCTTCTGAAAAAACCCGGGCGACGGTCATGGCGGTGGTTTCCGCCGGTATTCCGCTGGGTCTGGCGCTGGCGGGTATTCTGGCGCCTATGGTCGTCGCGATGGCGGGCTGGCACGGTCTGTTCATGGTGCCCGGCGGCTTCGCCCTGCTGCTGGCGGCCGCGCTGTGGCTGGTGCTGGAAGGCGGTCTGCCAAGCGCGAAGGGCGAGGCACAGACGCGGGCTGTGACCACGCGTTCCAGTGCGCCGCAGCTCGATCTGTTCCGCCAGCCCTGGGTGCTGCCGTTTGCCGTATTCTCGCTGATGCTCGCACTCAATGCGGCGAACCTCTACCTGCTGAGTTCGTGGATCCCCACGGTGCTGCCGCAGGCTGGTTTCTCGATTGACCTGAGCGCCCGCATATCGGGCATCGTGCAGTTCGTGGGGCTGGGCATTGGCGTGCTGGCCAGCATCGGGATCGACCGCTGGAAACCGGGCCCCACGCTGATGCTGATGTTCGGCGCGATGGCGGCAAGCTTTCTGGTGGTGAGCCTTTCCGCACCCGACGCCATGCGCTGGACCCTGTTGCTGGGCATCGGCGTGGGCGGCGCGTCCGCAGGCGGCATGGCCCTGCCCGCCCTGTGCGCCCACCTGTTCACCGGGCGGCAGCTTTCATCCGCGATCGGCATGGGCGTGCTGGTCGCCCGACTGGGCGCGTTCATGGGGCCGCTGATCGGTCAGGCCCTGTTGAACGCCGGAGCCGCGCCATCGACGTTCTTCCTTGTCGCCGCGATCCCGGCTGCTCTGTGCGTGCTGGTGGCCCTTGCCGTCCCGGCCGCACTGCTGGTGAAGAAGCGGGAGGAAACGGCCGCCGCCGCGGTGAGTGCCTAGGGTCTGAAATCCAGCCCGCCGATCCGTTCGGCAAAGCGCCAGCCATCGGCCGTGCGGACAAGCCTGTCGGTGAAGGTGCCGATCAGCGGTGACTTCGGGTCCATCACCGGCAATTCGTCCGGCCCCGCCCTGTCGCCCATGTAGAGCACGATTACGCTGAATGCCCGCGCGTGGTCGGCATCCTCAACATCGACCACCACGTTGGCGATCACATGCCGCTGCGCCCGTGCCGGACGGGCGAGGAAGCTGGCCAGAATCCCCTCGCGCCCGATCACGAACTCGTCAGGCCGACTGGGGCGCGCGAAGCGAGCGTCCGGGGTGTAGAGCGCCGCGACGGCTGGCCAGTCCTGCGCGTCGTTGAGATTGACGTAGTGCTTTATCAGCCGCTCACAGTCGGCCTCTATCGCCCGGCGATCTTCCTCCGTCATGCCATGCCGATTTCCGGGTTCGTCCGTTCCAGAAGCAGCGAACGGCCCTGTTCATCCCGCGCCTCCAGCGTGGCGATCAGCCGCGACACCAGATTTCCCAGTTGGGCGACATCGTCCTGCGACAGGTCGGAGAACAGGTATTCCGCCACCTTCTCCGACTGCGGCTGCATGATGGTGTAGAGCCGTTGCCCTTCCGCCGACAGGGTCAGGCACTTGCGGCGGTGGTTTTGCGGATCGCGCGTGACCTCTATCCGCCCGTCCCGCCGCAGCGTTGCCACCGCGCGCGAAACGCTCATCACATTGACGCCGGTCATCTCCGCCAGCTCGTGACTGGCCGATCCCCCCAGCCTGCCAATGGCCATCAGCAGCCGAAACTCGTTCAGGCTGATGCGATGGTTCTGTTCGAGGTAGGTTGAAAAGGGAGCCGTCAGCCGGTTGGTGAGCTTCAACAAGCCGTGCAGAAGGCCCCCCGGGCTTCGGATTTCATGCGGATATGACTCCTCGTTCGCGTGCGTCAGCACCCGTGGCTCTCCCCTTCGATGTTTTTGCGGCGGCTCAAAGCGGCCAGCCTTCCCAAGGACTATCATAACCGTTAGCGTTTCGCCCATGCCAAATTATAAGAGCTTCATCGGGAGAGAGATGACGACATGAATGCCTTTCCGCAGAGCATCCATTTCATAGGCAGCAATACTCCGCGCCGTATGGAAGTTTCCGTCCGCGACCTGGAGGTAGAAGGAGAGCTTCCCGCCGAGATCGACGGCGCCTTTTTCCGCGCCGTGCCGGACAACGCCCATGCGCCGATGTTCGATGACGATATCGCGCTGAATGCCGACGGCATGATCGCCCGCTTCAATATCGAACGCGGCGCGGTCGATTTCGACATCCGTTATGTGGAGACGGAACGGTATCTGGCGGAAAAGGCCGCGCGCAGGGCGCTGTTCGGCCGTTACCGCAACCCCTTTACCGACGATCCTTCGGTCGAAGGGGTGGACCGCACGGTCAGCAACACAACGCCCGTATGGCACGCCGGCCGCCTGTTCATGACCAAGGAGGACGGACGTGGGTACGAGATCAATCCCCACACGCTGGCGACCATCGGCAAGTGGGATTATTACGGCGCGCTGAAATCCGAAACCTTCACCGCCCACCCGCGCATCGACCCGGTGACGGGCGAGCTGTTCTTCTTCGGTTACGAAGCCGGCGGGCTGTGCAGCGACGACATCGCCTATTGCATCGCCGACCACGAAGGTAACCTGAAGTCCGAACAGTGGTTCAAGCAGCCCTATATCGCCACGATCCACGATTTCGTGATTACCGAGAAGTACGCGATCTGGCCGATCTTCCCCACCACCGCCGATCTTGACCGGCTGAAGGCGGGCGGCGCGCACTGGGCGCATCATCAGAATCTGGAAAGCTGGATCGCCATCATGCCGCGTTACGGCAAGGTGGAGGAGATGAAGTGGATCAAGGGGCCGGTTGGCGTTTCCTGCTTCCACGAGGTCAACGCCTATGACGACGGCGATCTGGTGCACATCGACCTATGCCTGACCAACACAAACGCCTTCGGCTTCATGCGCGAGGCGGGCGGTATCCATATCGATCAGCAGGAAATTCAGGGCGCGCTGACGCGCTGGACGATCGACATGAGCAAGGCCGATCCACAGATCGAGGAACGCCTCCTTGGCCCCCCCGGCGATTTGCCGCGGCTGGCGGATGCCGATCAGGGCCGCCACTATAACCGCGCGTGGTATCTTTCGATGAATCCGCAGGGCGGGCCGCCGATGCTGGGTGGGCCCGTGGGCATCAACTTCAACTGCCTGATGCGGATCGAGCCGGGCAACGGGCGCCTTTCGGTGCTGGGCGTGCCGCCAGGTGCCGCGATCAGCGAGCCGGCCCACGTGCCGTCCAGCGATCCGAACCACGGCGGATGGCTGCTGACCGTGGTCGACATCCCCAACGGCCCCGCACCGCAGGATTACCTTTCGGAACTGTGGGTGGTCGAGGCGGACGAAGTGGAAAAGGGCCCGATCGCCAAAGTCCGCACCGGGCTGGCCCTGCGCAGCCAGGTGCACGGATCGTGGGTATCCCGTGCCCGGATGGATACCAGCAAGGAAAAATAGGCCTGTCCTTCCCCTCCCCGGTCTGACCGGGGAGGGATTGGATCAGCGGCGGATTTCCTGTCGCAGGCGGTCACTGGCCCGCAGCATCGCTTCGTAATTGCCCCCCGCGACGAGCGGAGCGGCCACCGGCTCTGCGCTCGCCTGCAATTGCCGGAGCAGGAACTGCCCGAACGGCCAGCTGCGAATGTTCGAATCCGCATTGATATGCCCCAGCCACCCGGCATCGACGAACCTGCTTTTCCAGATGCGCGCAAGCCGCCGCGCACGATCAAACCCGATGTAAGGATCGTCACGACTCGCCGCGACGATCGAGGGGAACGGGAATGCGGTGCGCATGACCGGGGCGAAGCGGGCCAGCCTACCGTCAAGCTGCCCCTCTGCGTCGGGCCTTTCCACATCGGGCGGGGCGACCAAAAGAGCGCCGAGCACCTTCCCATCAGCCCCAGGCTGTTCGTATTCGTTCCACCACGCGACCGCATGGCAACCGAGGCTGTGAGCCACGAGGATCACCGGACGGGCGGCATTGTGGATCGCGAGGTTAAGGCGGTTCACCCACGAGTTGCGATGCGGATCGTCCCACGATCCGAGATCGACCCGCGCGCAATTAGGCAATTCGCGTTCCCAATGGGTTTGCCAGTGCCCCGGCCCGCTGTCGTTCAGGCCCGGAACGAGGAGGATCAGGGGATCGCGGGCATCATGGTTCAGGATGGTCATCGATCAGGCTCCCTTGAACGGAAGGATGAGGTTTGGAGTAACGACGCTAAAGCCCGAGCCGGTTCCAGAATTCGGCTGCGGACACGCTGCCGCCAGGCCCGGCGGCACCTTCCCCTTCACGCGTCCACGATGGATGCGGCGGGCGCGGCAGCGGGGTTGCCGGGAGGCGGTGGTCAGGATTGCTAACCCGTGGCATTCGTATTCTCCTTTTAAACCAGGAGCACGAGCCGGCGTTGTCGCGTGGGTCCGTGCGCTTTAGCGGTTGGTGACGCGGAGCAAGCTGACTTGATCAAAAGCCGCGACCTGCCCATTCCGGCAGGCACCTAATTTCTCAACCAGTTCAGTTGGGAATGCAATCAACAAGAGCTTGACCGTGCCCAAGATTGGCTGGGCCGTTGGGTGTGCGAACGCGCGTGGCGCGACTTGGTTGCATGTCCCGCGATCAGGTTCATACTCTGCCCCAAAAGACGGAGACGCCCTTCCACGGAGAAAGGCGCCCGAACGAAGGGAGACACGAATGAACCCGCGCCTGTTTGCGGTTGCTCTGCCGCTGTTGATCGCCCTGCCTTCCACCGGCCATGCCGCCGACGAAGACCCCGTTCCATCGGCAAAGGATTATCCCGCCCCGCCCATGGGCTGGAAAGTGGCCCGAACGGAGTGGGGCGATCCGGACCTGCGCGGCGCGTGGCCGGTGGATTACCTTTCCGCCACACCACGCGAGCGGGCTGCAGAACTGGGCGATCGGATCGAACTGACCGAAGACGAATACCGCGAACGGCTGGGGCAGGCAGAGGACCGCATCGGGCTGGAGGCCGCGCAGGACCGGGTCGGCATCCTGGGTATGGGCCACTGGCGCGAAGATGGCCGCCCACTGTGGCAGACATCGATGATCACCATGCCCGCGAACGGCCGCTATCCGGCGCTGACCGAAGAAGGGCGCCGCGCCGCTGCCGCGGTCAGGACATCGTGGAACACCGAGGTGTTCGACAGTCTGGCGGACTTCGGCGTTTTCGACCGCTGCCTGACCCGTGGGATGCCGTCATCGATGCTGACCGGCGCCTATAACATGGGCATCCGGGTAATGCAGAGCCCTGGGCTGGTGGTGATCGCGCTGGAAATGATCCACGAGACGCGCAAGATCTATCTGGATGATCGCCCGGCCCCGCCACCCGAAGTGACCGACTATCTCGGCTATTCGCGCGGCCATTGGGATGGCGATACGCTGGTGATCGAAACGACCAACTTCACGCCGGGCATATCCAACGGCCCTTCGCCCAACAGCGCCCGGATGAAGATGACCGAGCGGCTGACCCCGACGGGGCCTGACCAGATCCGTTATGAAGCATGGGTCGAAGACCCGGTGATGCTGACCGAACCTTACAAGCTGGACATCCCGTGGCAGCGCAATCCTGACTACGAGTTCTACGAATATGCCTGCCACGAAGGGAACGTGCAGGTGCGTGGATACATTACATCCACCAGCCCCCGCTTCGCCGCGCTGCGCGAAGAACAGTGGGCGAAGCAAGGCGAACGCCCATCGGATTACACGGCACCGGATGGCGCGCCATAAAGGCGGGCACGCCGCCGGGAGCAGACGATGATACGCACGGGCATCGGTGGCTGGGTATATCCCGACTGGCGCGGAGGCGCGTTCTATCCCGCCGGGCTGGCGCAGAAGCGGGAACTGGAACATGCCTCTCGCGCGCTGGGGGCGATCGAGATCAACGGCACCTATCACCGTCTGCAAAAGCCCGAGAGTTTTCGCAAATGGCGCGAGCAGACGCCGGACGGCTTCGTGTTCGCTGTGAAGGGATCGTCCTACGTCACCAATCGCAAGGTGCTGGCGACGGCGGGTGAATCGCTGGACCGGTTCTTCGCGCAGGGGCTGGACGAACTGGGCGACAGGCTGGGCCCCGTGCTGTGGCAACTGATGGGCACGAAGGCATTCGATGCGGAGGATGTCGCGGCATTCCTGAAGTTGCTGCCGCGCGAGTTCGCCGGGCGGCCGTTACGCCACGCGATCGAGGCCGGGCACGAAAGCTTCGCCTGCCCGCAGTTCGTCGATCTGGCGCGGGACGCCGGCGTCGCTATCGTGTGGCTGGAGCAGGAGGGGCGCGCCACCCTTGCCGACCGCACGACTGACTTCGCCTATCTGCGGTGCAAGAACCTGCATTCAGACCAGCCCACCGGATATGCGCCGCGCGATCTGGACCGGATCGCTGCCCTTTGCCGAGCGTGGGCGGCGGGCGAGGCCCCCGAGAGCCTGCCCTATGCCGCCGATCGCGCCGACAGCAGGGGCAAGAGCGGCGACGTCTTCGCCTTCATGATCAACGGCGCGAAAGAACGCGCGCCCGCCGCCGCGCAGGCGCTGGCGGACTTGGTGGCCCGCTAAACGCCTGTTTGCGGCGGCAAGCCTTCGGTTATTGGCTCCGCGGCCCTGCTTCGTTCAGCAATGCGGTGCTGCGCGGGGCTTCCCTGCTGACGTCGAGGGTTGCCTGAGCACGAAGGGCGCCGACCTGCACGACAACGGGGCCATCGGCGGCCTCGTCTTCGACCACAAGCTTCACCCACAGGGTATTGCCGTCCTTGAAATAGGCGGTCTCATTCGCCTCTCGCAGGGCGGCAAGGCTGTCCTTGGGCGTACCGCTGGCACTGGCCCCGAAACCGGGAAGCTGGAGGATTACGAAAGATCCCTTGTCCATTTCGCGCAGGGCGAATGACAGGGAGTCCCTTGCCGTATCGATCCGCAGTTCAGTGCCGCTCTGGATCGTGGTTTCACCGTCATATTCGAAGCGCCGTCCATCACGGTCCAGAATGATCGGATCAGTAATGGGGGCGGCACCGAAATCGTCGAAGTCACCGGCGATATTGAAGCGGCCCATGTCGCCCTGGCATATCGCGGCACCCCAGCTCGACCGGATCTCGCAGGTCCCTTCATGCGAAGCGATGCCGTTGTCGATGACGACATAGGCACCGGGCTTTCCGGTGACCGAACCGTCCCGGTCATGGAACGCCGCGCTCCTGTAAGCAGCTCGGCGGCCGAAGTCGGACGCCCAGCGGCGATCGACCGGCGGGAAGCTGACCGGATGGGCATTTTCGAAGGTCAGCCCCTCCACCGAGTTATCGGTGCTCATGCCAAAGCTGGTGAACAGCAGATAAGACAACGCGCCCGCATCACGCAGCTGGTTGGGCACGTAGTTCACGAACTTCGTGTTCTCCACCTCGTGCAGGTAATCGTAGTATTCATAGCCACGGATCGGGAAATCAGCGTCCTGAGCGGGCAGGCTGCGGCCATAGGCGATTTCCGCCGCACTGGTGGGATTGCCGATGTTATCGCTTTCACCCACGAACAGCGAATCCACCACGCGTGACGTGTAGGGCGCACGGCCGGGAGCGCTGGCCGCATGAGTGAACCCGATCGCGTTGTCGGCCAGCTTCAGATTGGTGAACAGGTGATATTCGCCGCGCCCCCAGATGGCGCCGTTGCGGTTCTTGTAGCCGGTGTAATTGTCGATAGTCGAAACCACCGCCTCGCTGTTTCCATCAGCCGGATTCGCGAGGCTGATATGGCCCGCGCCGCCGATACTGAATTTGCCATCCGCACCGGGGCCGCGATCGAACATCAGGCCATCGAAATTGGAGTGGGCCGTGTTGCCCGTGAATTCGCGCAGCTTCGTGCGCCGTGGCCAGGTATTGGCACTGATCTCCGTGCCTTCGAACTGGCCGGTGGGGTGTTGCGGCAAGGCGATCCAGAAGCCGATCTGGTCAGAACCCGCGGCCACGTTATCGCGGTAGATATTGTCGGGATTGGTAACCCAGAACGTGGAAGCAGTGTTGTCCGACGGGATCAGGATATCCTTGGACGATTGCCCGCGCGGAGTGTGATGAGCGAGAACGAGGTTCGTCGGATCGCAGGGAAGCGTCGGATGACACTTCGTCTGGATACCCAGATTGTGGACGAACTGATTGCCCGTTTCGATCCCGTCTTCGAGGAAGAAGCAGTGACCCACGGTGTTGAAGGTCACGTTGTTTTCAACCAGCAGGTTATTGGTGCCATGCACCGTTACGCAGCGGCTGAAGGTGTCATGGATCGCCGCGTTGCGGATATACTGGCCCTTGCCCTCCCCGATCAGGTGCCAGTGGATCGGATAACGCGCCAGCGTAAGGTGCTGGCCCATGCGCGAAAGCTCGATGCCTGAGACATACATTTCGGACCCGGCCATCGCCATGATGTGTCCGCCGAAATAGGTCTGTTCCGAATCTTCCGAGGCCTGAATGCGTATATTGCGCGTCAGCAACCCAACTTCGCCGCGCTGATCCACGCCGAAGGTGATCTGGCCAAAGTGCATGTATTCAAGCGGCTTATCCAGTGTCAGCCTGTTGCCGCTGACTTTCGTGATCTGGCGCCGTTCCGCCTGCCTTGGATTGAAATCGGTCGAAGCGAGGACGATTTCATCGCCTGTCCGCCAATCTGCGGCATTCAGCACTTCGATTTCACGGCTACCGGCTTCCGCCGTGCGGGCCAGCTTGGTCCAGGTGTGTTCGCGGTCACCATGCAGGTTCAGCTTGCCGCGCATCAACACGATGCCGCGATCGCCCATCGTGTTGATGTCTTCACCGCGAACGTTGTCGGTCAGCGTGATCGTGGCCTTGCGCGTGTGCGGGCGCGCTTCCGTGCCGATCTCCAGCTCGCCACCGGGCAGATAGATCCAGTCGGTCTTCAGCTCGATATCCCGATCGTCCGAGAAGCTGAGCTTCCCCTGGATCGTCAGGCTGCGCAGCACGGGCGGTGTGACGTCGAGCACGACAGCCATATCGCGGTCAATCGTCACCGCTTCCCCCTGGCGCGGCACCCTGCCTTCAGGCCAGGCAGCGGGATCAGACCATCGCATGGTCTTCATCGCAGCAGGGCGCGCAACCGGTCCCGGATCCGCGTGGGCATGATTTTCCTGAGCGGCGACAGTGGTTCCGGCGCCAAGCATCAGCGCAACCGGAATCAACGAAGCAAAAAGATGCAGGCCAGGGCGCTTGCGCATAATATTCATCCCCTCCGTAAGGACCCGTCTTTTGACGTTTATCGGACGGGATTGTGCAACGGAGCGGGCGCTATGCCAAGCCGATATATGGCGTATAGCCTAAGCTCATTGTAACTGATTGTATCAAAGCGGGTGCAGACCAGTCCCATTTACTAACCAAGAGGTCGCCATGAAGAAGCTTGCCGTCGCTGCCTGCCTGCTGGTCCTCACCTCACCGTTGGCGGCACAGACGCCTGAACAAGTGGCCGAACGTGCCCTGCGCGCGGCACCTGTGTGGGATGGGCATAACGATGTGCCGATCCAGCTTCGCAGCAGACTGGGCAACGTGATCGCCGATTTCGACTTTCACGATACCCATGCCGAACCCAATGGCCAGGGCGGTACGAGCGCGATGCATACCGACTTCGCCCGGCTGGCCGAGGGGAAGGTCGGCGCGCAGTTCTGGTCAGTCTATGTCAGCGCGGCGCTGCCCGAAGCAGAAGCCGTGGTGCAGACGCTGGAACAGATCGACGTGACCAAGCGGCTGATCACCCGTTACCCGGATCGGCTGGCGCTGGCGCTGACCGCGGATGATGTGGAGCGGGCGATGAAGGCGGGGCGCGTCGCATCGCTGATCGGCATCGAGGGCGGCTATTCCATCGCCAACAGTCTGGGCGTGTTGAGGCAGATGTACGAGTTGGGCGTGCGTTACATGACGCTGACCCATGCGCGGAACCTGAACTGGGCCGATAGCGCCAGCGTACCGCCTGAGCACGAGGGGCTGACCGACTTCGGCCGCGATGTGGTGCGCGAAATGCAGCGGATCGGCATGCTGGTGGATCTGAGCCATGTGAGCGACGACACCATGCGCGATGCGCTGGACGTGGCGGGCGCACCGGTGATCTTCAGCCATTCCGGCGCCCGTGCGGTGAACGGGCACAGCCGCAACGTGCCGGACGACGTGCTGGCACGCGTGAAGGACAACGGCGGCATCGTGATGGCGGTGGCCCTGCCGAGCTATGTCAGCGAGGAGCGCAGGCAATGGGGCGCGGTGCGCGAAGGGGAGAAGAAGCGGCTGGAAACGCTGTTCCCCACTCAGCCTGACGAAGTGACCAGCGGACTTGCTGCGTGGGATTCCGCCCATCCGGAGCCGAAATCGACCGTGGCCCAACTGGCTGACCATATCGACCATATCCGCAAGGTCGCCGGGATCGATCACATCGGCATCGGCGGCGATTATGACGGCATGGATACGGGACCTGTCGGCATGGAAGATGTCGCCGGTTACCCGCTGCTGTTCACGGAGCTGGCGCGGCGCGGTTATTCGCAGGCCGATCTGGAGAAGATCGCCAGCCGCAACATGATGCGCGTGCTGCGCGCCGCGGAAGCCTATGCCGCCGTGCATCGGGCCGATCCGCCGATTGAACGGGCGGTTGGGCAGTAAGTCTGGATTCCCGCTTTCGCGGGAATGACGAAAGAGGGGATCAAGCGCCTTCGGGTTGTTGAGCCGCTCTTGTCTTTGCCCGGCGCTGGACGTTCCAGGCGAGGCCGAGTTTTTCCATCGCGTGGATGGTCCAGCCGTTGATATCGAATTCCCACCAGCGGACGTGGTTGGAGGCGACGCGCGGGGCATCATGGTGGTTGTTGTGCCACCCGTCCCCGAACGTCAGCAGCGCGACGAACCAGTTGTTCACCGACCCGTCCTTGTTTGGGAAGTTCTGATATCCGTAATCGTGCGCCAGGCTGTTGGTGAAAGCCACTCCGTTGGCGAAGATGAAGGTCCGCAGGCATCCGCCGATCAGCACGGTGCCGATCACATGTTCCGGCCCGCCGAACAGCAGGGCCCAGCCGGCGGGCAGGAGGATAATGGAGAAGATCGCCCAGAAGTAACGCGTGCGATGCACGAAGACGAGGATCGGATCATCCGCCAGCCCCTTGCCATAAACGGCGAGATCGGTGTGCGTGTTGTCCAGCAGCCAGCCGATGTGGACCATGAAGAAGCCCCACGCATTCTTCTTCAGCGGCCGCCCGTGCCCGTCCACGCGCGGGGCGTAGGGATCGCCCGGCACGTTGGTGAAGGCGTGATGGCGGCGGTGATCGGCCGACCAGTTGATGACCGAACCGATGCTGGCCATCTGCCCGGTGATCGCCAGAATGGCGCGCATCACCTTGCTGGTTTCGAACGAGCGGTGCGAAAAGTAGCGGTGGAAGCCCACCGACAGCCCGAAGTTGATGATGACGTAGCCGCTGGCGAAGGCGGACCATTCCACCCATCCCGTGGGATGAGTGAATATCCACCACACCGCCGCGAACGAGCCGAGCATCTGCAACCCGAAGATCAGCGTCAGGTATTCGACATGCTGCGATGTGGCGGCGGGCCCGCCAACCAGCACACCGACATGCGGGCTGCCGCGCCCTTCATGATCCCACGCCCGATCGGCAGGAAAGATCGCCGTGCTGCCCGCAGTGCCCTCGCCCATCGGAAGCCCCCTTTTATACCCCGTTAACCAAACCTAGCCGGAGCGTGGCGCGAGTCAATTTCCTGATCGTGCCCGGGGGAGCCATTAACCTGATCAGGCGCCGCCTTCCTGTCGGCGGACCATCTCCCCGATCCATTCCGGCGCGAAGGGCGAGGTGCAGCCGGCTGAGGTGGGGTAATCACGATAGACGCCCAGCGCCTCGCCAATGGCCAGCGCCCGGCCGCGATTCTGGGGATGATGAATGCCGATCTGGGCCAGAGTGGTGTTCATGGTCCACTGCGTTTCCGGCGCGGCATCGCCCATTTCCGCCTCTATCCGGTCAAGCAGAGCAGGAAGATCGAGCCCATCGGGCTGTTTCGCCACGCGGTCCGCAGTCAGGCTCCACCCCGCGCGCGCCGCCACCGGATCGTCATCATGCATCCATGCCGGACGCAGCGCCTCTTTATCCGGGTGCTTCTTCACGACATAACTGTTCAACCAGTCGGACACCTGCATCACGCGGTTGCCACGCACCATGGCGTCCAGTTCCTCCGCCGAAAGCTGGCGCGGTTTCAGCAGCAGGACGGCCAGCAAACGGGCATCGACATTCCCCGTGGCCCAAAGCCGCAGCGCTAGGGGGTGGTCTGCCCGAATTTCATTCGCCAGCTTGCGGATGTCGCCCAGCTTCACGCCGAACTGATCGTCCTCCGCACCGGCCCGAATGGCGAGCGCCTTCACCTTCTCGTCGCCGAGCGCGCGCAGCCGGTTCATCACCTCGTCGAGTGTCATGACGCCCCTCTCCGTTTACGCCGGTTCTAGCGCGGCGGCGGTTCCATCTTGCCCAGCAGGCGCACGGTGCAGCGATCCGGCGGGCCGCCGACGGAACGGGGCACGAGCAGGGTGGCGGTATCGCCGGTGCACAGGCTGGAGGCAGACGTAGGCCGGGTGTCCAGCGCGATGCTGAAGGTCCAGTCCAGTTCAGGGCAGGCGCCGAAGGTTTCGAACAGCCAGCGCCCGTTGGGGCCGGTGTTGACGTAGAGCCTGTCCGCCCCGTTGCTGCCGCCGGGGGCGTCGCTGTAGCCGTTGATCTGGCTGGTGAAGAGGCACTGTCGGCCGGTGGAAAGGCCGGCAACCGGCTCCGGATCGCTCTGCGCGGAGGTGCAGGCGGTGACGGCGGCGGCAGCGAGTGTGGCGAGGGCCAAAGCGGTGCGGTTCATCGATATCTCCCCAGAGACAGGAGCGAGGCATCCGGCCTATCAATCCGCCGGACGCATCGCGGTTCCGCGCGCGCGGCGCATACCCCCTGCTCGTGCGTGAGCGCTGCTGTTTCATACATCAGCGCACTGGCCAAGCCCCGGCCCGCCTGCCATTCGCGCGCGCCGACGAGACAGGGCTGTTGACAGCGGTCCGAGGAGATCAGGCATGAGCGACGACGAATACGTATACGACGAGGAGAGCGGCGAATGGATGCCCGCATCCGAACTGGCGGCCAAGCGCGCGGCGGCCGACGCGGCCGATACGGTGGAAGTGCGTGACGCAGTGGGCAACGTGCTGACCGATGGCGATTCCGTGACGCTGATCAAGGATCTGGACGTGAAGGGCGCGGGCCAGACGCTGAAGCGCGGCACCGTGATCCCCTCCATCCGCCTGACCGGCGACGCGCAGGAGATCGACTGCAAGTATCCCGGCATCAAGGGACTGGTGCTGCGCGCGGAGTTCGTCCGCAAGCGGTGACGCCCGGCGTAAAGTGACGGCAAGTTGGCGGGAGTGTTGACACCCCTGACACGGTCCAGAGGGGCGATGTCACCTTGCCGCCCCCTTGGCGTGACTTTGCCGTCACTTTGCCGATCCGGCGTCACCTTGGCGCCACCTTGGTGTAACCGGGCCGTCACCTTGCAGTGACCTTGCCGCCACTATCCCCTGCCGCAAGCGCGCGGTGGCGGCGCGCTGCGCCACTTCCCATCCCTCCGCAAAAACCGGAGCGCGGGCGCGCAGGCGATAGGCCGAATTGCGGCTGACCCCCACGGCCCGCGCGGCATCGGCCACGCTGCCGCTACGCGCCAGTTCCTCAAGAAAAGCGAGCGCGCGGGCATCGGTCCAGCGGTATTCGGAATTGGAACGGGGCGGGCGAGAGGGGGAGGATGCGTGCGTCATCCCGCAGGGTAAGGCACGGGACGGGGCCTGTAGGAAAGAGGCGCCGCGAAATCAGGCCGGAGGTTTAGGCGGGAATGAGGTGCTGGCGGAACCAGTCGGCCAGTTCATCCTCGGTCAGTTCACCTGCGGCGAGGGCGAGGACAGTCATGACCGCCTCTCGCTCCGTGAATTTCAGCGCCTGCCCGTTCAGGCGTAGAAACAAGCGCGCCATAACCCACGCCGTGCGCTTGTTGCCGTCAACGAACGGGTGATTTCGAGCGATGCCGAAAGCATAGGCAGCAGCAAGAGCGCAGCGATCATCCTCGCCATAGCTCCACTGGTTCAGCGGGCGGGCAAGCGCGCTGGCCAGCATACCCTGATCGCGCACGCCGGTCGGCCCGCCATGTTCGGCAAGCTGGCGATCATGCACCGCCAGCGCGACGCCCTGATCGAGCCAGCGCGGTTCTACCCGGTCCTGCATTGCTATTTGGCGAGTTCGCGCAGGATGTTGCGATCCTCGCGCATGACTTCCTCGGCCAGTTCCATAATCTCGGCGAAATCGGGATCGTGTGCAGTGAGCCGCACGCCATCCGGAGCCTCTGTCAGATGCACAGTGTCACCCGGCCCGACGCGCAGGCGCGCAAGCACGTCCTTGGGAAGGACGATACCGGCGGAGTTGCCGATCCTGGTGATCTTGAGGGGCTTGTTCATACAGTAGTTATAACGAAGTACGGCACTCTACGCAAGATCGCCGTCTCAACCGCGCTTTACTGACCGCTAACCGAGATATGCGATCAGGCTGGCATGGCCACCACGTTAAACGCCTTATTGGACCAGCCTCTGGCACTTTTCATCGTGCTTGCGGCTGGTGCGGCAATTGGCATCGGCGTGGAGAAGTTCTTCAATAGAATCGAACGCGAAAAGCGCAGGGCCTACTGGGCCAGTCGCAAAGGACGCGCTGCGCGCGGCAGAGTTGCAACGCTGAATAAAATGCGGCGGGCGGGAACGGAGCAGGATGCACGGACGCAAATAGCCGCCGACCAGCTTCGCACGGTTATGGAGGCGCCATTCAAACCCCGCCCTCTACTCAACAAGCCGGAGCGGCGCCTGCTTGAATGTATCGACAAGGCGCTGGCTGAGTTCAGCCCCGGCTGGCGAGCCATGGGGCAAGTCAGCCTTGGCGAAGTGCTCTACAGCCAAAACAAGGCTGCTTTCTGGGCTATCAACGCCAAAAGAGTGGACCTGCTGATCGTAGATACCGAATGCCGCCCGCTTCACGCCGTGGAGTTTCAGGGAACAGGCCACCACGGCAGCGCCGAAACCGCAGCCCGCGATGCCGTGAAGAAGGAAGCCCTGCGCCGTGCAGGGATAGGCTACGTTGAGGTGATTAGCGGCGACACGCCCGCAGAGGTGCGGGCGATGGTGAGAAAGCTGGTAGGCAACGCTGCGCGGGCGTAACGCACATTAAACTAAAAAGGCCACGGCAGAAAACTCAAGCCCTTAGAGTCACTTACCATTTGTTGACTAATATATTGATTCTGCTATCATTTTCTCCATGGACGCAACCTACAACCCCAATGGTGGTTTCAAACCAACAACAAAGCGGTTCGCCGATCTAGATGGGCCTGACTTTTTCCCTACACCAAGCTGGGCGACCAAAGCGCTCATTGACAACGAGCGTTTCGAAGGAGACGTTTGGGAGTGCGCCTGCGGCAATGGCGCCATGTCTGAAGTGCTCGAAACAGTCTCGCCGAGCACTTATAGTAGCGACCTCTACAACCGAGGTTATGGCGATGCAGGTCTAGACTTCCTCAAAGCAGAAAATCGTTTCGACAACATCGTAACAAACCCACCTTACAATGCAGCTGAAGGCTTCGTAAGAGTCGGCCTTGAACTCGCAAATCGCAAGTTCGCGCTCCTTTTACGCCTTGCGTTTCTTGAAGGAGCCAATCGTCAAAGAACCATCTTTGACACGGCTCCTCCATCGCGTGTTTGGGTTTTCAGTGAACGGATCACCTTCTATCCGGCTGACGCTGAAGTGAAGGGTTCTGGAACCACAGCGTATGCATGGTTCGTTTGGGATAAAGACGCCCCAACAAGAACCGAGCTTAAATGGTTTAAGCCGGGCTATAAAACCGAGGGTCGAGCGGCTAAGAAAAAACTACAAGCTACGTTTCTTTAGATACTCCACCCCCGCAGAGGTCACTTGATAGCCCCTTTTGGGCACATGCTTCAGATAACCTTCAGCAATGAAGTTGCCTTCCGCATTATAATGAGACTTTATGTTTCGGATAAGCTGATGCCACATGGGCTCTCGAGGGCGAGTAGCGGACATTCGTAGGTCATCAACAGTGAATTTCACATAATTTGGAACATGGGAACGCGCTCTATTGAAAGTGCAAATGCCGTTAGGTTGTAGCGAAGCGATCTTTAATACCGCAAACGCTACGTCGTTCTCCGTTACCCTGGTCATGCCGAATCCTCCCAATTTGTAAAACTTTTTTGGGAATTCATCCAACGCTTTCAAGTTATTATTTAAAATGCGTCCCTTTCCGGCACGATAGAGGCGAGTTTCTCGACTGATTGTAACTCATCACGACAGTTCAAAACTGTCAGAGTCAACATAAACAAACTCAATAGTTTGCTTTGATCAATCGTGCTCTCTGCCGCCCGCGCCCATGTACAGCTCGCGCCCCGTCTCGTCGTAGACCTTGCTCATTTCCGCCATGCCCTGTTCGGCGGCTTCCGCGGCGACGAAGCTGTCGGAGGGCTGGTTTTGCAGGCGGGCGAATTCGCGCACTTCCTGTGTGATCTTCATGCTGCAGAACTTTGGCCCGCACATGGAGCAGAAGTGGGCGGTTTTCGCGCCTTCGGCCGGCAGGGTCTGGTCGTGGTATTGTTCCGCCGTTTCGGGATCGAGCGAGAGGTTGAACTGGTCGCGCCAGCGGAATTCGAAGCGGGCGCGGCTGAGGGCGTCGTCGCGGACTTTCGCGGCAGGGTGCCCCTTCGCAAGATCAGCCGCGTGGGCGGCGAGTTTGTAGGTGACGACGCCGACCTTCACGTCATCCCGGTCCGGCAGGCCGAGGTGTTCCTTGGGCGTGACGTAGCAGAGCATCGCCGTGCCGTACCAGCCGATCATCGCCGCGCCGATGCCGCTGGTGATGTGGTCGTAACCCGGCGCGATGTCGGTGACGAGCGGCCCGAGGGTGTAGAACGGAGCCTCGCCGCAGCTTTCCAGCTGCTTGTCCATGTTCTCCTTGATCTTGTGCATCGGCACATGGCCGGGCCCTTCGATCATGACCTGCACGTCCTGTTCCCACGCGCGCTTCGTCAGTTCACCCAGCGTGTAGAGTTCGGCGAACTGCGCCTCGTCATTCGCGTCGGCGATGGAGCCGGGGCGCAGGCCATCGCCCAGTGAATAGGCGATGTCGTAGGCCTTCATGATCTCCGTGATTTCATCGAAGCGTTCGTAGAGGAAGCTTTCGCGGTGATGGGCCAGGCACCACTTGGCCATGATCGACCCGCCCCGGCTGACGATGCCCGTCACGCGCTTGGCCGTGAGCGGGATGTAGGGCAGGCGCACGCCCGCGTGGATGGTGAAGTAATCCACGCCCTGTTCTGCCTGTTCGATCAGGGTATCGCGGAAAATCTCCCACGTCAGATCTTCGGCAATGCCGCCGACCTTTTCCAGCGCCTGATAGATCGGCACGGTGCCGATGGGCACGGGGCTGTTACGGATGATCCATTCGCGCGTGTCGTGAATATTGCGGCCGGTGCTGAGGTCCATCACCGTGTCCGCGCCCCAGCGGATGGACCAGACCATCTTGTCCACCTCGCTCGCCACATCGCTGGCGACGGCGGAATTGCCGATGTTGGCGTTGATCTTCACCAGGAAGTTGCGGCCGATCGCCATCGGCTCCGCCTCGGGATGGTTGACGTTGCTGGGGATGATGGCGCGGCCGCGCGCAACCTCTTCCCGCACGAATTCCGGCGTGACGTAATCGGGGATGGCCGCACCCCAATCCTGCCCGTCGCGCACATGGTCGCGCAGCATTTCGCGCCCGAGGTTCTCGCGCGTGGCGACGTATTCCATCTCTGGCGTGACGATGCCGCGCCGGGCGTAATGCATCTGGCTGATGTTGCCGCCGGGCTTCGCGCGCAGCGCGTGGCGGGCGACGTTGGGGAACGCGGGCACGCCTCCGGAACGATCGGGGCCGAGCTGGCCGTTATCCTCAGGCCGCACTTCGCGCGCGGAGTATTCCTCCACATCGCCGCGCGCGATCTGCCATTCGCGGCGGAGCTGCGGCAGGCCGGCCTGAATGTCGATATGCGCCTGCGGATCGGTGTAGGGGCCGGACGTGTCATAGACGCGCACGGGCGGCTCCCCACTGGAAGGCTCAAGCTCTATCTCGCGCATGGCGACGTTCAGCGGGCCGACGTGGACCTTGCGGCTGCCACGGATCGGGCCGGTGGTGACGCCGATTTCGAGCTTCGAGTTGATATCCGCCATGCGTTCTCTCCATTTCGGAAGGAGAACGCGGCCCTGGTGGAATGGTGCGGGGCGCCTCTCCCTCCCTACGCCGGTGTGAGCCGGATCAGGTTCAGCGGGTCGGAAGCTTGCGCCTCCCTCTCAACCGCGCATCAGCGGTCCCCCGGGGAAGCCATCACCCTAAGCCGAAAATCGCCCCGGCGAAAGGGGGAGCAAACCGGAAGGCTTGCAGCCGCCGCAAAACGCGCTAGGAGGCGCGCTGCGTGCCGCTTTAGCTCAGTTGGTAGAGCATCGCATTCGTAATGCGGGGGTCACAGGTTCGAGTCCTGTAAGCGGCACCAGCACTTTCCCCAGACAATCTCAGGCTGACGGCGCTGGCTCTATTGCAGGGTTCGCAGCGTCATGGCCGGGGATTCGGCCGGCGCTTGGGGCCGCATTTCGCCTTGAGGGCGGAAGGGGCAGCGCGCGGCAGGGCGTGGGCTGGGGGTGCGTGAGGGCTTGGGGAAGCCGAGTTCGCGGCGGACTGCCTTAGCGGCCCAGCAGATCGCGCCTGAGAGGCCGTGCGGGATCGGGGAGCTGATCATGACGCCGCCAGCGCCGGCGGAATAATGCAGCAGGCCCAGAAGCGCGGCTTCGTCCGCCGCCAGCGCGGGGCTGCAACAGCAGGCGCAGGTGAGTTGCCGCCCCAGATGCGCCTCCACCAGATCGAACAGGCTGTCGGCAGCCACGGCCGCCATCATCGCGTTGCCCGGCCCGCGATAGGCATCCACCATGGTGAGACGGCGATCAAAGCCCCCATCCCGCGCGGCCGCCCAGCGGCGGAACATCTTCACGAAGATTGTCTGCTGGAAAGAGCAAGAAGCCATTTGGCACCTCCTACTCACACGCTAATGCGAATCGTTCTCATCTGTAAAGCGGTAATCATGGTGGACGGTTGATTTGTCGCGGTTTCATGCCGCTTCGCCTCTGGCGCCTGAGACGCGGCCACGCCGGACGCAAAAAGCCGGCGGGAATCCAGCAGCCGGACCCAAGGCCCGACCACCGGAATCCCGCCGGCGGAAAGCTGGTGCCTGCGCTTTCACGCAGGCACGAAGCCGATCAGTAACTGGCGAAGAACGAAACCAGCGCCTGCCGTCCATCGGCCGGCACCGCGAAGTGCGGGTTGCGCAGCTTCACGACGTAACGCTTGTCAGTCAGGTTATTGACGGTGAGGCGGACGCCATAGTTATCGCCCATGTTGTACTGGGCGCGGGCATCGAAGCGCATATAACCGTCGGCAGAGACCAGATTGGCGGCGTCGGCATAACGTTTGGATGCGCCGTAAGCGCCGCCGCCGATGCTGATGCGCGGAGTAATCTGCCAGTCAACCGTCGCCGCCACGTTGTGCTTCGGCGTCTGCGGCAGAATGTTACCATCATTGGCCGACCCATCGCGCAGTTCGCTGTCGATATAGGTATAGCCGACCAGCATTCGCACCGACCCGACAGTGCCGCTGGCGCTGACTTCCGCCCCGCGAAGCCGTGCGGATGCCAGAATCTCGGTCACTTCGCCGGTGGGATCGCGCTGCTGGATGTTATTGCGATCGACCTGGAACACGGCGCCCGACAAAAGCAGCGCACCGCCAGCCAGTTCCGCCTTGGCACCAGCTTCCCAGTTTTCCGTTTCCTGCGGTTCGTACAGCAGGTTGGAGTTGCTGAGGTTTTCCGCACCTTCGCCAATTGTCGTTCCCGGAGGCGTTTTGGAATTGGCGTATGAAACATAGAGGCTGGTGGTCGAGGTAGGCTTGAAGATCACGCCGCCCTGATACGACCAGAAGCTGCTGCTGTTGGATATTTCGACGCCGGCGGCGCTGACACTGCCTGCCTTGAAGTCCGTCCAGCGCAAACCACCGTTGAGCAGGAGGTTTGGCGTGAGCGCGACGGTATCGAACAGGTAGAAGCTGTATTCGCGGCCGCTCGCCGTTGAGGGCGTCGTGCTACGCGTAACCGAACCAGCCCACGGATCATTCGGGTTGGGGTTGGCAAGCGACGTGCAGTTGTAAAGCGCCACATCCGCAGCCGGACAAGCGCGGTTGCCGGTGGCAACCGTATATCCCGCATTGGTGGAATCGGTGTCGTTGTATTCGAACCCGGCCGCCACACTGTGCCCGATACCGCCGGTTGCGAAAGCCGCCGACAGGTTGGTGTTGCTGACGATGCCGTCGCTTTCGGAACCGCGGCTCTTGATAGCACGCCAGACGAGACCGTTCACCACGTTGCCCGCGCTGTCATCAGGGTTGGTGACGATGTAACGATTGCTGACCCAGCTATAACGGGTGGTGTTGGACAACACGACGCCATCCGTGAGTTCACCCCGCAACTGAGCGGTCACCGCATCGACTTCCGTCTTCTGAAAATCGCGGTTCAACAGACCATAGAAGTTGTCGTAATCGACATCGACCGGGACGCGGACGCCGCCGGGAAGCTGATTGCGCGAAGTCAGCGGCACACCGTAATCAGGCATCCCGTCAGTGCTGAGGTGATAGTAATCGAACGTGGCGCTGAAACGCTTACCCGCGCCGAAAGTGATCGACGGCGCAACGCCCCAGCGGTTGTCGTGAACGGAATCACGACCCGGCGTATCCGCATCGTAGTAGAGCGCCGCAAGCCGAACGGCGACGCCATCCGTGAGTTCCTGGTTCACATCGCCGGTGAAGCGCAGGGTATTAGCGGTACCGAGGGTCATCTGTGCGCTGCCGAAGTTGCCCGCACGCGCAACCTTGGAAACAAGGTTGATGGCACCGGCCGCCGCGCCGCGACCGCCGAAGGCAGTGCTGGGGCCCTTGGAAACCTCGATAGATTCGAGCGCGAAGGATTCACGCGTCTGCGACCCGACGTCGCGAACACCATCCACAAACACGTCACCCGTTGCATCGACACCCCGGATCAGGGGGATGTCAGCGCTGGCCACACCGCCCTCGCCCGCGCCAAGCGTGATGCCGGGCACGGTCCGCAGCGCGTCTTCAAGCGAGAAGGACGCCGTGTTTTCGATCGTTTCCTGAGAAATGACGTTCTGGATGCGCGGCGTATTGACGACCGGGGCGGTATCCTTGGCAGAAGAAGTCTTCTTCGCCACTTCGCCGGTGACGACGATGCGGTCCTGCTGCTGTTCGTCCAGATCATCAGCCATGGCCGGGGCGCTGGCAATGAAGCCCACGCAGCCAAGCGCAACGAAGCCGCTGGTGGCGACTCGGTTCTTCCTCATGATGTTCCCTTTCGGATTGAATCGTTGCGGCGCTAATACGAGCCATTCGCAACAAGTCAAATGCGATTTACTCGCAAGTGCAATCAGGAATCAGCCCAGCGCCGCATGAGGTTATGATAGAGGCTGGTCAGAT
This sequence comes from Croceibacterium sp., assembly GCA_035555595.1. Lineage (GTDB taxonomy): Bacteria > Pseudomonadota > Alphaproteobacteria > Sphingomonadales > Sphingomonadaceae > Croceibacterium_A. The sequence goes on along the minus strand of DATMGK010000068.1, from coordinate 28,917 downwards.
CGACCACGACGGGATCGGTCGCACCGCGTTCCTGACTGAGCGAACGGATGCTGCGATCGAGCCGGAAGAGATGCTCGCGCTCTCCATTGTCGCGCACCATGCTCTGCAACCAGAAAAAGCAGGCGGTGCGCGCGCCGCGTGTTACCGGGGTGACGCGATGGACGCTGGACGCGGGGTAGAGGACCATGTCCCCGGCGGCGAGCTTCACCCGGTGTTCCCCAAACAGATCCTCTACGATCAGTTCGCCGCCATCGTAATCTTCCGGCGGTTCCAGAAACAGGGTGCATGACAGGTCGCTGCGGACCCGGAAATCCGACCCGCCGAGAACGCGGATACTGTTATCGACATGCGCGCCGAATTCCTCACCACCCTGATAGCGATTGAACAGCGGCGGGAAAACCTTGAGCGGCAGAGCGGCGGCGATGAATTCCGGCGTTTGCCCCAGCGCATCGAGCACAATGCGCCCCGCCTGCGCCGCTTCCTCGCTATGCTGCTTCAATTGCTGGTTGCGCTTTGCCAGACGGGATTGGTGGCCCGATGTCTCGTTACCATCGACCCAGGGGCCAGCGTCGATCACTTCCCGCACGCGCCGGATGCCCTGAGCATCGAGCACCTGTTCAATCTTCAACATCATAGAGCGATCAATCCAGCGTTATCCGTCCAGCGAGCGGCGGCGGGTTTGACGCTGAAATTACAGGGCCCGGCCACCGTTCGGGGCGAGCATTTTTAACAACCGTCCCGCGAATGGTTCGCAATTACGGTAGATCGTTTTCCGGGCGAAGCAAGAACAAAGGCCATACGGCGACAGGCCGCATTCCGGCCGGCCCTGAAGAGCCGGCCGGTCGCAGGAAGCGAATTATCCCCCCGGGCGCCCGGCCGGTGGATTGGGCCGCCCCGGCGCGGCGGTGTCTGCGGGGTCGGAGCCCTTGTGCTTGTCCGTAGCAGGGAGCGGGCCGCCGTTTGCGACCGCGAAGCCCACGGGTTCCCCTGCAAATTCCGCGTAGGCCACGTTTACGTTCATATGCGCGCGGGCCAGCGGGGTGTTGCCGTATTCGAGGCCCTTCTTGATGTTGGTATCGAGCAGAACCGCGAAATCCGGGTTCTTTTGCAGTTCCGCCACCGCGACACCGGGCGGATCGCCCCGATCATAGGCGGCGCGAGCTTCGCTGATCAGCGCACGGTTGAAACGGGCGAACCGTTCGAGGCCGTCCCACGTGTTCACATGGCCGTGGCCTTCGATCACGTAGCGGATGTTCATATCCTTGACCGTGGCGACGAGCTTTTCGACCTCGTCCGCGATTTCCCTCGCGCCGCCGGCGGGGAGGAACGGCGCCATGTTCCACGCCATCACATCGCCCATGAACAGCACGCCGGACGAAGGGAGCACCACGAAGCTGTCGCCATCGGTGTGACCCTTGCCGGTGTGGAAGATCTCGACCCGGTCAGCACCTTCGCCCAGCGTCAGGTGATCGCCGGTATAAGTGCGCGTGGGCAGGACCGCAGGGTTCTGCTGTGGGCCGCGGGTCAGTTCCGCCTTGGTATTTTCGTGCATGATGATCTGCACGTCGGGGTACTGCTGGCGGATATAGTCATTGCTGCCAAGGTGATCGGGATGGCTGTGGGTGTTGATGATGGTGACGACAGGCTTGTCCGTCACCTTCTTCACTTCGTTCAGGATCGCTTCGCCATTGCCCGGCATCTTGGTGTCGACAAGAACAACGCCCTTGTCCTGCACGACGACCAGCGTGTTTCCGCCGCCGCCGAAGATCTTGTAGACGTTGTCAGTGACCTTTTCGATCGGTTCCGGCGGGGGCAACCCCTGGGCCGAAGCCGTAGTGGCCAGCCCAAGTGCGACCAGCATCGCCAACAGTGCACGCCCCAGCATACCTCTCTCCCAACTCCTTTGTTTGAGGTGGTGGTAGCGAAGGGCCGGGAGAGCCACAATCAGATTCGGATAAAATCAACGAGCGGGGGCAAGCGAGCGCCCCGGTGCTATGCCATCGGCACGACTTGCCCGGCCAGCCGATCGACCTCTGTCCGGTCATGGCTGACGAGCAGGATCGGTATCGCCAGTTCGTCACGGATACGTTCGACCAGTTGCAGGATTTCTTCCGCCCGCGCGGCGTCGAGCGAGGCGAAGGGTTCATCCAGCAGCAGGAAGCGCGCGCCAGACAGCAGCGCGCGACCGATCGCCACGCGGCGCGCCTCCCCCCCTGACAGCGTGGCCGGCATACGGTGAAGCAGATGGCCGATGCCGAGCAGGTCCGTTACTTCGCCCTGCCCGATCCAACGATCTTCAGCGGGCGCGAGCCGTTCACCATAGGCGAGATTGGCGGCGACGCGCAGATGCGGGAACAGCCGCCCTTCCTGAAATACATAGCCTGCGCGGCGGCGCTCTGGCGGCAGGAACAGGCCCGTGGCGGAATCGAACAGCACATGATCGCCCACCGCGATCCGCCCCTCGTCCGGCCTGATCAGCCCGGCGATGCAATTGAGAACGGTTGTCTTGCCCGCACCCGATGGGCCGACCAGCGCCGTCAGCCGCGCGGTGGAGATGAAGGCGAGATCGATCTGGCGTTCGCCGATCCCGTGGCGCAGCGAAACGTCAAAGGACATGCGCGCGCGCCCCCGCCGAACGGCGCACCAGCCATTCCGAAACGACCAGCGCCGCCACTGACAGCACCACCGAGATGATCGACAGGCGCGTGACCAGCGCCTCCCCACCCGGAAGTTGCAGCCCGCTGTAGATCGCCAGCGGCAGAGTGCGCGTTTCGCCCGCGATGTTGGAGGCGAAAGTGATCGTAGCCCCGAATTCGCCCAGCGAGCGGGCGAAGCCGAGCATGGCCCCGGCAGCGATTCCGGGCGCGGAAAGCGGCAGCGTGATGGTGAGGAACGCACGCCAGGGCGAGGCGCCCAGCGTGCGCGCAGCGGAGACCAGCCTGCGGTCCACCGCCTCTATCGACAGGCGCATGGCCCGCACCATGAGCGGCAGGGCCATGACGGCGGCGGCCAGCGCCGCGCCGGTCCAGCGGAACACCAGCGTCACGCCGAAATTCGCCTCAAGCCAGCCGCCCACCGGCCCGTTACGGCCGAACAGCAGCAGCAGCAGCCAGCCGGTGACGACCGGTGGCAGGACCAGCGGCATATGCACCAGCGCATCAAGCAGGATACGCCCCGGAAACCGCCGCCGCGCCAGCAGCCATGCCAAGGCGTAGGCCAGCGGCAGGGTGAACAGGACCGCCGCCAGGCTGACCCTGAGCGAGAGCGCGACGACGCCCCATTCGTCAGGCGTCAGCCATCCGGTCATTCGACGGTGCCGAAACCGTGGCTGGCGAAAATCCGCATGGCTTCGGGCGAGGCGAGGAAGGCACGCAGCGCCGCCGCGTCCGGGTGAGTGGAAGCCGACAGAATGGCCACCGGATAGCGGATCGGCGGGTGGCTATCCTCTGGCAGGGTTTCCACCAGCCGCACCTTGCCGGAAGCGCGCGCATCGGTGGCATAGACGATGCCGAGCGGAGCCTCCCCCCGTTCGACCAGAGCCAGAGCGGCGCGAACGTTTTCCGCCGGGGCGATGCGCCCGGAAACGGCGGCCCACTGGCCGAGATGTTCCAGCGCCGCCTTCGCATACTTGCCTGCGGGAACGGCATCGGGGTCCGCCAGCGCCAGCCGGCCATCGCCCAGATCGGCGAGACTTTTAGCCGTGCCGTCCGCCGGGGCGATCAGCACGATGCGGTTGGACAGCAGGTCGGCCCGCGTACCGGGCCGGACCAGACCCTGCCGGTCCAGCACGTCCATCCATTCCTCGTCAGCAGAAACGAACAGATCGGCAGGCGCGCCCTGTTCCACCTGACGCGCCAGTGCGGAGCTGCCCGCGAACGACAGCACCGGGGCGGGATGGCCCTGCGCCGCCCATGCACCGGCAACCTCTGTCAGCGCTTCCTGCAAGCTGGCGGCGGCGAGGACGACCGGCCCCTTGCCCGCAGTGGCGTTTTCCGGCTGGGACGGCGCACCACAGGCTGCGACCAGCGAGAGCAGCATGATGAGCGCGAATGCGCGGAGCAGATCGGCAAGTCTGGCGAACATGGCGATGCTGTATATCCGCCGATATAGACCGTCCACCCTGCGCGGAACGATCAGGCTGAATCACCGGTTGGGGCATCTTCCGCCGATCCCCCGTCAGACGGCCGCGATGCGCGGATGGCGAAGGCGGTGGGGCGGCGAACGGGGATCGTCAGCACGCAGCGCACCCCTTCCGGATCGAAGGCCAGTTCCACCGGGTTCTTCAATTCGTGCGCGACGATCCGTTCGATCAGGTCCGTCCCGAAGCCACGCCCACGGCTGGCCGGAACAGGCGGGCCGCCCCTTTCCTCCCATTCGATGCGCACCAGTGCCTCTGCAATCAGGCGCCAATGCACAGTGACAGTGCCGCCGGGTTTGCTGAGCGCGCCATACTTGGCGGCATTGGTCGCCAGTTCGTGCATCGCAAGGCCGAGCGACAGCGCATCGTTGGGCGCCAGTTCGATATCAGGGCCCTGAAGGTCGATCCGGTGATCGCCATCCTGTGCATAAGGCACCAGTTCCGCCTGAATGACGGCGCGGATCGGCGTGGTGCCCCAATCGGACTGCGTGAGAAGATCATGCGTGGCCGACAAGGCCCGGATGCGGCCATCCAGCCCGTCGGCAAATTCATCCAGCCCGGTCGCGCGGCGGCGCGTGAGGGCGATGATCGAGAGCACGTTGGCCAGCGTGTTCTTGACCCGGTGGTTAAGTTCCCGTGTCAGCGAATTGCGGATTGACGCCTGTTCTTCCAGCCAGCGCAGCGCAGCCTCGTCCTCCAGCGCCTGACGTGTGAGCACACGGACAAGCAGCAGCAACAGCGTGGCGACCAACAGGCCGAAAAAGAGCGTCGCCATCGACAGAGCGGACAGCCCTCGGCCGGATGACTGGGCGACCTGAAGGGTCCACGGCTCCGCCCCGATGGCGACTTGCTCAGTCACTCGCGCAGCACGGCCGCTGCGTGCGCCGCTGCGGGCCAGCAAATGATCGGCGCTGATCGAGCCGTCATAGAGCGACACTTCGTAGCCGACGGCGCTTTCCCGCTCCAGCGCGGAGGCGAGAAAGGCATCGGCCGAAAAGGGGCTGTAGATATAACCCTTGAGCCGCCGCCCGCGCGGCGCCTGCTCGAACACCGGCATGTAGATCACGAAACCGGGTTGCCCGTTCGCCCCTTCCTGCTGCAACACGACCTTACCGCTGGCCGTGGGCCGCGATGTCCGTTCCGCCTCTTCCATCGCGACCCGGCGCTGGCTTTCGGAAAACATGTCAAACCCGAGCGCCCGCCGATTGCGGATGGTATCGGGTTCAAGCAATGTCGCGGGCACGGAGTAGGGCTGCGTCCCATTAGGCACGGGATGCAAACGGGCAGGCACGGGCGCATCTCGTGCCATCATCTCGTTGAAGGCGTCGATCTCGTGCGGATAGACCACTTCCGCCCAGCCAATTCCTTCGGAACCGCGATTGTCGGAATCGAGCCGCAGTTCGCTGACGAAACGGCGGAAGCGCCGAGCCGGCACGTCATCGAGCGTAGCCAAGAGAGCAGCTCCGGCACGCAGATAGGCGCTGGAAGCGTTCGCCCGACGTTCGAGAGATGCGGCGATCGAGGTAGCGCGGGCGCGCAGTTGCGCCTGCTGGCGGCTTGCCTCGCCCCGTTCGATCGCGAAGACAGCAACTATTGTGATCGCCGCGATGAGAATGAAAGTGGCGATGGGCAGCGCGCGCGGATAGCGCACAAGCCATCGCCGTGTTTTGCTTCGCGCGGTAGCCGGTTGCCGTGCCATAATTCCCCACCACGGCGATAAAGCCGCCCCTCCATACGCGGAGTTTTCTTTACATCCAGCCGAAGTGCTTTCAGGTGCCGATAGTCTCGGGGGAACCGGATAGCGCCACTTTCGTTCCGCAGGTGCCTAATAAATGGACCCTCGTCGATGCAAGGATGCAACATGCATCCAGTGGCAAAACAGTCGCACGGGTTCACGCGGGACAGTTTTCAGGGGGCGAGCCGGCAACGAATGACCAGTGAAAAGACAAAGGGTAAGCCCAAAAAGGGCAAGTCCCAGGACCAGATGAAAGGCGGCCCCGAATGGGCCACCGGATTGAAACAGCTTTATGATTCGGTCGTCGACGAACCCATTCCGGATTCGTTCAAGGACTTGCTTACAAAGCTCGATAGCGGGACCAAATGAGCAAGGACGAGAGGGAGCTGCCCATACGCAGCGCCGAAGACAAACGCGCGTTCAAGAACGAGCTGACGGGTGTGGTGCCGCATCTGCGCGCATTTGCGCGCGGCCTGTGCGGACGGCCCGACCTGGCCGACGATCTGGTGCAGGAAACCCTGCTGAAGGCATGGGCGGCGCAGGACAGGTTCGAGCCGGGCACGTCGATGCGTGCGTGGACCTTCGTCATTCTGCGTAACGCCTATCTTACGGATATGCGCCGCAACCGCTTTCGCGGTGAATACGATGAGACCGTAGCCGAGCGTATCCTGACTGCGCCCGCCGGGCAGGAGGAGCCGATCCACCTGAGCGACATGCACCGGGCGCTGCTGACGCTTCCGCCCGAACGGCGCGAAGCCCTGCTGCTGGTTGGCGCGGGCGGATTTTCCTATGAGGAAGCGGCGCAGATCTGCGGCTGCGCGGTAGGCACGATCAAGAGCCGCGTGGGGCGTGCGCGCGCCGCGCTGACTGCGATGATCGAACACGGAACCATACCGGATCGCGCGATCGGCGACCCGGCTGCCCACCGGGCGATACTGGAGGAACTGGACGCCGTGGCTGCTGGCCAGGGTGTGTCCACCCCAACGAAATAAGGGAAAGGCTGCGGAGGGGTTTATCGATGAACGCAAGCCCTGATCCTGGCCCCGGCCCGGACCCGAACGCTGCCCGTCATCCATCGGCAGCCGCTGCCGCGCCGGTAAGCCCGCCGGAAGCGCGGCGGCGCACACTGGCCTTCGCCGCGCAGGAACTGCGACTGATTTCCGCGCTGGTCGTGCTGCTGGCCATCGGGCTGTTCCTGGCCCTGCCCTTCGTTCTTTCGATCGGGGCGGTGGTATTCCTGCCGCTGGTGACAGCCATCGTGCTGACGATCATCCTGTCCCCGCTGGCCGACAGGCTGGCGAAGTTGGGATTGCCGAATTTCCTGACCGCATTCCTTGCCCTCGTCGCCTTTCTGGGGGTGCTGGCGCTGGCCCTGACTGCGGTGTTGCGGCCCGCCCTGTCACTGTTCGAGGAATTGCCTTCGCTGATCGACAGGATCGGTGCGCGTTTTCAGGACTTGCAAGGCAATTTCGCATGGATTTCGCGCCTGAACGACCGGATCACCGCGCTGGCGGGCGGGTCTGATGCGGAACAGGTCGTGCTGGCCACACCGTCCATGCTGGAACAACTCGCCTTCGCCACGCCAACCGTGTTGCTGGAAGTCCTGCTGACGTTCCTGCTGGCGTTTTTCATGATCGAGGCACGCGTGCGCCTGCGGCGGCGGATGTTGCAGGACCGCGAGCATTTAGGCGCCAGCGTGAAAGCCGCCCGCGCAATGCGCGACGTACAGGACCGTGTCGCGGCCTATATCCTGACAGTAGGATTGATAAATCTGGGCGTCGGCATCGTCGTGACGGCCGGAGCGTGGATTCTGGGCCTGCCCTATCCGGTGATGTGGGGCGGATTGGCGGCGCTGCTCAACTTTCTGCCTTATATCGGCCCACTGGCGATGGCCGCGCTGTTGACGCTGTATGGCCTGGGGACAGCGAATTCGGCCGTGTTCGGGCTGGTTCCGGCGGCCGCCTATCTGGGCCTGCACACGCTGGAATCCAACCTTGTCACCCCATCGATCCTGGGCGCGCGCTTTACCATCAACCCGGTGCTGATCCTGCTGGCGCTGAGTTATTTCAGCTGGATATGGGGCGTGGTTGGCGCGCTGCTGTCCGTGCCGATCCTGCTGACGATCACGGCCCTGATCGACCATCTGGGAAAGCCGAACCTGATCGGGTTCATTTTCGGGGAGCCGCTGTTCCAGTCCAACGTGCTGGAACTGGGTGAGGACGGGCGATAGCGCCCTGCCCAGTTACAGCACGTTGCTATCCATGCGTGCGGGATCGGTGCGGTCCGCCCAGAACCTGAGTTCTCCAGCGAGCCGGCGGGCATTCGCGGCGTTGAGACGGACCGCCGTTCTGCGCTTCTGCGCGATCAGCACCACTTCCAGCTCGTCAGGGCCGATGCCTGCGATCTTCACATCCTCTATGGATACATCATCATCATCGAGGCGCGCACCCCCGCCATCAGCCCTGTCGAGCATCCAACGGCCACGTTCTGTCAGCCTGAATGTGGGCCCGAAAACGCCCACCAAGCCTTCTTCGGCCAGCCCCTTGTCGCACAACGCGCGCAGAGTCCGCAGGCCCAGCCGGGGATGTTTTGAAAGAGGTTCGAAATCTTCGAAAGGGGCGAATTCACGCAAGGCTTTGCGTTCGCCCAGCCGCAAGTCGGCTGTCCCGTCAGAAGAATAAGTCATACACACCCCACCCACGTAGCGGTGTTCCGCCTGTCAGGCGAAAAACCGTGCGCAGTCCCGGGCGGGCCGATGGCATCTTATGGCGGGGAATGCCAGCAGAAAAGGTTAACGGAGTGCTTGCCGATAGCTTTGAGAATGGGGGCGCAGCAGGCCGCGCCCCCATCGCCACATGCCTTAACCGGCGTATTTCCAGACGGTGCCGCGCGCGAGGTTTTCCGCCGCGAAGCCCCAGTTGAGGTGACCTTCGATCACCTGCTTCAGGTAATCGGGCCGCAGGTTCTGGTGATCGAGGTAATAGGCGTGTTCCCACACGTCGAGCGTCAGCAGCGGGTTGAAACCGCTGTCGGCCAGCGTATCGGCATCATGCGTTTCCTCGATAGAGAGGTTCCCGCCCTTTTCCGCCAGCCAGACCCAGCCGCTGGCGAAATGGCCAACGCCGCGATCGGCCAGTTTCTTGTTCAGTTCCTCAAGCGAACCGAACGCTGCGTCGATCTTCGCCGCGAGGTCGCCCGAAGGCTTCTGCGCGTCAGGCGACAGCGAGTTCCAGTAGAACGCGTGGTTCCAGCTCTGCGCCGCGTTGTTGAACAGGCCCTGATTGCTGCCGCGCGCCTTGGCGATCACGGTTTCGAGATCGGCATCGGCCAGATCGGTGCCTTCGACAGCGGCATTCGTCTTGTCGACATAGGCCTTGTGATGCTTGCCATGGTGGAAGCTGAGCGTTTCAGCCGAGATGGCCGGAGCGAGAGCTTCCTTGTCATAAGGCAAGGGGGTGAGTTCGAAAGCCAAGGGATTTCCTCCTTATGTTTTGGTGATGCGTAATGTTGCCCGCGCATCCGATATCCGAACGCCTGTATCAACCGTCGGTTGCAATAGCATTTCTGGTTTAGCCCGAAGCCCGGTTAGCCCGGTCTATCCGCGCTGTCACGGCCACATCCATCGTCACATTGCCCAACGTGCGCATGATGTCGGGCACCATTTCAACCGCCACCAGTATTGCCAGCGGTTCTATCGGCACGCCCATCGCGATGGCGATCGGGCCGATGGACGCGACGAAGCTGATCGTGCCCGGCAGGCTGACCGAACCGATCGTGGTAACAAGCGCCACCGCCGCGCCCGCTGCGATGGCCGCGGGCGTCAGTTCCACCCCGGCAAGGTGGGCGACATAGATCGCCACGCCGAGGTTCATCGCCGGGCTGGTCGCGCGGAAAATCGCCACCGCCAGCGGCAGCACGAAATCAGCCGTCGTTTCCCGCACGCCGAGGAGGCGGCAGGATTGCAGCATGGCGGGCAGGCTGGCGAGCGAGCTTTGCGTGGAGATCGCCACCGTCTGCGCCGGAAGCACCGCGCGGGCGAACCGTGCGGGGCCATGCTGCCACGCGCCCAGTGCATAGGCCGCGACAAGCACCGCGAAACCCATGCCCGAAACTAGCAGGATGTAGTGGGCCAGTGCAGCGAAAGCCCCGCCGCCGCTGTCCAGCCCGACGCCTATGCCCAGGGCGAACACGCCCACCGGGGCCAGCCACAGCACCCAGCCGATGATCGTCAGCATCGCATCGCCCAGCGCGCCGAACAGTTGCAGCAGCATATCGCGCCGCGTTTCCTCAAGCCGGGTGATCGCCACGGCAAAGGCGGCGAAGAACACGATCAGCGGCAACATCGCCGTTTCCGCCGCCGCCGCGATGACGTTGGACGACACCAGCGATTCGAGAAACGCCCCCAGACCCGGAACCGGCTGCGCCGATCCGCCCTGCGCGGCGAGACTGGCAGATGCCTGACCCGGAATGGGGAAAGCCGCCAGCAAAACCGGCATGGCGACGGCGGCCAGCGCGGTACCCGCAGCAAGCACCGCGAAGAAAGTGAGCAACGTGCGCCGCGCCATAGGCCCGGCACTGGCGGTGGCGACCATGCGGGCGATGCCGGTGACGAGCAGCGCGGCGACGAGCGGCACGATCGTCATCTGCAACCCGCGAAGCCATAGTGCGCCGACAGGGCCGGCGATGGCCCCGGCCCCCTCCCCCGCGGCACTGCCGGCCAGCGCCCAGCCGAGCGCGAGCCCCGCGATCAGCGCGGCGAATGTCCACCCGGCGGGAAGTCTGATCTGCACCGCCGGCGCGGCGGCTGGAGAAGCGGCCATCACGCGTGACATTGCATCCGCGAGGCGGCATGGCAATCGCCAGACACGAGAGGAACCGGATGGGACGCAAGTATTTCGGCACCGACGGCATCCGTGGCCGCGCCAACGGCCCGGTGCTGGACGCCGCGACGGCGATGAAAGTGGGCCAGGCAGCCGGGCGGCATTTCCTGCGCGGAACACACAAGCACCGCGTGGTGATCGGCAAGGATACCCGCCTTTCCGGCTATATGATGGAAACCGCGCTGACGGCCGGTTTCACCAGCGTGGGCATGGACGTGATCCTGACCGGCCCGCTGCCGACACCGGCCATCGCCCTGCTGGCGCGCGAGATGCGGGCCGATCTGGGCGTGATGATTTCCGCCAGCCACAACCCCTATTTCGACAACGGCATCAAGCTGTTCGGCCCCGACGGTTTCAAACTGTCGGACGAGGACGAAATGGCGATCGAAGCGGCGATGGCCAGCGATCTGGAACTGGCTGTCGACCGCGATGTGGGCAGGGCGCGCCGGATCGAAGACGCGCGTGGCCGCTATATCCACGCCATCAAGCAATCGCTGCCGCACGATATCCGGTTCGATTCACTGAAAGTCGTGGTCGATTGCGCCAATGGCGCGGCTTACGAAGTGACGCCGACCGCGATCTGGGAACTGGGCGCGAAGATCATCACCATCGGTGACGAACCCAACGGGCTGAACATCAACGACGGCGTGGGATCGACCTCGCTGGAGACGATCAAGGCGCGCGTGGTGGCGGAAGGCGCGGACATCGGCCTGGCGCTGGATGGGGACGCGGACCGACTGATCGTGATCGACGAAAAAGGACAGACGGTGGACGGCGACCAGATCATGGCGCTGATCGGCGCCCGGCTGGCGGCCAGCGGCGAGCTGAAAGGCGGGGGCGTGGTCGCCACGGTGATGTCCAACCTTGGGCTGGAGCGATTCCTGAATGACGCCGGGCTGGGCCTCGTCCGCACCAAGGTGGGCGACCGCTATGTGCTGGAGGCGATGCGCGCCGGGGGATACAACGTGGGCGGCGAACAGTCCGGCCACATGATCCTGCTGGATCATGCCACCACGGGTGACGGCAGCGTGGCCGCGCTGCAAGTGCTGGCGGCACTGGTCCGTTCGGGCAAGCGGGCAAGCGAGTTGCTGCACCTGTTCGACCCCGTGCCTCAGCTGCTGAAGAACGTGGTCTATTCGGGCGGCGATCCGCTGGCGGATGCGCAGGTAAAAGCCGCGATCGCCGATGGCGACGCGGCGCTGGGCAAAGGCGGGCGGCTGGTGATCCGCAAATCGGGCACGGAACCCAAGATCCGCGTGATGGCCGAAGGCGACGATGCGGCGCTGGTGGAACGCGTGGTGGACCAGATCTGCGCGGCGGTGAAGGCGGCGGCGTGAGCGCGCCGCCCCGCATCCTTTCCATCGCCGGTTCCGACAGTTCAGGCGGGGCGGGCATTCAGGCCGACATCTGTACGGTGACCATGCTGGGCGGCTATGCGATGACGGCGATCACCGCCGTGACCGCGCAGAACACCACGGGCGTGACTGCGGTAGATGCCCTTTCGCCAGACATGGTCGCGGCCCAGATCGACGCCTGCCTGTCCGACATCGGCGTGGATGCGGTGAAAATCGGCATGCTGGGATCGCCAGAGATCGCGAACATGGTGGCGGAGCGGCTGACGGGGCTGGACGCGCCGATCGTGTTCGATCCCGTCATGGTTGCCACCAGCGGGGCAGTGCTGGCCGATGCGGCGACGATCGCCGCGTTCGAACGGCTGATGTCCATCGCAACGCTGACCACACCCAACGTGCCGGAACTGGCAGCGCTGGGCGGCCAGGAGGCGCTGACCGCACGAGGCACGGCATTTCTGGCCAAAGGCGGCGACGCGGAAGGGCCGGTGGTGGAAGACAGGCTGGTGCGCCCCGGCCACCCCGACCGGGTGTGGCATTCCCCACGGATCGAAACGCGGCACACCCACGGCACCGGCTGCACGCTGTCCAGCGCCATTGCCACCGGACTGGCGCGTGGCCTGCCCATGGAGAACGCTATCGAGGGTGGAAGAGAGTTCGTCCGCGCCGCCCTGTTCGCCGCGCCGGGGTTTGGCGCGGGGCATGGGCCGATGGGGCATCAGGCCGTGCGCATGGGCGACGGCCTGATCGGCTGAGCTGTCATTGCGATTTCAGACCGCACCGGGAAACGATGCGGGCCTGAAATCGCGATCTTCGTTCAGCGGGTGATGCCGTAGAAGTCCTTGAGGTGCTGCCACGCCTCGTCCGCAGTCTCGCACCAGGTGATTAGTTCAAGGTCTGCCGGAGAGATCACGCCTTCGCGCGCCAGTGCGCCGAAATCGATCACGCGGGTCCAGAATTCCTTGCCGAACAGCAGCACGGGGATCGGCTTCATCTTGCCGGTCTGGATCAGCGTCAGCAGTTCGAACATTTCGTCGAACGTTCCGAACCCGCCGGGGAACACCGCCACCGCCCGCGCGCGGATGAGGAAGTGCATCTTGCGAAGCGCGAAGTAGTGGAACTGGAAAGAGAGATAAGGCGTCACATAGGGATTGGGCGCCTGTTCATGCGGCAGAACGATATTCAGGCCGATCGATTCCGCACCCGCATCGCTGGCCCCGCGATTGGCCGCCTCCATGATCGACGGCCCGCCGCCGGAGCAGACGACGAACTGGCGCATACCGTTTTCGATGATCGCCTGTTCGCTGACCAGCCGCGCCAGCTTGTAAGCCTCTGCGTAATACTTCGCCTTTTCGGCCAGACGTTCGACCACCATGCGATCGTCAACCGGCAGGTCTTTCGCGCCTTCCAGCGCGGTTTCCACCGCATCGGGCGGAGGAATGCGGGCGGAACCGTACATGACGAGGGTGGAGCCCACGCGCGCCTCGTCCAGCAGCATCGATGGTTTCAGCAGTTCAAGCTGGAACCGGATCGGCCGCAGTTCGTCACGCAGCAGGAAATCGGTATCGCGGAACGCCAGCCGGTAGGCAGGATGGCGGGTTTGCGGCGTATCGGTCGGTGAGGATTCGACGAAGCCGGCTTCCTGCTCCGCGCGATAGAACTTGCGTTCCTCCAGATCTTCGTCGGCCGTGTTGGTCTTCTCGGGTCCGTCCACTCTTCTCTCCCGTCGTCACGCAGCCGATAGGCCCTCACCCGCGCGAAGGGAAGGACCGCCCAAACGCAAAACGCCGCCGACCTCATGGAGACCGGCGGCGCAGCTAAGTCTGAAAGCTAGATCAAGCGAACTTGAGCGAAGCCTGCGTCTTGCGACGGTTGGCGCGCATCATGCCGCCCACCGCGCCGAAGCCGAGGATCATCAGAGCCCAGGTCGACGGTTCCGGCACGGCCGGAACGACGGTGCCGCCCTGGTCGGTATACCAGCCGACGGTGTGGTTATCCGATTCGTAGCCAGCACCGGTCGTCTGCTTGAAGACGATCTTATCGAAGGTGCCTTCGGTATTGTAGAAGTTCACGAATACGAAAGGCTCGTGAGCCGTCTCACCCGTGCCGGGCTTGCCGTAATAGGGGTTGGCTACACCACCGGAGCTAGCCGGACCCACGAAAGCAATGACATCAGACGGATCGAAAGTGCCGAGCAGGCTACCACCGCTCCAGAACTCCACCGTGTTGCCGGCGTCCAGCGCGGACAGCCAGTAACCGAAATAGTTGATGCCGGTTTCGCCCGTCTGGGTGAATTCGATCGAATAGGATTCGGTGAGGCCGAGGCCCGCAACAGCATAATCGCCCGCGTTACCCGCACCGCCATACTGATTGGAGGGGATAACATTGACGTTGTTGTATGTGCCTGTGATCAGGCCGTCACTGCCGAAGTCGGTGTTGAAAGTAGAGATACCGCTGCGACCATCAAACCGCTCAATACCGAACACCGCACCGGCGCCCGTATCAAGGAAAGTCGTGGTCGTTTCAGTGACGCCAGCAGCCTCAATGGAAACATCGAAATAGACCGGAAGCGCAGCCTGAGCCGGAACGGCGGCAAACGCAGCGGCCGAAGCGGCGATCGCCGCGAGTGCCTTCTTGTTCACAAAACCTACCCCTAACTAATGTGAACCCTTAACAATTGGCAGTATGGGGAAGGTCCTGATTGTCAATCACGGTCAGGCGGCGATGTCCCAAACGGGGACACTCTATGAAGGCCTTTGCTGGCCGCCAAAACCCACACGCCGCAGCCCTTCGTGCCAGTGCTTGCGCAGGCCCCGCTCCGCTATCGGATCGAGAATGGCGTCCGCGCTTTCTGGATCAAGAAGCTCGTTATCGGCGATAAAGCGATCCAGCGGGCCGGGTTTCACCAGATCGAGCAGGTCCAGCGTGCGTCCATCGCCCCGCAGCGCCTCGATCGATTCGATCAACGAGCCGCGGCGTTCAAACTCCTGTGCGAACACCTCCGGCTCCACGCCCAGATGCTCGGCGATAAGACGCGTACGCAGGCGGGCCATCTCATCAGGCGTATCGCGATTTTCCTGAAGCGCAGCGTCCACGATCACATCGCATTCGCTGTCCAGCCCGAGCGAGCGATTGTTGAGATTGGAAGACCCGACGCGCAGCAGGCGGTCGTCTACGATAGACACTTTAGCGTGGACATAGATGTCCTCTCCGCCGCGCGTCACCGGAACGTAGATGCGGAAACGGTTGCGGGAATCGACCTTCGCGATTTCCCGCGCGAGGCGGACGCGGGCGGCGTCCATCGCCTTCTGTTCCAGCCAGCCATCGGCGGTACGCGGCATGACCATCACGAATTCGGGCGGGTCGCTTTCTTCCAGCCGTTTCGCGATGGCAGCGGCGATCTTGGCCGATGTGAAATACTGGTTTTCAAAATAGATGAAGCGCCGGGCAGCCGCGATCATGTCGAGATAAAGCGCCTCTACCTCGCGTATTTCCGGCGCGTCTTCGTATTCCGCGCGGGTGCGCGCGATCGCCACCTGCACGCCGGAAAATTGCACCGGTAGATCTTTCGGCCAAAGGGACTGGTCGCCCGGCACCAGTTCCACCAATTCATCGTGAGTCGCGCGGCGCCAGCGATCACGCCCCAGTTCGCTGAGCGCATCGGCGATCGGGCCTTCCAGCATCATCGTCGCATCGTGCCACGGCGGGTAGCGGGTGCCGCCGGGAAGCTGGCGGCGATCGTCATCATCGAGATGGTCCGACGTGTCCCACCGGGCCGTCGAGATATCGATCCCCCCGCACACCGCCAGTTTCCCATCGATCACGACGATCTTCTGGTGATGGCTGCATCCCGGTGGATGGGCGCTGTCGAAGCGAAAATCGATCGTGCGTGTGCGATGCCAGCGCCACAGCATCCACGCCGCGCGCGGGCGGAGGAACTGCTTCTTGGCCCCAAAGGCCCATTTGAGGATCGCGATCCGGCGGTCTGGCCGTTCACGAGCGAGCCTGAGGAAAAACTGACCGAGCGTTTCGCCCCCGCGCCGCTTGCCCGGTTCCAGCGGAATGCGCGTATCGAAATCCCACCCGATGACGAGGATGCGGCGCCGCGCCGCCTCCATGCTTTCGCGCACCAGATGATAGTAATCGGCCGCATCGACCACGACCGACGCCGAATCGCAGTGCTCTATCCGCCAACAGTTCCGACCGGGAACGACTATGGGCTGCATGGGTCCCTCCCCGGCCAGCCGTGATCGGCCATGGCGCAACGACGCGAGGACTGAATATGCCAGCGGCCACAGCGCCCGCAAGAGCGACTGCAACTGCACCGACGGAACGGCGGGATGGATAAGGTGGATGCCCCGCGAGGATTCGAACCTCGATTGACGGAGTCAGAGTCCGTAGTCTTACCTTTAGACGACGGGGCAGGAGCGGGGGCCGATAAGGCCGCACCCCGAGATGGTCAAGCGTTGCAAGCACCCGGCGCGTTTGCTGCGCCGATTTCCCGGGGCGCCATCAGCTTTCCATCCGTGGCCGATCTCCAAATAGGGGAAAAGCCAAGTAGGCGATCCCAGCCCACACGCCGAGCGCCTTCATACATCAACAGCGGACCTGCGAGAGAGATCGCGATCTCCGCCATGATCACCAATGCAAGCGGTGCCTCGGCCCAGAGCGCATAGATCACTGTCCTGAGCCCCGCCTGAAAGATCACATGGGTGAGATATATGGTCATGGAAAGCACGCCCAGCCGCGCAACAAAGGCCGCCACCCGCCCATCGCCCATCCACACACAAACGCAATACAGCGCCCAGCAGGAAGCAAGGCTGGAGGCGAAGAACACCACGCTGCGAATACTAATGCCCGTCGCCTGCGAGAGCGCCGCCGAACCTACGGAAACCATCGCGACAACCACGAAGATCGGCACACTCACGCGTGGGCTCAAATCACGCCGGCCGAGGATTGCGCCCAGCAGAAAGAAGCTTGCCGTATAGGCCTCCCCATAGAAGAACTGAACGACAGGCCCTCCCAGCCCGACCATTCGGCCAACGATGCTGAGTATTATCAGAGTAATCAGGGCGATTTCCGCGAAGCCCCTGACGACAACGAAAAGAGCCATCGCAAAGATCAGCGAGAGCAGGAACCAGTAGTGCTGAATGGGCACCAGCGGGATCAGCAACAAATCCCGCAAATCAACGTCGGAGTTCGCCCCACCCGGCGCAGCAATAACGAGAAGTCCGCTGATCACAGACCAGAGCAGGTAGGGGTAATATAGATTGACTGCGCGGGGCGCGAATGCCCGCCAGTTGATCAGGCGATCGTATAGGAAAAAGCCCGAAAGCAGGAAGAATATCTGAACATGGAACCCGTATGCCCAGAGGTCCGCGAACTCCAGCGCAGGGGAGTTTTCCATCTCGCCTTTGCTTATGAGCCCGCGGGTCACATGGAACACGCATACCAGGGTTATGGCCATCCCACGCACCACATCGATGGTAGTATTGCGCGGCACGTTCCCTCCAACTGCCCATGTTCGAACGGGCAATGCCATCACCCTATCCCACTCGAACCCGCCAATGAACCCGCTGTCCCGCTGCGCATTCCAGATGGACAGAAACGGGACAAAGCGCGCGTAGCTGGATTAGCGCAAGCAGATTAGGATCGGGCACATAAATTGCCCGGTTTCGTCCCCGCCTTGCCCGTGCCCTTGGCTTTCGCTACCTTCCATTCAGGTTCCGCCTTCGGGCGGGTTGTAACGATACGAAAGTTTATTCGGGATATGGCAGAGTTCCCCCCGCCGGACGCGCGGCGGGCGATCTTCGGCACGGACGGTTCAGCCGCAGAGCATCCGGCCACCGTCGATTCCGGCCCTCAACCGGCTAACGGCCGGCCGCCGGTACGGCAGGCCTATGCCGCGATCGATCTTGGCACCAATAATTGCCGCCTGCTGATCGCCCGACCAGCGGAAGACGGGTTTGTGGTGATCGACGCATTCAGCCGTGTGGTGCGGTTGGGCGAAGGGCTGGCTCAGAACGGACGGCTGAGCGACGCGGCGATGGACCGGGCGCTGGGCGCGCTGCGGGTCTGTTCCGACAAGCTGCGGCGGCGCAATGTGCGGCTGGCCCGATCTGTCGCCACCGAAGCTTGCCGGCGTGCCGAGAACGGGGAAGAATTCATCCAGCGGGTGCGGAATGAAACCGGCATCCGGCTGGACATCATCTCCGCGCAGGAAGAGGCGCGGCTGGCCGTGCTGGGCTGCCACATCCTGCTGGAGGACGGCATCGGCCCGGCGGTGATCTTCGATATCGGCGGGGGATCGACCGAACTGGTGCTGATCGAACCCGGCGCACCAGTGCCGCGGATTATCGACTGGCAGAGCGTTCCGTGGGGTGTCGTCTCCCTGACCGAAATGGTGGGCGGAAATGAGGCCAGCGAAGCGGACCGGATCGGCCGCTATGCCGAGATGAAACGGCGCGTTTCCGAAAGCTTCGCGCCCTTTGCGGAGCGCATTTCACCGTGGCAGAATGACAGGCTGCGCCTGCTGGGGACGAGTGGCACGGTGACGACACTGGCCAGCGTGCATCTGGACCTGCCACAATATGACCGGCGCGCGGTGGACGGACTGATCGTTCCGGCCAATGCGATGCGCGGCATTGCCACCCGTCTTTCCGCCATGTCGCCGCAGGAACGCCGGTCCCTGCCCTGCATCGGGCGTGAGCGTGCCGATCTGGTCGTCGCCGGGTGCGCGATTCTTGAGGCGATACTGGATATCTGGCCCGCATCGCGCCTGGGCGTGGCAGACCGGGGGATCCGCGAGGGCATTCTGCGCAGCCTGATCGCCACGGACGCCAGCGGCAGCGAAGCACAGGCTGCGCTGCGGAAATTGCGTGGAGAACCCAGATGAGCGGTCGCGGACGATCCGACCCCACCAAGCGCGTCAAGACCGCACGCCGCCGCACCGCATCATCGACCCGCTGGCTGGAGCGCCAGTTGAACGACCCCTACGTGCGGCAGGCCAAGGCCGAAGGCTATCGCAGCCGTGCGGCCTTCAAGCTGATCGAACTGGATGACCGGTTCGGCCTGCTGAAAGGCGTGAAGCGAGTAATCGACCTGGGCATTGCGCCGGGTGGTTGGAGCCAGGTGGTTCGCCAGCGATCACCCAAAGCGGCCATCGCGGGAATCGACCTGCTGGAAACCGAGCCGATCGAAGGCGTGGCGATCCTGCAAATGGATTTCATGGCCGATGAAGCCCCCGGCGCGCTGAAAACCGCGCTGGGCGGCGCGCCCGATCTGGTGCTGTCAGACATGGCGGCGAACACCGTGGGGCACAAACAGACCGACCACTTGCGCACCATGGGGCTGGTGGAAGCCGCAGCCTATTTCGCGGTGGAGACACTGGAAGACGGCGGCGCATTCGTGGCCAAGGTTCTGGCCGGCGGCACGGATGCGGACCTGCTAGCGCTGTTAAAGCGCCATTTCACCACCGTGAAGCACGCCAAGCCCCCCGCGAGCCGCAAGGATTCGTCGGAATGGTACGTGATTGCGCAAGGGTTCAAGGGACGAGCGCAGGACGCAGCCGTCTGAAATCGAATCACAGCGAAGCGACCCAAAGCGCATTTCTGTCGCTCTGGATGGCTTCGCTGTGTTGATATTCAAATTTTAGGTGAGTCGCCTCAGCCTGCGGCCGCTTCGGTCGCTTCCGCGGGGGCAGCTTCTTCCGTGGCGGCGTCAGCCGGAGCTTCTTCGCCAGCCGGAGCAGCTTCTGCCGCAGGGGCAGCAGCCGGGGCCGGATAGTCAGGGCCGCCACCGTGCGCCTTGAGATAAGCGATCAGGTTGGCACGGTCTTCCGGCTTACCAAGACCGGCGAAGCTCATCTTCGTGCCGGGCGCGAACGCCTTCGGGTTATGCAGCCATGCATCCATGTTGGCATAATCCCAGTTGCCGCCATGACCCGAAAGAGCCGCGGAATAGGCGAAACCAGCCACATGCTTGCCGACCGGCTGGCCGAGCACGCCGAAAAGATTCGGGCCGATGCCGTTGGCACCACCCTGTTCGGCGGTGTGGCAGGCGGCGCACTTCGCGAATACGGCTTCGCCCTTCGTCGCATCAGCCGCGGCGAGCAGCGTGCCGAGATCAGGGCCCGCATCAGCGCCCCCTTCTTCCGCCACACCCTCGATCGGGTAGCCCCATTCGTGCGGTGCGTGCGGCTTGTCGGCAAGGAAGTACATGCCGCTCACAATGGAAAGGCCGAGGGCAATGATGCCCGAGAAAAGCGTCCAGCCAGCGATGGTATTGAAACGGTCGGTCATGTGAGAGAGCGTCTGCCAGGATTCCGGTTGAGCGCGCTCTAGTAAGCAGGGACCGGCGGCGCAAGCCCGATAGTCACTTGTCGCTCGCACGCCACCTCGTTACCCGCTGCGACCAATGGACAGCTATCCCGCACCCGCGCACGCAATGGTCGAACAAATGTTGGCGGCCGCAGCCGCCGATCCGGCGCGCGCGATCGCCTTTCAGGGCGCGCCCGGCGCCAATTCCCACCGCGCGGCACTGGAGTGGTCGCCCGATTGTCTGCCGCTGCCATGCTTTGCGTTTGAGGACGCGCTGGACGCGGTAAGCGCCGGGCGCGCCGGAAGCGCGATCATCCCCATAGAAAATTCGCAACATGGGCGCGTGGCGGACATCCATTTCCTGCTGCCCAACAGCGGGCTTTCGATCATCGGCGAGCATTTCCTGCCGATCACCTACGCCGTGATGGGACTGGGCGCCGGCCCGTTCTCCGTCGCCCACAGCCATCCGCAGGCACTGGGCCAGACGCGGCTTTATCTGCGTGAGCACGGAATCGTGCCGATGGCCTATGCCGATACGGCAGGCGCGGCGGCGCTGGTGAAGGAACAGGGCGATCCGGCGGCCTGCGCCATCGCACCCCCGCTGGCGGCGGAGCTTTACGGGCTGCAAATAACCGCCGAACATGTGGAGGACGCGCGCGACAACATGACGCGCTTCGTCGTGCTTTCCCGCGATCCACTGGACCCCGCGACCCTGACCGGCGGCCCTGCGATGACCACATTCGTTTTCGAGGTGAAGAACGTGCCCGCCGCGCTGTACAAGGCGCTGGGCGGCTTCGCCACCAACGGCGTGAACATGACCAAGCTGGAAAGCTATCAGCAGGGCGCGAGCTTTTCCGCGACCATGTTCTATGCCGATATCATCGGCGCGCCCGGCGATCCGGCCATCGACCGCGCGCTGGAAGAACTGGCGTTCCACTGCAAGGAGCTGCGCGTTCTGGGTAGCTATCGCCAGGCGAGGGAGCGTGGTTAAGCGGCATGACAACCTATCGCATCGTGGAAGATAATCTGGACGGTGCGGAAGTAGCCGCGCTGCTGACCTTCCATCTGGCGGAAATGCACCGCTGGTCCCCGGCCGAGAAAGTCCATGCCATGCCGATAGAACGGCTGCGGGCGCCGGACGTGACGTTCTATTCCGCGTGGGACGGTGACACGCTGGCGGCGGTGGGCGCGCTGAAGGCGCTTGATGCGGGACGAGGCGAGTTGAAATCCATGCGCGCCGCCCCCGAATATCGCGGCAAGGGTGCGGGACGAGCCATGCTTGAGCATCTGATGGCAGAAGCCGCACAGCGCGGCTATCGCTGGCTGGGCCTTGAAACCGGGCGGCCGGAGCCGTTCCAAGCCGCCCAACGCCTTTACGCTGGATACGGCTTCGCCGAGTGCGAGCCGTTCGGCGATTATGTATCCGACGAATTTTCCATGTGCATGGAAAAGCCGCTTTGAGCGTGACCCTGCGCCCTGCGGCCCCCGCCGATGCGGCGGTGCTTTCCCGCCTCGCGACCGATTCTTTCATCGCGGCGTTCGGCCATCTCTACCGGCCAGAGGACTTGCAGGCATTCCTGGAAGAATACCGCTCTCCCGCTCGCTATGCGGCGGATCTGGATGATCCGGCGAAACAGGTGCAGATTGCCGAGATGGACGGCAGAGCTGTAGCTTATTGCCTGATAGTCACCGGGCAACCGATCGAGGAACGGCCCGAGCCGAAGCCGGAACGCCCGCTTTTCGTAAGCCAGCTCTATTGCCTGCCCGATGCGACCGGGCACGGCATTGGGGCGGCGCTGATGCAGTGGGCCATTGCCGAAGCGCGCGCGAAGCGGGCGGACGCAATGCAGCTTTCAGTATTCAGCGAAAACTTCGGCGCGCAGCGATTCTATCAGCGGTATGGCTTCCAGCATGTGGCCGACATCGATTTCTGGGTCGGCAACCACCGCGACGACGAGTTTCTCTACGAATTGCCGCTCTGATCGGCAGTGCCGCTTGCAGGTGGGAGATCGCCGATCACCTGGCCTTCGCGACGCGGGCGGGTGAAAGGTTCCGGCTGCGGCGTCTTCATATTGCCGCGCAATAGAACGCGACCGGCGGGCAGGCCGCCCACGATCTCCAATTCCAGCCGTTCCTCATCCCGTTTGCGGACATCAAGGATCGCGTCATCCGCCTCCGCCTCGTCAAAACCGAGGCCGAGCAGGACTTCGTGGCCGAAGACCAGCGCCGATTCGAACGTTTCGCGAATCTGGTATTCAACACCCGCTTCCACCAACCGCAGGACATGGCCACGGTCGAAAGCGCGGACATAGAGCTTGGCCAGCGGGAATTCCGCCTTGCACAGTTCAACGATCCGGTCGGCCACTTCCGGCTTGTCGACGCAGACGAGGATCGCCTCCGCCCGTTCCGCGCCGGATGCGCGCAACACGTCGAGCCGGGTGCCGTCCCCATAATAGACCTTGAAGCCGAACTGGCCGGCGGCCTGGATCATCTCCACATCGCTTTCGATCACCGAGAGGTCCACATCGCGCGCCAGCAGCGACTGGCTGACCACTTGCGAGAAGCGGCCGAACCCGATGAACAGGACGCGGGCACGCAGACCGTCGGCAATCTCCACGCCGTCGAGCGAAGGTTCCTCTTCTTTCGCGGTGTGTTTCAGCCCCAGCAGCACCAGCGGCGTCAAAGCCATCGAGAGGATCACGATCGCGGTCATGATCGCCCCCGTGCGCGCATCGAACAGGCCCACGCCCAGCGCGGCGGAATAGAGCACGAAGGCGAATTCGCCGCCTTGTGCGAACAAGGCCGCACGCCGCCCCGCCTCTTTCAACGGACTGCCGAATGCGCGCGCCACGATGAAGATGCCCAGCGCCTTCACCACCATGAACGCCGCCACGCCTGCTAGCACCAGCGGCCATTCGGCAGCCACCACGGCCAGATCGAGCGACATGCCCACGCTGAGGAAGAACAAGCCCAGCAGAAGCCCGCGGAACGGATCGATATCCGCCTCCAGCTGATGGCGGAATGTCGATTCGGACAGCAGCACCCCGGCCAGGAACGCACCCATCGCCATCGACAGCCCTGCCCAGTCCATGAACAGCGCCGCGCCGAGCACCACCAGCAGGGCCGCTGCCGTCAGCACTTCGCGCACGCCGGTGCGGGCGAGGATGCGGAACAGTGGGTCAAGCAGCCAGTAACCGACCGCGATCACCGCCGCGAGCGCGCCCGCGCCGATCAGTATGCTTTGCCATACAGGAGGCCCGGCCTCTTCCGCGCTGACGCCGTTAAACGCGGCCCACAGAGCCACGAGCGCCAGCAGCGGCACGATGGCGAGATCTTCGAACAGCAGGATCGCCACCGATTTCTGCCCGGCAGGCGTGCTGGTTTCACCGTCTTCTTCCAGCAGCTGCATGATCACTGCGGTGGAAGACATGACGAAGCCCATCGCCCCGACCGCCGCCGGGGCCCAGTGCAGGCCGGCCGCGACGCCGATAAGCGTGAGCAGCAGGCCGCAAGTCAGCACCTGCGCCGCGCCCAATCCGAAAATCGCCTTGCGCAAGGACCACAGTTTGCGCGGGCGCATTTCGAGACCGATGATGAACAGGAACATCACCACGCCCAGTTCAGCAACGTGGAGCAGCGTTTCCGGATCGTTGAACAGGCCAAGCGCGGAAGGACCGACCAGCAGGCCCGCAGCCAGATAGCCCAGGATCGAACCGAGCCCGAGCCTGCGGAACAGCGGCACGGCGATCACCGCCGCCGCCAGCAGCACGATTACATGGCCAAGCCCGATTCCGGCCGATTCGTGCATTGCATTCCCCTGATTGGCTGGCGCGACCTTAGGGCCATAGGTTGCACTGCGCCATGACGGATGCAACGAGCGGCGGGCCGGATTGGCAGGGCACGGAATTTTCCCCGCCCACTTAATCGCTGCCGGTTTTCGCCGTTTCCCGTGACATGAGCGAACATGGTAAATTTGCCGGCTGGGCCGCGCGTCTTCCCTTCCTCCGCCCGGCGGGAAGCCGGGAAACTGCGGAGCCGGGCATTCCGCCCGGAACGCTCCGCCGACTGGCCCGGGAAGAACGCAAGGCGCTGCTGGATGCTATCGTCAGCTTTCACATCGACCATGACCTGCCGGTGACACCCGAAACGCTGACTGCCGCCTATGATGCGGAATCAGGCGCATCGCCCAGCCTCGCCCGGCGAATCGAGAACCGCAAGCGCAGCGGCGAAGCGGTGACGCTGACCTGGCTGATGGAAATAGTCGGCGATTCTTCGCCCGATGACGATCATCTGACGCCGCGCCGCCTGATGGGTGAATTCGATACCACGCTGGAACAGTTTACCCAGAATACCCGCGCAGTGCGGAGCATGACCCACGAATACGGGTCGGAAATCGGCCGCCATCTGGACGATCTGGACCGGGTGGGTAACGGCGCGGATGCCGTCGCCCGGCTGACGCAGGTGGCGCAGGCCATGGCGGACCGGACCCGCAAGGCGGAAAACGAACTGCGCGACCGGGAACAGGAAACGCGGCGCCTTCGCAAGCGGCTGAATAAATTGCAGCACGATGCCGATCACGATCATCTGACCGGCCTGCCCAACCGCAGGGCGTTCGAGGCGGAGTTCGAGCGCGCGGTTCAGGAGGCCAAGGATAGTGGAGAGGCGCTGAGCCTGGCGTTTTGCGATCTGGACCACTTCAAGCAGGTGAACGACGTGCACGGTCATGACACGGGCGACCGCGTGCTGAAGCTGGTGGCCCAGGAACTGCTGAACGCATCGGGCGGAAGCTGCCATGTTTCCCGCCACGGCGGCGAGGAATTCGTGATGCTGTTCCGCGGCGCGACCACCGCCGAGGCGAAGGCCCGGCTGGACCGGACACGCGAAGCACTGTCGAAACGCCGGCTGGTGAACCGCGACAGTGGCGACCCGATCGGCGGCGTCACCTTTTCCGCCGGGGTGGCCGATGTGCGGGCGTTCGACAATCCGCGATATGCCCTGATCGTGGCCGACGAGGCCCTGCTTCTGGCCAAGGAGACCGGGCGCAACAGGGTGATAGAGGCTTCACCCGACAGTTACGACGGCGCACGGCAGGCTGCCTGAACGTTACGGGCAGGCGAAAGCTGAGACGCAAGCCCGTCATTGTCCCTTAATGCAGGGGATACTATAGGCGCGCCATGTCTTCCATTCGTCCCTGGCGCGATATCGCGCGGCGCAAGAGCCGGCAGATCATGGTCGGCAGTGTGCCGGTTGGTGGCGATGCCCCAATCAGCGTGCAGACCATGACCAACACCCTCACATCCGATGCAGGGGCGACGATCGACCAGATCCGCCGCTGCGAGGATGCCGGGGCGGACATCGTGCGCGTTTCCTGCCCCGATGTGGAAAGCACCGCGGCGCTGGGCCAGATCGTGCGTGCATCGCGCATCCCGATCGTCGCCGACATCCATTTCCATTACAAACGCGCGCTGGAAGCGGCGGACGCAGGGGCGGCCTGCCTGCGGATCAACCCCGGCAACATCGGTTCGGCAGACCGCGTCAACGAAGTGGTCAATGCCGCGAAGGCCAACGGCTGCGCGATCCGCATCGGCGTGAACGCGGGCAGCCTTGAGAAAGACCTGCTGGAGAAATACGGCGAGCCCTGCCCCGAAGCTCTGGTCGAATCCGCGCTGGATCACATCAAGCTGTTGCAGGACCGCGATTTCCAGAATTCAAGGTGGCGGTGAAAGCCAGCGACGTGTTCCTGGCCGTCGCCGCCTATATGCAACTGGCCGATACCGTGGATTGCCCGCTGCATCTGGGCATTACCGAAGCGGGCGGCCTGATCGGCGGCACGGTGAAATCCAGCATCGGCATGGGCAACCTGCTGTGGGCCGGGATCGGCGATACCATCCGCGTATCCCTGTCTGCCGAGCCGGAAGAGGAAGTGCGCGTTGGCTTCGAGATACTGAAGTCCCTCGGCCTGCGGACTCGCGGCGTGCGGGTGGTTTCATGCCCCAGCTGTGCGCGGCAGGGCTTCGACGTGATCCGCACGGTGCAGGCGCTGGAAGAACGGCTGCAACACATCAAGACGCCGTTGTCGCTTTCCGTGCTGGGCTGTGTGGTCAACGGACCGGGTGAGGCGCGCGAAACCGACATCGGCATCACCGGCGGCGGCGCGGGCAAGCACATGGTCTATCTGTCAGGCGTGACTGATCACCATGTCGAAGACGCGAACATGCTGGACCACATCGTTGCGCTGGTGGAAGCCAAGGCGGCGGAAATAGAGGCCGCGCAGGAACTTCCGGCTGAGGCGGCGGAGTAGTCACCGATCCTCCCTGCGGAGGACAATGCACCTTTACTCGGGTTTAAGTGGCTGCGGTTAGGTTCGTGGGCGTGAAACACGCGCCTGCCCTTATCGTGATTGCCGGTGGTGGCCTGTTCGGCTGGTTCGCGCCCGATCTTTCGGCCGACAGCCTGGCGGCAAATGCACTGAAGGCTGAAACCCCCGACACCACCGCCACGCAAACGCCGGACGAATTGCAGATGCAGGCATGGAACGGCGGCGACATCATCCTGCCGCGCGCGGCGGACGGGCATTTCTATGCCGAGGTGATCGTCGGCACCGCATCCACCCGAATGCTGGTCGATACCGGCGCGACCATGATCGCGCTGACCGGAGAAGATGCCGATGCCATCGGCATACCGTGGCGTTCGGTGCCGATGGAACCGGTGGCGCGCGGCGTGGGCGGAGAAGTCAACGGCGTGCGCGTGGTTCTGGATCAGGTGCGGCTGGGTTCGCTGGAAGCGCATGGCCTGCAAGCGGTCGTCGTTCCGGAGGGGCTGGCGATCTCGCTGCTGGGGCAGTCGTTCCTTTCCCGAGTGTCGCGGGTAGAAATCGACCGGCAGAAGATGGTTCTGGGTGGCTGAGGCGACAATCGGAACGCCGTTCAGGCCCGGGCTAGACAGACTGTGCCAAGGCGCGGCATGGTCATGCGCGTGAACAGACGGCAGTTTATCGGTTCGGCGGCGGCCGCCACGGGTGCGATCGCCCTGCCCGGCCGGGTCTTCGCTCAGGCGAGCGGGCTGGATGCACGCTCCACACAAATCCTCGACATCGCGCGGCGTGAAGTCGCGCGGGCGGGCGATGTGCTGTGGCGGCGCGATGTGGCCGGGGTGATCGACTTTTCCGCCCATTCCGCGTTGCCGCGTTTCCATTTCGCCGATCTGGACAATGGCACGGTTCAGTCTTTCCGCGTCGCGCATGGCACGGGTTCCGACCCGCAGCACGATGGTTGGCTGAAGTGGTTTTCCAACGTGCCCGGATCGAACGCCACCAGCCGCGGGGCCTATGTCACGTGGGAATGGTATAAGGGCCGCTATGGCACATCGGTGCGGTTGGGCGGGCTGGACCCGGATAACTCCAACGCGCTGGAACGCCTGATCGTGATGCATTCGGCCAGCTATTGCACGCCTGAACATGTGGCACGCTGGGGCCGTCTGGGCCGGTCGAACGGATGCTTCGCCCTGTCGCCGGACGATTTCCTGTTCGCGCTGACGCGCCTTTCCGGCGGGCGCCTGATTTACGCGGATCAGTTGAACCTGGGTTGATAGTTTGCGGGCCGGCAAGAGTTGGCCAGCCCGCAGACTAAACTAGAGCTAGGTGGTCTGAAGATCGTCCTCGATCTCGATCACTTCCTCGCTCGTCACGCGGGCACGGTTGCCCACGCGCGGCTTTTCGAAGCTGGCGAGCACCGGCGCATCACGGCCATAGATGTCATCGAAGGTCTTGAGCGCGCCGTCAATGTCGCGGGCCATCGTGAAATAGGTGATATAGACCGGCATGGTCTTCTTCACCGGAACACGGGTGTATTGCCCTGAGGTGGAGATAGTCACCGCCTCGTCCCGCGTGGCGCCCTGACCGAGGATGGCGATAGTCATCGCCAGTTCCAGCGCCCGTTCCGTCCGCACGCAACCATGGCTGAGCGCCCGATTATCGGTGTTGAACAGGTTGCGGTTGGGTGTGTCGTGCAGGAAGATCGCATGCGGATTGGGCATGTCGAGCTTCATCTGGCCCAGCGAATTGCCGGGGCCCGGCTGCTGCACCACGGTGATGAAGCCGTTCTGCGCGCGAGTGGCGCGATAGCCATTGGCCCGCGCCCACGATGGGTTGTTCAGCACCCGCGTGCCAAGCCCTTCACCCTTTACGATCGATTGCGGCACGGTCCACGTCGGGTTGAAAACCACCGCCTCCACCGTTTCGGCAAGTTGCGGCGTGGCCGTGCGGCCCGGCTTGCCCACGATCGTGCGATAGCTGCGGACGATGCGGTTATTGACCGTCAGCCGCAACTGATACTCGGGCACGTTGGTCAGCAGATACTGCGACCCCAGATCGCGTTGCAGCCAGCGCCAGCGATCCATGTTGGCGCGAACGAGCGCACGGCGCCTTGCGTTGCTGGCAGGCGTGCGGGCCAGTTCCTCTCGCAAAGCGGCGTAATCGGGATTGGTGGGATTGAGCGCG
>DATMGK010000067.1:0-7583 GCA_035555595.1 Croceibacterium sp. | reverse complement strand
CGTGCGGCAGAAGGCGCGCTGGATCCACGGGATCGCCTTCCAGGGATGGGATCGCCTTGGCTGGAGCGGCGGACCGGGCGAATACTGGATGCGCCTGCGTGACCGGCGGGGCCCGTTGACGGCGCTGGTGCTGTTCGCGGGATATATTCTGGTGCTGCTGGGCGGCGCGATGCTGGTGGCGGAGCAGATGGGATATCTCCGGCCCTTCCGCGAAGCCCCGGCGCTGAAGGCGCTGCTGGCCGCGAACATGGTGGCCTTCCTCTGGCGCGCGGGGATGCGTTTCGCCTTCACCGCGCGCGAATATGGCTGGCGGGAAGGTGTGTGGTCCGTGGCCCGGATCCCGGTGACCAATATCATCGCGATCCTTGCGGGGCGCCGCGCGCTGATGGCCTATGTGGCGACGCTGATGGGCGGGGCGCCCAAGTGGGACAAGACCTTTCATCACGCCCATCCTGCGGATTCCGGGGTGCGCGCCACGACGTGAAACACCGCGCCACTTTCCGGGGCCAACCATTGCTGTTGCTGGGTATCGTCATCTTGGGATGGCTGGCCCTGCGCGTGATGCTGTGGGAACTGCCTTTCGACCAGGCGGCGAATGGCCTGCCTCATCCCAGGCTGGCCGCACTGGCCACGCGCGCCGCGGATGCGGACGTGTCGCCGGGGGGCGCCGATGAGAGGAAGCTCCAAACTACCCATGACCGGAGCCACTGGAAAAGTTTGGCGCACACTTCTTCGCTTGCATCGCGTCGAGTGGAGGTCGTCCCCGCACCGCTGCTGCGCCCGTCGCCCCGAGGCTGGGAGAAAACTCCCGATCAGGTCGCGAACTCCCTCCCCGAATATGCGACCCGCTCTGTCCTTGAAGTTGATCCCGCGCCGATCCGGCCCTTTGCAGAGGGTTTCGACGCGGGGATATCGCGCCTGTCGATGAATATGGCCGGGCGGCGCTGGTCGTTCGACGCGTGGGTTCTGTTGCGGGGAGAGGGAGTAGAGAACCCTCTCGGACCGGGTCTGTCGAACAGGCCGGGTTATGGCCGCAGTCAAACGGGGGCGGTGGTTCGATACTCGCTGCCGCCACTGGGAGATATGCAACCCAAGGCACAGGTTCGCATGGCGCGCGCCCTTGACGATTCGGGCGAGCTGGAAATCGCTTTTGGCCTTTCCGTCAGACCCTTGCCGGCCATACCGGTCACCGTGACTGCGGAAACGCGGGTGAACGACAGCGATCAGGGCACGCGCCTGCGCCCCGCCGTCTATGCGGTTTCCGGGCTCCCGCCAGTGGACCTGCCGCTGGGCCTACGCGGCGAAGGTTATGTGCAGGCCGGTTATGTCGGTGGGGAGGCGGCGAGCGCGTTTGCGGACGGTCAGGCGAGGGTGGAACGCGATCTGGCCAATATGGGCGAGGTGGCCCTGTCTGCCGGAGCGGGTGTGTGGGGTGGGGCGCAGAAGGATGCCGCGCGGCTGGACATAGGGCCAAGCGCCGCAGCGACATTCCCGCTGGGCGAATTGCGCGTGCGGATCGCCGCCGACTATCGTTTCCGCATTGCCGGGCGCGCGGAACCGGCAAGTGGGCCTGCGCTCACCGTTTCTGCGGGTTTCTAGGCCGCGCGCCTTCAATCCGTCTCCGCGTTGAGCTAATCCGGGGCATGGACGTTTACCTCCCCATCGCGAACCTTGCGGTCAACGGGCTGGTCATCGTCCTGCTGGGGGCCGGAACGGGCATCCTGTCGGGCATATTCGGCGTCGGTGGAGGATTCCTGACCACGCCGCTGCTGATATTCTATGGCGTGCCGCCGACGGTGGCCGCCGCATCTTCCGCCAGCCAGGTGACAGGGGCCAGCGTTTCCGGCGTCTTTGCCTATACCCGGCGGGGTGGGGTGGATTACCAGATGGGCGCCGTGACCGTTGCGGGCGGCGTGATGGGCGCGGCGATGGGCGCGTTGCTGTTCCGTCTGCTGGAATCGATCGGACAGATCGATACGGTCATCAACATCCTCTATGTCGTGCTGTTGGGCACGATCGGCGCGCTGATGGGGCGTGAGAGCATCGATGCGATGCGGGCCCGAAGGGGAGAGCGGCCGCGCGCGGCCAAGCGGCGGCATCACCCGCTGGTCGCCAGCCTGCCGATGCGCTGGCGGTTCTACCGGTCGGGCCTCTACATTTCACCGCTGGCGCCGCTGATACTGGGTTTCGTCACTGGCGTTCTCACCATGCTGATGGGCGTGGGCGGTGGATTTATCCTCGTACCGGCCATGCTCTACATTCTGGGCATGAGCGCCAATGTCGTCGTCGGCACATCGCTGTTCCAGATCCTGTTCGTGACCATGGTGGCGACGATGATGCACGCGTTGACCACCAAGGCGGTGGACATCGTGCTGGCCGGACTGTTGCTGCTTGGATCCGTCATCGGCGCGCAGATTGGCAGTCGGCTGGCGCTGTCGATAAAGCCGGAGATACTTCGTCTGGCGCTGGCGGCCATCGTGCTGGCGGTGGCGCTGAGGATGGCCTTCGGCCTGGGCTTCCGGCCGGACGAGGTTTATACCGTGGTGCCGCTGTGATGGGGCGGGCGGGCCGTATCGTTCTGGCCCTGCTGGCGTTCGGCGCGCTTTCCGCCCAGCGTGAACCGATCCTTGTGCCAGAGGTTTCGCAGCACGAGATTCAGGTTCGGCAGGGATTCACGGGCACCGAACTGCTG
The DNA here is from genome assembly GCA_035555595.1 of Croceibacterium sp. GTDB lineage: Bacteria > Pseudomonadota > Alphaproteobacteria > Sphingomonadales > Sphingomonadaceae > Croceibacterium_A. The sequence continues at coordinate 4,891 of DATMGK010000067.1, read as the reverse complement.
TTGTTCGGGGCGATCCTCGACCCTCAGGGACAGCGGGTGAACCGCCCTTATGACGTGGTCGTGGTGTTGAAAGGGCCGACCGAGCCGATACTGGTGCGAGAGAAGGCGAAGAAGTTCGGCATATGGCTCAATGCCGAAAACACCGCCTTCCGGTCAGCGCCTTCATTCTTTTCCGTCGCCAGTTCGCGGCCCATCAACGAGATCGTGGATGAACGCACGGCAGCGATCTACGAGTTGGGGCTGGATTATCTGCAGCTTTCCCCGAGCGGCGCGATCGATCCGGAGGAACAGACCCGCTTCACCGGCGGGCTGGTGGACCTGCGCCGTCGCGAAGGGCTCTACAGAGAGGACGGCGCGGGCGTATCGATCAGCCAGGGCGTGCTGTATCAGGCGCGCATCGCCGTTCCATCAAACGTGGTGACGGGGCGCTATACCGCCGAAACCTTCGCCATCGTGCAGGGGCGCGTAATCGCATCGGCCGCTGCGGAAGTGGAGGTTCGCAAGCTGGGTTTCGAAAGGTTCGTGGCGGATCAGGCGGAACGATCCAGCGTGCTCTATGGCTTGTTTGCCGTGGCGCTTTCAGTGCTGATGGGCTGGGTGGCGGGGCGCCTCTTCTCGCTGGTGTGATTCTGCGCGGCGTTCGGGACGGTGTCCTTGACCCAAAATTAACCCAATAAAGATTAAGTCGGCGGACATTCCCAGAAATTTGCCGGGTGCCCGCATGAGCGAAATGCCGAAGCAGCCTTTCCAGACTTTCGATCCCGCTGAAGAGCCGGGGGCGGCCGACGTTTCGCGCGTGCCGCGAACAGCGCGGGGGGCGGACAATACCGGCCAGCCGATCGGCGTGGTGCTGGAAATCGCGGGATCGGGATCGCAGATCGCTCTCGACCTGCAACGCCTGAACGAGTGCATGGATGACGACGATCCGTCGATCGCCCTTGCCGGGCAAGTCGGCAGTCAGCTCAAGATCAAGACCCGCGACGGCTGGCTGCTGGCCAGCGTTCGCGACCAGCGGCAGGATCGCCGGGCCAATGGCATTCTGGCCACCATCGATTTCATGGGTGAGGGCCGGGAAGAGAAGCTGACGGGCAAGATCCGTGGCTTCCGGCGCGGCGTCACCCGCTATCCGGTTCCGGGCGCGTTGATCTATCCGGCCTCTACCGAGGATCTGCGCCAGATCTATTCATCCGACGGGCGCAGCGCGGTGGAGATCGGCACCGTTTATCCCACCAGCGATATCCGGGCCGGGCTGTATATCGACGCGATGCTGGGCAAGCATTTCGCGCTGCTGGGTTCCACCGGCACCGGCAAGTCCACCAGCGCGGCGCTGATCCTGCACCGTATCTGCGACAGTGCACCGCAGGGCCATATCGTGATGATCGACCCGCACGGCGAATATTCGGCCGCGTTCAGGAATACCGGGGTGATCTTCGACGTCGGCAACCTGCAGATGCCGTACTGGCTGATGAACTTCGAAGAACACTGCGAAGTGCTGCTGACCACCAGCGGCAACGACCGGCAGGAAGACGCGGATATTCTGGCGAAGTGTCTGCTGAAGGCGCGGAGCAAGAACCGGCTGGCGGAAAGCCTGGGCAAGATCACCGTCGATTCGCCGATCCCCTATCTGTTGAGCGACCTGACGAACATCATTCAGGACGAGATGGGCAAGCTGGACAAGGCCAGCACCAGCGCGCCCTATATGCGGATCAAGACCAAGATCGAGGAATTGAAGGGCGACCCGCGCTATCAGTTCATGTTCTCCGGCATGCTGGTCGGCGATACGATGGCGGCGTTCATCTCCAAGATCTTCCGCATGCCGGGCGATGGCAAGCCGATCTCCATCATCGACGTGTCAGGCGTGCCGTCGGACATCACTTCCACCGTGGTGGCGGTGTTGAGCCGTATGGTGTTCGACTTCGCGATCTGGGGGCGCGAGGAGAAGACGCGGCCCGTGCTGCTGGTTTGCGAAGAGGCGCACCGGTATGTTCCGAGCGAGAAGAACGCCGATGGATCGTCAGTCGGCCGCATCCTGAGCCGCATCGCCAAGGAAGGCCGTAAATACGGCATCAGCCTGGGCCTGATTACCCAGCGCCCGTCAGACCTTGCGGAAGGTGTGTTGTCGCAGTGCGGCACGATCATATCGATGCGCCTGAACAACGACCGGGATCAGGCCTTCGTGAAAGCGGCGATGCCGGAAGGTGCGCGCGGCTTCCTCGATTCCATTCCCGCGCTGCGTAACCGCGAATGCATCATCTGCGGTGAAGGTGTGGCCATCCCTATGCGCGTCAGTTTCGACAACCTTGAGGAATCGAAACGCCCGGCGTCGGAAGATCCGAGCTTCAGCGAGTTGTGGAACGAAAGCGGCGGCGAGGAAGAGCGGGTTATCCGCACCGTGCAGCGCTGGCGGGCGCAGGGGAAGTAACCCCCGCGCCCACCGCCCCACCGCGTCAGAAACGCGCGCGGGCGCTGAGGAAGAACCGGCGGCCCGGTTCCGGGAATCCGTCGGTCAGCACATAGAGATCGTCGAAGGCGTTACGCACACCTGCGCCGATCGTGACCGTTTCCAGGATATCGTAGTCCACACGCAGGCTGGCCTGCACGTAGCTGCCGGTGCGGTAGTAGTTCGTGCCGGCCGTGTTCACCGTCCAGCGGCTGGAGGCGATTTCCACGCTGGGAAGGATGTGCAGGGCCGGAACCGGGCTCCATTCCACGAATGCGAAACCCTTGTGCGAAGGCACGCCGGTCGGTTCGAACGCCGTGTTGGACGGATCGTTCAGATCGCGATGGATGTAGCTGTAGTTCGCCCCGGCCGTGAGCGTCGAGTTGAGCCGCGCATCCAGCGACAGTTCCGCGCCGTAGTAGTCGCCGCTGCCGACGTTGCGGCTCTGCGAAACGGCTTGTCCCTCGTAAATGAAGGGGAACGAGACGATCGCGTCGGAAACGTGCGAGTAGAATACCGAGCCGGCGGCACGCACGGCGCCGAAATCACGCGATGCCCCCAGTTCCAGATTGGTGGCCCGCTCCGCCCGCAGATCGGGATTGGAGACAGCGCCGCCGAAGCGCGAACTGAACCGTTCGAACACGGTCGGGAAGCGGGCGCGTGACGATACGCTGGCATAGACGCTGGTCGCATCTGCCGGGCGCCATTCCAGACGGCCCTGCGCGTTCCAGGCGTCCGCATCACGGATCGGATAGCTGAACAGGATCGGGGCCGACCCCTGCCCGGGAACCGTGCCATATTCCTCTGCCCGCTTCAGATTGCGCCAGTCATAGCTGGTGCCGAGCGTGAGGGTAAGCGTGGGAGACAGGGCGCCGGCGTATTCCACCGCTGCGCTCCAGGTATCTTCCTCGTTGGTCTGCGGCGGCTCGGTCGTGCCTGCGGGGAAGCTTTGCTGGTATTCGACATGTTCGTCGTTGCGATAGTGCAGCGCGAAGGCCAGCCGATCCGTACCGCGCACGGCGATAGCCAGTTCTGCCGAGGCGCCCCATGCTTCATCATCGTAGTACGAGTTGAACGCGCGACCTTTCGTCTGTGTCGTCTGCGTGGCGTCGTCATAGGCGCTGAGCAGGTTGTCGAAGGTGTTGCGATAGACGCGGGTCTTCAGCGTGATGTCATCCGACAGCGCGGTGGTGGACAGGAAGTAGATGCTTTCCAGGTTCCACCACGGCCATGTCCAGTTACGCTGGGTGCTGACGGGATCGACGGTGCTGAGCGGGGCGTTCTTTGACCCTTCCTGCCGGGTGTAGCTGATCGAGTATTCGTCGGTCGCGTTGGGCGTGAAGCCGAACTTGGCGTTGACACGCCAGTCTTCCGTCTTGCTGAATTCGCGTTCGCCGCCGTCTTCGCTGGCGGTGGGCACGAAGCTGCCGGGCAGATCCCAGTGATCCTGCTCGTTACGGGCGTAGCTGGCCTGTGCGTACCACTTGTCCTGCCGGGTGCCGAGCATGGCGAAAGCGGTGTAGCCTGCGTAATCACCATCGCGATCCAGTTCCAGCACGCCGCGGGCTTCGCCTTCCAGCGCCTTCGTCGGCTTGCGGGTGACGAGGTTGACCGCACCGCCCATCGCGCCGGGGCCGTCGAGCACTGAGGCATAGCCCTTGGCCACCTGAATCTGGGCGACGTCGGGCGTCAGGAAGCGGCCGTAATCAAGCCGGTTGTCGGCGGGCAGATAAACGCGGATCCCGTCGATCGAGAGCGGCACCTGAAACCGGTCGGACCCGCGCACGAACAGCAGCCGTTCGTTGCGCGATCCGCCGGAGTTGGAGGCGGTGACGCCCGGCAGCAGGTTGGCCGCATCGTCCAGCGTGTTGCGGTTGAACGCTTCTATCGCGTTCTGATCCAGCGTCTCGCTGCCGATGGTGGTGTCTTCCGACACATCGGCGCGCACGACGATCTGCCCCAGTTCGAAAGCGCCCTGATTCTGGCCCGAGTCCTGAGCCAGCGCGACGGCCGGGAGGCAGGTGGAAAGGCATAGTGTGGCAAGCGAAAGAACGCGCAAGGATGTTCCCCTCAAATGACATGATGGGCCCCGCCGCGAGGGCGAGGCCGATAAGTGCGGGGCGCTATATACGCGTCAATATAGCTATCGAAAGGTCTTCGTCGCGCCGCCCCTGCCAAGGCGGCGAAGGCGTGGCGCTTTGGTCACATATCCGGCGCGGGCGCGCTGACCGGGGAGGGGGCGGCGGTTTCCGAACCGGCTTCCTTGCGCCAGTTTGAATAGCGGTAGAACCACCAGCCCAGCCCGAGCCCGGCAAGCGCGCTGACCGGGAACGACCACCAGATCGCATCCGCGCCCAGCCAGCGATAAGTCAGATAATAGAAGCCCAGCCGCACCGGGTAGAGCGCGACGGAGATCACCGCCAGCGGCACCCAAACCGCACCGGCAGCGCG